>JAXHUE010000035.1:0-15774 GCA_034189655.1 Chloroflexota bacterium | reverse complement strand
AAAAAAGGAGGAGAGACGTGCAAGAGCATATGAAGCATTTAGAGGAGCTGAAGGAGCGCATCTTTGCCATCATGGTGCGCCTTTGACATAGCCGACTTAGAGAGCCAGCTTGCCGAGCTAGAGCGCAAGTCGGCAGAGCCCGACCTGTGGCAAGACCAGGAGCGGGCGCAGCGACTGATGAGGCAGATGGGAGGTATCAGAGGGGTAATAGAGCGGTGGCGCGGCATGGAGAGCAGGGTGAGCGATGCGCTGACCCTGGCCCAGCTTTCCGTCGAGGAGGAAGACCCCTCTGTGGAGGGAGAGATAGAGGCCGAGATAGAGCGAGTGAGCAGAGAGCTTGAGCGTCAGGAGTTCGAGCTGCTGCTGGGCGGGGAGTACGATAGCCGGAACGCCATCCTCGCCATACATGCCGGTGCCGGGGGCACCGAGGCCCAGGACTGGGCAGAGATGCTTTTACGCATGTACTTAAGGTGGGCCGAGCAGCGCGGGTACAAGGCCGAGGTGCTGGAGGCATCGCCCGGAGAAGAGGCAGGGATAAAGAGCGCCACGGTAGAGGTAGTTGGCGACCATGCCTATGGCTATCTCAAGTCAGAGCGCGGGGTACACCGCCTGGTGCGGCTCTCGCCGTTCGATGCCGATCATGCCCGCCACACGTCGTTCGTGCTGGTAGAGGTGATGCCCGAGGCAGAGCACGATGTAGAGGTGAGCATAGGCCCCGATGATCTCAAGGTAGACTTCTTTCGCGCCTCCGGGCCTGGCGGGCAGCACGTGCAGAAGACCAGCACCGCGGTGCGCGTCACCCATATCCCCAGCGGCGTCGTGGTGACGTGCCAGAACGAGCGCTCGCAGTTCCAGAACCGGGAGACAGCGATGAGGGTACTGCGCGCCCGCCTGCTGGAGGTAGAGCTGGCCAACATGGCCGAGGAGCAGGCCAGGCTCAAAGGGGAGCACGTGAGTGCAGGGTGGGGCAACCAGATCAGGAGCTACGTTTTACACCCCTACAAGATGGTCAAGGACCATCGTACCGGCCTTGAGGTGCACAACCCCACGGCCGTGCTCGATGGTGATATAGACCCATTCATAGAGGCCTACCTAAAGACTACCATAGGCGAGGAGGGACAGTGAGAGGGAAGAGAGCGGCATTGTGCGTCCTAGTGCTGGCCCTTGTGGCCGCGTCCCCGACGGTGGTGTGTGCCGAGGAGGATATCGAGGTCATCTCCAGCGCGGCCACGGTGCAGTTCCCCTATGCCATCACCTTCGACATAGAGGTACAGGGCCCGGCGCCCATCGCCGATATCGACCTTCTGTACACAGTAGAGAGTGCAAGCCTGGTACCGATAGTCCATCGCGTTGACGTGGAGTTCGTCCCCGGTGCGCAGGTGAGTGCCTCGTGGCAGTGGGACATGGTAGAGAGTGGCGGGGAGCCGCCGGGGGCGCAGGTAGAGTTCTGGTGGCTCGTCGAGGACGCCGAGGGCCACTCGCTCCAGACCGAGGCCGCCACCGTGGTCTTCGACGATGGCCGCTTCGCCTGGCAGCACATCGAGAGCGGGGAGGTGACCCTGTACTGGTACCAGGGAGATGAGTGGTTCGCCCAGGACCTGCTCGATGCCGCCACCGAGGCCCAGGCCATGCTCTCCGCCGACATGGGGGTCTCCCTGGAGCGCCCGGTGAGCGTCTACATCTACGGGAGCCAGGCCGACCTGCTGTCGGCCTTCATCTACCCCTACGAGTGGACCGGGGGCCTGGCCTTCTACAGCTATGGCATCATCGCGCTGGCCGTATCTCCGGGCAACCTCTCGTGGGGCGAGGGGGCGATAGCCCACGAGATGGCGCACCTGGTGACGCACCAGGCCGTCTACGGCCCCTTTGGCCTGCTGCCCACGTGGCTCGACGAGGGGATAGCGGTGTATGCCGAGGGGGAGCACGGTGCGCGCTATGCGCCGGCGCTTACTGTGGCCATACTCCAGGATGAGCTGTTCACGGTGCGCAGCCTCTCCGGCTCCTTCCCCGCCGATGCCGAGGAGGCCCTCCTGGCCTATGCCCAGAGCTACAGCCTGGTGGCCTTCCTCATCGACGGCTACGGGAGCGGGAAACTGGTGGCGCTCCTTGACACCTTCCAGGAGGGGAGCACCGCCGACGATGCCCTGAAGGCGGTCTACGGCTTCGACGTGGACGGTCTGGATGCCCTGTGGCGGGAGAGCCTGGGCGTGGAGCCCCGGCCCTCGCCCACCCCCACGCTCACGCCCACGCCCACGCTCACGCTGCCGTCCGGCGTGGGCAGCTTCTCCACCATCACCTCGTGGCTGCGCACAGTAGTCATCGTAGGCCTGGTCATCGCGGTGCTGGTGGTCTACTGGACGGTGCGCTCCATGCGCCGCACGCGCAGCGAGTAGGGGGCCTACTCCGGTGGCGGCTGCGTGGGGGGCTGGCTGCGGGTGAGCCGCCACACGAAGTACAGGCGGTGCGCCGCCGTGGTGTTGGTGAAGATGGCCAGCACCCACAGGGTGACGAGGAGGGCCTGGTCCGCCACTGCGCTCAGCATCAGCCCCAGCGCCAGCACCAGGAGCCGCATGGTGCGGCGCATGATCCCCACCTCGCAGTCCAGCCCCAGGCCCTCGGCCCGGGCCTTCACGTAGCTCACCAGCAGCGAGCCGATGATGGTGGCGAAGATGAGGATGATCTCGGTGGTGGCCCCCTGGTAGGCGAAGTATATCAGGAGGCCGAAGAGTATCACAGCCTCCGAGTAGCGGTCCATGACCGAGTCGAGGAGGGCGCCGAAGGTGGTACTGCGCCCGGTGCTGCGGGCCAGCGCCCCGTCGAGGAGGTCGAAGACCCCGGCGAGGATGACCAGCGCCCCGCCGATGAGGAAGCGCCCCGTGGACAGCACCCAGGCGACGCCCACGTTCACCATGAAGCCGATGAGGGTAAGGTTGTTGGGGGTGAGCCCAGTCTTCGCGATGGCCTTCCCCGCGGGGAGGAAGAGGCGGCGCACGGTGTCACTGATATCGGTTATTCGCCACATATAAACCTCTGTGCTCATTTAACTCGGGCCTGGGCTCAGCCATCAGAGCAGGTCCTGATAGAGCGCAAGCACGCTCCTAGCCACGTTGTGCCAGCTATAGCGCTCCGCCTTCTGCCGTCCCCGGGCGCCCATCCCCTGGCGCAGCGGCTCGTCTCTGAGCAGGCGCACCAGGGCCTGGGCCAGGGCGGGCTCGTCGCGGGGGGGCACCAGCAGCCCCTCTGCCGGCGCGCTGAGCACGCTGGCATAGCCGTCGATGGCGGAGGCTACGATGGGCCTGGATGCCGCCATGGCCTCCAGGAGGACGATGCCGAAGCTCTCCTCGCCGGTGGCCGGGGCGCAGAAGACGTCGGCGCTGCGGTAGTAGCGGGGCAGGTCCTGGTAGGGGGCAAAGCCCACGAAGACCACGTCCGTGAGCCCCAGCTCGCGTGCCATTGCCTGGTACTCCTGGCGTACCCTGCTCTCGGCGGGCCCCACCACGATGAGACGGGACTGGGGTACCTCCTGCTGTACGTGGCGGAACGCCCCCAGTAAATATTTAAGCCCCTTGCGCTTCTCCAGGCGGCCCACGAAGAGGCAGTTCTGCCTACCGTCGCAGAACTGCTCCATGGGGGGGACGTCGGCGGAGAAGTGCTCCACGTCGATGCCGTTGGGGATGATGTGGTAGTCGCCGGGGAGGTACCTGCCGGCGAAGTCGCGCGCCGGCGGGGACACGGCGATGAGGCCGTCGAGCCGGTCGAACCACCGCTTGATGAGGGGCCGTGCCATGCGGTAGCCGCGGGGCTCGTCGTGGCAGGCGTGGAAGGTGCCCACGTTCACCGCGCACGAGTGGGCGAGCAGGGCCAGGGTGAGCGTCGAGATGAGGGGCTCGTGCAGGTGGATGACATCGAAGCGCTCCCGGTCGAGGCAGGCCTTGACCTGCCGCGAGAGCCAGGGTGATACGGCGATGCGCGCCACCGAGCCCGCCGCCGGGATGGGGACCGGCTTCCCTATGGCGATGAGCTCGATGTCGTGTGAGACCCGCGCCCGCTCGGAGCAGGGGGCGATGACCTTCACCTCGTGTCCCATCTTGCCGAGCTCATCGTACAGGTGGACGACGTGGGCGGTGACCCCGCCGGGGTAGGCGAAGTCGTAGGGTGAGGCCAGGGCAACCTTCACTGGGTGATCTCCCGCACCATGTTCTTGACGATGTTGCGTAAGGAGAAGCCCCGGCTCTTTATCTGCTGCCTCACGAGCTGGGTGAGCCCTATATCGCTGAAGGGCACCTTCTTCCCGTTGCAGGCCTGGGTGGTGGCCTGCACCAGGGCCTGCCTCAAGTCCTGGGCGCTGTGCCCGGGGAAGAGGGTGAGGCCACTGCCCACGGCGGTCAGGAAGTGGGCGTCGCTGCCCCCGGTGGCGGCGAGGTGGTACCGCTCGCGGAACTTGTGCGCCTTGCCGTTGCACACCCGCCCGGCGAGGGTGGCGTTCACCACCTCGATGCCGTCGAAGTATATGGCATCATCTGGTGATGACATGATGCGCTCCATGCCCTGCAGGCCTATGCTCTCGGTGAGCCAGCTCATGGGGTGGGGGACGATGCACAGGCCGCCCTGTTCGTGGATGGCCTCGATGGTGTGCTCCAGCGGCTGGAGGCGGGCCACTGGGTGCTCCATGAAGAGGGCGAGGAGGTGGCCCTCGTTGGTGGTCACCTCTATGCCAGGCACCACCTGGAGGTGGTAGCCGCGCCGGGCCGCCATCTCTCGCGCCTCGAGGCTGCCCCTGATCTCGTCGTGGTCGGTGATGGCGATGACGTCGAGGGTGCCTCCTCCCTCTGCGAGTGTGAGGATGTCGACGATGGACGCCATACCATCTCCCACATCGCTGTGGATGTGGATATCAGCCACCCCGCGACCGCTCTCCACCGTGTCCGGGGCGTGTGGTGCTCTATCGGCCATCATGACTCGACTTAGGCACTCTCCGTTTGCCACATAGGGCGGAACATGTACCACTGGTCGGGGTACTGCTGTACCATCCGCTCCAGTGCGCTCATTATCTTCTGGGTGAGCTCCTGGATGTCGCTCTTTATGTCTCCACTGGGCTGGAACGAGATGTGGGAATCGATCATTGTGAGGAAGGTGTTGTTGGGCAGGCGCACCGACGCCGCCGGCAGCACCGTGGCCCCGGTCTTGAGCGCCAGCGTCGCCGCGCCCCGGGGCACGTGGGTCACCGCGTTGCAGAACCGCACCGCCACCCCTTCTCCGGGGCAGGGTCGGTCGATGAGCAGGGCCAGGAGCTCGTTGCAGCGCAGCGTCTGCACCATGCGCTTGACCCCTCTCTCCATGGGGATCACCTTCATCCCCTTCTCGATGCGCGGCCGCTGCACGAACTCGTTGAGCCTGGCCGGGGCGAAGCTCTCCACGACGACGTTCAACGGGTAGTTTCGCGAGGAGATCACGGCCCCCCCCAGGTCCCAGTTCCCCATGTGCAGGCCCACCAGGATGGCCCCCTTGCCCTCCTGGAGCGCCCTGTCGATGTGGTGGCACCCTGGAGAGAAGGTCCGCCGCTCGAGGTCGGCCTGCCCCAGCCGGGCGAGCCGCAGGAAGTCGACTATGTAGCAGCAGTAGTTGCGCAGGGACTGGCGTGCCAGCCGGTCTATCTCTCCCGGCGAGGCACCCACTCCCAGGACGTGGCTCATGTTGTCGCGGATGGCGTTGCGGCCCCGGGGCCAGGCCAGGTAGGTGATGTCGGCCCCGACGGTGACCATGGCATAGGCTATACGACGCGGCAGGAGGCACAGGAAGGCACTCAAGACGCGGACCAGGTAGTAGACGGTCACTCGTTGCTCCCGTGGATGTACTCCTCCACCATCCTCCGCGCCTCGTCGTCCTTGTACTGGATGGGGGGCGACTTCATGAAGTACGCCGAGGGCGCGACGAGTGCACCGGAGATGCCGCGCTCCATGGCCAGCTTGCAGCACCTGATGGCGTCCACTACCACCCCCGCCGAGTTGGGGCTGTCCCACACCTCCAGCTTAAGCTCCAGGTTCAAGGGGACGTCGCCGAAGGTGCGCCCCTCCATGCGGATGTGGCACCACTTGCGGTCGCTGAGCCAGGGTATGTAGTCGCTGGGCCCCACGTGGATGTCGTCCGAGTTCATCTGGTAGTCCAGCTGGGAGGTCACGGCATCGGTCTTGGATATCTTCTTGGAGGCCAGCCGCTCTCGCTCCAGCATGTTGTAGAAGTCGGTGTTGCCGCCGAAGTTGAGCTGGTAGGTCCTCTCCAGGCGGACCCCGCGGTCGCGGAACAGGTTGGTGAGCACGCGGTGGGTGATGGTGGCACCGACCTGCGACTTGATGTCGTCGCCGATCACGGGCAGGCCGCGCTCGGCGAAGCGGCCCTGCCAGTACCGCTCGCGGGCGATGAATACCGGGATGCAGTTGATGAAGCCGCAGCCCGCGGTGAGCACCTGCTCTATGTACCACTTGGTGGCCTGCTCACTGCCCACGGGGAGGTAGTTGACCACCACGTGGGTCTCCCGCTCCTTCAGTATCTTGACGATGTCGGCAGTGGAGCCCGGGGCCTTGGTGATGATCTGGGAGAGGTACTTGCCCAGCCCGTCGTGGGTCATGCCCCGCTCCACGGTTACCCCGGTCTTGGGGACGTCACAGAACTTGAAGGTGTTGTTGGGGGTGGTGAAGATGGCCCTGGAGAGGTCCTTGCCCACCTTGTTGCGGTCGATATCGAAGGCGGCCACGAAGTTGATGTCCCCGATGTGGTAGCCGCCGAGGTTGGTGTGCATCAGTCCCGGGATGGCCTTGTCCTCTGGGGCGTTGCGATAGTAGTGGACTCCCTGCACCAGCGAGGAGGCGCAGTTGCCCACCCCGATTACGGCCACGTTTATCTTGCTCAAATCTACCCCCTTACATTATGCTATAATGTAAACTTGCCAGGAGGCCATCCGTGATATACGATCTCCACACCCACACATCGCTGAGCGACGGCGCGCTCTCCCCCGTAGAAATGATAAGGCGAGCCCAGGCCCAGGGCTACCGGGCCATCGGGCTCACCGATCATGCTGGCGTCGGCTACCTGGAGAGGCTGATGGCGGAGGTAGCTGCCGACTGCGCTCTGGCCAACGCCCACTGGGATATAACCGCCATCCCCGGCGTGGAACTCACTCACCTGCCTCCCCAGGCTATAGGGGAGGCGGCTCAGAGGGCCAAAGAGCTGGGGGCTCGCCTGGTGGTGGTTCACGGTGAGACCATCGCCGAACCGGTGGCATCCGGCACCAACCTGGCAGCGCTCCAGTGCCCCTATGTCGATATCTTGGCTCATCCCGGTCTTATCACCCTGGAACAGGCTGAGCTGGCGTGCGCCAACGGCATCTTCCTGGAGATAAGCGCCCGTGCCGGCCACTCCCTGACCAACGGCCACGTCGTAAAAGTGGCGCGCCTCGCGGGGGCCAGGCTCATCCTCAACTCCGATGCCCACGATGTCTCAGACCTGCTCTCTCCTCACTCCAGCCGGGCCATCGCCCTGGGGGCCGGCCTCGACGAGTGGGAGATCGATGAAGTACTCATCTCTAATGCACGCACCCTCCTGGAGAGGCTCCCGTAGCCGCCGCGGGGGTAGCGGCAACCCCGTGAAAGGGCCCCTCCTCCTCCCCCCGCAGAGACCACCTCCCAGGAGAGAGATATGGCTATGACTTGCCGATGCGATATACCTTGGTCCCGCAGACGGGGCAGGTCCCCCTGGTGGCCGGCCTTCCGTTCTTTAGGGTGACCTTCTCCGCGCCCTTTATCTCCCTCTTTGCCCGGCACTTGAAGCAGTAGGCCTCCACGCTTCACCACCCCCTTTCACCTCTCTATCGCGTAGCTGGTTGAATATAGCCACTTTTCGGCGTCGCTGTCAAGTCCTGGCCACGAGACCGGGGCGCCCCGCGCCCTCGCGGCCGCAGAACACCTTCTCCGGCCGCCACTGCCCGCTCTCTGGTACGAAGCGTAGCACAGCGAGGAAGCGCCCGTCAAGGGAGTAGGCACGGAGACGGCCGCCTGCTCCTCCCTCTCCCCCCTCCAGCGCAAGGGGGCGGCCGTGTGAAATCGCCCTCTCGTCCTCTTCGCTCACGATGACGGCGGCCCAGCCTTCCAGCACGGCATCGATGGGGTGGATGAGCTCCTGCCAGTACCCGTGGACGAAGGCGTCCTCGAGCTGGGCGATGGAGAGGCTGTCTTCGATGGGGAATGGCCCGCACCTCTGCCGCACCAGCCATCTTAAGTGGGAGGGGCAGCCCAGGGCCTGCCCGATGTCGTGGGCCAGGGAGCGCACGTAGGTGCCCTTGCCGCAGTCCACTGCCACGGTGAAGCGGGGGTGCTGCCACTCGACGAGCTCCAGGCTCAAGATGTGGGCTGGCCGGGGGGAGCGCTCTACCTCGATGCCGGCGCGGGCCAGCTCGTAGAGGCGCCTCCCCTGGTGTCTCACCGCGCTGTACATGGGAGGGGTCTGCGCGATGGTGCCGCGAAAGGCCCCGAGCACCTGCTCTACCTGCCCCTGGGAGATGGCGCCGGGGTCTTTGCCCGAGACCACCTTCCCCGTGGCATCGTGGGTGTCGGTGGCGGTGCCCATCTCGATCTCGGCGAGGTAGGTCTTTGAGGCCTCCTGGAGGTAGGGGACCATCCTGGTGGCCTGGCCCAGGCACAGGGGGAGCACACCGCATGCCTCAGGGTCGAGGGTGCCACCGTGGCCGATGCGCCTCTGTGCGGCGATGCGCCGCGCCGCTGCCACCACCTGGTGCGATGTCCAGCCCGGGGGCTTGTTTACGTTGAAGATGCCATCGATGCTCAAACGTTCAACCTGCGGGGTCAGTGTCCTCGGCCACCTCTCCTATCAGTCGCAGGACAGCGGCCCCGCGCTCTATGGAGTCGTCTTCGTGGAAGCTCAGTGTGGGCACGCATCGCATCGAGAGGCGTCCCTTAAGCTCGCGGTGGAAGAACCCCGCCGCCGAGGCCAGCCCCTCCAGTGCCCCCTGCTTCTCCTGCTCGCTGCCCATGACACTCACGAATACCCTGGCGTGCCTCAAGTCACTGGTTATGCTCACCCTGGTCACGGAGAGGAAGCAATCGAGCCGGGGGTCTTTCACCTCGCGGAGCAGCATCTCGCCCAGCTCGTCGCGGATTAAGTAGTTGAGCCGCTCGGTGCGCCTGCTCATCGCCCCTCGCGCTCCCGGCGGTAGAACTCCATGGTGTCGCCCACCTGGATGTCGCTGTACCCCTCGATGCCGATGCCGCACTCGTAGCCCGTGGCCACCTCGCGGACGTCGTCCTTGAACCGCTTCAGGCTGCTTATGGTGGAGTCGAGGATGACTGCGTCGCCGCGACGCACCCTCGCCAGGGAGCTGCGCATCACCTTGCCGTCTTGTATGTAGGTGCCTGCTATCTTGCCTGATCGCGAGAGGGAGAACGCCGCGCGCACCTCGCCGTGGCCCTCCACCACGTCGACGAAGGTGGGGGCCAGCATCCCCTTGAGTGCCTTCTCCACGTCGTCGACCAGGTTGTATATCACGTCGTAGCAGCGGATGTCCACCCCCTCGGCGTCGGCGAGCTGCCGTGCCCCGGGCTCGACGCCGGTGTTGAACCCGATGACGATGCCCTTGGAGGCCAGCGCCAGGAGCACGTCGCCCTCGGTGATGCCGCCGCTCGCGGTGTGGAGGATGTTCACCTTGACCTCGTCCAGGGAGAGGCGCTCCAGGGAGGCCTTGACCGGCTCGATGCTCCCCTGGACGTCGGTCTTCAGCACCATGTTGAGCTGCTTCACCTGGCCTTCGCGTATCTGGGAGGAGAGGTCGCTCAAGGCCGCGCCACGCCTGGGCGGGGAGGCGGCGAGCCTTGTCTCCTGCTGTTGCCTCTGGGCGATGGTGCGCGCCTCTCTATCGCTCGCGGTCACGGTGAAGATGTCGCCGGCCTGGGGCACGCTCTCTGCCCCCATGATCTTCACCGGCATCGCCGGCTCCGCCTTGCGCAGGCGCTTCCCCTTGTCGTTGAACATGGCCTTGACCTTGCCCCAGGTATCGCCCACGGTGAACGGCTCTCCCACCTTGAGGGTGCCGCTCTGCACCAGCACCGTTGTCAGGGAGCCCTTGGTCTTGTCCAACTGGGCCTCGATGACCACGCCCACGGCGCTCCGCTCCGGGTTGGCCTTGAGCTCCTCGATCTCGGCGACGAGGAGCAGGTTCTCCAGGAGGTCGGGTATGCCGTCCTTGCTCTTGGCCGATACCTCGACGCACACCACCTCCCCGCCCCACTCCTCGATGAGGAGCCCGTGGTCGGCGAGCTGCTGCTTCACCCGCTGCGGGTTGGCGTTGGGCTTGTCTATCTTGTTTATCGCCACCACTATGGGCACGCCGGCGGCGCGGGCATGGTCGATGGCCTCCTGGGTCTGGGGCATCACCCCGTCGTCGGCGGCCACCACCAGGATGGCGATGTCGGTCACCCGTGCGCCGCGGGCCCGCATCGCGGTGAAGGCCTCGTGGCCTGGGGTGTCGAGGAAGGTGATCTTCTTGTCGGCCACCTCCACCTGGTAGGCCCCGATGTGCTGTGTGATCTCGCCGGCCTCGGTGGCGGTGACGTTGGTCTTGCGTATGGCGTCGAGGAGGCTGGTCTTGCCATGGTCCACGTGCCCCATGATGGTGACCACCGGTGGGCGCGTCCGCTGCACCGAGGTGTCATCTTCGGAGAAGCGCAGGTAGCGCTCCCCCTTGCGGCCGGGGGCGGAGTGCCTGGGTGGGGGGGCGACCTGGAGGTCAAAGGCAGTGGCCACCGCCGCCGCGGTATCGTGGTCGATGACCTCGTTGATGTTGGCCATGACGCCGTTCCTCATCAACTGCTTGATGACGTCCACGACGTCCTCTTCCAGGAGCTCGGCGAGCTGCTTCACCGTGAGCGACGACGGTATCTGGACGGTGTCCTCCGCCTCGGTCACTGGCTGCGGCTCGGGCGCGCTCGGCCCCTTGGCGGCGGCCTTGGCCGCAGGCGCTTTGGGGGCCGCCGGGGCCTTGGCGGCGGTCTTGGCCGCAGGCGCTTTAGGGGCCGCCGGGGCCTTGGCGACGGTCTTGGCCGCAGGCGCTTTAGGGGCCGCCGGGGCCTTGGCGGCGGTCTTGGCCGCAGGCGCTTTAGGGGCCGCCGGGGCCTTGGCGGCGGTCTTGGCCGCAGGCGCTTTAGGGGCCGCCGTGGCCTTGGCGACGGTCTTGGCCGCAGGCGCTTTAGGGGCCGCCGCGGCCTTGGCGGTGGTCTTGGCCGCAGGCTCCTTGGGGGCCGCCGTGGCCTTGGCGGCAGTCTTGGCCGCAGGCTCCTTGGAGGCTGCAGGCTCCTTGGGGGCCGCTGTGGCCTTGGACTCGGACTTCTCTTTCCCCTGGGTGCTGTCAGTGCTCATAGACTATTCCTCGGGTGGGGAGAGCGTTTCCCGGTAGCGCAAGAGCCCCTCCCGCTCCTTGGGCGAGATGGTGGTGTGCAGGGCGTGGTCCAGGCGCTGCCGCCTAATGCCCAGCTCCCAGCACTCCGCCGACCTGCACAGGTACGTGCCCCGCCCTGCCTGCTTGCCCGTAGTGTCTACCTCCACCGTGCCCGCGGGTGTGCGCACTATGCGCACCAACTCCCGCTTCGGCCGCTGCTCGCGGCAGCCGATGCAGGTGCGCATGGGCACGTGCCTCGGTCGCTGGCCCTTTGCTGTCTTCGCCGTCGCGCTCATCTCTCATCGTGGCTGGTTATATGCCACTCCCTCAAGGTCTTCTTCCTCTCTATGTGCGCGCGGTGCGCGGCGTGTCTTCTTTGCCTTGGCACTCTCGGTCTCCGTCTTCGTCTCTGTCTTCTTCCCCTTCTCTTTCTTGGCCTTCTTGGCCGACCGGCTGGCCCTGCCCGGGAAGATGTCCTCGGCGAAGCGAAGCTGGGGGGCACGCGCCGCCTCCGCTGCCTCTGCTACCACCACCACCTCCGCCTCCTTTTCCGCATGCCCTTCCTCGATGGGGACGAGCTCCTCTTCCTCCTCCTCTATGAGGGTGGGCTCGGTGAGCTCCTCCGCGACCAGTGCCTCCTCGGCGGCGGGCCCCTCTGCGAGGGCGGCCTCTGCGGGTGCCGCCTCCTCTTCCAGGGGCAGCTCTTCGACGACGGCCTCTACTGTCTCCCCCTCGACCTCCGCCGCTGGAGGCTCCACCGCCTCCTCCTCCTGCCCCTCCATGGCGGCCTGCTCGGCGGCGGCCACGCGCTCCGCCTCGGCGATGGAGGCGGCCTTGATGTCGATGCGCCACCCGGTGAGCTTGGCGGCGAGGCGGGCGTTCTGCCCCTCCTTGCCGATGGCGAGGGAGAGATGGCGGTCGGGGACCACCACCGACGCCGTCTTCTCCTCCTGGTCTATCTCCACGCTGGTCACCTGGGCCGGGGAGAGGGCGTTGGCGATGAAGGTGGCCTGGTCTGCGCTCCACTCGACGATATCGATCTTCTCCCCGTTCAGCTCGTTGACGATGTTCTGTATCCTGATGCCGCGCAGCCCCACGCAGGAGCCGACGGGGTCGACGCCAGGCTGCCGTGTCGTCACGGCGATCTTGCTGCGCTGGCCGGCCTCGCGGGCGATGGCCTTGAGCTCCACGACGCCGCTGTATATCTCAGGGACCTCCATCTCCAGGAGACAGCGCAGCAGGTTGCGATGGGTGCGCGACACGATGACCTGGGGCCCCCTGCTGGTGCGGCTCACCTCTACCAGGTAGGTCTTGAGCCGCTGCCCCACCCGGTAGTGCTCGGTGCGCACCTGCTCGGGGAAGGGAAGGACGCCCTCGGCCCGCCCCAGGTCGAGGATGATCTGCCGCGGCTCTATCCGCTGCACGATGCCGGTGACGATCTCGCCCTCGCGGTCGGCGAACTCCTCGAAGACCAGCTCCCGCTCTGCCTCGCGCAGCCGCTGTAGCACTACCTGCTTCGCCGTCTGCGCCGCGATGCGCCCCGCGTTCTGGGGCGTGGCCTCGATGTCGATGACGTCGCCGAACTCGGCCCCCTTCTTGAGCTTCCGGGCCTCCTCCAGGCTCAGCTCGCGGCGGTTGTCGGTCACCTCCTCCACCACCGCCTTCTGGACGTAGACCTTCACCTCGCCGGTGTTGGGGTTTATCTTCACCTCGATGTTCTGGTTGGCGGCGAAGCTGTTCTTGCGGAATGCGGAGGCAAGCGCGGTCTCCACCGCCTCCAGCACCACCTCTCGCGGCAGGTTCTTCTCAGCGGCGAGCTGTGTGATGGCGAGCATGAAATCGCTCTTCACCTGGCCCTACACCTCCCAATAAAAAAGTGGGAGACGAACACCCACTTTTCGCGCTTGCGCTCTTCCTCTTTCACCGGGAGTATAGCACAACCCAGCCGCCGATGCAACCCCTGTAGCGGCCTATCTGGAGAAGAGCAGGGCCCCAAGCTCGGCGGCGGCGCCTTCGAGGGGGACCAGGTGGGCATCTCTCTGTGCCCGCCACCTCACCTCCACACTCCCCTGGCCCAGGCTGCGCGGGCTCACCACCACCCTGAGCGGCATGCCCAGGAGGTCGGCGTCGTTGAGCTTGACCCCGGGCGACTCGTCGCGGTCGTCGAGGAGCACCTCGGCCCCGGCCTCCCCAAGCTCACCGTAGAGCCGCTCTGCCGCGGCCGTCACGTCGCTGTTGTCCATGGAGAGGGGGCACAGGTAGACGCGGTAGGGGGCGATGGCGGTGGGCCAGATGATGCCCTTTTCGTCGTGGTTCTGCTCGATGGCGGCGGCGAGCAGCCGCCCCACCCCGATGCCGTAGCACCCCATGACTGTGGGGCGCTCTCTCCCCTCCTGGTCGAGGAAGGTGGCGCCCAGCAGCTCGCTGTAGGAGGTGCCCAGCTTGAACACGTGCCCCACCTCGATGCCCCGCGCCGTCTGGAGCCCGTGGCCGCAGCGGGGGCAGCCCTCGCCGGCGCGGGCGGTGGCGATGTCGAGCACGAGGTCCACGGAGAAGTCGCGGGGGTAGTTCACGTTCTTCAGGTGGTGGTCGGGACGGTTGGCACCGGCCACCAGGTTGGCCCCCATGGCGATGGATGGGTCGGCGATGCGCCTGATCCCGGCAATCCCGATGGGCGAGGCGGCGCCGGCGACCAGCCCGGCCGCTGCCACCTCCTCCTCGGTGGCCAGGCGCAGCTCGCCTGCCTTCAGGGCGTTCTTGAGCTTGACCTCGTTGACCTCGATGTCGCCGCGGATGGCGACGAACACCAGCTCGCCGTCGGCCAGGTAGAACACGGCCTTGAGCGTACGCTCGCGGGGCAGGCCCAGGAAGCCGGCCACCTCCTCGATGGTCTTCTTCCCCGGCGTGGCCACCTCCTCGACGGGGAGCGGCTCCTCGTGGTGGCCGGGGGCCTTTGCGCTCTCGGCCCGCTCGGCGTTGGCGGCGTAGCCGCAGTGGGGGCAGTGCAGGACGACGTCCTCGCCGCTTGGGGCGATGACGGTGAACTCGTGGGACTCCTTGCCGCCGATGGCACCGCTATCGGCCTCCACCACCATGGAGGTCAGGCCGCAGCGGTCGCAGATGCGCCGGTAGGCGGCGACCACCTTCTGGTAGCTGGCATCGAGGCCCGCCTCGTCGACGTCGAAGCTGTAGAGGTCTTTCATGGCGAACTCGCGCACCCGCAGCAGCCCGCCGCGGGGGCGGGGCTCGTCGCGGAACTTGGTCTGGAGCTGGTACAGCATGAGGGGGAGGTCGCGGTAGCTCTTCACGTTGCGCCGCACCAGCTCGGTGACCACCTCCTCGTGGGTGGGGGCCAGCACCATGCGGCGGTCGCGGCGGTCGCTCAAGGTGAACAGGCCGGCGCCGAAGAGGCGGTCGCGGCCGCTCTCCTGCCACAGCTCCAGGGGCTGGAGCACGGGCATGTGCAGCTCCTGCCCGCCGATGGCGTCCATCTCATGGCGAATGATGCCCTCTATCTTCATGAGAGAGCGCCAGGCCAGGGGGAGGTAGCTGTAGATGCCGGAGGCGAGCTGGTGTACCATGCCTGCCTTGAGCATGAGCTGGTGGCTGGCGTTCTCCGCCTCCGACGGCGTCTGGCGCAGGGTCTTTCCGAACAGGTTGGTCATGCGCATGGCTGTTACCTTCTAGGCCAGGTACTGGGTGACTATCATGGCGATGCCCAGGGCCGCCATTATGGCTCCGATGATGCGGCCCAGGGTGCGCTCTGATGCGCGGTTGGCCACCCGCGCCCCGCCCCCGGCCGCGGCCACCGTGGCCACGCTGGCGATGAGGGCGGTAGACAGCTCCACGCTGCCCTGTATGGCGTAGCCCACCGCACCTGAGGCCGCGGTTATTGCCATTATAAGGGACGAGGTGCCCACTGCCAAGTGCAGCGGGTAGTGCAGGACGAAGATGAGGATGAGCAGTATCATCACCCCGCCGCCGGCGCCGAACAGCCCGCACATGACGCCCACGAACAGCCCCAGGCCCAGTGCCAGCAGGGTGCTGCGCCGGGTCATCGCCGGGGCGGTGTCCCCCTCCCCTGGTGTGGCGGCCAGGCCCTCGCCGCGGCGGATGCCGCGGAACCACAGCAGGAGGCCCATGGGGATGAGGAACAGGCCGAAGAGGTTGCTCATGCCCATGGGGGGTATCTGGTGGGCCAGGACGCTGCCCCCCTGGGCCCCGGCAACGGAGCCAAGGGCTATCCACAGCGCGGGCTTGACGTAGAGGTTGCCGTGGCGGAAGTAGATGAAGGCGGTGACCGCGGCGGCGATGACGTTGATGACCAGGCTGGT
>JAXHUE010000034.1:0-18372 GCA_034189655.1 Chloroflexota bacterium | reverse complement strand
GCGATGGCGGCGTGCACGTGCTCCGGCGGCGTGTCGGCGGCGATGTTGGCCAGAAACCCCACTATCCTGCCGTCGCGCCCCAGGACGTCTACGTAGCGCTTTATCACCTCGGTGATGCGGTTCACCGGCCCGTCCCTGAGGAGGCGGGCGTTGACCCCGGCCATGATGGGGACGGTGCCCCGCTCTCCCCCCCTCTCCAGGGCCCACTCACGCACCACGCGGATATCGATGTCCTGCCAGCGCCCCATCCCCATGAAGCCTATGGGCGTGCCCACGACCTGTGACTGGGCGTCGAGGCACTTCCTGATGATGTCGTTGTTGAAGCGCTCCGGCTGCTCCTCGCAGTAGTCGAGGGAGGCGATGGCCGCGCTGAACACGCCGAAGCGGGCGGTGGCCTCGCGCAGCCGCAGCACATAGGGCACCACCCACTCCTCTCCCATCTGGGGCGTCACGTTGGGAAACGCCGACCAGGCATCGGCGCCTATGGCAACGGCGATGCCCACGTCCTCCTTCATGACCCTGATGTAGGGGACCAGGACTTCGTCGACGATGAACGTGAACAGCTCGTGGGCGAACTGGGGGTCGCGCCTCATGTCCCTGATCAGGGCGGGGTAGCCCCGCATGGCAACGGCGAGGCTGAAGGGGGCGCAGAACATCCCCAGCCCCAGGCCCATCTGCGCGTTCAGCCTCATGACCTCGAGGGCGTAGGGCATCCTGCCATCGTGGTGCAGGTCGGGCGTCTTCAGCTTGAGCAGGTCTTTGGGCTCCTTAATCAGCGGGTCGGTGAAGTCCACGGTGGGCATCGAGTTCTCCCCGTAAATCATCGTGCCCCCCAGTGCCTCCACCTCGAAGTTGTACACGTCGCCGAAGAACAGCGCCATGTCCATGCCGTAGTACAGGAACACCGAGAGCATGGTGTTGAAGAAGGTCTGGGCATCGTAGTAGAACTTCTTCGCCGGCACCCCTGCCAGGTACATGGCGTGGTCGTGCATCTGGGCCGCTATCGGGGGGCGGTCTGGCTTCCCGCTTATCGTCGCCACGATGCGGGCTATGGGGTCGAGATCGCCCTGGTACGTCCCCTGTGCATAGAGCAGCCCCTGGATCGCTGATTCCATCATGCCCATTTCAGCTCACCCCCATCAGTCTCTTTGCCTTGACCACGGCATCCAGGGCATCCTTGCCCCAGGCGTCGGCCCCGATCTCGTCGGCATACTCCTGTGTGAGGGGCACCCCCCCCACCATCACCTTGACCTTGTCCCTGAGCTTCTCCCGCTTCAGCTCGTCGATCACGCCCCTCATCACCAGCATGGTGGTGGTCATGTAGGCCCCCATGCCGATGATATCGATCCCTCCACCCCTGACCTTCTCGATGAACGTGGCGACGGGCACATCTATCCCCAGCTCCTGCACCTCGAACCCGGCACCACGGAGCATGGTGCCGACGATGGTGATGCCCAGGTCGTGCATGTCGCCAGCGACCACCCCCATGGCCACCGTGCCCACCTTGGGGGCATCGCCGGCCTTCAGCAGGGGCTCGATCACACTCGTCGCGGCCTTGAAGGCCTCGGCGCCGAGGATGACATCGGGCATGAAGTAGTGGCCCTCTGCCCACAGCCGGCCTGTGGTCTGGATGCCGGGGACTATCCCCTTGTTCAGGATGTCCACGGGCGCGATCCCACTAGCGAGGGCCTGCTCCACACCCGCCCTGGCCGCGGTGTCGTCGCCCTCGATGATGCTCTGCGTGATCCCCTCCAGTGTCTTTGATGCGTCGGGCATAGACTCCTCCTTTCATCGCGGTGTATGTTCACATCGGGTGAGGATCCCCGCTCTCCCTTCTTCCCTGGTGCACCTCCTTCACCCCTGCCACACCGGGCCCCCCGCGGCGGCGAGGGCCTCGTCGGCCAGGCGATAGAGCCTGCGCGCGTTCCGCACCATGCGCGGTGAGTGGAGCCCAGAGGAGGAGCTCAAGATGAGCCCCCCACCCCCGCCGAGGCCCTTCACCGTCTCTATGAACCGCTCTCTGTGCCGCGCCCGGAGCGACGCCGCGCTCAACAGCTCACCGCTCATCCCGGCGAGCAGGGTGAGGCCCGCGCCGTACGCCCGCTTCAGGGAGAAGAGGTCTAAGCACTCCTCCTGGCAGGAGAGGCCGTTGAACCCCGCCGAGACGATGTCGGGCACTATGGGTGTGATGTCCCCGTCCGAGTGCAGGACGGCATAGGCGCCGCCGCGGTGGATCAGGCCCACCAGCTCCCGGTAGAGGGGACACACCAGGCGGCGTAAGTCGGCAGGGCTCAAGAAGGTGGCCCTGTCGTAGGCCAGGTCGTCGGCGAGCACCACGGCACCCACCCCCTGTCCCAGGCATGCCTCTACCAGGTGGCCCACCCCCTGCGCCTCGTCGCCCAGCATAGCGGCGGGCCTGGGGCCGCCCCGGCCCAGCGCGGCGAGCGCCGGGCGCAGGCCCAGCCTCTCAACCAGGCGCTGGAAGGGGCCGCTCACGACGGCGACGACGAACAGGTCGCCGCCAGCGGCAGCGGCGATATCGGCGGCAGCGAACGAGCGCCCGCACGGCTGGGCCTGGGCCTCGCCCACGGGTACGGCGACCAGGTCCATCCCCATGTCGGCGCACAGCGAGAGGCGGGCACCGATGTCGTCGGCCACGCCGAGCCCGGCGAAGACGTCGGCCCCGAGCCACAGCTCCCCCCTGGGGAGCCGGCGGGGGATGCCGCCCTCGAATGCCGCCCTCACATCATCGCGCATCGGGCAAAGCCCCCATCGTTTCTCTCCGGCCGCGGTGGCAGCGCCTAGAGGCGGCCGCTCATCATCGCCCGAACCTCATGCCGAGCGCGAACTGGCGGTGAAAATCGGGCTCGGCGGCGAGCTCGATGTAGCCCACCTCCGCGGCGAGCTGCTCCGCCCGGGAGCGCTCTCGCGTGGAGACCAGCACCGCCCTGGCCCCCGCCCCCGCGGCGTTGCCCACCTGCTCGAACCGCTCCAGTGGCAGGCGGGGGAACATGCCCAGCTCCACGGTGGCCGCGGGCGATATGTAGCTGCCGAAGGCCCCCGCTATCACCACGCGGTCGATGTCCCCCGCGGCGAGGCCGGCGCGCCCCAGCAGGATGTCGGTCCCGGTGCGGATGGCCCCCTTGGCCAGCTGGACCTCGGCCACGTCTCTCTGGGTGATGACGATGTCCTGGGGGCAACGGCCGCCGTCCGCGGCGGCGAGCACTAACTCAGGCCTCCCCGCGGGGCCCAGCCTCACCCCCCGCCCGCCAGGGATGATCCTGCCCCTCTCGTCTATTAGGCCCACGCGTAGCATCTCGGCGATGGCGTCCACGATGCCCGAGCCGCAGATGCCGACGGGGGCCTCGTCGGCTATGGTCTTGATATCTACCGTCAGGTCGCCCTCGTCGATGGCGACCCGCTCCACGGCGCCGGGGCTGGCCCTCATCCCGCACTTGATGCGCGCCCCCTCAAAGGCGGGGCCCGATGCGGTGGAGCAGGCGGTGATGCCGCCCGGCGTCTTCAAGGCGATCTCGGTGTTGGTGCCGATGTCGATGCCGAGCGCGTTGCCCTGGTGGCGGTATACGCCGGTTGCCAGGAGCATGGCCACGTGGTCTGACCCGACGAACCCGGCCACGGGGGGCAGGAAGTAGATGTAGGCGCCGGGGGAGATGGCCAGCCCCAGCTCCCGGGCCTTCACCTCCAGCGGCCTGTCTGTCGCCGGGACGAAGGGGAACAGCGCCAGTTGCCGCGTGGGCAGCCGCAGCAGGATGTGGTGCATGGCGGTGTTGCCCACGATGGTGGCCTCCAGGATGCGCTGGGGAGTGGTGCCGTTGCGGCGGCACATCCTGGCGATCTCCTTGTTTATGGCCTTTAAGACCGCTGCGCTCTGCAGCCCCAGGGCCTCCTCGTCCTCCATGATGGTCTGAAGCCGGGACACGACGTCTTCGCCGAAGGGTATCTGCGGGTTCTGGATGCCCCTCATGTCTACCGTCTTCCCGGTGCCCAGGTCCACCAGGTAGAGCGCTATCTTGGTGGTGCCCAGGTCTACGGCCATGCCCAGCCCCGCCGACGCCCGCCCGGTGGGCGATACCGCCACTATCTCTCTCCCCCTGACGGCCACCTGTACCGACCACTGCCCCTCCCTGAGCGCGGCCGAGGTCGCCTTGAGCGCCGTGTAGTCCACGGCATCGGCCTGGGCACCCTGGCCAGCGAGGGCATCGCAGAGCCGCCCCAGGTCGGAGCGCATGTCGGCGAGGGTGGCCTCGGGGAGCTCCACCTCGTACTCCCTGACCGGCGGCTCCGCCTCCAGCGCCATCTCCTTGGACTCGACCTGGAGCCTCTGGGCATCGAGCTTCGGTGCCGGGGGCACGAAGACCTCGGCATCCCCGTATACCCTGGTGCAGCAGGCCAGGCGATAGCCCTGGGCGATCTCCTCGGCGCTCAAGAGCGCCTCCTCTATGCCGGTGAGGTGCGAGGTGGGGCCACTGGTCACTATCACCTTGCAGCGGCCGCAATCGCCGACGCCGCCGCACACCGATTCCAGGCCCACGCCGGCGCGGCGAGCGGCGTCCAGGAGCCGCACCGGCCCGCGGTAGGAGCCCCTCTTCCCGGAGGGCTGGAACACCACCTGGAAGGTGCCCTCTCCTCCGCCTGCCACGCCACCTCCCCCTGGTGCGCTGGTGCTACCCATTTATGGCCCCTTGGCCCTGCCGCCGGTCCAGCAGCCCGCATACCAGGCTGTGAACCGACTCGCTGCAGCTTGTGGGGAGGCTGCGCCCGGTATCGCCGTTCAACCCCCTCTGTGAGAGGGTGACGATGGGTATGTAGAACAGGAGGTGGGCCGCCGCCCCGGCGTTCACGTCGGGGGAGAATATGCCCTGCTCGCGGCCCTCCTCTATGAGCCCCTCCAGCCTGGCGATGATGCCCTGGCACATCTCCCTGGGGATGAGCTCGAAATCGAGGTCGACGATGAAGATCTCGTGTATGGCGCTGGAGTAGAACTCGGTGTAGGCCTGTGCGATCTTCAGGTGGCTCTGCGCGATGGCCTCTATCTTCTCCAGCAGGCCCCTGTTCGAGATCGAGATACGACTCACGGCGCCGTCTAAGCGGGCCACGTACCGCAGGTTGGCCTCCCGGATGGTGCTCACGAACAGGCTCCTCTTATCGTTGAAGTGGAAGAAGACCGCCCCGACGCTGACCGATGCCCTCTCGGCGATCTCTGCAACGCTCGCCGAGAGGTACCCCTTGTCGTAGAAGACGTCTATGGCCGCCTTGATGATACGCTGACGGGTGGCCTCCTTGCTCCGCTGCCTCTTGTTGGGCGCCTTTACTCCCCCCTCGCTCGCAGCTACCTCGACCACGTGTCTCGCACCTCCTATCTTCTCCGGGCCCCCCTGCCTATTGACAGCGGGCCCCAGGGCGCGCGCGCGCCCTCATCTACCACGCCGACCAGCCTCTTGGCACAGGCCACTGCCTCCAGGGCGTCTTCCCCGTAGCCGTCGGCGCCCATCTCCCGCGCCGTCCGGCGCGAGAGGGGTATGCCCCCCACCATGACCTTCACCGCCTCGCGCAGCGCGGCGTCCTCCAGGGCCTTGAGCACCTCCCGCATCGAAAACACCGTGGTGCTCATGTAGGCGCCCAGGGCGAGGATATCGGGCCGGCCCTCGTGGACGGCGGAGAGGAAGGCAGCGGTGGCCACGTTTATGCCCAGGTCACGCACCTCGAAGCCCACCGCGGTGAGCAGCGCGGCGACGATGTCCTTGCCCAGGTCGTGGGCATCCCCCTCGACGACGCCGATGACCACGCTCCCGATGGTACGCCCCATCTGGCCTTTAAGCATCGCTTCCAGCGGTGTGCTCGCCGCCTTGAAGGCCTCCACGCTCAGTATCACGTCGGGGAGGTAGCAGTCGCCGGCATTCCACATGGTGCCGACATCGATGATGGCCGGGACCAGGCAGGACTCTATGATCTCCAGGGGGGTGCCTCCCTCGTCGAGCGCCGCCTTCAGGTCCTCTGTCACCCTGTCGTCGTAGCCCTTGATGACGTCCTCGCGCAGCCGTGACCAGGGATATGTCATCGGTGCCCCCTTTCGCGCCCCGGTGGGAGCCGCTGGCTGGGCGCATGGCATCTATGGCGCCGGCAGGGGACGGGCGGCCCGCCCCCAGGATTTAGCTGACTGAACCTCATTCAGTATAGTGCCCAGGCACCACCCCGTCAAGTGCCCCCTTTCCATCCTGGGCCACTTGACGGCACCGGGGGGCCGTGCTAGGCTTCAGACGACCAGGGGCAGGGCGGCTCTGTGCGGCGGGGGAGGTCACCTGCCTGGAGAAGCAACACCAACGTCGCGTGCTGTAAAGGAGGGAGACATGCACCAGCCACTGGAGGGGATCAGGGTCCTCGAGTGGGGAACCTTCCACGCCGGGCCGGGGGCGAACGCCATCCTCGCCGAGATGGGGGCAGAGGTGATCAAGATAGAGCAGCCGGGGGTGGGCGACCCCATGCGCCACCAGGCGCGGTTCGGGCACGCCTCCTTCGAGCTCCCCGGTGGGAGGAGCCTGTTCAACGAGGCCTCCAACCGCAGCAAGAAAGGCATCACGGTAAACCTGACGCAGGAGCAGGGGAGGGAGATCGCCTATCGCCTGGTGTCCAGGTCCGACGTGTTCCTCACCAACTTTCGCCCCCAGGTGGTGGAGGAGATGCGGATGACCTACCCCACGCTCCTGGAGCACAACCCCAGGCTCATCTACGTATCGGTCTCGGCCTACGGCTCTCGAGGCCCCGACAGCCGTCGCGGCGGCTTCGATTTCCAGGGGCAGGCGCGCTCCGGGCTCATGTTCGCCATGGGAGAGCCCGACATGCCCCCGATGGTGCTCCACTTCGGCGTCATCGACCAGGCCACCGCCATCATGACCAGCCACGCCATCCTCACCGCCCTCCTGATGCGGGAGCGCTTCGGCATCGGGCAGCACGTCCACACGTCGATACTGGGCACCGCCATGTACCTCCAGTACATGAACGTCCTGACTGCCCTCCAGCTCAAGCGAGATGTCCCCAAGCACCATCGCTCGGACACCGACCCCTTGAGGAACTACTACAGGTGCCAGGACGGCAGGTGGCTCTGCATGGCCTTCCCGGCCCACTGGGAGGACAGGTGGCCGATGCTGTGCCAGGCCATGGGGCACCCCGAGCTCCAGGACCACCCCGAGTTCAGCACCAGGGAGATGAGGCTGAAAAACACCACCTCACTGGTAACGGTATTCGACGACATCTTCGCCACCAGGCCGCGAGACGAATGGTTAAAGGCCTTCGCCGAGATCGACTTAATCGCCTGCCCGGTAAACAGCGCCCTGGAGCTCGAGAGCGACCCCCAGGTCATGGAGAACGAGTACATCATAGACTTCGATGACCCCGACTACGGCACGGTGAGGCTCCCCGGCTACCCCGTCCACTTCAGCGAGACCTCTGTGAGGACAAAGAGCATCGCACCCGCGCTGGGAGAGCACAACGAGGAGGTCTTGAGCGGCATAGGGGGGTACAGCGCGGAGGAGATAGCCCGCTTTCGGCGAGAGGCCGTAATCTGACCCGGGGACGGACTACAGCGGCATCTCCACGGTCACCGTAGTCCCGGTACCCGGCTTCGACTCCAGTGCCAGCGTGGCACCGATCAGCTTGGCCCGCTCCTGCATTCCGGCCAGGCCAAGCTTGCCCATGATGGCCAGGTCGCCCAGCCGCGGCGGCAGCTCGAAGCCCCTGCCGTTGTCGCTCACGGTTATGACAACCTTGGCGTCGCTGAACTCCACGATGAGCTCGGCATCCGAGGCCCGAGAGTGCCGCCACACATTCCTCACCGCCTCCTGGGTGATGCGGAACAGGGTCAGCTCTGCCTCTATGGGGAGCCTCCTTGCCTGGCCCACTATGCTGATAGCGGTGACGATGCCGAGCTTTGTCAGGTCGTCGGCCAGCGTTTCCAGTGCTGGGAGCAGGCCCAGGTCATCCAGTACCGAAGGGCGCAGGTCCTGGCTGAAGCGACGCACCCCCTCCAGCAGGGCATCGGTCTGCTGCTGAAGGCCATCGAGCAGCCTGACGCCCTCCTCCGATAGCTGCTCGTCGGCAAGCATGAGCTTCTCCAACTGGCGGGAGAGGGCGATCAGCCCCTGGGCCGTGTCGTCGTGCAGCTCCCTGGAAATGCGCCTCCGCTCCTCCTCCTGGGCACGGGTAACCTGCTGGGCATAGAAACGCAGGTTCTCCTTCACCCTCTCCTCGTCGGTCACGTCCCGGGCCACGTGCTGGAAGCCCACTGGCTGACCGTCCCTGCTGATGAGGCTGCTCGCCATCTTGATGATCGCTTCGCTACCGTCCTTCTTGACTATCCGCTGCTCATACGGCTGTTCGAGCGCCTCGCCGGCGAGCAGCTTTCGCTGGACCTCTCGTGCCACGCCCATCTGTCGCCCTGAAAGAAAGTGCTGAGCCATATTCCCTATCAGCTCCTCGCGCTCGTAGCCGGTGAGCCTGGAGGTAGCCGGGTTCGCGGTCACGATCGTGCCCTCCAGGTCGTGGACCCAGATGGCATCATTGGCATTCTCGAAAAGGTCGCGGTAGGTCTTCTCCGATACCCGCAACTGCTCCGCCACCAGCCGCTCCTGCTCGTAGAGGCGGGCATTCTCGATAGCAATCCCTACCTGGTTCCCTATAGCAGAGAGGAGCTCCACCTCGTTGGGGGAGAAGCTGTGGGGATGGCGCATGGCCACCGAGAGGACGCCGACGACACCGGCCCTTACCCTTAGCGGGACGATGAGCATGGCGTGCAGTCCCTCCTGCTTCGCCTCCGGCCTGGTGACCCTGGGGTCGCTCGAGACGTCCTCCACGATCAGCGGCTCCCCGGTGGCGGCCACCATCCCGTGCAGGCCCTGGCCTACCTTCACCCCGACTATCCCGCGGGCATACTCCGAGGAAAGGCCGTAGAAGGCGGCGAGGGAAAGCTCATTAGTCAGCGGGTCGACGAGGCGCACCTGGGCGGCGTCTACCCCTGTTACCTCCACGACCTTGCCCAGGGCACTATCCAGGACCTCCCTCAGCTCCAGCGACTGGGTAACTATCTGCGAGACTGCGTTCAGGGCAGCGAGCCGCCTCTCATGGTACACGCGGCGCTTCCTCTCCGCCTCCTGCGACTGGAAAAAGAGGACTACCAGGCCACCCACCAGGACAATGCTGGCAGTCTCAATGGTGGCATCGGCGGGGACAGGAGAGAAGAGGACAATGCGCGGTATCATAATGGCGGTGGAGACCGCCAGGGCGATCAGCCCACCCCCCACCCCAAAGGCGAAGGCGGCATAGGTCACCGGCAGGAGGAAAAGGATGCGGTCCATGACGTGGCGGGTGAGGCCCAAGACCTCCTGGGGGGAGACCGCCTGCAGAATAGCCACGTGGGGGCTGTAGTGCAAGAAGGCACAGAAGAGGAGCATGGCCAGCACCAGCCAGAAGCTGAGGTTGCGAATCAGACTAGACAGACTCTCGGGGATCACATCGATGCCCTCTCGATTTGCCGGCCCCGGGCTACTCAGGATATCTCCTCTACGCTGATCCAGCCCTTCTTCAGGCAGTGCAGCACTGCCTCGGTGCGTGAGCCTACCATGAGCTTGCCGAAGATATTCCCCAGGTGGGCCTGAACGGTGCGCACGCTCAAGCACAGCTCCTCAGCTATGTCCTTGTTGCTCAGCCCCCGTGCCGCCAGCTTCAGCACCTCCATCTCCCTGTCGGTGAGGTCGGCCTCCCGGCACTCCCTCGGCTCGCGCGACGGGTCAACGAAGCGCTTCAATACCTTGCGCGCCACCACGGGATGGAGCACCGACTCCCCGGCGTGCACCGACCTGATGGCATCCACCAGCTCCTGGCCGCGGACATTCTTGAGCAGGTAGCCAGCGGCACCGGCCTCCAGGAGGGCGAAGATGTACTGGTCATTGTCGTAGGCGGTGAGTATGAGCACCGCGGTGGCAGGGCACAGCGCCTTTATCTGCTTTGTCGCCTCGATGCCGTTGAGCTTGGGCATGGCGATATCTATTATGGCCACGTCCGGCCGCTGCTGCCCGACCACCTTCACCGCCTCCTCCCCGTCTCCGGCCTCGCCAACGACCTCCAGGTCTGTCTCCCGTCCCAGCAGCTCGCGAGTGCCCTCGCGCACTACTACATGGTCATCGGCAATCACAACTCTGATCTTACCCATCATGCACCACCCAATAGTCCTCCACGCAACTTAATTATACAGTGTAATGAGGGTCTGTCACCACCCTGAAAAAGGCCTACCCCTTCTAGGTCAGTTTGCCTACCTGCCCCCTCAGTGCCGACTGTAGAGAGGCCTACTGCAGCGAGAATCTCTTTGCGCCTTTACCCATCGAGAGATAGGCACAGAACCCAATGTGCATTGCCTCTCCAAGTGCTACTCTATGATTGGACAGAGGAAAGGAGAGGTTGAGGAGGGGAGCCATGGAAGGACTGACAACCGGAGCAGAGATAGTACTGGGGCTCACTGTCGGTCTAGGCATTCCGGTGGCAATACTGTTCCTGGCAGGCTGCTTGATCCAGTATCACGATGTACGGCGCAGGTTTGCGTCACGCCTGTTCAAGGGCAATGGCAAGGTACGTTAACAACCCTCTGGCCGGCCTGGAAAGGCCACAGGGTCTGAAAGTAAGGGAAAGGAGGTAAGGGACGATGGAAGTGATGGTGGGTATGCTTCAGGGACTCGCCGTCTTCGTCGGCATCCCCGTCGCCATCGGTTTCGCGCTCGTAGGCACAGCGGAGCTGGTGGGGCACCTCCGGACGGCTCGCAGGGCCACGGGTGGACGGATCGAGACGACGAAGGTGGGGGTCGCAGTAGGGAAATGACGACACCATGGCCGGTTGGGAGTGCCCCCCAGAGAGAGAGGCATCAGCGCTGGGGGGCACACCAACCGAAAATAAAAGGCCAGGTTGGATAAAAAAAGGAAGGGGGGGAGTACGATGGAAGTGTTCTTGGGCATCCTGATAGGGCTCGGAATTCTCGTCGGTATCCCGGCCCTCATCGGCTTTACGCTTGTGGGTGTCGCTGAGCTGGGGCAGCGCCGGGAGCGTGCCCGGACTCGGCAGATCGAGGTGAAGCAGGTTGAGGCCGAGGTCGAGACCCAGCCCGCAAGGGAAGAGCGAGAGCTTGTTGCCGCGGGTCGACGGTAGAATGTGCGGCAACACTACGACCGGTTGGCGGTGCCCCTCGAGAGAGACAGTCATCAGCGCTCGAGGGGCACCCCAACCAAGCGAATAGCGGACTACATACAAAAGGGGAGGAAGGACGATGGAGGTGTTCTTGGGCATCCTGATAGGGCTCGGAATTCTCGTCGGTATCCCGGCCCTCATCGGCTTTACGCTCGTGGGCGTCGCTGAGCTGGCGCACCGCAGGGAGCGCGCCCGGCAGATCGAGGTGAAGCAGGGCGAGGCCGAGGCCCAGCCCGCCGAGGAAGAGCGAGAGCTTGTCACCTCAGGGCGAAGGTAGGGGTTATACCAACACCATGACATGGTTGGCGGTGCCCCCCAGAGGGATAGGCGTTCAACGATGGGGGGCACCCCAACCGAAAGACAGGGTCACGATATTACAGTAAGGGGGATGAATGACGATGGAAGTGTTTCTGGGTATCCTGATAGGGCTCGGCATCCTCGTTGGCATCCCGGCGCTTATTGGGCTCTTGCTGACAGGGACTGTAGGCTGGTACAACAAGCACAAGACGGCCCAGGCCAAGAGCGGGCTGGGAAATGGCACCGGCTTCCTGGATGAGGTCTGTGGCATGCTAGGCGGGGACGGAATCTGTAACTGTATTCAGTGTGGGACCTGCACCGGGTCCTGTCCCAACGCCAACGAGATGGAGTACTCGCCCCGTAGAATGATCGCCATGGTGCGCGCCGGGATGCGCAAAGAGGTCATATCCAGTGACTCCATGTGGTACTGCGCCTCCTGCTACCTGTGCACCGAGCGCTGCCCCCAAGGTGTCCCGGTGACCCACCTCATGTACAGCCTGAGGCAGCTGGCCTTCCGCAATGGCTTCTCCTACGGGCCTACCGGTGAGCCGATCATGAACCGCGCCTTCGTCGACATCATCGACCGCAACGGGCGCGTCCACGAGGTGAGCCTCATGCTGAGGTACTACATGCAGAGCAGCCCCCTCGCGGTCCTGAAGATGGCCCCCATAGGGCTGAAGATGCTGCTTCGCGGGCGCATGCCGCTGCGGCCTGACACCATCAAAGACAGGCAGCAGCTTACCGCCATTATCACAAAGGCGCGGGCCCTGGAGACAGCCCGTGCTGCTGTGGAGGTTGCGTCGTGAGGTACGCCTACTACCCAGGCTGCTCCGCCTCGAGGGGAGGGGCAGAGGCCTATGGGCAGTCTACGCTGGCGGTGAGCAGGGCCCTGGACCTGGAGCTTACCGAGATCGAAGACTGGAACTGCTGCGGGTCCACGCCCTACAGCTCGGTGGATGAGCTCATCTCCTCCTGTATGTCGGCGCGCAACCTGGCGCTGGCGGAGAAGATGGGGCTCGACCTGGTCACTGCGTGCAGCTCCTGTTACTGCACACTGAGGAGAGCGAACTCCATGCTCCAGCATCACTCCCAGCTCCAGAGGGATGTCCAGGAGGCCCTGGCAGCCGGAGGCCTGGAGTATCACGGCAAGGTGCAGGTCAGGCACCTGGCGGAGGTCATACTCAATGACGTCGGCCGTGAGGCGATCGCGGCAAAGGTGCGCAGAGACCTCACCGGGCTGAAGGTAGCGGTGTACTATGGCTGTCAGATCGTCCGCCCCGGGCCCGGGTTCGACGACCCTGAATTCCCCCAGTCGCTCGACCGCCTCACCGAGAGTCTCGGGGCCAAGGTAGTCCCCTTCCCCTTGAAGACCCGCTGCTGCGGTGGCTCCCTGATCATCCCGGAGGAGAGCGTGGCCCTGGGCCTGATACACAAGCTGCTCGATTCCGCAGCAGCACACGGCGCCGAGTGTATCATTACCGTCTGCCCCCTGTGCCAAACAAACCTGGACGTATACCAGGGGAGGGTCAACAAGAAATTCAAGACCCACTACGATATCCCGGTGCTGTTCTTCACCCAGCTCGTGGGCCTGGCCCTGGGGCTCAGCGGCAGAGAGCTGGGCATAGATAAAGGGATTGTCTCTGCCAAGAGGCTGGTATCGAAATACAAATAGCCAGAGGTGCTGCTGTGGAGCCAAAGATAGGCGTTTACATCTGTCATTGCGGGAGCAACATCGCGGGCACGGTGGACGTGGTGAAGGTGGCCGAGTTCGCGAGGGGACTCCCGTCAGTTGTGGTGGCGCGTGACTACAAGTATATGTGCTCCGACCCCGGTCAGAACCTCATCAAAGACGACATAAAGAATATGGGGATCAACCGCGTGGTGGTGGCCTCCTGCTCCCCGCAGATGCACGAGCCCACCTACAGAAGGGCCTGCGAGGAGGCGGGGCTCAACCAGTACCTCTTCGAGATGGCCAATATCAGGGAGCACTGCTCCTGGTGCACCCTGGACCGTGAGGCGGCGACCGAGAAGGCAAAGGCCCTGGTGAGCGGCGCCGTGCGGCGAGTCTACTATCACCAGCCGCTGGAGACCACGTACGTCCCGGTCAATCCCAGCACCCTTATCGTAGGCGGAGGCATCGCCGGTATCCAGGCGGCCCTGGAGATCGCCGACTCCGGCAACAAGGTCTACCTGGTGGAGAGGGAGCCCTCCATAGGCGGGCACATGATCCAGCTGGACAAGACCTTCCCCACCCTGGACTGCTCCGCCTGTATCCTCACCCCCAAGATGAGCCTGGTGGGCTCGCACCCCAATATCGAGCTCCTCACCTACAGCGAGGTCGAGGAGGTCTCAGGCTACGTGGGCAACTTCACGGTGAAGATCAGGAAGAAGGCACGCTACGTGGATGAGACCAAGTGCACCGGGTGTGGCACGTGCTGGAGCAAATGTCCCACAACCATGGTCCCCGCGAAGAGGGTCATCAAGAAGGGGGACCAGGTAATAAAGGTGATCTCATAGAGCAGGACGTGTGAGATGGTTGCCACAGAGATAGACAAGGTAGATGAGATCGTAGAGCGCTACACCGGTGAAGAGGGGGTCCTGATCCAGGTGCTCCTGGACGTGCAGAGGGAGTACAACTGGCTACCCAAAGAGGCCATAGCCAGGATCAGCGAGAGGATGGGAATCCCGATAACGCAGGTGTACCGCGTGGCCAGCTTCTACAAGGCGATGAGCCTTACTCCCGTGGGACGTCACGTGGTGAGTGTATGCCTGGGCACCGCCTGTCACGTGCGGGGCGCGCCAAAGGTCCTGGACAAGGTGGAAGAGGTGCTGGGCCTGGGGCCAGGTGAGACGAGCGAGGACATGAAGTTCACCCTGGATACAGTGAACTGCCTCGGCTGCTGTGCCCTGGGGCCAGTGATGGTGGTCGACGGTGAGTACTACGGCAAGCTGCCGGTATCGAAGGTGAGCGAGATCCTGGACAACTATGAATAGCCACGAGAGGGAGACCATGACAAGGCTGAAGACGCCCCTGGACTTGGTGAAGCTGAGGGATGATATCATCTCCGCGAGGGACCCCAGCAAGCTCTGCATCACTATATGCTCTGGGACTGGCTGCCGCGCATACGCCAGCGAAAAGGTGAGCGTCGCGTTCGAAGAGGAGATCAAGAGACAGGGCCTGGAGAGCAAGGTGGACGTGAAGAGGACAGGCTGCCACGGCTTCTGCGAGAAGGGGCCGCTGGTGGTGATCTCCCCTGAGGAGCTCTGCTACCTTCAGGTGACGCCGAAGGACGTGCCCGAGATCATCTCCGAGACCATTATCAACGACAGGGTCATCGACCGCCTGACGTATACCGACCCCACCACCGGTGAGCGGATAGCCCACGAGTACGAGATACCCTTCTACAAGAACCAGATGCGGCTTGTCTTCGGCAACAACAGCAAGATAGACCCCAAGTGCATCGACGACTACATCGCCCTCGGCGGCTACAGCGCCCTGGCCAAGGCACTCTTCGAGATGACCCCGGACCAGGTGCTGGAAGAGGTGAAGAGGGCAGATGTGCGCGGTCGAGGGGGCGGCGGCTTCCCCGCCGGCAGGAAGTGGGAGGAGTGTCGCAATGCCCCTGGTGATATCAAGTACGTGATCGTGAACGCCGACGAGGGCGACCCAGGGGCCTACATGGACAGAAGCCTGCTCGAAGGCAACCCCCACAGCGTGCTCGAGGGGCTCATCATCGGTGCCTACGCCATCGGCTCCCACCAGGGCTTCATCTACGTGAGGCAGGAGTACCCGCTGGCGGTGGAAAACGTGGGCATCGCCATCACGCAGGCCCAGGAGTATGGCCTCCTCGGTGAGAGCATCCTGGGCTCCGGATTCGATTTCACCATCAAGGTGCACCGGGGTGCCGGGGCCTTCGTCTCCGGCGAGTCCAGCGCCCTGATGACGGCGATAGAGGGCAAGGTCGGGGAGCCCAGGCCCAAGCACATCCACACCGTCATCAAGGGGGTGTGGGACCAGCCCTCTAACCTGAACAACGTGGAGACCTGGGCCAACGTGCCGCTCGTCATCAACAATGGCGCCGACTGGTATCGCAACATCGGCACGGAGGGCAGCAAGGGCACCAAGATATTCTCCCTGGTGGGAAAGGTAAACAACACCGGGCTGGTGGAAGTGCCCATGGGCATGACCATCAGGGACATCCTCGACAACGTGGGCGGCGGGATCCCCGGCGGCAAGAAGTTCAAGGCGGTGCAGACAGGTGGGCCCTCAGGGGGCTGCATACCCGAGAGCGCCATCGACACCCCCGTGGACTTCGACGAGCTGACCAAGCTGGGGTCGATGATGGGGTCTGGCGGCATGATCGTCATGGACGAGGACACCTGCATGGTCGATGTCGCCAGGTACTTCCTCAACTTCCTCTGCGATGAGTCCTGTGGCAAGTGCCTCCCCTGTCGCGAGGGGGTGAGGCGGATGCGAGAGATACTCACCCGCATCAGCGAGGGCGAGGGGGAGGAGGGCGACATCGAGCTTCTGGAGGAGCTGGGCGACGTGATCGCCAAGACCTCCCTGTGCGCGCTGGGAGGGACAGCGCCCAATCCAGTGCTCACCACCATACACTACTTCAGGGACGAGTACGAAGCCCACATCAGGGAGAAGCGCTGCGCGGCCTACTGCTGCAAGGCCCTCACTTCCTACTACATAGACCCCCAGAAGTGCAAGGCCTGCCTGATCTGCCTCAGAAACTGCCCCGCAGAGGCGATCAGTGGCGGCAAAGACCAGGTCCACGTGATCGACCAGGATAAGTGCACCAAGTGTGGCACGTGCTTCGATGTCTGCCCGTCCCGCTTCGGTGCCGTCGTCAGACTCAGCGGCGTGGCCGTGCCGGCACCGATCCCGGTCAAGCAGAGGAGCATCCGAAGAAAATAGCATCGGCGAGGCATGAGCATGAATGAGATAACCTTACAGATCGATGGTAGAGAGGTCCAGGCCCAAGAAGGCATGACGGTGCTGGAGGCCGCGCGAAGCGTGGGCATCCACATACCTACCCTCTGCTACCACGAGGCGCTCACCCCCTACGGAGGCTGCCGCCTCTGCACCGTGGAGGTAACGGTCAGGGGAAGGTCGAGGCTGGTGACCTCCTGTACCTATCCGGTGGCGGAAGGGCTGGAGGTGAAGACCGATTCGCCCGAGGTTATTCAGGCCCGCAAGATCTTGATCGAGCTGATGCTGGCCCGATGCCCCAACGTGAAGGTCATCCAGGACCTGGCCACAGAGTACGGGGTGGAGAGAGTAAGGTTCAAGACAGAGGACGAGCAGTGTATCATGTGCGGCCTCTGCGTGAGGATGTGCAACGAAGTGGTTGGCGCCTGCGCCATCAACTTCACCAGCAGGGGGACGGGACGAGAAGTGACGGTCTTCCCCGAGATATCCACAGAGGCCTGCATCGGCTGTGGCGCCTGCGCCGCGGTGTGTCCCACCGGACTGTTCACCATGGAGGACCTCGAGGGCAGGAAGATAATCCACAGCGAAGCCCTTCTCGGCCCGTCCACCCCTATCCACGTCCCCTACCTCCAGGCCGTGCCCAACGTGCCGGTGATCTCGCGAGAGCACTGCATCCACTTCAAGACAGGCAAGTGCAAGGTGTGCGAGACCGTCTGCGAGCACCAGGCCATCAACCACGACATGGAGGACGAGATCATCGAGATCGAGGTCGGCAACATCATCATGGCCACCGGCTTTCAGCCCTTTGACCCCACCCCGCTGCAGCGGTACGGCTATGGGCGGCTCCCCAACGTGCTCACCGCCCTTGAGCTGGAGAGGATGATAAACGCCGCAGGGCCGACCGGCGGCGACGTCGTCATGACCGATGGCTCGCACCCCAGCGATGTGGCCATCATCCACTGCGTGGGCAGCCGCGACGAGAACTACCACGAGTACTGCTCGCGGGTGTGCTGCATGTACTCCATGAAGCTGGCACACCTGGTGAGGGAGCACGTGCCCGGGGCCAGGATCTACGAGTTCTACATCGACATGAGGAGCTTCGGCAAGGGCTTCGAGGAGTTCTACAATAGAGTCCTCGCAGAGGGCAACCTCTTCATTCGCGGTCGCCCGGCAGAGGTGACCGATGTCGCCGAGACCGCCGCGGAGCGGGGCAAGCTGATCGTGGTCTCCGAGGATACCCTGGCCGGAGTCCAGCGCCGTGTCCCGGTGGACATGGTCGTCTTGAGCACTGCCCTCGAGCCCCAGGCCGATGCCGAAGATGTCGCCCGCCTCTTCTCCATCAGCCGCAGCCCTGATGGCTTCTTCATGGAGAAGCACCCCAAGCTCGACCCGGTGGCCACCATGACCGACGGCGTCTTCGTGACCGGCTGCTGCCAGGGCCCCAAGGATATACCCGATACCGTGGCCCAGGCCTCGGCGGCGGCGGCCCGGGTACTGGCGGTGATCGCCAGGGGCAGGGTCCAGCTTGAGGCCATCACCGCGGTGGTCGACGAGGAGCTGTGCTCAGGCTGCAAGACCTGCATCCAGCTCTGCCCCTACGGCGCCATCTCGTTCGACGCGGAAAAGGTGGTCTCCCGCATCAACGGGGCCCTGTGCAAGGGCTGCGGCACGTGCGTCGCCACCTGTCCCAGCGCCGCCATAACCCAGAGACACTTCACCACTGAGCAGATCATGGCTGAGATCGAAGGGGTGATGGTATGAATGAGGACGGATTCGAGCCGAGGATAGTGGGCTTCTGCTGCAACTGGTGCTCATACCGCGGTGCGGACATGGCGGGCACGGCCAGGATCAAGTCTGCGCCGAACGTGAGGATAGTGCGGGTGATGTG
>JAXHUE010000033.1:0-20114 GCA_034189655.1 Chloroflexota bacterium | reverse complement strand
GAAATGCTCTCGCTCCACCACCCACTAAAAAGCCCGTCCCCCAAGGGACGGGCCGTTCTGCCCGCGGTACCACCCTCATTCCCCACACACGGGGCACCTCTCGAACAAGGCACTATCATGCCTCCGTCGGGATAACGGCTGACGAGGCCGGCCAAGTCTACTGGGCTTCGAAGCGCCCGAAGGCACTCACCGTTCGGTTGGCAGCTCGGGAGCGATCTTCAAGAGGACGGGCGGCATCTGCTCTCACCATCCCAGACTCGCTGCAGCCCCCGCTCCCCCCTACTCCTCTCCGTCATCGCCTGTAGCATATCGACATAAAACTATAGCAGACGCACTCGGCGAAAGTCAAGACGCACTGCCCTTCTTGCGGTACATGATGGTCACCTTGCGCGACTCCCCCTCGCCTATGCTCTGGGTGACTACGTCGGGATAGTCCTGGAGCGCCAGGTGAATGATGCGGCGCTCGTTGGCAGGCATGGGCTCCAATACCACGGACTGCCCGGTGCTCCGCGTCCGCTCCGCCATCCGCAGCGCCATGGCCTTAAGCGCCTTGTGCCTCCGCTCCCGGTACCCCTCCACATCGACGATGGTGGTCACCCTGCTCTTGAGCTGGTGGCTGATGATGAGGTATACCAGGTACTGAAGCGAGGCCAGGGTCTGACCACGCCTCCCGATGAGGATGCCCAGGTCCTCTCCCCGTACGTCCAGGAGCACCGGGGCATGGCCCTCGAACGAAGAGTGCTGCTGTACCTGGACGGTGGCCGGCACCCTCATCAGATGGAGGAGACGCTGCAGCACCTCCTGGGCCAACTCGTCCACCCGGCGCGGCGCCTCCTCCTCCTCCTCGTGGTGCCGCCGCGACACCTGCACGGTGGCCTCCTCCGCTCCTATGCCCAGGAAGCCCGGCCTCCCCTTCCTGAGGATGACCACCTCCACGTCCTCATGACTTGCGCCGAGCCTTTCGAGCGCGATCTCTACTGCTTCTTCTACGGTTTTCGCGCTTACCTCCAGACTTTCCATGCTCCACCCTCTTGCGTGGTTTGTCACCCCCGGCGGCCGCCTCCGCAGGCCCCTCCTCCGCGGGTGGTTCCTCTTCTCTCTTGGGCACCGGCACCACAGCAGGGGGCTTCCGCTGGAACAGCCCGCTAAGCCCTCCCCAGCCGGTGACAAAGTACTGCATGACGATTCCGATGAGTGTCGAGACGACGATGTACAGGGCAAGCCCGCTGGGGAAGCTGAGCAGGATGAACCCGAACATGATGGGCATCAGCCACTGCATCATGGTGTTCATCTGCTGCTGCCGGGGGTCGGCAGAGGGCACCATGGTCATCCGCTGCTGGGCCCACATGGTGGCAGCTACCATGATGGGCAGGATGTAGAAGTTGTCGGGCTGGGCCAGGTTGAGCCACAGGAACCGCTCCCCCAGAGGCACGGTGCTGGAGATGAAAGAGGACGAGTACAGGAGCTGCGACAGGCTCAAGAGCTCCTCAGGAGATGCCGCAAGCGCCCGCAGGATTGACTGGTACAGGGCGATCCATATCGGGAGCTGGACGAGCATGGGCCACAGGCAGCCCAGGGGATCGACGCCCCCCTCCCGGTAGAGCCTCATGACCTCCTGCTGCATCTTCTGCTGATCCTTGGCGTACTTCTTCTGGATCTCTTGCAGCTTGGGCTGAAGGGTCTGCATGGCGCGCGTGGAGCGCAACTGCCTAAGCGTTAAGGGCAGCGTGACCAGGCGCACCACGATGGTGAGGGCGATGATGGCCAGGCCGAAGCTGCCGAAGAGGACGCCAGACATCAGGATGAGGAGATTGATTATGGGCCGCAACAGGACGGTGTCCCAGGCCTCACCGATGCCCACGGTAAAGGTGATGGCCAGCAGCGCGACGGCAGCGAGACCTATTATCAGGTTTCTTCTACTCATAAAACAGGCTCAAAGGATCGCTCACTCAAAAGGGGAGTAGTGCCACAGCTCGTTGCCATGCTCGGTCTCCAGGGCGTATATCGCCATGTCTGCGGCATGGACGTAGGCCACCCCGTCCACGGCATAGACCGCGGCGCGCACAGGGCCTATCACTTCCTCCCCCAGGGGGTATTGCCAGATGTTCTCTCCGGTCGCGGCATCGAGGGCGTGCACCTTGCCCCCCTCGGTGCCGACTATGACCACGCCATCGATCAGGGCGGCGGTGCCGCGCACCGGGGCCCCGGCCTGGTAGGCGGGCAGGGCCTCCTCTCCGCTCTGGGCATCGATGAAGTATACGTTGTGATCGAGACAGCCGGCGACGATGGTGCCCTGGTATATCACCGGGCTCGCCCAGAACCAGTTGCCGGCAACGAACGGCTGCTCCCACCGCGGCTCGCCGCTCTGGGCGTCCAGGGCGTAGAGCTGGCCGTCGAAGGAGCCGATGTACACCGTGCCCTCGTCGACGAGCGGCGTGGCCCCGATGGCACCGCCGGTGGAGAACTGCCAGGCCACCTCCCCGCTCTGGGCATCCAGGGCGTAGAGCTGGCCGTCGAAGGAGCCGATGTAGAGCATGCCGTCGGCGACCGCAGGGGCGGCCCAGATATCGTCGGCGGCGGCGAAGTCCCATAGTTGCGAGCCGGTGAGGATGTCGAGGGCGTAGAGGTGGCCATCGCCAGAGCCCACGTAGAGCACGTCGTCGGCGACGACGGGGCTGGCGATGACCGGGCCTATGGCGGCATCGCCGCGGGGGTACTCCCACACGCTGTGGCCGTCGGCGGCATCGAGGGCGTACACCTTGCCGGCGCTGGTCCCGATGAAGAGGAGGCCATCAGCCACCGCGGGCACGCCGTAGGTGGTCACCCCTACCGCCGGGGAGCAGCTCAAGAAGCCGCCGCCACCCACTGCGCCCAGGGAGAAGCTCCACTCGCCCTCAGACTCCTGGGGGAACGAGTAGCCGGCAGTGCGGCTCTCCGGGTTTATGGCGATGACCCGGCTGTCCATGGTGCCGACGTAGACGATGTCTCCGACCGCGATGGGGCCGGACCACCCCCGCGACGGCGCACCGGTGCACCCGGCGAGCGCCAGGCTCAGTACCAGGCAAGTGGCAAGGACGACTATTGCTCTCGGTCTCATAGAAGAAAACCAGGAAAAGGGCAATCACGGGACGGGGTCATACCCGCCGGCACTGAAGGGATGGCAGCGGGCGAGGCGTCTCGCCCCCATCCATGAGCCCCTCACCAATCCATATCGTTCGATGGCCTGATAGGTATACTGGGAGCAGGAAGGAACGAAGCGACACGACGGGGGGGTGACCTGCGATATGGTCGCCTGGTAGAGGCGGATGAGCCCCAGGGCCGTCCTCTTCATGGCCCTCCGCTCCCCTCGTCTAAAAGCTGCGCCCGGGCCAGGAGCTCGCCAACCGCCCTCTTCACGGTGTGGTAGTCGGCCCCCGCCACCGGGCGGCGGGCGATAAATACCAGGTCCCAGCCTTGCTTCGTCGGCATCTGCCTGGCCGCCTCCCTGATGAGCCGCTTGGCCCGGTTGCGCACCACGGCATTGCCCACTCGCCTGCTCACCGATACGCCGTACCGGTCCCGCCCCAGCCCATTGGGCAGCGCCCGCAGCACCAGCATAGCGCTGGCCCACGACCTGCCCTGCACACAGACTGTCTTAAACCGTCCCCTGGATTTGAGTCGCTCCGCCCCCATCCCACCATCACACCGTGAGCCGCTTCCTTCCCCTGGCTCGTCTCCTCTGGAGCACGGCACGCCCACCCCTGGTGGACATGCGGTTTAAGAAGCCGTGTTCCCGCTTTCTGGGTATCTTCTTGGGCTGATACGTTCTCTTGGGCATCGCTCCACAGATTATACCTTACGCCCCCTCTGGTGTCAAACAGGCGGCGCCCATTGGGCCGAACTGGACGGCGGCGCTCGCAGGGTAGTATAATCTTACCCAGGGTAAGACGGCCAGGGGGTAGCAATGGAGTACCAGGACATCATCTACGAGAAAGAGGACGGCGTCGCCACCATCACGCTGAACCGCCCGCAGGCGCTAAACGCCATCACGCCCACCATGCAGAAGGAGTGGGTGGCCGCCATCGAGGCGGCCGCGGTCGACGACGAGGTGAGGGTGCTGGTGGTGACCGGTGCCGGCCGCGCCTTCTGCGCCGGCATGGACTTACGGTACGAGCGGACAGCCCAGGAGGAGGCGGTGTCCCCCTCTCCCTTCGCGATGACGCAGCACATGCCGGGCACCATCCACGGGCTGGCCCTCACCATCGCCAACCTGGACAAGCCCTACATCGGCGCCATCAACGGGGCCGCCGTGGGCGGCGGCATGGACTTCGCCAGCATGTGCGATATCAGGATAGCCTCGGAGCGGGCCAAGTTCAGCATGGCCTACATCAGGATGGGGCTCCCCCCCGCCGGCGGCGGCTGCTACTACCTGCCCCGCATCGTGGGGGTGGCCCGGGCCTGCGACCTCATCTGGACCGGCCGCACCATAGCTGCCGAGGAGGCGCTGGGCATGGGCTACGTGAGCGCGGTGGTGCCCCACGACGAGCTGGGGGCGGCCACGAAGGAGCTGGCGACCAGGCTGGCCAAGGGGCCCGCCGTCGCCATCAGGCTGGCCAAGCGCATGATCTACCGCTGCCTGGACATGGATATCACCACCGCCCTGGAGGACCACCAGACTGCGATGTTCATCGCCCGCGGCACCGAGGACGCCAGGGAAGGGCCGGCGGCCTTCATCGAGAAGAGAGAGCCCATCTTTAAAGGGAGGTAATAGTGAAGCGAGAGGAACTTGTGGTCAGCCCCAGGGAGACGCTGGGGAAAAAGGTAAAGGCGCTCCGGAGAGAGGGGCTGACCCCGGCCAACCTCTACGGGCCAGGCATAGAGTCCGTCGCCCTCCAGGCGGACACCTACACCATGGAGCGCCTGATCGCCAGGGCGGGCAGGAACGCCCTCATCAACCTGGAGGTCAAGGGTGACGGCAAGGCCAAGGTGGTCATGATCCGGGACGTCCAGCGCAACCCGCTAAACGACAGGCTGCTCCACGTGGACCTGTTCCAGGTGGAGATGACCCAGAAGGTGAGGGTGGAGGTGCCGCTGCACCTGGTGGGCGAGGCCCCGGCGACGAAGAGCAAGCACCTGATGCTCATCCAGCAGCTGACCTCGCTCCACGTCGAGGCCCTCCCCGACGACCTGGTGTCGGTCATCGAGGTCGATATCTCAGGCCTGGCCGAGGCCGACCAGGCCATCTACGTCGGCGACATCGCTGCCAGCGAGAGGCTGGACATCTTAAACGACGCGGAGCAGCTCGTGGTCCACGTGGTGGAGAGCCGCGTAGAGGTGGAGGAGGTGCCCGTGGCCGAGGTGGAGGTTGGGGTGGCCGAGGAGGAAGAGGAAGCAGAGTCTGCGGAGGAGACCGAGTGACCCCCGCCTGACACCGCGGAGAGCTGAGTGAAACCCAGAGCGCCATCGACCTACCAGGGCCGATGGCGCTCCTCTATAGTCGTTGCGTGTGCGCGGGGACGAGGACACCCGGTGCCGCGGGTGGGGCTAGCGGCGCAGGCCGAGGGCGATGAGCACGAAGTACAGCAGGTAGGCCACCGCCTGGATGAAGGCCGCGACGTAGGTGAGCGCCGCCGCCGAGAGCACGCTCGATACCCCCTCCATCTCCCGCTCCGAGACCAGGCCGTTGGCCGTGAGCATGGCCCGGGCACGGCTGCTGGCGTTGTACTCCACGGGCAGGGTGATGAGGGCGAAGGCCACCGCGGCACTGAACAGGCCGATCCCGACCCAGATGAAGGTGAGCCCGAACGCCGACCCGAAGATGTAGATGATGAGCCCCAGGAAGAAGAAGGCGTACCCCAGCCAGGAGCCGACGTTGGCCATGGGCACCAGGGCACCCCTCAGCTTGAGCGGGGCATACCCTACCTGGTGCTGCACGGCGTGCCCCACCTCGTGGGCGGCTATGCCGACCGCAGCCACCGACGCCTGGCCGGCAACCCCTCGCGAGAGGCGCAGCACCCGGTGCCGCGGGTCGTAGTGGTCTCCCAGGTTGCCCCGCGCCGCCTCCAGCCTGACATCGTGCAGGCCGTTGGCCCGCAGGAGCTGGAGCGCCACCTCCTGGCCGGTAACCCCTCGCATGTTGGCCACCTTGGAGTACTTGTTGAAGGCGCTCCTCACCTTGCCTTGAGCGTAAAGCACCAGCCCGAAGGCTGGCAGCACCAGTATCAGCCACAGAAGCATCCCTCGCCCCTCCTCTGCGTCACCTCCATTGTAACATAACGACGGGCCACGCCTCAAGCGGGGAGCACGGCCCCCACCAGGCCCCGCTGCCCCCTGGCGAACTCCGCGGCATCTACCTCGCGCCCCCCCTCACGCTGTACCCGCTCCAGGCGGAGCACACCGCTCGCGGTCTGCACCCCTATGCCCCCCCCGGGGAGGGGGAGCACCTCTCCAGGCCGGCCCTGCCCCCCGGGCTCGGGGAGGGCGGCGATCACTTTCAGCACCTTGCCCTGCCACCTGGTGTGGCAGCCGGGCCACGGGTGAAAGGCGCGCACCCGGCGCCCAAGCTCCACGGCAGAGAGGCCCCAGTCGAGGAGGCCATCCTCTTTGACCAGGGGCCGGGTGTAGGTGACACCCTCATCAGGCTGGGGCACCGCCTCTATGGCGCCGTCACACCACCGTGGCAGTGTCTCCTCGAGGAGCTGGGCCCCCTCTTGGGCGAGCCTGCCTCCCAGGGTGAGCGCGGTGTCATCAGCCGCGACCGCGACCGGCCTCTGGGCCACGATGGGGCCGGTGTCCATCCCGGCATCCATGAGCATCACGGTGACCCCGCTCCACTCGTCCCCCTCAAGGATGGCCCACTGTATGGGCGAGGGGCCGCGGTGGCGGGGGAGCAGCGAGGGGTGAACGTTGAGACAGCCACAGGGGGGGAGGCCCAACACCTCCGGGGGCAGGAGCAGGCCGTAGGCAGCCACGACGATGACGTCGGGGCGCAGCCGGGCGAGCGCCCCCGCGGCCTCCTGCCCGCGCAGGCCCTCAGGCTGAAAGACCTCGATGCCACGGGCCACGGCCTCCCGCTTCACCGCGGACGGGGCGGGCGCTCGCCCGCGGCCGGAAGGCCGGTCGGGCTGGGTGAAGACCGCCGCCACCAGGCGCCCGCCGCCCGTGAGCCGCTCCAGCACGGGCACGCTGAACGGGGCCGACCCCATGAACACGACTCGCATGATACCCCCCCGACATTCTACCACAACACGCCAAAACACAGCGATTGCCGCTATAATATAACATAATCACGGATAATATAGTGCTATTATGTCTAAAATGAGACACCGAAAATGGTGCATAAAATGGGCCAAAAACCCCTTGACCCCAGGCGGGGTTTTTGCTATCGTTTGATTTGCGCACCGCCTCATCCTCCAGAGATGCCCCGGCACACGCCTCTGGAGAACCCCCCAAAGGTTCCCCCGGCCTTGAGGTATCTTTCACGTCAGGGTGCGGCCACGCTGCCGCCCTGCATTACTGATGGCGTGGACCTGCAAGTAAGGGATGACCCCAAACGGGGCATACTCGCTTTCTTTAGAGGAGCTTTGTGCATGCTGGCTAATGAGATATGGGAGGCAGCGCTCGGGGAGCTCCAGTTACAACTCACCAGGGCCAACTACGAGACCTGGCTCAAAGATACCACAGGCTTACGCCTCGAGGATAACCAGTTCACCATAGGCGTGCCCTCACCCTTCGCCGCAGAGTGGCTGGAGCAGCGCCTGAACTCCCTGGTGAGAAAGACACTCATCGGCATCACGGGAAAAGACCTGGAGGTGCTCTTTCAGGTGAACCACACCGAGCACCACCCCGCGACGACACGGTCGCGGCCCAGGAGGAAGGGCAACTCCTCCTCCCCGGCAGGCAGCACAGACGCCCGCAGGACACCGCTCTATGCCTTCAACCCCAAGTATACCTTCGACTCCTTCATCGTGGGAAACTGCAATCGACTGGCCCACGCCGCCGCCCTCGCCGTCGCCGAGAACCCGGGGCAGGTCTACAACCCGCTCTTCATCTACGGCGGCGTAGGCCTGGGAAAGACCCACCTCCTCCACGCCGTTGGCCACATGGTGGGCAAGGGTGACCTGAACGCCCTCTACGTGAGCACAGAGCAGTTCACCAACGAGTTCATCAAGTCCATCCGCGAGAGGAAGACGGAGGAGTTCCGCAACAAGTACCGCGGGGTAGACGTGCTCTTGATCGACGATATCCACTTCATCATGGGCAAGGAGCAGACTCAGGAGGGCTTCTTCCACACCTTCAACGACCTCCACAACGCCAACCGCCAGATCATCATCACCAGCGACCGCCCGCCAAAGTCCATGCCCCTCCTCGAGGACCGGCTGCGCTCCCGCTTCGGCTGGGGGCTCATCGCCGACATCCACACCCCCACCCTGGAGACGCGCCACGCCATCCTCCAGGCCAAGGCGGAGGAGCTCAACCTCACCGTGCCCCAGGACGTCATCGACCTGATCGCGCACAAGTCCCAGCGCAGCATCCGCGAGCTCGAGGGGGCGCTCAACCGCGTGGTCGCCTTCGCCAAGCTCACCAAGTCCGACATCTCCCAGGAGCTCACCGCGAGGGCCCTCGCCGAGTTCCCCGATACCGCTCCCCGCCACAGCCTCTCCGTAGAGTTCATCGTCGCTACCGTGGCCGACTACTTCCACCTGAGCCACGATGCGCTCACCGGCAAGGGGAGGGACTCAAAGACCGCCAGGGCCCGCCACGTAGCAGTGTACCTGGCGCGGGAGGAGACCGACCGCTCGTTCGCCGACATCGGGAGGGGGCTCGGCGGCAGGGACCACTCCAGCGTCCTGCGCGGCTACGAGAGGATCGCAAACGAGATCAACAACGACGCACACCTGCGCCGCGATATCCTCGAGATCAGGGACCAGCTCTACTCCAAGAACGCCGACCCCGTGCCTGCGCACCGGTAGCGCCTCTTCGGTGGACATAATCCCGTGCACAAGGCCTCATTTTCGGTGCATAACTCTCGCCCCTGGTGCATAACGCCGCCCCTCTTATGTAAAAACCCACACGTGCAGTCGGTGAGTTCTCATCCATGGCCAGCTCCGCCCTCTGCACCACCTCGCCACCACCAACACACACGCCACAGCTATGCGTCTGCACCACGCCTCCCTTCGACTCCACCTGTGAATGCACCCCGGTTATATATTACTGTTCTATATACCCCAGGGAAAAAAGGATACAGATAGTATATAATTGCGGTGGTGCGTTGTTGTGATAGACCGTGTTGAGATATGGGTGAAGGCAGGCGACGGCGGAAACGGCGCGGTGAGCTTCCGCCGGGAGAAGTTTGTCCCCTTCGGTGGCCCTGATGGCGGCGACGGGGGTCGTGGGGGTAGCTGCTACGTCGTGGCAGACGCCGGCATGAGCACGCTGTATGGGCTGTGGAGGAAGAGGCACTTCCGCGCCGGGAGGGGCGCACACGGCGGCGGCAGCAGGATGCATGGCCGGAGCGGGGAGGACTGCATCGTCAGGGTGCCTGTGGGCACGGTGGTGTCGGCGAGGCGGGACGGGGAGCTACAGGCCCTCGCTGACCTGGAGGGGGACGGCAAGGAGGCCCTGGTGGCCCGCGGGGGGCGGGGGGGGAGGGGGAACGCCCGCTTCGCGACCTCTACCAACCAGGCGCCGCGCATCGCGGAGCGCGGGGAGGCCGGGGAGGAGGTCACGCTCCAGCTCGACCTCAAGCTCATCGCTGACGTGGGCATCGTCGGCAAGCCCAGCGTGGGCAAGTCCACCCTCCTTGCGGCGGCCTCGGCGGCGAGGCCCAGGGTGGCCGACTACCCCTTCACTACCACGGAGCCGGTACTGGGGGTGGTGGGGGTGGGGAACCACGCCTTCGTGCTCGCGGAGATACCGGGGCTCATCGAGGGGGCCCACCTGGGCCACGGCCTGGGCCACGACTTCTTGCGCCACGCCGAGCGCACCAAGGTGCTCATCCACCTCCTCGACGGCTCCTCGCCCTCGCTCCTCGACGACATGAGGGACATCAACCGCGAGCTCGAGCTCTACAGCCCGCTCCTCGCCGGGAAGGCGCAGATAGCGGTGGTGAACAAGATCGATATCCCCCAGGTAAGGGAACGTGTGCCGGCCCTGGAGCGGGAGCTGGCCTCTGACCAGGTACCCGTCTTCTTCATCTCGGCGGCGACGGGCGAGGGGGTGCCTGGGCTCATGGCGAGGGCCTTCCAGACGGCCCGGACGATAGCGGAGCAGTCGGCCGGGGGCGAGGGGCCTGCGGTCTTTAAGCCCAGGCCCCGGAGGGAGCGCTTGGCGGTCACCAGGGAGGGGGACCTCTTCGTCGTGAGCGCGGCGGCGGTGGAGGGGCTCATCACGAGGATGGACTTGGATAACCCGGAGGCCCGGGCCTACATATGGGGAGAGCTCGAGCGGAGGGGGGTAGCCGCCGCGCTGAAGCGGGCGGGGGCAGCGCCGGGGGCACGGGTGCGTATCGCAGGCTGGGAGACGGAGTGGCGATAGCATGAGGCGCATCGGGGTGCTCGGCGGTACCTTCGACCCCATCCACAACGGCCACCTGGCCATCGCCAGGGGGGCCCACCAGGAGCTGGGGCTCGAGCGGGTGCTGGTGGTGCCGGCCCGAAACCCCTGGCTTAAAGGGGAACAGGCCATCACGCCGGCGGCACACCGGCTGCGCATGATCGAGCTCGCCATCGCCGGGGACGAGCGGCTGGCCCTCTCTACCGTGGACCTGGAGCGCGAGGGCCCCTCCTATACCGTGGATACCCTCGCTGACGTAAGAGCGGCGCTGGGCCCCCAGGTGGCGCTCTACTTCATCCTGGGCGCCGATGCCCTGGCCGACCTCCCCTCCTGGCACGAGCCGCAGCGGGTCATCGCGCTGTGCCACCTGGCAGTGGCGATGCGCCCGGGGAGGGAGGGCCTGGCACTCGACGCACTGGAGGCCCGGGTGCCGGGGATCGCGGGGCACACCATCCCTCTCAACAACGAGCTGGTAGCGGTAAGCTCCTCGGAGATAAGGGGGCTCATCGCACAGGGCAGGCCCATCGCTGGCCTGGTCCCCGCGGCAGTGGAGCGCTACATCGCAGAGCACGGGCTGTACCGCCTGGGGTAGTGCGCCGGCTGGGTTGGGGCGGGGGGTGGAGAGTGGGCCCTCTCAACGGCCGGTGGCCCCACACCGGGGAGCGCCACCGGCGGCGTCGGCCTAGATATCGAGGTTGCGCACGCGCTTGGCGTGGGCCTGGATGAAGGCCCGCCGCGGCGGGACCTCGTCACCCATCAGGGTCTCGAAGATGTGGTCTGCCTTCACGGCATCCTCTACCGTCACCTTGAGGATGGTGCGCGTCTCGGGGTCCATGGTGGTCTCCCATAGCTGCCCCGGGCTCATCTCTCCCAGCCCCTTGTAGCGCTGTATCACCACGCCGGAGCGGTCGGAGCTGCGCTCCAGCGCCTCGGCGAGCTTGAGCCACGGGATGTCGCGATCCAGCTCCTTGCCCTTGCGCGCGATCACGTAGTTATTGCCCTCGGTCAGGTGCCGCACCTTGGGGTAGGCCTTGAAACAGCGGTGCAGCATGGGGTTCTCCAGCAGGCCCCGGTCCAAGCGGAACTGCCCTTCCTTGACGTCGACCTCAAGCCAGTACTCCCCGCGGGCATCGTCGGAGTACGACCTGGTGGTGACCCCGAACTCCTCGAACCACCGCCGAAGCTCCTGCATGCCGTCCTTCTGCGAGAAGTCGAGGCGGTGGAAGTGCTCGTCCCGGCGCAGCAGTATCTCGCTCACCTCGGGGGGCATACCCTCACGCTCCAGCGCGGCGAAACCCTCGGTGAGCTCCTTGAGCGGGTTCAAGCAGTCGCGCAGCGCCCGCCCGGTAAGGGTGATCGAGCCGTCGCTCGAATACACGGAGATGCCCTCAAAGGACTCCTCTGCCATCGCTCGCTCCATCTCTTCCTCCGAGTATATCCACCTCGCCTTCTTTCCCTTGGACATGCGGTAAAGCGGCGGCTGGGCTATGTAGAGGTGGCCGCTGGCCACCAGCTCTGGCATGTGGCGGTAGAAGAAGGTGAGCAGCAGGGTGCGGATGTGGGCACCGTCGACATCGGCATCGGTCATGATGATGACGCGGTGGTAGCGCAGCTTGGACAGGTCTGCCTGGTTGTCTATGCCGGCGCCCAGCGCGGTGATGATGGTGCGTATCTCCTCGTGGGCCAGCATCTTGTCCACCGGGGCCTTCTCTACGTTTAGGATCTTCCCCTTCAAGGGGAGGATGGCCTGGAAGCGGCGGTCGCGGCCCTCCTTGGCCGAGCCACCCGCGGAAGGGCCCTCTACCAGGTAGAGCTCGCACTGCGCCGGGTCCCGCTCGGAGCAGTCGGCGAGCTTGCCGGGCAGGGTGGCCCCATCGAGGGCGCTCTTGCGCAGCACCAGGTCGCGGGCCTTGCGCGCCGCCTCTCGCGCCCGGGCCGAGGTCATGCACTTCTCTACGATGCGCTTGGCATCGACGGGGTGCTCCTCCAGGTACTGGCTGAGCACCTCGGAAACCGCCTGCTCGACGTGGTTCTTTATCTCCGGGTTGCCCAGCTTGGCCTTGGTCTGCCCCTCGAACTGGGGCTCGCACAGCTTCACGCTCACGATGGCCACCAGCCCCTCCCTGGTGTCGTCGCCGAGCAGGTTGGGCTCATCCTCCTTGAGCAGCTTGAGCTTGCGCGCGGCATCGTTGATGACGCGGGTGAGCGCGGCGCGGAACCCGGTTAAGTGGCTCCCTCCGTCCTGGGTGTTGATGCAGTTGGCAAAGCTGAACGCGGTCTCGGAAAAGCCATCGTTGTACTGGATGGCCACCTCGACGTCGGTGCCGTTTACCGACTTGGCGATGTAGATGGGGCGGTGCAGCACCGTCCGGGTGCGGTTGAAGTAGCGGGCGAAGCTGGCAATGCCCCCCTCGAAGTAGAAGGTGGCCTCTCGCCCCGACCGGTGGTCCTCGAAGTTGATCTCCAGGCCCCTGGTGAGGTAGCACATCTCGCGGAAGCGCTGCACCAGGGTATCGAACTCGTAGCTGGCGGTGCCGAATATGGCCTCGTCGGCGATGAACGCGGTGGTGGTGCCGCTCCCCTGGGCCTCCCCCACCTCCTCCACTGCGCCCTGGGCGATACCACGGCGGTACTCCTGGCGGTAGACCTTGCCGTCGCGCCTCACCTCTACCTTGAGCTGCGAGGAGAGGGCGTTCACCACCGATGCCCCCACGCCGTGCAGTCCGCCTGAGACCTTGTAGCCGCGGCCGCCGAACTTGGCGCCGGCGTGGAGCGTGGTCATCACCGCCTCCAGCGCCGAGGTACGGGTCACCGGGTGGATGTCGGTGGGGATGCCCCGCCCGTTGTCGGATACCTCCACCCAGCCGTCCCGGCTGATGGTGACGGTCACCCGGTCGCAGAAGCCGGCCATGGCCTCGTCGACGCTGTTGTACACGATCTCGTACACCAGGTGGTGCAGGCCGCGCTGCCCGGTGCTCCCGATGTACATCCCGGGACGACGCCGTACCGCCTCCAGCCCGGAGAGCACCTCTATGTCACTGGCACTGTAGTTGTAGTTGTTGTTGTTGTTGACCTCTGTGGTGCTGATTGCGGGCCTCCGTTAAAAGAAAAAAGCTCCACCTGTAGGTGAAACTTTTGGCATCAGATAGCTATGGCGACTGCACGCTCCCTGCATTTATACATTATACCACAGATGGGGGTATATGTGAAGCGCCCCCCGGCCCGATGGGGTGGCTACTCCTGCTGCTGAGGTGGCTGCGGCTGCGGCTGCGGGGCCACCCGCAGCGGGAGGCGCACCATCTCGCGTCCCTGCACCACCAGGTGCAGGGAGTAGTGGCCGTAGCGGGGGAAGCGCACGTTGTGGAAGGCCATCCCGATGCGGCCCTTGGTCTCGGTGACGCCGGCGGGCGCAGGCACCTCGAAGGAGCCTTTTAGCGGCTTTATCACGTCTGTGCCGTCGGGGTCGATGAGGCGGAACTCGAACTCCTTGACCCCGGCCTCGGCCACGCTGGAGCGGAGCTGGGCCACGACGTAGAAGATGGGGTGACGGGCCGGCACCTCGCGGGCGAAGATGGTGTCGAACCCTATGCCCAGGGCGTGTATCTTGCCGCTCAAGTCGGCGTAGTCGCAGGCGAAGGCGAAATCGACCTCCATGGCCCTCCCTCTGGGCACCATTCTAGCACCGGGCCCACCGGCCGTCAATCGAAGGGGCCCCGGCTAGGCGTAGACCGCGACCACGACGGCGTCGGCGGGGTTGGCCTGGTCGAAGAGGAGCAGGGCGCAGCCCCTCCCCGCCACCATCTCCCCCGCGGGTATGTTGCGCGCCACCGCCACCTCCTCCAGCCACACCGAGAGGCTGCCCGCCACCTGGAGGGTGGCCCGGTAGCTCTCTTGGTCGAAGCCCTTTATGGTGCACTTCCTTATGTCCATGGCCTTTGGCCCTCTCCCTCTCTATACGCCCCCCAGGCCCAGCCGGTGCTGGTAGCGGGGCTGGCCCCTGGTGGAGTAGTGCAGCGTCATCGCCACCACGCGCCTCCTGGCCTGGGCCAGGCCGGCACGCCCATCGCTTACCTCGACGACGTCGTAGAGCTCCTGGCCGCAGTTGACCGGCACCACCAGCTCGCCACCCTGGGCCGCGATCTCCTCCCCCTTGAGCTCGGCGTCGCCCCTCTCCTGGGCCCGGGTCGCGGTGTCCAGGTTGGCGTCGTGCACCTGGCGCAGGCGGTCGTAGACCTTCTCCACCTCGGGCCAGTGGAACCGCTCGCTACAGATGCCGTCGCCGAAGACCTGCACCCGGTTTATCCCCTGGGCGCTCGACGTGTAGCGGCCCTCGATGATGGCGTGGCCGGCGCCGTAGCTGTAGGTGCTGGCCTCGTCGGCGGTGGGGTCCTTGGTGCGGCCTCCACTCCCGGCGAAGTAGAGGCGGTCGCTCACCATCTCCAGGAGGCGACGCACCGCGGTGGCACCGCTCTCGCCGGGGTGTATGGTGAAGGCGGGGTGGTGCTCGGAGAGGGCGTCGCTCTTGGTGGTGAATTCGAGCTCAAGGCCGGCGTGGGCGAAGATGAAGATCAGTATCTCGCCCACGCAGCTCTCCCCCTTGGCCCAGCGGAACTGCCGTCGCGCCCGCCAGCGGTCGAGGAGCTGCCAGCCGTCGTGGCCGTGGAGCACGAGCAGGGACTGGTCGCGGTGGCAGATGTGCTCCCAGCCCTCGATCCAGTAGTACGGCCCCGGTGAGACCTCGGCGCCGGCAGCGGTCACGTAGCCCAGGGAGAGCCGCACCTGGGAGCCCGCCTGGATGGCCTCCAGGGCACCGCTGCCGGGCTCGGCGTAGCGGCCGTCGTCGTTGCGCAGCACCAGCTTGAGCCCCCCGGAGGAGGGCCGGGACCACGCCATGGCCTCCACCACGTCCTCGGTGACCTCCACCAGGGGCGGCGATATCGCCGCCCGCCACACGGCAAAGGGGGCGCTCAGCCAGGCATAGGGGCCGTGATAGGTGAGGGCCACCCCGTACTGGGAGGAGGCGTCGAAGGGGACGGCCTCCCGCCACCGGGCGGAGATGAAGTCGGCGCTGGCGATGGCGTGGCACCAGAAGGGGCGGCTGTATGCCTCGGTGCCGCTGTACCTCTCGATGAAGAAGTGGCGGAAGACGTCGGGGAAGGACAGGGAGGGGAAGTGGAACTCTACACCGGAGCCGGCACTGGCAAAGGCCAGCGGGGACAGGGGGGCCCACGAGCCCGGCGCCACTGTGTAGCCGCCGCCGCGGATACAGCCCCACACCCAGCGGTTGCCGGCGTCGTCGGCACCGCTCACTATCATGTTCCAGTCCCCCTCGTAGTAGACCCCGATGCCGGTGATGGCGGCGGCGCTCTCCGTCCACGCCGTGGGGGCCCCCCACTGGCCGCCGCTGCGCTCCATGACGTATATCACGCCCCCCTGTGAGTAGAACAGGGCCACCTGTCCCCCCTGGCCGAACGCGGCGCCGAGGCGGCCCTCGGTGCCCGGCACCACCCCCATGTCTATGGGGGAGGCGAACGACTCTCCGTAGTCTGTGCTCTCCTGGCGGTAGAGGCGACCGTCGCCCCCGACGTAGAACGCGAGCACCTCGGCGCCCTGGGAGCACAGCGCGACGGCGTGGGCGGCCTGGGACATCTCCGTCCAGGCCGAGAACGCGGCGCCGGGGCCGGGGCTGGCCACGCGCTGGCGGTATAGCTGGTTGCCCTCTAGGGCCACGCGCAGCCGCACCAGCGAGCCGTCGCCGGGCATGGTGGCGGCGTGGTAGTAGTCTGCCTCGGTGCCCTGGTACAGGGGCTCCCAGCAGAGCCGCGATACCCCGCCCACCTTCCCCATGACCTGCACCTTGACGTAGGGCTGCGCCGAGGCTGCCTGCTGTGCCGCGAGCAGCGTGCCAGATAGCTCCCTCAAGGTGCTGCCCTCCAGTCCTGGGGCTCGTCCGGCGGCTCGTAGGGGCGGTACAGCCGCTGGCTGCGCACCCTGTTCTTCTGGCTGTGCCGCGAAAGCCCCTTCATGAAGGCGGCGAGGCGGTCCTGGCCCCACTCCAGGTAGCCCTTCCACGTGTCGCTGCCCCCCACGTTGACCCGGTTCACGGCGAAGCTTGCCCACTCCAGGGCGGCGTAGCCGGCGGCCCCGATGGCCACCAGCTCCTCCAGGTGCCGGGGGATGGTGGAGGAGGTCTCGTCCAGGGTGTGCACCTGCCCGTAGTACACCCATACCTCCTCTCCCTGCTCCGGCTCCCTGGGGCTGTGGATGGTGAGGGACTGGCCCCACAGGCTGAAGCGCACGTACGTCGGTGGGTAGTTCCCCACCGGGTACTCCGCGGCCCCGACGGCTACCACGTCCTCCAGGGAGGCGATGGAGAGCTCGCGGCCGCCGCTGGCCTGGAGCTGGGCCCTGGCCTCCAGGGGCACCGCCAGGGAGAGCTCCCGCACCGCGTGGGCGATGTGGCGGTCGAGCTCGTCGTCGCTCCAGCGCTGCCCCTGGGGGTCCTCGTCGCCGAGGTCGCGGCGCAGGCGCACCCTCATCTCGGCCAGGTTCATGGCCCCACCCCCCTCTGCTCGAGGGCCTCCACCCGGCCTTTGAGCTCGTCGAGCTCAAGCGCCAGGTCCCGCTCCGGCTCGACGGCCTGGGCAAAGCCGGCGGCCACCATCTCCTGCTGGTAGCTCTCCCACAGCTCGCCGTGGCGGCGGTCGAACTCCTCCTTCTCAAGCTCGTGCCTCTTGTAGTACCGCTCCTCCAGCTCTCGGTGCTGGTCGATGTACCGTTGCTCGATCTCTGCAATGGTCGTCATGGCTGTCCCCCTATGCCTTGATGTAGGCCTCGACGTCGACGGTGGTGTTGTTGGCATCCTCGCAGTACCACTCCACGATACCTGATGCATCGGTCACCGCCAGGAAGGTGCCGATCAGGTTGCCGCCCAGGTAGCTGTACGCCGTGCCGTAGGCGTGGTAGCTGTTGGGCTCCCCGTTGCGGCGGAAGCGGTACTTGGCCGGCGACGATGCGGAGTTCACTCTCAAGAAGACCAGTGCGCTGTTGGCCCCCACGATGGGGCTCAAGTCCAGGTCGGCCCACGAGGTGGGTGCGGTGCCGCTGAAGGCCTGGGCCTGGGGAAAGGCCGCGGTAGCCCCACCGCCACCTCCTATGGCCTGCCACGCGGCGCCGTTCCACACGTAGAAGGTGTCTGTGTCCTGGGCCCACCATACGTCGCCCTCGGCGTTGCCGCTCCCCGGCTTATCGGCATCGGGGCCTGTGCGCAGCCTCACTGCGTCGTGGTCCTGCACCTCGGCCCTGGTGCTCCCCTCCAGGTGGGCGGCGTCGTCGACCACGCCGTCGTCGTCGCTATCGTAGGTGGCCTTGTACATGTCGCCGCCGCCCAGCGGCCCCCACCCGTCCTGGTACCGCTCGAAGCGGCCCGCGGTGTCGTTGTAGACCACCATGCCGTTGGCCGGGCTCAGGCCGTCCCGCTGCCCCTGGGTGAGCCGCGGCACCTTTAAGAAGTGCCCGGCACCATCGGCGATGGTCACCGAGTCGAAGGTCCCGTCTGCCGGGTAGCGCTCTCCGGCGCGCCTTATCGCCATCTCTCCCTCCTGCTCTTCACATGGGCCACACCGCGGGGATGGCCAGGTTCACCCTCACCCTCACCCCGAAGGCGAGCCCGGGGCGCTCCTGCCACTGGGCAGGGGGAGGGACCCGCGGCGGGGGCCCCACCCCCTGCGGTGGCGTGGCCCGCTCCGGGCATGGCCCGGTATAGTCCTTTCTCTCGCTCATCGCGTGCCTCTCTCTGCGGGCGCTAGCTTAAGCTGTAGTCGGCATCGAGGGTGAACGAGGTGCCGCTGAACTCGGTCACCTTCAAGAACACGGTGGCCCCGCGCACGTCTACCTCCATGGCGTGGCTGCCGGTGGAGGAGAGGCGGGCACTGGCCCCGCGGCTCCAGGTGGAGCGGCGCGAGTTCCAGAACAGCACCTCCACCTCCAGGCCCTCGAAGTCGCTGCCCGCTATCTCGATGTCGAAGCGGCAGCACTGGTACCCGGCGCAGCTCACCGCGCCTGCCGTGCCCTGGGGGTCGGTGGCGTCCACCTCGCAGACGCCGCTGCGGTGGGCCTGCGGCGCTGTCCACTCGTATACCGGGCCCTTGGGCACCCCGTGCTGGTCGATCCTCACGTTGGCCATTTCGCCTGCCCTCCCTGCCTACTCGCGCACGCCGACGAGCCGGGCCAGCTTTACCGTGTTGAACAGGGCGATGGAGACGTACCACTTCACCCTGATGCGCGAGGCGTCCATGGTCTCTAGGCTGCCCACGCGCTCTACCTGGAGGCCGCCGGGGGCGGTGAGGCCGGCCACTGCGCCCTCTCCCAGTGCCAGGCCGTAGATGGTGGAGCAGTCGGAGGAGGTGCCCACGGTCTGCTCGTCCGATATCCAGTCGCACACGCCGATGGGCACGCCGTCGTAGAACTCCGCCATCTGCCCCAGCTGGTTGCGCTCGGTGACCAGGATGCCCCCGGAGGCGCGGCTCAAGGCGTTTAGCGAGCGCCGGGAGCGGCGGCTCATCAGCAGCAGCTCCGGCTTGCCCCCTTTCACCAGGTCGATGAGCTCGTCGAGCTTGTCCATGGTGAGGGAGCCGCCGTTTGCTCCCATGCTCGCCGTCTGTTCAGCGGTGCACAGGGTATCGATGCCGTCGAAGGACTTGGAGTCGGCCTGGGAGTCGCCGTTTATGAAGCTGTCCTCGAACTTCTGCTGCACCGCCTTGGCCTTGAGCTGCACCACGGCGGCCTCCAGGTCCTGGATGTTGCTGCGGGTGGACTTTAGGAAGTTGTCGACGTCGGCGTCGCCGCCGACGATCTTCAAGGTGGCGGTCTGCTGGGTGAAGGTGGGCGTGGACTCGGCCCAGGTGTCGCCCACGTCGTAGAAGGCGGCCGTGGCCGCGGCGTTCTCCCGGTTGTAGGTGAGGCCGTTGCCCACGATCTCGATGAAGGGGAGGGCCTGCAGGATGGGGCTATCGTAGATGATGGTCTCGATCACCCCCTGGAGCAGGATGTCGTTTGCCAGCTTGGATGCCTCTACCAGTGTCAGTGCCATGTCATCCTCCTTTTACGGTGCTTTTAAAGGTCACCTCGCCATCTGGCGCAGGGCGTGGGCGATCTTCTCGGCGGGGGAGAGGCCGGCGAGGTTGGGGGCCGCTCGCACCGGGGCCCCGGCGGGGACGCGCTCTGCCTGGAGCTGGGCCTCCACCTGGCGCCGCACCCGTGCCACCAGCTCCAGGGCGGCGGCGAGCGAGGCGTCTATCTCCTCTGCGCTATCGCCGACGATGAGCTCGGGGGGGACGTCGGGGGCGGAGGCCTGTACCAGGGCGCGGTACCTCTCTACGGTGTCGCGCAGCTCCTGGCGCAGGGCGCTCACCTCGTCGGGGGGCGCTGCGGGCTCTGGGGTGTCGGGGTGCTCCGCGGGGTCGGGGGTCTCTGTGGGCAGTTGCTCCTGTTCCATCCTTTAACCTCCTCTCTTCGGCCGGGGCCATCTGGTGGCCCGGGGCCTGGGTAGCTGCCCTGAAGGCAGGCAAAGGATAGAACAT
>JAXHUE010000032.1:0-21189 GCA_034189655.1 Chloroflexota bacterium | reverse complement strand
CCCGCGGCGATGATACAGCCTGTCCCGGTGATGGTGCACTTGCCGCCGATACCGATAGTCCCCTCGGCGAAGATGGTGTGGCCGTTTAAGTCCAGGGTGAAGTCCTTGTTGGTCTGCCCGATCTCCAGGTTGCCGGCGACGTACACCGTCCCCTGGAGGGTTGCGGTGACACCCGTGGACGAGCTATCGATGTCCAGGGAGCCGTTGCGGTACAGCGGGCCGATGTCGGGGGTGTCGGCGACGTCTATGGACGAGGCGGCAAAGGGTGTTAAGTCCTTCACATCGTCCCAGTAGTAGTCGGCGAGCTCCTGTGCCGAGGGCCAGTCCTGCTCGGTCTGGGTGACGTTGCCATCGATGGTACCTTTATTGTCCAGGTCACCGCTGTACACGACGTCGCCGGTGATCTCGGAGCCGCTCTGTATGGTCACGTCGCCGTTGCTGGTGATGGCACCGCCCAGCATGAAGCCCAGGTCGAGGGAGTCCATGGAGACGTACGACTCCACCGAGGTAGTCTTGCCATCGTCGAGGTCGGTGGCGGTGGAGGTGACCTTGTAGAGGCCATCACCTTCGTCCACGATGACCACGTCTACGCTGTTGCCGTTGAGCTCAAAGGGGGAAACCGTCGTTACGCCGGCACGCAGCTGTTTGAGCGCCGCCTCGACCCCGGCGTCGCTGGCGTAGAACCGCTGCATACTATCCTCGTGCACGTTCGAGGACATGAGAGAGGTGGACACCAGCAGCAGAAGGGGGCCTACGATGAGGCCCACCAGGATGAGTACCACGGTCACCCAGGCCAGCGCATATCCCGGCCTGCCCCGTCCAAGGCTGTTCCCTCCATTCATCGCTATCCCTCCCCTGAATCGCTGGGGCCCACAGCATGGAGACCCCCAGCAGTAGTGCGCGCCACTTATCGATAGGTGATTACCAGGCGGGGGTCGTTGGCGATGCCCCCGTAGTCCTTGGAGCGAGCGAGCACATTGCCGCTCGCGGCTATCATCTTCCAGCCGTAGTTGGTCTCGGCGCCATCGATGAACTGCTGCACGTCTGCGGCAACGTCCCACGACTTCCACCCTGTGGTGCCGACGGTGGACTGGTCGGTTGCGCTGGCGGCGTGCTCTGGCTGGTTGTTCCACTTCACCGAGCCCTCACTCCAGTCCTCTGTGATGCGGTAGGCCCCCACCGAGCCGCTGGTATTGACATCGTAGAAGTACAGCCCCAGCTCGGCGGACTCGATGGTGACCCCGGACGGGATCGAGCCCAGGTCAAACCGTACCAGGCTGTAGTAGCGGTAGGTGGAGTGCTCCCTCACCTTGAGCATATTGGCGCCGCCCTTGTTGTTGCCCGGCTTGTTCTGAAGTATGAAGGAGTCGTCAGAAGGATAGAGGGTTACCGTCGTCGGCGTGGGCGCGGGCGTGGGCGTGGGCGTCGGTGTAGGTGTAGGTGTAGGTGTGGGCATGGGTGTCGGCGATGGCGTAGGCGTAGGCGTAGGTGTAGGTGTAGGTGTAGGTGTAGGCATGGGCGTGGGCGTCGGTGTAGGTGTAGGCGTCGGCATGGGCGTCGGCGATGGCGTAGGCGTGGGCGTGGGCCCAGAGGTCGGCGTGGGCGTGTATGCCGGCGCCTCTCTCATTATAGTATAGGTTATCACTTCTATCTCGCCCGGTGTACCGCTACCGCCGGGGAGCTCCTCGCGGTCGCGGAGGTGGGTACAGTAGGTTATGGTGCTGCTGCCGGTCATGCGAACGGAGGAGCCGACGATGCTTCCGTAGACACCGCCGCTCCCGGTGAGCCACACCTCGTCGTTGGGGGCATAGAGCACCGCCGATATCTCGGCGCTGCCGGCGCACTTGATGCACCCGTTCACCGACATGATGACCGGCAGGGCATCGGGCTCCAGGCGGCCGGAGCCGGTCACCTCGATGTCTCCCTGGGCAATGATGGTCCCTGGCCCCACCACGTATGAAGAGCCTGTCAGCTTCACCTCGCCATCCACGTACACCGTGCCCTGGAGCTCCAGCCTGATGGAGCCGGTGATCTCCAGGTCGCCGGTGATGTGCACCGGGCCCAGCTGGTAGGTCCCGGTGCCAGCGAGCGTGTAGTCGCCGTAGTGGAAGCCACCCTCCTCGGCCTCGTCCTGGTAGTCCTGGGCTATCTCCGCGATCTCCTCCGCGGTGGGGGTATCGAGTGGCGGGGAAAGGCCCTCGGTCTCCTCCCCCATAATAGTGCTCGAGCCCGTGACCCTGATCCTCCCCGTGGCCACGGCATCGCCGCGCACCGTGACCGAGCCGGTGAGCTCTATATCGCCATTGGCGTAGATATCGCCCTCCATGGCCAGCGGGTCGGAGGTGACCACCGTGCTGCCCGTCATATCGATATCGCTATCAGTGCTGGCGATGGCGTAGTCGAACAGGGGCAGGGGCTCGCTGGTGTCCATGGAGACGTATGACTCTATGGCCGTGCGCTTGCCGAGCGCGTCGATGGCCGTCGAGGTGATGCGGTAGAGCCCATCGCCCACCTCATTGATGGCGACCACCACGTCGCTGTTGTTTATCTGCAGCGGGCCTACCTCGGTAGAGCCGGCGCGCAGCCCTGCCATGGCGGTCTCCACGCCGGCGTCGCTCGCGTAGAACCGCTGCATGCTCTCCTCGTGCACGTTCGAGGACATGAGAGAGGTGGATACCACGATGAGAAGGGGGCCCACGATGAGCCCCACCAGGATGAGGAGCATGGTCACCCAGGCCAGCGCATATCCCGGCTTGCCCCCCGCCCAGTTGACCCTCTTTGCTTTCGCGCCCTTCATTCGTGATGCCTCGTCGGGAGGTGGCCGGCTCTAGGACTCCGTCAGCGGCCTGGGCCTCATCTCGTACGTCCTGGCCACGGTCTGGTCGCCCACCTGGCAGGTTATGGTGAAGGCTATCACCTTCAAGGTCTCGTCCCAGGTGCAGTCGGTACTGTCGGCCACGATGTAGCCTGCGACTATGACGCTCTCTTGCAGCACGGTGTCCACGTAGTAGTCGCGCACCAGGCGCGTCAGCCCCTCGGAGGAGCTCTCCAGCCGGTACATCACCTGGTAGTGCTCGGCCTCGTCGTAGCTGTCCCACTCCAGGGTGAGAAAGGGCGACACGGTCTCGGTATACCTGGTGTACACCTCCTGGGCCATCACGCCGTCGTGGCTCACCCAGGCACCGGCGTTCTGCACCTGGGTGAACGCCAGTGAGTAGTCGCTGCTGCGGGCGCTGGTGCGGTACAGCTGGAAGGTGAGCGCCGAGACGGTGGTCACCACGATAGCAGACACCGTCAGCGCGATGAGCAGCTCGACCAGCGACATTCCCCGCTGTCGAGATGGCGGTGGCTTCGTGCTCACTCCTGTGGCCTCCCCTTGTAGCCTTCGGTGCTCACCACCTCCTCGCCGTCGAACGAGACGCTTACGGTTATCTTCTGTATGTCCTCTTCGATGAGCTCGGCGGCAATGCCTATGCTGTAGCCGGCCGGGGCATCGCCGTTGACGTCGGTCTCCACGGAGGAGTAGTCCGGGGGGTCGCCCTCCGCCCAGGGCGCCGCCTTGACGCTCTCCATGGCGGTGCGGGACAGGCTCTCCGCGGTGGTCATGGTCTTCGCCGAGTAGGTGGCCATGCTGCCCACGTAGAGTGCCCCCACCAGGCTGCCGCCGATCACGCTCAGCAGGCTGATGCTTATCACCACCTCCAGGAGCGTCATCCCCCGACGCCCACCCCACGCACTGCTGCGACCTGCACCGCCGCTCTCGCGGAGTCTATGCCACGGCCTATGGCCCTTCCTGTTCAGCCTGCCTCGCACGATACGTCTCAATTGGCCCTCTCCTTCGCACGCTAGACAACAGTAATGCCTTCCTCACACGAGAAAGGCACACCTTCTCCCTCCCTCTGTCTTCGGCAGCCCGGCCGTCCCGATGGCCCCGCCATCGTCGGACCCGTGGCTTTGCGTCCCACGATCTCTCGTGGTTTGCCTTTCTCGGGGCAGAGCACCTCTTCTTTAGGTGAGCCTTAATTGTACTATAATGCTTCTGTTATGTCAATGGTACCGAGGGCCTTCAGCACCTGGCCGGTGAGGGTGCCCTGCCGAGAGGTGCTCCTCACAATTGTGACAGCAGTGCCTGGTGGGACACAAGTGGGCCAGCCACCACTTTGCAGCACGGGCTCTATGTGCGCTCACGGTGTGGGGCAGACGGGGCGTTCCCCCTGGGGCCGCGCAGGCGAGTTGGGGCAGGGGTGGGGCCATGTCGCGGGGGGCTGGTTGACCGCTCCCCGCCAAACGGGTATGATGTTCCCTGTAGTTCGCCAGGGGGGGGTAGGGATGAGAGACATGCCGCTCGAAAAATTCACCCGTATATACAAAGGCTCCGAGGTCATCTTCGAGGAGAGCAGCGTGGGGTTCGAGATGTACATCGTCCACTCCGGGGACGTACAGCTCACCAAGAGGACGGATGGCGGGCAGGCCATCACGCTGGCCCAGCTCCGGGAGGGGGACTTCTTCGGCGAGATGGCCATCATCGACGGCAGCCCGCGCTCGGCGCAGGCGACGGCCGGGGAGGACGGCGCCACGCTCATCGCGCTCGACATGGCCAAGTTCCTCTACCTGATACAGCAGCAGCCCGAGTTCGCGCTTACCATAATGAGGACGCTCTGCCAGCGCATCCGGGAGAGCAACATCGCGCTCGCCCGGGAGGGCGCACGGCAGGAGCCGTGCCGCTAGCCGAAGGTGGAGGTGCCCAGATGTCGAGTGGCGGCGACGACAGCAAAGTGGTGAAGATAAGGCCCGACATTTACCAGATCCGCTCCGAGAAGCCGGGCAGCCACGTGTACGTGATAAAGGGGACCAACAAGAACGTGATGATAGATACCGGGATGACCGCCAACTTCACCCTGCTCACACAGCGCCTGGGGGAGATAGGGCTTGCGCAGTCCGATATCAACCTCATCATACTCACCCACGAGCACTTCGACCACATCGGGGCCACCACCTTCTTCTTCGACACGGCGATCGTGTGCGCCCACCGCCTCGCCGCCAACAAGATAGAGCTCCAGGACGAGTTCGTCACCGGGAACAAGTACAACAACGTGCCGTGCAAGCCGTTCCACGCCCACATGTGGCTGGAGAACGATACCCTGATCGAGCTGGGAAACCATCGCCTGCGCGCCGTCCACACGCCGGGCCACACCTCGGGGTGCCTGTGCCTCTACGAGCCGGACGAGAGGCTGCTCTTCACCGGCGACACCGTGTTCGCCGGGGGCACGCTCTCCGGCATCTTCACCTCAGGCAACATCAGCGACTACATGAACTCCCTCCTGCGCCTGAGCACGCTCCGGGTCGACGAGTTCTACCCCGGCCACGGGTGGCCCTCCACCACGCCCGAGTCCGATATGCGCGCCGCGGTGGGGCAGGCCCGTGCGCTGTTCGAGGACTCGAAGATACTCTTCGAGGCCCTGACCAAGCGCGGCATCCAGAGCACCGACTAAGTGACGGCAGGAGGCACCTATTGCGGCTGATAGTACTGGGCTCGAGCGCAGCCTACCCTCAAGCGGGCGGTGCCTGCTCCGGATATCTCATCGAGGAGGGAGCCACCAGGCTCCTCGTCGATTGCGGCACCGGCGTCGTCGCCAACCTTCAGCGGTACATGGCGCTGGGCGATGTCACCCATATCGCGATCTCGCACATGCACGCCGACCACTTCTTCGACCTCTTTCCCTTCCGCTACGCACTGCGCTATGGCCCGGTCGGCGGCGGGCGCCCCGCGCTCTGGCTGCCACCCGGTGGAGAGCAGACCGTGAACCACATAGCGTCGGCGCTCGACGCCTCCTCCTCCTTCTTCAGCGAGGTCTTCGCTGTCGCGGAGTACAACCCAGGTGTAGCCCTCCGCGCCGGGGACTTCACCATCGAGTTCGCCCCTGCACGCCACTACATACCGTCCTACGCCATGGCCGTAGCGGGCACCAGGAGGCTGGCCTACTCATCGGACACCGGCCCCAGCCCTGAGGTAGTGCGGCTGGCCAGGGGCGCCGACCTCTTCCTCTGCGAGGCCGGCCTGTGCCTGCCAGAGGAGGGCGAGGAAAGGGGTCACCTCACGGCGCAGGAGGCGGCGGGGATGGCCAGGGAGGCCGGGGTGCAGAGGCTGGTGCTCACCCACTTCTGGCCCACCTGCGACTACTCCGGGGCGCTCAGGGACGCCACGCTCGCCTTCGGCGGCCCCATAGAGGTCGCCGAGGCCAACCGTATCTACACTGTTTAGGCCCCGTGAGGGGGCAGCCGCTTTCGGAACGGGCCCTCTACGAGTGGGCCCTCCTACTGACCTGGAGGGGCACGGGGAGCGGTCGATTGATTTTGGGGGTGATGGAAACTATAATGAATGGTCACGCACTTCGCTGACAGCGCTGGAAAGAAGGTGTAGCATGCGTTTCAAGTTTACCGAAGAGCAGGAGCGTCTTAGGCAGGAGATAGACGACTACCTGTCCCAGGAAATGACGGCAGAGCTCGCCGACTGGGTGCAGCGGCAGCGGGACTCTGGAGTGCTCATCCCGGAGCACCCGGAGTTCACCAAGAGGCTTGCCGAGAAGGGGTGGCTGGGGCTTCAGTACTCCCACGGTTTCCAGGAGGGCTCCATATTCGAGGAGGAGTCGGGCTACTGGGGGGCGCCGGTGGCCTACCACAACGAGCGCATCGTGGGCTCCATCATCCAGAGGGTGGGCTCCGATGCGCAGAAGGAGCACTTCCTGCCCCGCTTAGCCAGCGGCGAGGTCACCATCTGCCTGGGCTACAGCGAGCCGGGGAACGGCTCCGACCTGGCGGGGCTCACCACCAGGGCGGTCCCCGACGGCGACGACTACATCGTGAACGGGCAGAAGACCTACACCAGCTCTGGGCTCCACGCCAACCACGCCATCCTGGCCGCCCGCACCAACACCGAGGTGCGCAAGCACAAGGGGATAAGCCTGTTCCTCGTCGACCTGTCGCTCCCCGGGGTCACCGTCCGGCCGCTGCCCATGATGGGCTGGGGCGTGGAGACGGCGGAGCTCTTCTTCGACGACGTGAGGGTGCCCGCCTTCAACCTCATCGGCGAGCAGGACCAGGGCTGGTACTACCTGGCGGTGGCGCTGGACATCCAGCGGGTGCGCATCGGGGAGGTGGGCGGACAGCGGCGCCAGATGGAGGAGCTGGTCAAGTTCGTCAAGGAGACCGAGATCGACGGCAGGCCGCTCTCCGAGGACCCCTTCGTCCGCGACATGATCGCGGAGCGGGCCATAGAGGTGGAGGTGGCCCGGCTGTTTAACTACCGCTCCATATGGGCAGCGACCAAGGGCCTGGTGCCGCCGCACTACACCTCCATGGGCACCATGTATCTCCGCGAGACCTTACAGCGCCTCTCCCAGACCGCCACCGAGATCATGGAGGCATACGGCGCGCTGAAGCTGGACTCCCCGCACGCCCTCTTCCGGGGCGACGCCGAGTCCTGGTACCGGGCGGCGCCGGCCTACACCCTCGCCGGCGGTACCTCCGAGATACTGAGAAATGTAATCGCGCAGAGGGGCCTGGGGCTCCCCAGGTAGCCGTAAGCGTGTTCTTAGGAGGCAACTATGGACCTCGATTTCAGCGAAGACCAGGTGATGTTCCGCAACGCGGCCCGCGATTTCCTGTCCAGGGAGTGTCCCACCGTGCTGGTGCGAGAGATAGAGGAGAGCGAGGAGGGCCACTCCCCGGAGCTGTGGCGCAAGATCGCCGAGCTGGGGTGGCTGGGCCTCACCATACCTGAGGCCTACGATGGCATAGGCAGCGGCTTCCTCGACCTGGCCATCCTCTGCGACGAGATGGGGCGCGCCGTGTTCCCCAGCCCCTACCTGGCCACGGTGGTCCTGGGGGCCCACACCATACTGGAGTGCGGTAGCGAGGAGCAGCGACAGCGGCTCCTGCCCCGCATCGCTCAAGGGGAGCTGCTGCTCACCATGGCCCTCTCCGAGCCGGCGAAGAGGTTCGACCCGCTCGCCATCGCTACCAGGGCGGTGGCCGAGGGCGACCACTTCGTGGTGGACGGGGTCAAGCTCTTCGTCCCCAACGCCAACGTGGCCGACTACATCGTGTGCGTGGCCCGCACCGCACCCGGCGGGACTCCCGATGAGGGGATAACGCTCTTGCTGGTCGATGCCCATGCCCCGGGCGTCGCCTGCACCCCCTTGAAGAGCATAAGCGAGATCGGCCACGACAGGCAGTGCCAGGTGACGTTCGACGGGGTGCGGGTGCCCAGGGAGGCAGTGCTGGGCCCGGTAGGGCAGGGCTGGCCCACGCTGGCCACGGTGCTCAACCAGGCCACGGTGGCCAAGTGCGCCGAGATGGTGGGCGGCGCCCTGGCGATCCTGGAGATGAGCGTGGAGTACGCCAAGGAGCGCGTCGCCTTCGGACGTCCCATCGGGAGCTTCCAGGCCCTCCAGCACAAGATGGCCAACATGCTCATAGAGATCGACGGCGCCTGGCTCCTCACCTACCAGGCGGCGTGGCTGATAGAGGAGGGATTCCCCTGCGCCCGGCAGGTGGCGATGGCCAAGGCGTGGACCTCAAGCGCCTACCGCAAGGTGACCGCCGAGGCCATCCAGATACACGGCGCCTACGGCTTCTGCAGCGAGGTGGACACTACCCTGTTCTACCGGCGGGCCAAGGCGGCGGAGCTGGCCCTGGGCGACCCCAGGTTCCACCGGCGGGTGGTGGCCCGCGAGCTGGGGATGTAGCGGAGGGCCCACTATTCACTTGAGATGAGAGCGAGGATCGCACTATGGCGAGAGACCCGGTCTGCGGCAGAGAGGTGGACGAGCAGAACTGGCTGGCAAAGAGGGGCGAGAAGGCGACCTACCAGGACCAGACCTACTACTTCTGCGGACTGATGTGCAAGCAGAAGTTCATCATGAACCCCGCCAAGTACCTGGAAACCGCCGAGGGAGAGGGATAGCGCCCCGCCCTACGACCAGCAGACCCAGGGGCACGCGCATCTACCGGGACGGCGCCGCAGGGTGGGGGCCCTCTCTGTACCTGGCGTGCCAGAGAGGAGGGACGAGTGACTCAGAAGGCGTTGGGTCCCTACCGCGTGCTGGACCTGACCGATGAGCGGGGGCTGCTCTGCGGCCGCCTGTTCGCCGACCTGGGCGCCGACGTGATAAAGGTCGAGCCGCCTGGGGGAGACCCCGCCCGCTCCATCGGCCCGTTCTACAAGGACAGGCCAGGCCCCGAGAAGAGCCTCTTCTGGCTGGCCTACAACGCCGGCAAGAGGGGCATCACCTTGAACATCGACTCGGCGGACGGCCAGGCCATCTTGAAGAGGCTGGTAAAGGGCGCCGACTTCCTCGTCGAGTCCTTTCCCCCAGGCTACATGGCGGGCCTGGGGCTGGGCTACCGTGACCTGGAGGAGGTGAACCCCGGCCTCATCATGACCTCGATAACCCCGTTTGGCCAGAGCGGCCCCTACGCACAGTGGAAGGGGCCCGACATCGTCCCCTGGGCCATGGGCTGCTACATGTGGATGAGCGGCGAGCCGGGGCGGGCGCCGCTGCGCATCAGCCACCCCCCACAGGCCTACCTGCACGCCAGCGCCATGGCCTGTGTCGGCTCGCTCATGGCGCTGCACCACCGGGCGCGCAGCGGCGCCGGGCAGCACGTGGACCTCTCGGCGCAGGCGTGCCCCACATGGATGCTCACCCACACCTATGCCTACTGGGACCTGATGCAGGTGAACCTGGACCGCCAGGGGGGATGGCGCCAGTTCGGCCCCATCCGCATGAAGACGCTGTGGCAGTGCAAGGACGGCTACGTCGCCTTCATGTTCTCCGGTGGCCTGATCGGGGCCAAGGGACAGCGCAGGATAGTGGAGCTCATGGAGCGGGATGGCATTGCCCCCGAATGGCTCAGTGCGATAGATTGGGATAGCCTCGATGCCTTCTCCGCGGCCCAGGAGCGGCTGGACCCCATCATCGAGGCCTTCGGCCAGTTCTTCCTCACCAAGACCAAGGCAGAGCTGCTCAAAGAGGCTGTGGAGGGCGGCATCATGCTGGCCCCGGTGAACACGGTGAAGGACGTCACCGAGGACCCCCACCTGGCGGCGCGCGACTACTGGGTGGAGGTGGAGCACCCGGAGCTGGGCGACACCATCACCTACCCCGGGGCCCCGTGCAAGCTCACCGAGACGCCGTGGCAGATAGCGGGGCGTGCCCCCCTCATCGGGGAGCACAACGAGGAGATATACGTAAAAGAGCTGGGGCTTGCCCCGGAGGAGCTCATCACGCTTAAGGGAGCGGGGGTGATATAGCCATGGAAGATATACGTCCCCTCGACGGGATAAACGTGCTGGACTTCACCGCCACGGTGCTGGGCCCCACCGTCACCCGCTACCTCGCAGACCACGGGGCCACCGTGGTACGGGTGGAGTCGATGACCCACCCCGAGACCACGCGTATCTCCACCCCCTACGCCGGCGGCCAGTTCAGCCTAAACCGCAGCGGGTACTTCGCTACCCACAACGCGGGCAAGCTGTGCCTCACCCTCAACATGAGGAAGCCCCAGGCGCTGGCGGTGGCCAGGCGGCTGGTGAAGTGGGCCGATGTCATCCTGGAGTCCTTCGTGCCCGGGGTCATGTCCCGCTGGGGCCTGGGCTACGAGGAGTGCCGGAAGATAAGGCCGGACATCATCATGGCCTCTACCTGCCTCCAGGGGCAGGGCGGCCCCCACAGCGCCCACCGCGGCTACGGGCAGATGCCCTCGGCCATGGCGGGCTGGTTCGAGCTCACCGGCTGGCCCGACGGCGAGCCCGTGGGGCCGTACTCGGCCTACAGCGACTGGGTGGACTGGAACTACCTGCTCATCTCCATCCTGGCCGCCCTGGACTACCGCAACCGCAGCGGCAAGGGGCAGTACATCGACCAGGCGCAGTTCGAGAGCGCCATCAACTTCCTGGTGCCGGCGGTACTGGACTACAGCGTGAACGGGCGCATCGCGCGGCGCACGGGCAACCGCGACCCCTATGCCGCCCCCCACGGGGCCTATCGCTGTGCCGGCGAAGACCGCTGGTGCGTCATCGCCGTGACCGACGACCGGGAGTGGCGCTCCTTCTGCGAGGTCATGGGCAGGACGGGCCTGGCCGACGACCCCAGGTTCGCCACGCTCACGGCGCGCAAGGAGAACGAGGACGAGCTCGACCTGCTGGTCGAGGAGTGGACGGTGGGGCGCACCGCCGAGGAGGTCATGACCATGTTGCAGGGGGCAGGGGTGCCTGCCGGCGTCGTGGAGACGCCCCAGGACCTGTTCCAAGACCCGCAGCTTGCCCACCGCGGCCACTTCGTCACCGTGGACCACGCCGAGATGGGGCCCCACCGCGTGGCCACCGCGGTGTTCCGCCTGTCCAAGTGCCGCAACGAGCCCCGGTTCGCCGCCCCGCTGTTCGGCGAGCACAACGAGTACGTGCTCAAAGGGCTCCTGGGCATGACCGACGAGGAGGTGTCCGACCTCATGGCGGAGGGCGTCCTGGAGTAGCCGCGACAGCGCAAGGCCAGCAAGGCGCGTACAGAATAAACGAGGGCTGGGACATCTTGTCCCAGCCCTCTTCTCGTGTGTATATCTCGCCCTGGCCGCCTACGGGGACGGGTCATAGTAGTATATGATGAGCTTGGGATGCTGGCTGGCGGTGGCATAGTCCGAAGAGCGGAAGCACTTGTAGCCTTCCCCTGTGGCCTCGTCGGTATCCTTGAGCATCACCCCGCGGTTGGTCATGCTGCCGTCGATCCAGCCCTGCACCAGGTCATCGATGTACCAGTACCTGAAGCTGTTGGTGGCCGCGGCGGGCACGGAGCGGACGTCCACGGCTGTGCTTGCGCTGTTGGGCTGGTCGTTCCAGGTGATGGTGGTCTCGCTCCAGCTACCGGTGACCCTGTGGGCCCCTACGCTACCCTGCGTCGCGCCGCCGGAGTTGTTGTGATAGTACAGTCCCAAATCGGCACTGGTGACGATGGCGGTGGAGGGTATCCCGCTCAGGTCGAACTGGATGTAGAGCCGGTTGAAGTAGGTCTGTCCGCTGGTACATATCTGCTCCGATGTGCCGCGGTTGTCATCGGGGTCACCCTCGTAGACGTAGGCGTCCTTGCCATCGGCGGCATCGGGCTGGAGGGTGACGCTCTGTGTCGGGGCGTAGTCCAGCGCCCAGTTGATGTAGGTGGTCTCGCCGGCATTGACGACCACCGGCTGCGCGCGGTCCTCGTAGTGATAGTAGCTGAGCCTCACTGTGTGGCCACCGGCGCTCACGTTGGTGATGATGAAGGGGGTGATGCTCCCGGTGTCCACGCCGTTGAGGAAGATGGCGGCCCCGGCCGGGCTCGACTGCACATCGATGGAGCCGGTGGTGGTGGCAACGGTGACCGCGGTAGAGGACTCATCGGTGCCCCCGTTGCCATCGGCGACGGTGACGGTGATGGTGTAGGTACCCTCGAGGGCCGGCGCCGTCCAGGTCACGCTGCTCCCCATCCCTGAGATGCTGCCGCCGGCGGCGGTCCAGCCGTAGGTGAGGGTATCGCCATCGGCGTCGGTGGCGGTGCAGGTGATGGTGGAGGCGCCGCTGGGGGCAACGCTGGGCGGGTTGGCGATCAGGCTGGAGATCACGGGCGGGCTGTTCACCGTGGAGACGACGACGGTGACGTCATCCGTGGCCGTGCCCCCCTTGCCGTCGTCGACGGTGACGGTGATGGTGTAGGTGCCCTCGGCACCGGGGGCTATCCAGGAGACGGCGCTGCCTGTCCCTGATATCGTGCCGCCCGTGGCCGTCCAGGCATAGGTGAGGGCATCGCCGTCGGGGTCAGTGGCGGTGCAGGTGATGGTGGATGCCCCCCCTGGGGCCACTGTTGCCGGGTCTGCGATCAGGCCGCTGATGGTGGGGACCTGGTTGAGCTGGGGACAGGTACAGGCGCTGCCCGCCAGCACGATTGCGACAATTAAGAGAGGGACTGCCCATTGATACCACGAGTTCCGTCGCATTGCTCTTACCTCCTCACGGCCTATTCACGCGCCATCGACCCTGCGACGTGCCGGGCCGTACCTTCGTAGATTATGGGCGTTTCTCACGCTGCTGTCAAGATGAGGGGAGGCAAAAACTCATATCTGGGCGGGGCACTCGGGTGTCGGCGGCCAGGTCTCAGGTGAGCGCCCTTCTGTTGTTGCTGAACAATCCAGGTGAAGACCTATTGACACGCCCAATGGGTAGTGTATACTTCGAGTAAGGACAATATAGTATAGTATATACTAGCATGATTATACAGTTAGGTCTATGAGTTCCATATATCGCCCAGGAGCTGCAAAAAGAAAGGGGGACAGCCAATAAAAGGTGTAGTGGGTATAGTGGTCCGGTGGGTCCTTTTGGTATCGACTACCTCTGACTACGGGAGAGAATGAGTTGAGGACACTATCGACACAAGCCGATGTCAGGTTCACGCGCAGGTCAGAAAACGGCTGTGCGCAGGGCCAAGGCAACCAGGATACAGGAGAGGGACCTCCCGGCAGGTCTGCCATGCCCACCAGGGTGGAGGATGAACCTCCAAGTAAGGCAGATACCGGCAGACACAGGCTCTTCAGTGACATCCCAGATGTCAACTGGCGTGACTGGAAGTGGCAGTTCCGGAACAGGATCACCAGCATCGAGCGGCTGGCACAGTTCATCCCCCTCTCTGCTGAAGAGCAGGCGCAGCTCAGGCTGGTCACCATGCGCTACCCCATCTCGGTTTCACCCTACTACCTGTCGCTGATAGACCCCGACGACCCCGAAGACCCGATTAGAAAGCAGGCCATACCTTCTGTCCTTGAGATGACCATGTCTTCGATGGGGGTGGAGGACCCGCTGGATGAAAAGGGGGACTCCGTGGTCCCCGGCCTGGTACACCGCTACCCCGACCGCGCGCTTGTGGTGCTCACCGACATCTGCCCCGTGCTCTGCCGCCACTGCACCCGCAAGAGAGAGTGGAAGAATGGCGGCTGGGTGCGGACCCCTGCCGAAGTCGAGGCCATACTGGCCTACATACGCCAGCACAGGGCCATCAGGGATGTCGTCATCTCAGGCGGCGACCCCCTCACGCTTTCCACCCCTCGACTGGAGGACATCATCTCCAGGATAAGGGAGATCGGTCACGTGGAGATCATCCGTATCGGCACCAGGTTCCCCGTGGTGCTGCCGCAGCGCATAGACTCCGAGCTGTGCGCCATGCTATCCGAATACGGGCCGATATGGGTGAACACCCACTTCAACCACGTCCGGGAGATAACACCGGAGGCTGCGGACGCCTGCGACCGCCTGGCGCGGAGCGGCGTTCCGATTAACAACCAGTCCGTCCTGCTGCGCGGGATCAACGACAGCGCCGGGGCACAGACAGAGCTGTGTCACGGGCTTCTCCGGAGCAAGGTGCGCCCCTACTATCTCTTCCAGTGTGACGAGGTGCAGGGCACCGAGCACCTGCGCACGCCTGTGGAGGTGGGCATTAAGATAATCGAGGGGATGCGCGGCCACACCTCGGGGCTGGCCGTTCCCGTCTTCGTCGTCGACCTCCCCCAGGGCGGTGGCAAGGTACCTCTGCAGCCGGACTACGTCGTGGCGCAGACCGAGGACGAGCTGGTCTTGCGGAACTACGAGGGCCGCATATTCCGCTACCGCAACCCGGCAAGGCAGGTGCACGAGGAGACAGGTGTCGGAGCGGTGGGCCCGGCCGTCGATGCCGTGGGCGCCGCTGTCGCGGGAGGGGCCATATCGGAGCTGGAAGGGGTCAGGGATGCGGATAGGGTTGTCGTACGATCTTAAAGAGGGGCTCCCGGTACGGCAGGCAGGCTGCGACGATGCACTGGAGGAGTACGACTCCGCGGAGACCGTGGAGCTCATCGCGGCGTCCCTTGAGGCCGGGGGGCACACGGTGGTCATGCTCGGCGGCGGCAGGGAGTTCCTGGAGAACGTCCTCCGCGAGAGGCTGGACTTCGTGTTCAACATCGCCGAGGGGCGAGGCAACCACCGCAGCCGCGAGGCCCAGGTGCCCTCGGTCCTGGAGATGCTCGCCATCCCCTACTCCGGCTCAGACCCACAGTGTCTCGCCGTGTGCCTGGACAAGCCGCTCACCAAAAGGCTGGCCCAGTCGGCAGGGGTGCGCACCCCCAGGTGGCGCGTGATCGAAGACAGGCAGGGGCTCAAGGCACTGGACGGCCGCGGCTTTCCCTTCCCCGCCATCGTCAAGCCGGCGCACGAAGGCTCAAGCAAGGGGGTGCGCCTCACGTCAGTGGTGGAAGACTCCAGGCAGGCGCTCGAGACCATCGAGGGCCTGCTCGAGGGATATCGGCAGCCGGTGATGATGGAGGAGTTCATCGCCGGTGACGAGGTCACGGTGGGGGTCATAGGCAACCAGGTGCCCAGGGTGCTGGGCGTGATGCGCGTGCTCCCCAGGGTGAGGGAGCGCTACTTCGTCTACTCCATCGAGGTGAAGCGCAACTACCTTGACCTTGTCGACTACGAGTGTCCTGCCCGCCTCGACCGGAAGGTGTTGCACGGCCTGGAGGCCGGCGCCCTGAAGGCCTACAAGGCCCTGGGGTGCCGCGACTTCGCCCGGCTTGACTTCAGGGTCAGCGCGGGGGGGGTGCCCTACTTCCTGGAGATAAACCCACTGCCCGGGCTGGGCAACCACAGCGACCTGGTCATCATGGCAAAAGAGCTGGGGTGGACTCACAGAGAGCTCATCGCTGCAGTGCTGGACGCCGCGCTCGGGAGATATCCGCAGTGCGTGCCAGTGTAGCTATCTGCTACAATGAGCCGCGCCCGTCCCGCTACGGCGATGCCGGCGAGGAGAGGGCGGTGCTCGGTGTCCTGGATGCGGTGACGGCAGTACACCGCGCCCTGGGAGAGCTGGGCTTCGATGTCGTCCTGGTCCCGCTGGTGCCGCCGCGTGCGCGGGCGATGAGGAGAGTTCGGTCTCTGCGTACAGACCTGGTGTTCAACCTGTTCGAGGGCCTCTGTGGCTACCCTGAGACCGAGGCGCTGCTGCCGGAGACCCTGTCGCAGAGGGGCATACCCTGCACTGGCTGCACCGGCCCAATGCTGAGGCTGGCCCTCGATAAGCCCAGGGTGAAGGCCGTCCTGGCGCGCGCTGGGTTCCAGACACCTGATTTCCAGGTGCTCGACCCCCAGGCACTGCACCTGTTCCGGCTGCGCTACCCGTGCATAGTCAAGCCCCGCTGCGAGGATGCCAGCCACGGGCTGTCGCCGCAGAGCGTGGTCTATGACCCGGCTGCCCTGGAGAGGCAGGTCGCACTGGTGAGCGACCGTTACGGTGGCGATGCCCTGGTCGAGGAGTTCGTCGAGGGGCGGGAGTTCAACGCCACCGTGCTCGGCGACCCCGGTTGCACCGTTCTCCCCGTGTCCGAGATAGCCTATTCCCTGCCCCCGGGAATGCCCCGTGTCCTCACCTTTGCCGCCAAGTGGGAGCCCGACAGCCTGTACTACAGAGGCACCGCGGCGGTCTGCCCGGCGGACCTCGGCCCGGAAGAGCGGGGGCGTATCGCCGAGACGGCGAGGGCGGCCTTCAGGCTGCTCGGCGGCAGGGGCTATGCCAGGGTGGACATGCGGCTCGACCGCGAAGGGCGGCTGAACGTTATCGAGATAAACCCCAACCCCGATATCTCTCCGGGCTCCGGGGCGGTGCGCCAGGCGGAGGCATCCGGGATGACCTATACCCAGCTCATCGAGGAGATCGTGCGGCTGGCCCTCGACGGGAGAGGCGATGAACACCACCATTCGACCCATGGCCCCAGAAGACAGGCACACTGTAGTGGCACTAGTACGCGCTACGCCGGAGTTCAAGCCCCATGAGTGGGCGGTAGCCGAGGAGGTCATCGATAGCTACTTGAGTGACCCGATGGGGTCTGGCTATCGTGTCCTCGTCGCCGAGGTCGACTCCACGGTAGCGGGCTATATCTGCTACGGGCCCACGCCGCTTGCCGAGGGGACGTGGGACCTCTACTGGGAGGCGGTGGCCCAGGAGAGGCGGGGACAGGGCATAGGCGGTATGCTGATGGAGTCCGCAGAGAGGGATATCACCAGGGCCGACGGGAGACTGGCCATCATCGAGACGTCCGCCACGCCGGCATACCAGAAGACCCTGCGCTTTCACGCCAGTCACGGCTACGAGGTGGTGGCGCGCGTCCCCGACTTCTATGCCCCTGGGGATGACAAGCTGATACTTCAGAAGCGACTGGGATATGACCGGGGGAAGACACCCCGGCTCAAGCGAGGATACCCGGCATAATGGGCGACATTCTACAGAGCCTCGTACTGACCTTCGTGCCGCTGTTCATAGTCATCGACGCGCTGGGCAACCTGCCCTTCGTCATCTCCTTGAGCGAGGGGATGTCGACTAAAGAGCGGCGCAGGATGATCCACGTGGCCACGCTCACTGCCGCCGTGGTCGGGCTGGTGTTTCTCTTTTTCGGCCAGTTTATACTGCAGCTACTGGGCATCTCTGTAGGCTCCTTTGCCATCGCCGGGGGACTCATCCTTCTGGTCCTGTCCATTAAGTACATGACCACGGGCAGGATGGTAGAGGCGGTGAAGGAGGAGATGGTGGCCGTGGTGCCCATCGGCACCCCGCTCACCGTGGGGCCCGCTACCGTCACCACCCTTCTGCTGCTGGTGAGCCAGTTTCCTCTCTACGTTGTCCTCATCTCTTTTGGCCTGAACATGCTGCTCACCTGGGTCATCTTCCTCTCGAGCGACTTTATCGTCCGCCTCATGGGGAAGGGTGGGCTCAAGGCGATATCGAGGGTGTTCAGCCTGCTGCTGGCGGCCATAGCGGTGAACATGATTATCAGTGGGCTTGGCCTGGCTGGTATAATTTAAGGGCCAGGGCTATGCCCGGCAGGCCCGGCCCTGGTAGTCGCGCACGAATTGGTTGGGGGACGTATGTCACAGGAGAACGGACGTAGAAAGAGGCCCGAGATAGCCATCAGGCAGATGGAGATAGACGACGTAAGCGCCGTCTACCACCTGGGCGAAGAGCTCTTCACCAGCGAAGAGCTGCCCATCCTGTACCGCACCTGGGACCCCTATGAGGTGACTGACCACTTCACCTCTGACCCGGACTACTGCCTGGTGGCCGAGGCCGATGGGAAGATCGTTGGCTTCGTGCTGGCCACCACCGTTGAGAAGGAGGGTACCGCCTGGAAGAGGTACGGCTACTTGAGCTGGATAGGGATCGACAAGGCCTCCCAGAGGAGCAGCCTGGGGCTCCGTCTCTATCGCAGGCTGGAGGAGAGGATGCGAGAAGACGGGGTGAGGATGATCATCGCCGACACCGAGGCGAACAATCGGGGGGCCATCAGCTTCTTCCAGGCACTGGGCTTCTCCCAGCGCAGGCAGCACGTGTGGTTGGCCAAGACCTTGACACGCCCGGGCAAGAAGGTCCCGGAGCCGGGCAAATCCGCCACTGCCCCCTCTCCAGGGAGGCCACGAAAAACGCGAGGTGAGCGACCCGACGATGAGAGCGAGCGATAGCCAGTCAGCCTCTGTCCAGCCCGGCCGGCTGAAAGGCCTCTTGAAGGAGCTGGTGGATATCTACAGCCCCTCAGGTAAAGAGGAGGCAGTAGTGGAGTATGCCTACAGGCACTTGAGAAAGCACGGCCTCACGGTGGTCAGGCAGGAGGTGGATGAGAACCGCTTCAATCTCGTCGTGTTCCCTGGAGACGGCGATGAGGTCGAGCTGTGCTTCGTGGGACACCTGGACACGGTCACTGCCTATGACCTGGACGACTATGGGTTCTGCGAGGAAGGAGATACCATGTTCGGCCTGGGGGTTGCCGACATGAAAGGGGGCTGCGCCGCCATGATGGAGGCATTCACCGTGCTGGCTGAAAGGCGCGGTGACTTTCCCCCTGTCGGGCTCGCCCTGGTGGTCGACGAGGAGGAGGACAGCAAAGGGGCCAGGGCCCTGATCCAGGACTACGGCTTCCCCTGGGCGGTCATCGGCGAGCCCACTAATCTGATACCCTGTCTCGGTCACTACAGCTATTTAGAGGTCATGGTGCGTACCAGGGGTAAGAGGGCCCACTCTGCCATGCCTGAGCTGGGGCACAATGCCATCGAGACCATGTTGAAGCTCCTCCTGCGGTTTACCGAGTACGCGTCCTCTGCCTCGCACTCGCAGGGGCTTGTCTACAACATACGGGAGCTCTCTGGCTTTCCCGGAGAGTTCGTTGTCGCCGATAGCTGTGAAGCGTGGCTGGACCTGCACCTGCCGCCCAGCTCAAGGGTGGATACGCTCAAGGCGGACTTGGAGGGACTGGTAGAAGCGGCGGCAGAGGACATACCGGGCTTGGATGCCCGGCTGGACTTCGAGAACATATACTCAGGCTACCAGCTTTCTCAAGAGAGGCCCATGGTTAAAAAGCTGAGAGAGGTCTACGAGGCATCGTCTCTGCCGTGGGAGCTGCAAGACTTCAGGAGCCATTCTGACGGCAATGTGCTCTGGTCTGCGGGCATAAACCCCATTATACTGGGCCCCGGCCGACTGGAGGCGGCCCACACCCCAGAGGAGGCGGCATCCTTCCAGCAGATAGTGCAGGCGGCTGAGGTCTACCTGCGTTTAGCCCTGTCTCTGTGAGCTAGATAAAGGCCATGTTTCGTATACGCCGTGTCTACGACGATACCACCCCGGCAGACGCAGATGCGATAGCTGGGGTTCAGGGGATACTGCGGGCCCAGTTCCCCAGCCTGTCCAAGAGGGATATCGCCAAGCTACCTGACCAGCTACGCAACCCTTTGAAACATCGTTTCCGCTCCATCCTGTTCGTGGTCGAAGGGCCGAGGGAGCAGGTGGACGGCTTTGCCCTCCTCTTCCACGAGCCTGTCCTCAAGTTCTGCTACCTGGAATACATATCCGCAGCCGGTCAGAAGACGGGCGGCGGCATAGGAGGCGCCCTCTACGAGCGAGTGCGTGAGGAGGCGCTCTACTTAAACACCATCGGGCTCTTCTTTGAGTGTCTCCCGGATGACCCCAAGCTGAGCCGTGACCCTGAGATACGAAAGCAGAATGCGTCCCGGCTGCGCTTCTACGAGAGGTATGGTGCCCGCCCCATCGCCAACACTGCCTATGAGACCCCGGTCAGGGACGGGGCCGATAACCCGCCCTACCTGGTGTATGACAACCTTGGACAGGACACAGAGTTACCGCGTGAGACGGCAAAGACCATTGTCCGCGCCATCCTGGAGCGGAAGTATAAAGGCGTGTGCCCTCCCGGCTATGTTGACATGGTTGTCGAGTCGTTCAAAGATGACCCGGTCACGCTCAGGGGGCCGCGATACATCAAGAAGCAGGTCGCCATTCCAGTGGGGCGGCACATTCCGGTTGACAGACGTATTGTGCTCCTTGTCAACGACAGGCACGCCATCCACCACATTGAGGAGCGCGGGTACGTTGAGTCGCCGGTGAGGATAGAGACCATCTTAAACGAGCTGGAGAAGACGGAGCTGTTCCACAGGGTCGCCCCGCGGCACTTCGCCGAAGGCTACATAGAGGCCGTCCACGACCGGGGATACATAGACTACTTCAAGACGGTCTGCACCAACCTGGAGCCTGGACAGTCTATATACCCCTACGTCTTCCCCATCCGCAACAAGGCGCGCCCTCCCAAGGTGCTGCCCATCCGCGCCGGGTACTACTGCATCGATACGTTTACCCCGATAAACCGCAACGCCTATCTGGCGGCGAGGAGGGCGGTGGACTGCGCACTGACGGCGGCAATGCAGGTACTGGGAGGCAGTCGCCTGGCCTATGCCCTGGTACGCCCACCGGGGCACCACGCTGAACGCGCTGCCTTCGGTGGGTTCTGCTATTTCAACTCGGTGGCGGTAGCGGCGGAGCACTTGAGCAAGTATGGGAAGGTCGCCATCCTCGATATCGACTACCACCACGGGAATGGCCAGCAGCAGATATTCTACAGGCGCTCCGACGTCTTGACCATATCGATCCATGGGCACCCGAGCTTTGCCTACCCCTACTTCAGCGGCTTCGCCGACGAGAAGGGTGAAGGGCCGGGCAAGGGCTACAATGTGAATATCCCTCTGCCTGAAAACATAGACGGGGCACAGTACCAGAGGGCCATCGAGAAGGTGCTCTGGCGGGT
>JAXHUE010000031.1:0-21561 GCA_034189655.1 Chloroflexota bacterium | reverse complement strand
GCCTGTGTCGCTCCCCTCTCTGCCTCTTCTGCCGCCTTAATGGCAGCCATGGCAGTCTGTTCTGCCTTTGCCGCGGCATCGGCGGCCGCCCTGGTGGCGTCATCTGCCGCTTTCTCCCCGGCGAGGCGCGCCTCCTCGGCACGCTGCTCCGCTTCGGCAGACGCCTTGGTCGCTGCACCCGCAGCCTGTCGTGCCGCCTTGGCCGCCTCCTCGGCCCTCCTGGCCGCCTCGATGGCCAATCTGATATTCTCGTCCATCTCGTCCAGGATCTGAGGGAGCGGCTTTGTCAGTATCTTGGGGGGTGGTGTTGGCTCTCTCTCACCAGGTGACTTAACATCTTTGTCTGCCATGCTCCAGCTACCTCCCTTCCGAGAATGCTGCAGTCGGCACACGCTCACAGCGCACTACGGGCGTGGACAAGCACTCCACGTCGCTGTTTATCGCGGTGTCCTGCCTCCACTTTGGCGAGATGAGATTAACAGTATACGAGAATCCTGTCAAGTAAGAGCTTTTCACCTGCATCGTCATAGCAGGGAACGGCCGTCTCAAGCGGGGCGACCCGTCTACACCGAGGAGACGGGCGAGTGGGGGGAGCTATTCCATGGTCTCCATGAGCTGTACGATACCCTGGAGGGGCACCGTCACCCAGTCGGGGCGGTTGTTGAGCTCATAGCCCACTTCATAGATGGCCTTCTCCAGGAGGTAGGCGTCCAGGAGCACCTTCAGCTCTTCCACGCCCTCTGGCACCAGGCCGGTACGGGACATGGCCGCGAGGTATGCAGCGAGGAAGGACGCCGAGACCCACGTATACCAGAACCGCCCCCACTGCTCCACTACAGGGAGGTCATCGGGCTGGAGTACCGACGACGCCTGGCGCCTGGTAGCGGTGTGGGCGGCGTAGTCGAAGGAGCGTATCATGCCGGCGACATCCACCAGGGGCGAGCGCTTGAGACGGCGCTCGCTCAGCGGCCGCGCCGGCTCGCCCTCGAAGTCGATGATGACGAAGTCCTTGCCCGTGTGCAGCACCTGCCCCAGGTGGTAGTCCCCGTGACAGCGGATGCGTGCCGCCGATATCTTGCGGCGGCGCACCATAGAGAACCTGCCGACGATGGCCTTCTCCAGGGCCATGACCTCCCGTGCCCGCTCTGCTGCCTGTGGCGAGAGGTCTGCCAGTCGCTGCTGCAGGAGCCACATGGTCAGGACGGTGAGGCCCCGCATGGAGTGATAGAGGGAGTTCTGGTGCATCGCCGAGAACCACTCCGGGGAGAAATCAGGGTCATCGGGCACCGAGGCCAGCGCCTCGTGAAGCCCTGCCGTCCGCTCACCCAGCAGCCGGGCCGACTCCAGGTAGGGGCCGATGGCCTCGTGGGCAAGCGAGGGCACATCGCCGCCCAGGGCCAGGAGCGACCTCTGCGGCAGGGGGGGCACCTGCACCGTGGGGTGTGCCAGCACCCGTTCGAAGTAGCGGTCGAGGGAGTCCAGTGTATAGTGCCAGGCATCGCCCTCGTTGTGCACCAGCTCCTGGAGGATGGCCAGGCTAATAGGCTTGCCCTTGTTCTTGTGATACTCAAGGGCACCGGCGAGGGGCGGCGTGTGGGAATAGAGGGCCCTCTCGGTGAGTGCACGGCCTATCTCCAGGTCGGGGTTGAGCCCCTCTTCCACTCGCCTGAAGAGCTTTAAGATGAGCCGGTCGCCGTAGAGCACGGAGGTATTGCTCTGCTCCGCCTTCACCGGGGACGGCCCCAGGGGGACATCTGCGGGGCCACGTATACTGCGAAAGGCGCGCGTGGGCTGGGCGACGACGGCGCCGTACTCGCCCTGGAAGCGTCGCCGGCGGGCGATGGCCCCGAGCAGGCCGGTGCAGAAGCCCTCGTCCACCAGCGCATCGAAGAGCAGGCCCTCGATCTCGTCCCCGCCCCTGGGCCTTATGCGGGCGACCACGGCGTGGGGGTACTCTGCAAGGATACGGCCTATCCCCTCTGCACGGGCCACGGCAAGCGGGACCACGTAGGTCTCTGGCTCTCCCTCGCCGTAGCTCACCTCTGCCAGTACCAGGCGAGCGGCGGAGCCTTCCATGGACATGGGGACCACGTCCTTGACCTCTACCGCGTTTATGGAGCGAGCCTTACCCCGAAACCACCGGCGCCCGGCGAGGTACCTGGGCAAGACACGCTCCAGGTGGTGCCAGCCGTCTCTCTGGAACACCCGCTCCTCCCTCACCGCCAGTGTGAGCGGCGGGGCCACCGACTCCGCCGGCAGGGGACAGGCGCGGCGCGAGTCGGCGCGCTGTGGCTCGATGGAGAACCAGTAGAAGCCATAGGTGCCCAGGGTGATGCTGTAGCTACCCTCGCCGATAGGAGGGAACTCCGACCTCCCGAAGAGCTCGACGGGCACCATCCCCTTGAACTCGGCGAGGTTGAGCTGGACGTGCTGCGCCGTGCGCGAGAGGTTGGCCACCACCAGGATGGTCTCCTCCTGGTAGCGGCGGACGAAGGCCAGCACCCTGCGGTTGTCGGGCAGGAGGAACTCCATGCCCCCCCGCCCGAAGGCCTTGTAGCGCCTGCTCAGGCCGATGAGGCGCTTCATCCACCACAGGAGGGAGTCCGGGTTGTTCTGCTGGTTCTCTACGTTGACCGCCTCGTAGTGGTACTCTGGGTCGATGATGGGAGGGAGATAGAGCTTCTGGGGGTTGGCCCGGGAGAAGCCGGCATTGCGGTCGGGGCTCCACTGCATAGGGGTGCGCACCCCGTTGCGGTCGCCCAGGTAGAAGTTGTCCCCCATGCCGATCTCGTCGCCGTAGTAGATGACCGGTGTCCCCGGCAGGGAGAAGAGCAGGCCGTTCATAAGCTCTATCTTCTTGCGGTCGTTGTTCAAGAGCGGTGCCAGGCGGCGGCGGATACCCAGGTTGAGCCGGGCGGCCGGGTCGTGGGCATAGACCCGATACATGTAGTCCCTCTCCTCGTCGGTGACCATCTCCAGGGTGAGCTCGTCGTGGTTGCGCAGGAACAGGGCCCACTGGCACGTGTCTGCGATCTGGGGGGTATTCTGCAGGATGTCGACGATGGGGAAGCGGTCCTCCATGCGTATCGCCATGAACATGCGCGGCATCAGTGGGAAGTGAAAGGCCATGTGGAACTCGTCGCTATCGCCGAAGTAGGCGACAGCGTCCTCGGGCCACTGGTTGGCCTCTGCCAGCAGGATGCGGCTCCGGTACTTGCCGTCGATGTGAGCGCGCAACTCCTTGATGAAGGCGTGCGTCTCTGGGAGGTTCTCGCAGTTGGTGCCCTCCCTCTCGTAGAGATAGGGCACGGCGTCGACGCGGAGGCCGTCGACGCCAAGCCGCATCCAGTAGTCCATCACCTTAAAGACTGCCTTCCGCACTGCGGGGCTATCGTAGTTCAAGTCGGGCTGGTGCGAGTAGAAGCGGTGCCAGTAGTACTGCGTGGAGACCGGGTCCAGTGTCCAGTTGGAGTGCTCGTAGTCCTTGAATATGATGCGGGCGTCTCGGTACCTGTCGGGTGTGTCGCTCCAGACGTAGAAGCGGCGCCAGCGGCTGCCGCGCGGCGCGCGGCGTGCCCGCTGGAACCACGGGTGCTGGTCGGATGTGTGGTTGACCACCAGCTCGGTTATGATGCGCATGCCGCGCCGGTGGGCCGCGTCCACGAGGGCCTTGAAGTCGCTCATGGTGCCGTAGACGGGCTGGACATCGGTATAGTCCGATATATCGTAGCCGTCGTCCCTGAGCGGAGAGGGGTAGAACGGGAGCAGCCAGATGGCGGTGACACCCAGGTCCTGGAGGTAGTCGAGCTTCTGCGCAAGCCCCGCGATATCTCCCACGCCGTCGCCATCGCTATCGTAGAAGGCGCGGATGTGGAGCTCATAGATCACGGCATCTTTGTACCAGAGGGGTTCGTCCTCCAGGTAAAACGTACCCACATCTCGCTTCGGCATACGGTATTGGCCCTCTACCCATCGACAAGGGTGCGTATGTGCCCCGCGAGCTCCTTTACACCGATGGGTTTTACCAGCACCCCCCGGGCGCCGTGCTTTATGCTCTCCCGCGTGACTGCGGGGCTGCGCTGATCCGATATCACGATGAAGGGTATCTTTGCCCGCCTCATCTGGTCGCAGCGCTCCCATATGCCGTGATCGAACCCGGAGAGGTCTATCAGGGCCAGCGCGATGACCTCCTCACCCTTGATGACCTCGTCCAGCTCAGCCATGCTCGCGGCGCCGCGCGTCGTGTAGCCCTCTCCCTGTAGCTGCTGGGTGAGCAGCTCCAGGTTACTGCTATTGCTGTCCACCACCAGGATCGCCGCCTTCTGGGTCATCGCTCGCTCTCCACCGTGTGTAAGAAGGGTGGCAGCTACCGTGATGTGCCATTCCTGTCTTTGAGAGGCGTCCTGGCGCCATCCGCCGTGCGCGTGCGGCCCAGGGCCTATCCTCGATACCGGAGGGGGGTTCGTTGGCTACAGGATGCACAGTGATGTGAGGGCCGCCGCGCTCCACACAGGCCATCCCCTTTCCGCACTATAGGGCATGGGCCTATCGTTGTCAATTGCAGGACGCGTGCTCCGCCCCTGTCTCGACCTCAACCGTTGGCAAAGTAGGCATTCCCTATGTACTGCCGCATCATGCGCTGCGTGTTGTAGTAAGAGCCGTTTAGGGCGATGGCCCAGCGCATTATCCGGGCATAGTCATCGCGCTGGTGGTAGAACATGGGGACGATGGCCCCCTCCAGCTTGTTGTAGAGGGATGCAGACTCCTCTGCCGCGTCGCTCGCATCGTCCCAGCCGTCGCCTATGGACCAGCCGGTGACCCCCTCCACGCAGCCCTCGATCCACCAGCCGTCGAGGACGCTGAAGCTGGGGATGCCATTCAACGCGGCCTTCATGCCGCTGGTACCCGAGGCCTCGTGCGGTTTCTGCGGCGTGTTCAGCCAGAGGTCGACCCCGGAGCACAGGTACTTGGCCAGCGCCATGTCGTACTCCTCCAGGTACACGACGGTCACGTTCCCTGCGAGGGCGGCGGCGGCCTCGTAGATGCGCTTGATGATGGCCTTGCCGCTCTCGTCGCGGGGGTGTGCCTTACCCCCATAGATAACCTGTATCGGGCCCACCTGACGCACTATCCGGCGCAGGCGCTCGAGGTCGTAGAACAGCAGGTTGGCGCGCTTGTAGCCGGTGGCGCGCCGGGCGAAGCCCAGGGTGAAGGCCTGTGCGTCGAGGCGCACCCCATGGCGCCGCTCCACCTCTGCCACGAGCGATGCCTTGGCCTCGACGTGGGCCGCCCTGATCTCTTCGAGGGGGATGCTCACCGCGTAGCGGAGGTAGAGGTTGTCGCGGCGCCACTCTGGGATGTGGCGGTCGAAGAGGCGGCGAAAGGGCACCGAGACCCAGGTCACGGCATGTACGCCGTTGGTGATGGAGTTGATGGGGTAGTTGGGGAACATGCCGGCAGAGACTTCCTCGTGACGCATGGACACCCCGTTGACGTAGCGAGAGAAGACCAGGGCGAGGTGGGTCATGTTCAGGACGCCGTCGAGGAAGCAACTGGCGGCCGTCAGGAGCTCGGAGCGCTCTGGGCCCAGCACCTGCTGCACCAGCTCCCTGGAGAACTGATCGTGGCCCGCAGGTACCGGCGTGTGCGTGGTGAACACGCACTGCCGACGCACCGCCTCTCTATCGTTGCTGGTCGCGGCGTGGTGACCGCGCTCCTCGATCCGCTCCTCCAACAGTGCCAGGGTGAGCAGGGCCGAGTGCCCCTCGTTCATGTGGTAGGCCTCCACCTGCTCGTATCCCAGGGAGCGCAGCATGGCGATACCCCCCAGCCCCAGCACCGCCTCCTGGCACAGACGGTAGCGGCTGTCTCCGCCGTAGAGCCTGTCGCTCAAGGACTGGTCCTGGCTGCTGTTCTGGAGCAGGGTCGTGTCCAGCAGGTACACGGGGACGGTATGGCCCGACATGCCGTGCACCATGTAGCGCCAGGCGCTCACCTGCACCTTTCGCCCCTCGAGGGTAACCGTCACTCGATGCGATAGTGGCTCCAGGTACTCCTCTACAGACCACAGGGCCAGGCTCTCCGTCTGCTGGCCTGTGTCATCGAGGTGCTGCTGGAAATACCCCATGCGGTGGAGGAGGGTGACCCCCACCATGGGCACACCCAGGTCTGCCGCAGCGCGCAGGGTATCCCCTGCCAGCACCCCCAGGCCGCCACTGTACGTAGGCATGGCCGGGTCGAGCCCGACCTCCATGGAGAAGTAGGCCACTATGGGTTGCTGGGAGGGCCTTCTGGCCATATCTACCATCGGGAATACCCCCTATCGAAGTCTCTGCACTGCCGGCCCCCTGTACACGATACAGCTCCCCACCACCGGGCGCCCCCTGCCGGCCGGGTAGGGCGACATCGCCCGCCTACCACAGCACGCCCTCAGGACAGGCCCTTCCCTCCACCGCGGCCAGCTCGTCGGGGGTGAGGAGCTCGCCCACAGGCAGGCCGAGGATGTGGGCGGCCTCCACCACGCAATGGGCCCAGGTGCAGCGGTTGACGAAGAGCATGCCGGGAACGGTGAGTGTGCCTCCCTGGCCGATATAGCCCAGGGCGCGCGTCCTGTCGCTGCCGGTGTTGAGCGGCTGGAGCACTCCCAGGAGGGGCTCCGGCCTGGTATGGGATACGAATATGCGGGCGGGCACGGACTCGGGATAGAGCCCCGCCCGCAGCTCGGCCGCCACCGCATGCCCCTGCTCGCCCTGGCTGCGGGGACTGCGGAACCTGCCCGGCTCCTGCATGTAGACCACCGAGTGGGGCAGCCCCCGCTCCGCGAGCCGGAACGAGGCCTTCACCACCTCCTCAAGCTGGTAGGCGCCTATGGCAGTGAGTATCACCTGCTGCTCGCCCTGCTGGTAGCCCGCCCAGTCCAGGCGGAGCGCCCCCTGCTCCAGCAGGCGCTGCGCCTCCCCGGTGGTGAGCAGGTCGGCCACCAGGTCCATCTTGGGTACCACCAGCGTCCAGACCTGTCCCTGGGTCTGGTAGACGCCCAGCGTGACCACGGCGGCGCTGTTGTAGTCCGCAACGAACAGGACGCGGGACACATGGGACGGCTCGTTGAGCATTGCCTCGGCCATCGCCGGGTCCTGGTGGGACTGCTCGTTCTTGGCGTTCTCCCACGTGTGCGAGGTGAGCACCAGGGGCACGGAGAGCCAGCGCTGTGGCCTGCCCTCCTCACTGCAGTGGTTGGCGAAGATGATCTCCTGTCGCACCACGCCGTGCATCTTGGCCCCGAAGGCCTCGTAGGTGGCGACGAGGTTGATGCCCCCCTTGTTGGCGAGGGCGGCGGCGGCCACTGCCTCCTCGTTCAGCGCCGTGACCACCGCGCCGTGGATGTCCTCTGGAACCCCCTTCTGCTCGGGATCGGTGACGCGGAACTTCAAGGCGTCCAGGGTGCGCAGCAGCCGGTTGGAGCGCATCTCGTCGGGGTTGCCCACCCGCGGCCGCAGGTGGGGATTGGCCTGCACCGTGGCCAGGAACATGGCATCCACGGCGTACATGGGGGAGAACCTGGTCCAGGTGGAGGGGTCCCTCCTGTCCCTGGGCACCTTCCGCGATGCCGGGCGCGGCACCTTGCCAAGCTGTACCTCGCGGTGTGCCAGGGGGTGCTCCCTCTCCCGCGGCCGGCCAGATGCCTGGTGCTGCTGGAGCTTATCGACCGCCTTCTTCAGCTCCGGCAGCGGCACCCACAGCCTGCGGGCGCTCTCGTTGAAGTGGCGGGCGGCGGTGACATCGGTGTGGGGGTTGGAGGGGAGGGGCAGGGCATGTGCCAGGTTGGTGCCCTCCCCGTAGAAGCCGGCACCCTTGGGCGCCACCGCGATCCCGTAGGGCAGGGGCACCGGGTAGCAGAGCTGCCCGCGGTTCATCGCCTCCACGATGGCCTCCAGCCGGCACTCCATCTCGAAGATGGCCCAGGCGAAGGCGGCAGGGTCCCTGCCGTCGATGACGATGGGGTCGAAGCTGTTTATCTCGAGGTGGCGGGCAAACCAGTCGGTGCCGCCCTGCTGCGACATGGTGGTCCTCTGGTCGATGCGGCGGCCGTTGCTGATCATGATGGGTATCACCAGCCCACAGTCGTCGGCGCGCCACCAGCGGGGCACCCAGTCGCTCCCCCGCTGCTCCTCGAAGGCCCCGTCGCTCAAGAAGGCCACCAGCCTCTCTCCGGGCAGGGGCATGTGCACGTACTGGAGCTCGGTGAAGCCCAGGTACCCGCCCTCGGCCATGCCGCCGGCGGTGTGGGCGTTTACGTGGCTGCCCAGCGGCGAGTCCTGCCTGCCGTCCTCCTGCAGCCGGTAGGAGTAGAAGTCGCGGACATAGCGGGTGAGGCCCTCGTCAGTGATGGAGTAGCGCTGGGCGTGGGCCGGGGTCATGTTGTCCAGCAGGAGGTTCACCGTGTCGACGGCGGCCACGCAGTGTCCCTGGCCCATTATCCAGGAGCGGGTATCGCCGGTTATGGCGTTCGCCGCCATGTACCCGGCGTATGCCGGCACCATGTTCAAGGCGCCACCGGTGTGTCCCTCCGGGCGTGGCTTGAAGTCATCGGTGGCCAGCTCCCTGCCGTCCAGGTATACGTTCTGGGCGTAGGTCTCGTGGGCCACCACCCACATGGCGGCACTGGCTACACGGTCGGCGGCGTGCAGGATCTCGAAGAGGGGCACGCCGTCCCCCTTCACTCGCCGGGCCTCCAGCAGCTCCGCCATGGCGAAGACGCGGGCCTGGGTCTCCACGGAGTGCCCTATGGCGCCGTAGCCCGCAGCCCAGTGCTCTGCTGCCCTGTTCCTCTTGCGGTAGAGACCTACCCACTCCTCGATGCGCACCGGTGTGCCCTTATCGGCCTTAGACATCTCACCCTCCTCATGTCCCCATCGTTGTGCCCCCAGCCGGGCCCCGACGGTCGCGCAGGCAGCTCACGACATCTCGTGCGATGACCAGCCCCTCGTCCACCGGGACGACGTAGGCATGCACCGCGGCGTCGTCGGGGCTTACGCGGGCCTCGGAGCCGATGGCACGCTCGTTCCGTCTCTCGTCCAGGACGAGCCCGCACCACTCCATGCCGGCACAGATACGGGCCCGCACCGAGGGGGCGTTCTCGCCGATGCCGCCGCCGAAGACGACGGCCTCCGCCCCTCCGAGGGCAGCGATATAGGCCCCGATGTACTTTCGCACCCGGTAGCAGAACATGTCGACCGCGAGCGAGGCCGCCTCGTCCCCACGGCGCTCCGCTGCCAGTAGCTCGCGCATATCCCGCGAGCTGCCCGATACGCCCAGCAGCCCCGACCTGGTGTTGAGCCAGCCCTCCACCTCCTCCACGGCCACGCCCTCACCGCGGGCGATGAAGCCGGCCAGCGAGGGGTCTGCGTCCCCGCAGCGGGTGCCCATCATCAGCCCCTCCAGCGGGGTGAGCCCCATGGAGGTGTCCACCGAGCGGCCCCCCGCTATCGCGGCGGCCGAGCAGCCGTTGCCTAGCTGGAGCGTCACCAGCCTGGCCTGTGAGGACGGCGGCGACACGATGGCGGCGTATCGCTCCGCCATGTAGCGGTGGGCCAGCCCGTGAAAGCCGTAGCGACGGACGTGGTGCCTCTGGGCCACCTGGGGGGGAATGGCATACAGGGAGGCCCGCCGCGGCATTGTACTGTGAAAGGCGGTGTCGAATACCGCCACTTGGGGGAGCCCAAGCCCCAGCACCCCCCTCGCCGCGCGGATGGCGGCGAGCGCGGGCGCGTTGTGCAGCGGCGCCAGGCGGCCCAGCTCCTCCACGGCGGATATCACCTCGTCATCGATGGGTGTCGGCGCCACGAAGCGCTCGCCGCCATGCACCACCCGGTGTCCTATGGCCTCGAGGCCCCCGCCCCGGAGGAGGCCCGAGGTGTCCAGCCAGCCGAGCACACGGCCGGTGGCCTCGCCGTGGTCCGCCACCGCGGCGCTCTCTTCTACCTCTTCGCCCCCCTCGGCGACGAGCACGACGGCGCCCTGGCCGCCGATCCTGTCGATCAAGCCGCGGGCCAGCCGCTGCTCAGCGCCACGGCCCTCGCTCCCCATCTCGAATAGCTGGAACTTGAGCGTGGAGCTTCCACAGTTGATGGCGAGCACCTTCATCGGGGTCGCCTCCCCCCGCCCGCCCCTGGTGCGGGCCACGCCTCGGTGTGCCGCCACTCCGGGCCCAGGAGCGGGGATAAAGGCCATCGGGGCCACAGGGCCCAGGGCGAGGCAGCGGCAGTCTCAGAGGGTCTCCGGTGCCGAGAGGCCGGGGGTGATAGAGGCAGCATGCCGCTTGAGCGGGACGGAACCAAGGGATACCCATCCTCCACAGGACATATGGCGGCGTGCCCGTCACATGACGCCCAATTGTATCACGCGGCAGTGCCGCAATCAAGCGTACCCGCCCCCTGGTACCACCTGTGCCGACCCCCATTGAAAAAGGTGGCCGATTGGACTACAATACACGATATTATACTATCGTAAGACCGGCACCCCGTGGCCGGGGAGGCATGTCGGATGGAGGAAGCCCAAGGCAGGCTGAGGTTGGCCATCGAGGGGGTGAAGCCCGAGGTCGATGGCGGCCGCTTTCCCATAAAGCGCACCATCGGCGAGGACGTCGTCGTCGAGGCCGATATATTCGCCGACGGTCACGACATCATCTCCGCCGTCCTCATGTACCGCAGGGAGGGCGACGCCGACTGGGTCGAGACCCCCATGGAGCCCCTGGTCAACGACCGCTGGCGGGGCTCTTTCACCGTCACCGAGCTGGGGCGCTATCACTACACGCTCGTGGCCTGGCTCGACCGCTTCGGTTCGTGGCGGAGCGACCTGGCCAAGAAGGTGGCGGCGGGCCAGGACGTGTCCGTCGAGCTGCTGATGGGCGCCCAGCTCGTCGAGGAGGCAGGCGAGCAGGCCTCCGGGCCCGATGCCGACAGCCTGAAGCGGTGGGCCAGCGCCCTGCGCTCTGCCGAGAGGCCCCACGGGGAGAGGGCGGAGCTCGCCCTGGGCGAGGAGGTGCACCTCCTGGTGGCAGGCCACCTGGAGAGATGGAGCCCTCTCGCCTACCCACGGGAGCTGTGCGTGGTGGTCGACCCAGAGCGCGCCCGCTTCAGCACCTGGTACGAGACGTTCCCCCGCTCCTGCTCCCCCGAGCCCGGCCGTCACGGCACCTTCCGGGACTGCGAGGCACGCCTCCCTTACATCTCGGCCATGGGCTTCGACGTGCTCTATCTTCCCCCCATCCATCCCATCGGCCACACCCACCGCAAGGGCAAGAACAACGCCCCCACGGCGGGGCCGGGTGACCCGGGCAGCCCCTGGGCCATCGGCGCAGAGGAGGGGGGGCACAGAGCGGTCCACCCCCAGCTTGGCACCCTGGACGACTTCAAGCGGCTCGTGGCCAGGGCCCGGGAGCTCGGCCTCGAGGTCGCCCTCGACATGGCCTTCAACTGCACCCCCGACCACCCCCACGTGAAGGAGCACCCGGAGTGGTTCCGCCGGCGCCCCGATGGGACGGTGCAGTACGCCGAGAACCCGCCCAAGAAGTACCAGGACATCTATCCCCTCGATTTCGAGACCGAGCACTGGCAGGGGCTGTGGGAGGAGCTGAAAGGGGTGGTGCTGTTCTGGATCGAGCAGGGGGTACGCATCTTCCGCATCGATAACCCCCACACCAAGCCCTTCTCTTTCTGGGAGTGGCTCATCGCCGAGGTCAAGCGGTCTCACCCTGAGGTCATCTTCCTCTCCGAGGCCTTCACCCGGCCCAAGGTCATGTACCGGCTGGCCAAGCTGGGCTTCACCCAGTCCTATACCTACTTCGCCTGGCGCAACACCAGGTGGGAGCTGGAGCAGTACTTCACCGAGCTTTCCCAGACCGAGGTGCGGGAGTTCTTCCACCCCAATCTCTGGCCCAATACCCCCGATATCTTGACCGAGTACCTCCAGCTCGGGGGAAGGCCCGCCTTCATGGTGAGGCTGGTACTGGCCGCTACCCTGGGGGCAAGCTACGGGATCTACGGCCCCGCCTTTGAGCTGTGCCAGAACACACCCCGCGAGCTGGGCAGCGAGGAGTACTTGAACGCTGAGAAGTACGAGATCAAGCACTGGGACATCGGGAGGAAGGACAGCTTAAGCGACCTCATCGCGCGGACGAACCGCATCCGTCGCGAGAACCCCGCCCTCCACCACGACTGGAGCCTGCATTTCCACGCGGTGGACAACGAGCAGCTCATATGCTACAGCAAGAGCACCGAGGGCCACGGCAACGTCATCCTGGTGGTGGCCAACCTCGACCCGTATCACACCCAGTCGGGGTGGGTGGACTGTGACCTCGCCCACCTGGGGCTTGAGGCCGACGAGACCTACCAGGTGCACGACCTCTTAAACGATGCCCGCTACCTGTGGCAGGGCAGGCGCAACTACGTGGAGCTCAACCCCTCTGTGGTGCCGGCACATATCTTCAGGGTGCGCCGCCGGGTGCGCACCGAGCGCGATTTTGAGTACTATGTATAGCGAAGCGCTGTAGGTGGGGACGGGATTGGACCAGGGTGCTTTAGCTGCGGGCAGGGGCTTCGGGTGTCACACCAGTGCCACCAGCCACATACTCCCTCACCTCCTTCGGGCAACGCTGCCTCTCCAGGGCACACCGCGACCTGCGGAGGCCCCGCAGTGAGCGCCGGCCCCAGGGGCGACCTCCTCCACCTGGCACGGCTCTACGGCGTGCAGACGGCGTACTACGATGCCTACCATCGACGGCAGACGGCGCACACAGAGGCCCTCGTGGCCGTGCTCAAGGCGCTGGGGGCCCCCGTGGAGACCCTGCACGATGCCCCGGAGGCGCTTAGGGAGCGCCGCCAGGAGGCGTGGCGCCTGGGCACTGAGCCGGTGGCCGTCGCCTGGGAGGGAGAGGTCACCCACGTAGAGCTGCGCCTTCCCCTGGAGCAGATGGCGGGGCCTGTGGCCTGCCAGCTCCAGCTCGAGGGCGGCGAGACGCTGCGCTGGGCCCTGGACGGCAGCGAGCTGACCACCGTGCGAGCGGCGTCTGTCGAGGGCGTGCCCTACCGGGCGGCGAGGGTGGCCCTTCCCCCTGCGCTGCCCTGGGGCTACCACCGGCTCACCATGGAGGTGCCGCAGCGGCAGCTCCAGGCCCAGGTGGTATCGGCCCCACAGAAGGCCTGGGCATCTATCGTGGGCGCAGACGGCGGGGTGTGGGGGGTATTCATGCCCCTCTACTCGCTCCACTCGGAGGGGAGCTGGGGCAGCGGCGACCTCGCCGACCTGGAGGCCATGATGACCTGGGTCTCGACGCTGGGCGGCAGCCTGGTGGCTACCCTCCCCCTCCTCGCGGCGTTCATCGACGAGCCCGGCACCCCCAGCCCCTACATGCCGGCGAGCCGCCTCATGTGGAACGAGTTCTACCTGGACATCCCCGGCATCCCGGAGCTTGCCGAGTGCCCGTCGGCGCGGGAGATAGTGGCCTCACCGGCGTTCCGGGACGAGGTCGGGGCACTGCGCCGTGAGCCCCTGGTCGACTATCACCGCCAGATGGCGCTCAAGCGCCGCGTCCTGGAGGAGCTGGCCCGCTGCTGCTTCCACAGCGGCCACGAGCGCTACCGTGAGCTGGCGCGCTTCGCGCAGGCGCACCCTGCGGCAGCGGACTACGCCCGCTTTCGCGCTGCGGGCGAGAGAGAGCGGGCCCCGTGGCCCCAGTGGCCGCGGCCACTCCGGGAGGGCACCCTGGGCCCGGCAGACTACGATGAAGAGGCCCGCCGCTACCACCTCTACGTGCAGTGGCTGGCCCACCGCCAGATGGAGGGGCTCGCACAGAGGGCCGGTGAGCAGGGCATGGGGCTCTGCCTCGATCTCCCCACAGGGGTCCATCCCCACGGCTACGACGTGTGGCGGCACCAAGACCTGTTCATCCAGGAGGCATCGGCAGGGGCCCCCCCCGACGCGGTGTTCACCCGCGGCCAGGACTGGGGGTTTGCCCCGCTGCACCCAGAGAGGCTACGCCGTCAGGGCTACGGGTACTATGTATCCTGCCTGCGGCACCACATGCGGCACGCCGCCGTCCTCCGCATCGACCACGTCATGGGACTGCACCGCCTGTTCTGCATCCCCAGGGGGATGGAGGCCAGTGACGGGGTCTATGTTCGCTACCCCGCCGAGGAGCTCTATGCTATAATTGCCCTTGAGTCCTATCGCAACAGGGCAGTCGTTGTGGGTGAAGACCTGGGCACCGTACCTCCGCAGGTGAGACCGGCCATGGCCCGGCACGGCCTCCATCGCTCATACGTGGTACAGTACGAGCTCTGCACAAGCCCAGGTGAGGCCCTGCACCGGGTCCCCGCCGACGCCGTGGCGAGCATGGACACCCACGATATGCCGCCGTTTGCTGCGTTCTGGCAGGGCCTGGACATACAGGACCGCAGGGAACAGGGGCTCCTGGACGAGGCGGGTGCGCTCGAGGAGCAGGGGCTGCGCCAGTCTCAGCGGGAATCGCTGCTGGCGTTCCTCGGCGAGAGGGGCCACGTGGATGATGCGGTCGCATCGGCCCAGGAGGCGGCCCTCGAAAGGGCCCTGTCCTTCTTGAGCGCAAGCCCGGCCCGAGTGGTCATGGTCAACCTGGAGAACACCTGGCTGGAGACGCAGCCTCAGAACAGGCCCGGCACCGGCGATGAGCGCCCCAACTGGCGGCGCAAGGCGCGCCACTCCCTGGAGGAGCTCCGCCGGCTGCCGCAGGTAGCGTCCCTGCTGCGCGATGTAGACCGTACCCGTAAGGGGAGGAGGGCATAGTGAGCGAAGGAAAGGGCGATACCAACCCCGCCCCACCACAGAGGGCGGATGCCCCCCAGGTGCGCTACGATGTGTCCCCCCTCACCGGCGACGATATCTACCTCTTCAACGAGGGGTCTCACTTCCGGCTCTACGAGAAGCTCGGCGCCCATCCCATGACCGCAGACGGTGTGGACGGTACCTTCTTTGCCGTGTGGGCCCCCGATGCCAGGAAGGTCTCGGTCATCGGCGACTTCAACGGCTGGGACAAGTCGAGCCACCCACTGCAACCGAAGGGCAGGTCTGGGATATGGGAGGGCTTCATCTCCGGCGTGGGTCACGGCAACCTCTACAAGTACCACATCGTGTCCCGGCACTCGAAGTACCGGGTGGACAAGGCCGACCCCTTCGCCCGCCGCGGCGAGGTCGCCCCCAGGAACGGCTCCTTCGTGTGGGGGCTGGACTACCCCTGGGGTGACCAGGAGTGGATGGGGTCGAGGCGGCGCCACAACGCCCTCGATAGCCCCATCGCCGTATACGAGGTGCACCTGGGCTCCTGGCGGCGCGTGCCCGAGGAGGAGGACCGCCTTATGAGCTACCGGGAGCTGGCGCCCCTCCTGGCACAGTACTGCCAGCAGATGGGGTTCACCCACGTGGAGCTCCTGCCGATCATGGAGCACCCCTTCTACGGCTCCTGGGGATACCAGACCACGGGCTACTTCGCCCCCTCCAGTCGCTACGGGGAGCCGCAGGACTTCATGTACTTCATCGACTGCCTGCACCAGCACGGCATAGGCATCATCCTGGACTGGGTACCCTCGCACTTCCCCAACGACGAGCACGGGCTGGGCTTCTTCGACGGCACCCACCTCTACGAGCACGCCGACCCCAGGAAGGGCTTCCACCCCGACTGGAACAGCCTCATCTTCAACTACGGCCGCAACGAGGTGCGCAGCTTCATCATATCCAGCGCCCTCTTCTGGCTGGACGTCTACCACGCGGACGGCCTGCGCGTGGACGCGGTGGCCTCGATGCTCTACCTGGACTACTCGCGCAAGGAGGGGGAGTGGGTTCCTAACAAGTACGGGGGGCGAGAGAACCTGGAGGCCATATCGCTGCTGCGTCGCTTGAACGAGGAGATATACCGGGAGTACCCCGACGTACATACCATCGCCGAGGAGTCCACGGCGTGGCCCATGGTATCGCGGCCGACCTACATCGGGGGCCTGGGCTTCGGCTTGAAGTGGGACATGGGCTGGATGCACGATACCCTGCAGTACATGTCGCACGACCCGATCCACAGGAGGTACCACCAGAACGACATCACCTTCCGCATGATCTACGCCTTTCACGAGAACTTTATCCTGCCCCTCTCCCACGACGAGGTGGTGCACGGCAAGGGCTCACTCCTGGCCAAGATGCCCGGCGACGACTGGCAGAAGTTCGCCAACGTGAGGCTCCTCCTGGGATACATGTACGGCCAGTCTGGGAAGAAGCTGCTCTTCATGGGCGGCGAGCTCGGCCAGTGGCGCGAGTGGGCCCACGACGAGAGCCTGGAGTGGCACCTCCTTGACTATCCCCTGCACGCCAGTCTCCAGCGCTGGGCTCAAAGCCTGAACCGGCTGTACCGCAGCGAGCCTGCTCTCTACGAGCTGGACTGCGAGGCCTCAGGCTTCGAGTGGGTCGACTGCACCGACTCCGATAGCAGCATCATCAGCTTCATCCGAAAGGGGAGGTCCGCGGGGGACGCGGTGCTCGTGGTGTGCAACTTCACCCCCGTATCCCGTTCAGGCTACCGGGTGGGGGTTCCCCACGGCGGGACGTGGCACGAGGTGCTAAACAGCGATGCCGAGGAGTACGGGGGGAGCGGACAGTACAACACGGGGGGTGTGGAGGCAGCGCCCATGGCCTGCCACGGGCGCCCCTTCTGCCTCACCCTCACCCTGCCCCCCCTTGCTGTCCTCTTCTTTAAGTGTGAGAGTCCAGGGCCATGACACGGGGATGGAGACCAGGCCTGGGGGCCGTCCACGTGGGCGGCCAGGGGTGCCAGTTCCGTGTCTGGGCGCCGTGGGTAGAGGAGGTCTCGGTGCACGTGGTGGAGCCCCAGGAGCGCCTGGTGCCCATGAAGAGGGGCCAGCGGGGGTATCACAGCGCAGCCGTAGAAGGCATATCGCCGGGGGCCCTCTACCTCTACCGGCTCGACGGCGGCAGGGAGCGGCCCGACCCCGCCTCCAGGTCGCAGCCCCGCGGCGTCCACGGCCCATCACAGGTGACCGGCCGCGACTTCGCCTGGGGGGACGGCCCGTGGCAGGGGCTGCCCCTCGAGGACTACGTGCTCTACGAGCTGCACGTGGGGACATACACCGGTGAGGGCACCTTCGATGCCATCATCCCCCACCTCGACGGCCTCGCCGGGCTGGGCATCACCGCCATCGAGCTCATGCCCGTGGCCCAGTTCCCCGGCAGCCGCAACTGGGGCTACGACGGCGTCTTCCCCTTCGCCGCGCAGGGCTCCTACGGTGGGCCCGAGGGCCTGAAACGGCTGGCAGACGCCTGCCACCGTAAGGGGCTGGCCCTGGTGCTGGACGTGGTCTACAACCACCTGGGGCCTGAGGGCAACTACCTGGGGGACTTCGGCCCCTACTTCACCGACCGCTATCGCACCCCCTGGGGGTCGGCCCTCAACTTCGATGGGCCGGGGAGCGACGAGGTGCGGCACTTCTTCATCGAGAACGCCCTCTACTGGATAGTGGACTGCCACGTGGACGCCCTCCGCCTCGACGCCCTGCACGCCATCCTCGACCTCTCCGCCCACCCCTTCCTCCAGGAGTTGGCCACCGCGGTGCACGAGCAGGGGAGGCTGCTGGGCCGCTCAGTCTACCTCTTCGCCGAGAGCGACAGGAACGATGCCCGCCTGGTCCGGCCCCAGGGGCAGGGGGGCTACGGCCTCGATGCCCACTGGAACGATGACTTCCACCACGCCCTCCACGCACTCCTCACCGGCGAGCGCCAGGGCTACTACCGGGACTTCGGCAGGCCCCGGCACATGGCCAAGGCCGTGCGCGAGGGATTCGTCTACTCTGGCCAGCGCTCCGCCTACCGCCAGCACCGGCACGGCTCGTCCTCCCGCGATATCCCCGCCCACAGGCTGGTGGCCTTCGCCCAGAACCACGACCAGGTGGGCAACCGCATGCTCGGCGAGCGCCTGGGCCAGCTCACCTCGCTCCAGGGGCAGGAGCTGGCCGCCGCCGTCCTGCTGCTGTCCCCCTGCGTGCCACTGATATTCATGGGACAGGAGTATGGCGAGACCGCCCCCTTCCTCTACTTCACCAGCCACTCCGACCCCCAGCTCGCGGCGGCGGTGCGCCAGGGGCGCCGCGAGGAGTTCGACGCCTTCTCCTGGGAGGGAGAGCCCCCCGACCCCCAGGCAGAGGCCACCTTCCTGCGCTCCAAGCTCGACCACCTGCTCCGGGGGGAGGGACACCACCGCGTCCTCCTCGACCTCTACCGGGAGCTCCTGCGGCTGCGAGAGGCCCATCCCGCCCTTGCCCGGCCGAGCAAGGAGCAGGCAGAGGTCACCCTGTGGCCAGGCGAAGGGGTGCTCTCCCTGCGCCGCTGGGGCGACGGCCGGGAGGTGGCAATAGCCTTCAACGTGAGCGACAGACACACCTCTCTCTCCCTGCCCATGGCCGCCGGCAGATGGCGCAGGGTGCTGGACTCGGCGGAAGAGAGGTGGCTGGGGGAAGGCAGCACGCTCCCCGCAGAGCTATGCTCGGAGGGAGAGGTAAAGCTCGCCCTCGGTCCCTGGGCATTTGTCATGTTCGATAGAACAGGGGAGGCCTAGATGGAACGATACGTCTGCATTCACGGCCACTTCTACCAGCCACCGCGGGAGAACCCGTGGCTTGAGGCCATTGAGCTCCAGGTCTCGGCCTACCCCTACCACGACTGGAACGAGCGCATCACCGCCGAGTGCTATGAGCCCAATGCCTCCTCTCGCATACTGGACGAAGAAGGCCGCATCGTCATGATCGTCAACAACTACGCCCACGTGAGCTCCAACGTCGGCCCCACCCTCCTGTCGTGGATGGAGTACAAGGCGCCCTCCGTGTATCAGGCCATCGTAGACGTCGATGGGGAGAGCCAGGGCGAGCGCTCAGGCCGCGGCAATGCCCTGGCCCAGCCCTACAACCACCTGATAATGCCCCTGGCAAACGGGCGCGATAAGCACACCCAGGCGCTGTGGGGCATCCGCGACTTCGAGCACCGCTTCGGGCGGAGGCCAGAGGGCATGTGGCTCCCCGAGACGGCGGTTGACCTGGAGACGCTGGAGGTCCTCTCTGAGCTGGGGATACGGTTCACCATCCTCGCCCCTCACCAGGCCGGCCGCGTGCGGCCCATGGCGGGCGGCGACTGGCAGGACGTGGGCGGCGGCACCATCGACCCTTCCATGCCCTACGAGCTCCGGCTGCCCTCGGGACGCAGTATGGCCCTCTTCTTCTACAACGAGTCCATCGCCCGTGCCGTCGCCTTCGAGGGCCTGCTCTCAAGTGGAGATGCATTTGCCCGCCGCATAGAGGGCGCCTTCTCCGGGGAAAACGAGCGCCCACAGCTCGTCCACATCGCCACAGACGGCGAGACCTACGGCCACCACCACCGGCACGGGGACATGGCCCTGGCCTATGCCCTGCACTCTATGGAGTCCCACGATATCGCCCGCATCACCAACTACGCCGAGTACCTGGACAGGTATCCCCCCACCCACGAGGTTGAGATCGTGGAGAACACCTCGTGGAGCTGCACCCACGGTGTGGAGCGGTGGCGCAGCAACTGTGGATGCAATGCCGGCAGGAACCCCAGGTGGAACCAGGCGTGGCGGGAGCCGCTGCGCCGGGCGATGGACTGGCTGCGAGACCAGCTTGCCCCCAGATTCGAGGAGAAGGGGAAAGGGCTCTTGAAAGACCCGTGGGCCGCCCGCGACGACTACATCTGGGTCATCCTCGACCGCTCACCAGAGAGCGTGGAGAGGTTCCTCGGCGAGCACGCCGCGCGGCCGCTCAACGAGGCAGAGAAGATAGAGGCGCTCAAGCTCCTTGAGCTCCAGCGCCAGGCCATGCTCATGTTCACCAGCTGCGGCTGGTTCTTCGACGAGCTGTCGGGGCTGGAGACGGTACAGGTCATCCAGTACGCCGGGAGGGCCATCCAGCTTGCCACTGAGCTCTTCGGCGACGACATCGAAGAGGGCTTCTTGAAGCTGCTGGAGGAGGCCAGTAGCAACATCAGGGCCTATGGGAACGGCCGCCGCATCTATGAGCGCTTCGTCAGGCCGGCCATGGTAGACCTGCCCAAGGTCGCCGCACACTGGGCGGTGAACTCCCTGTTCGAGGGCTACAACGAGCAGGCACGTGCCTACTGCTACGTGCTGGACATCGACGACTACGTGCTCCGCGAGGCGGGGAGGGTCAGGCTGGCGATGGGCAGGGTGCACGTCTCCTCCGAGATAACCCACGAATCGGCCGACTTGTGCTTCGGCCTGCTCCACTTCGGCGACCACAACTTGAGTGGCGGCGTACGCGCCTACCAGGGGGACGACGCCTACCGGGCCATGGTGCACGAGGTGCAGGAGGTCTTCGATGTGGCCGACTTCCCCGAGGTCGTGCGGCTCATAGACCGTCACTTCGGCTCTTCCAGCTACTCCTTGAGGAACCTCTTCCGCGATGAGCAGCGCAAGGCTCTGGAGTACATCCTGGAGTCTACCCTCTCCGACATCGAGGCGGTCTACCGCGGCGTGTTCGACCAGAACTGCCCGCTGATGCGCTTCCTCGCCGACCTGGGGCAGCCGCTGCCCCGGGCCTTCCGCGCGGCGGCGGAGTTCATCTTGAACATCGACCTGCGCCGCGCCTTCGAGGAGGAAGACCCCGACATCGACCGTGTCTCTGCGCTCCTTGACTCCGCAGAGATATGGCAGGTGGAGATGGATACGGCAGGCCTGGGGTATGCGCTTGAGCACACCATCGAGCGGCTGTCCCAGGAGCTCCTCGCCCAGCCCACCGAGCTCGCCCTGCTCCAGAGGCTCGCCGGGGTGGTGGGCATGGCGCAGTCCCTGCCTTTCGACCCTCTTGAGGTCGATTTCGCCAAGGCCCAGAACGCATACTACAGGGTACTGCAGAGCACCTATCCCCAGGTGAGGGACGGGGCGGAGCGCGTGGGCGAGGAGGCCGAGGCCTGGCTCTCCCTCTTCCGCGAACTGGGCGAGCGACTGTCAGTATGGGTGGAATAGATGGCCCGCTCAAGAGTCCCCCTCGCCACCTATCGCCTCCAGCTCAATAGCGGGTTCCGTTTCGCCGATGCCCGGGCCACTGTGCCCTACCTCTCCAGGCTGGGCATCACTGACGTGTACGCCTCACCCATCCTCAGGGCTCGACGGGGAAGCACCCACGGCTACGATGTCACCTGCCCGCTCTCGCTGAACCCGGAGCTGGGCACAGGGCAGGACTTCAAGGCGCTCACCGGGGGACTGCACCGCCGCCACATGGGCCTGCTCCTCGATATCGTGCCCAACCACATGGCAGCGGACATGGACAACCCGTGGTGGATGGACGTGCTGGAGAACGGCCAGGGCTCGCCGTACGCCCGCTATTTCGACATCGACTGGCGCCCCGCCGCGGGGGCCGCGGGCAAGGTCGTGCTCCCCATCCTCGACGGCCCGCTGGACAGCGTCCTGGAGAGGCAGGGGCTCCAGCTTACCCTCGACGAAGGGGG
>JAXHUE010000030.1:0-21895 GCA_034189655.1 Chloroflexota bacterium | reverse complement strand
TGGTGCCCCCAAGGGAATTCGAATCCCTGTTTCCAGCTTGAAAGGCTGACGTCCTGGGCCTCTAGACGATGGGGGCACTCTATAGCTCACTATATCAGAGCAGGCTCAGCAGTGCAACGCTACGGGTAGACCGCGGCCGCCTCGAGCGCCTGGGCCTCGGGGAGACCCAGCATCAGGTTCATGGCCTGCACCGCCTGCCCGGCCCCCCCCTTCACCAGGTTGTCTATGCAGCTCACCACGATGAGCCTCCCCGTCCGGGCATCGACCGTGGGGTAGACCAGGCACACGTTGGTCCCCAGGGTCTGCTTGGTGGCAGGTGGGACATCGACCACCCTCACGAACGGTTCGTTCAGGTAGAACTCGCTGTAGAGCGCCCTCACCTTCCCCGCCATTCCCTCCTTGAGGTGTGCATAGCAGGTGGTGAGAATGCCCCGGCTCATGGGCACCAGGTGGGGGACGAAGGTCACCCGGGGCCCCAGCCCCGGGTCAAACCCCCGCAGCCCCTGCACGATCTCCGGCAGGTGGCGGTGCCCCTCGAGGGCATAGGCAGAGCAGCTCTCGTTGGCCTCGGCGAAGTGGGTGGCCAGGCTCGGCGTCCTGCCGGCACCCGATACCCCAGACTTGGCATCGATCACGATGTCGGGCTCGATGAGCCCCTCCTTCACCGCCGGCGCCAGGGCGAGCAGGGCGCCCGTGGGATAGCAGCCAGGGCTGGCCACCAGCCGGGCCGGTGGTATCGATGGGCGGGCAAGCTCCACCAGGCCGTAGACCGCCTCGCCGATGAGGTGGGGCGCGGGGTGGACAGTCTCATACCACTGCTCATACTCGGAGACCGCCGTGAGCCGGAAATCGGCGCTTAAGTCGACGACGCGCGCGCCGCCCTCGAGCGCCGCCGCCACGGCCTGGGCGCTGGTCCTGTGCGGCAGCGCCGAGAATGCCACCTCCACATCACCCGGCTCCGGCGCTATCACCAGGTCGATGGTGGCAAGGTGTGGCACGAGCTCACCCAGCCTCTGGCCCACGGCACTCCTCCCGGTAACGGAGACGAGCTCCACCTCGGGGTGGCGAGAGAGCAGACGGGCGAGCTCCATGCCGATGTAGCCAGTGACGTTGATTATCCCTACCTTGTGCATCTATCCTCTCCTCGAACGTATGGCCGGCGCCAGGCTCACCGCCGCCAGCGCTCCTCTATCTCCATGAGCCTGTCCTCGCCGATCCCGTAGTAGTGTGCTATCTCGTGGCGCACCGTCTCCCCGATAGTCCGCACCATCTCCTCCTCGGAGTGAGAGCACCTCTCGATGGGCCGCTGAAATATGGTGATCTTGTCCGGCAGCACCATGCTGGGCTGGTACCCCCTCTCGGTGAGCGGTATCCCCTCGTAGAGGCCCAGCATCTGGCTGCGGTGTTTCACTCCTGCGCTGGCCACCTGCTCTGCGCTGGGCCAGTCCTCCACTACCACTGCGATGTTCTCCAGGCCCTCCTGGAACTCCTGGGGCAGGGCATCGATGGCCGCCTCCACCAGGGCCTCAAAGTGCTCCCGCCTCATGCTGGGCTCCCGAGGCTCGCAGAGGGGCACCTCTGGGCGAGCACACAATCTTTACATAACGGTCGGCGCGCCCGGCACACCGTGCGGCCGTGCGCGATCACATTCACGTGAAACGAGTACCTGGCCTGGGGCGCCACAATCTCCTCCAGTATGGCCTGTGCCCGCCCGGGCGACGCCCGGCCATTGATGAGGCCCAGGCGCGCAGACACCCGATACACGTGGGTATCCACCGGCAGCACCGGCCTCCCCAGGGAGAAGAGCAGCACGCAGGCCGCCGTCTTCGGCCCCACGCCGGGGAGCGCCTCGAGCCACGCCCTGGCCTCGGAGGTGCTGAGCCTCTCCAGGAACCCCATGTCCAGCGAGCCCCTCTCTTCGAGGACGATGGTGAGCAGTGCCTTGATGCGCCGCGCCTTGATCTCGCCCAGGCCGCCGCCCCGTATGGCCTCGGCTATCTGCCCCGCGTCGGCACGGGCCACCGCTTCCCAGCCGCCGAAGGTGGCGACGAGGCCGTCGAAGGCACGGCGAGAGTTTATATCCGAGGTGTTCTGGGAGAGGACGGTCCCGATGAGCTCGGAGAGTGGTTCCGTGCGGGGCCGCCACCTGGGGCAGCCGTACTCACCCTCCAGGAGCCCGATGACCTCACCGACGGTCATGCCCCCAGGTTTTCCTTTAAGTGGCAGGTATCGTTTATCAGCCTCACATTGGCACCCCCCTCCCACACATCGAAGACATTGATGGCAGCGGCGTCCTGCGCTATCTGCCAGAAATGGGAGTTGTCCATGCCCAGGAGGTAACAGAGGAGCACCTTGCACACCACGCGGTGGGTGACGAAGGCGAAGGTCTGGTCCTCGTGCCGGGCCACGGCACCGTCGAGGGCGGCGACCACCCTGTCACGCACACCGTCTAAGCTCTCCCCGCCCGGTATCTGGAGCCGCTCCGGGCTGTAGCGCCACTGCTCGAAGAGCTGTGGGTAGCGCTCCCTGACCTCGGCGATGGCCATCCCCTGCCAGGAGCCGAAGTCCATGTCGTTGATCCCCTCCAGCGGCTCCACGCGGAGCCCCAGGCGCCTGGCGATGGGCTCTGCGGTGCTCATCGCCCTCTTGAGCGGGCTCGAATAGACCGCCACCGGGCCATACTGGGCCACCTGCTCCGCCGCTGCCGCCACCTGGCGGAACCCGGTCTCATCGAGCTCGATATCCACCTTGCCGCGGAAGCGCTCCTCCCGGTTCCACTCTGTCTGTCCGTGTCTCACCAGTACTACTCGGGTCACTGGGCCCTCCACTCATACGTTCAGTGCAGTCCCTCCTCGCGGAGGGTGTTGACGATGTACTGTATCTCAGGGCTGCTCATGCCGAAGCGGTGCAGGGTGTGACGCACTATCTCCAGTGCCGCCTCGAACTCGGGGCGTACCAGCTCGGCGACGCCCAGCTCTTTTAGGGTATCGGCCACGCTGTCGATGCCCACCCGCGCCACCACGTCGAGCCTGGGGTTTATCGCCATGGCATTCCTCACCGCAAGCTCCGTCGCTATGGGGTCGGGGATGGTGACCACCAGCACCTTCGCCCTCGAAAGCTGCGCCCGGGACAGTATCTCCGGGTTGCTGGCATCCCCATAGATGAAGTGAGTCCCCTTGACGCGCAGCTCATCGATCACCCGCGGGTCGTAGTCTATCACCAGGTAGGAGAACCCCCTCCTCTCCAGGATCACGGCCAGGCTGCGCCCCACACGCCCGTGCCCGCATATGACCACGTGGTTCACCAGCTCCTGCCTAATTCCAGGCACCACTGCGTCTGCGCGACGGGCCAGGAAGCGGGCGATGCGCTCCCTCTGGCTGAGTCGATAGTACAGCCCTGAGGCCAGGCTCAAGGCGAAGGGCGTCAGCACTATAGTAATGACTGCGCTGGTCAAGGTCAAGTCGTAGAGGTACTGGGAGATCACCCCCATGCCCAGGGCCGCCGCGGCGAGCACGAAGCTGAACTCGCCGATCTGGAACAGCCCGGAGCCGGTGAAGAGCATGGTCTTGGCGCTGTAGCCGAAGAGCCGGGGCACGACGGCGCATATGGCAAACTTGCCCACCACGATGACCGCCACCACGGCACTGATCACCCCAATGTTCTCGGCCAGGAAGCCGGTGTTTATCAGCATCCCCAGCGAGGCGAAGAACAGGGTGGCAAATATGTCCCTCAACGGGATGACCTCGGCCAGGGCCTCGTACGCGTAGTCGGACTCGCTTATCAGCAGGCCGGCGACGAAGGCCCCCAGCGCGATCGACAGCCCGAAGTAGTAGGTGACGAAGGCCACCCCCAGCGACAGGCCGAACACAGAGAGCAGGAATAGCTCCCGCGAGCGCACGCCGGCCACCCGCCTCATGAGCCACGGCAGCACCCAGAAACCCAGCACCAGCATGGCCCCCAGGAAAAGCACCGCCTTGAGCAGGGCAATCCCCAGCGCCGAGAGCAGGCTCACCTCCGTGCCCGCCATGGCGGGCAGCACCACCATCATCGGCACCACCGCGATGTCCTGCACCAGGAGGATGCCCAGTATCACCCGGCCGTGGGGGGTATCCATCTCCCCCCGGTCGACCAAGAGCTTCAACACGATCATGGTGCTGGAGAGGGCGATGAGGAAGCCGAAGAAGAGGGCCTCCTGTAGCGGCCACCCCAGCAGTGTGCCCATCGCCAGGCCCAGCGCTATGGTGGCCGCTATCTGGGCGATGCCCCCCACTATGGCCACCCGTCCCATCCGGCGCAGCGTGCTCAAGGAGAACTCCATGCCCAGGGTGAACATGAGGAGGACTACCCCGATGGTGGCCAGGGTCTCTATCTGCCCGATGTCGTGCACCAGGCGAAACCCGTAGGGGCCCACGACGACGCCGCCCACCAGGTAGCCCACGATGACGGGCAATTTAAGGCGACGGGCAAGCACCCCCCCCACGAGCGCCGCGACGAGGACGATGACCAGGTCAACCAGGAGGCCCAGCTCTTCCAATGCCCACTCCACACAGATACAGACAGGAGACAAGCTATTGTAGCACAGGATTGCGCGCGGCGACAGCCAGCGATTGACATCGTCTACCCCCGCCGCTAAACTGGAAATAGGACGTAGACGAGCATATACCATGGACACCACCGAGATACGGGCCCACATCGCCGCTGCCTTGAAGGGGCACGCAGCCGATTACATCGAGGTGAGGGTCGAGGAGCGCCAGTCGAGCCGCATCCAGTACCGCGGCCGTGCGCTTGAGGACATCGGGCTAAGCGCCAGCCTCGGCGGCAACGTGCGCGCCCTGGCCGGTGGTGGCTGGGGGTTCGCAAGCTTCAACGAGCTCGAAGGGCTGCGGGACAGGGTGTCGCTCGCGGTGGCACAGGCGCGCCTGGTGGGAGGGGAGGGGATAGCGCTGGCACCGGTGCCGCCGGTGGTCGATACGGTCGCGCCCCGCATCGTAAAGGACCCCATGGCCATCCCCCTGGCACAGAAGAAGGTCTTGCTCGACGAGTACAACGAGCTCATATGGGCCACGCCAAAGGTGCAGACCTCGGTCATCGGCTACAGCGATAGCGCCAAGAGGGTCATCTTCGCCAGCTCCGAGGGCAGCCTCATAGAGCAGGGCCGGGTAGACGTCACCCTCCGCACCTCGGTGATCGCGCGCCAAGACGGCGACGTGCAGCAGGTCAGCCTGAGCATGGGCTCGGCGGGCGACTATGGCTTCATTACGGGCCTGCACCAGCAGGTGAAGGAGGCCGCCGAGCGCGCCGTCGCCATGCTGGACGCCCCCCAGGTCAGGGGGGGCGAGTACACCGTGGTGCTCGACCCGGTGCTCGCCGGGGTGTTCGCCCACGAGGCCTTCGGGCACCTCTCCGAGTCCGACTTCGTCTACGAGAACGAGCGCCTGAAGGAACTCATGGTGCTGGGGCGTCGCTTCGGGGGGAGGCACTTGAACATCGTCGACGGCGCCGCCATCCCCGACCTCCGCGGCAGCTACAGGTACGACGACGAGGGGGTACCGGCGACGAGGACCCACCTGATACGGGAGGGCATCTTAACCGGCAGGCTGCACTCGCGGGAGACCGCGGCCAGGATGGGCGAGGCCCCCACCGGCAACGCCCGCGCCATCGACTACCGCTATCCCCCCATCGTGCGCATGACCAACACCATCATCGAGCCCCAGGACGTCTCCCTGGACGACATGCTCGCTGATATCGACGAGGGGATATACGTGAAGAACTGGTACGGCGGCATGACCAGCATGGAGATGTTCACCTTCTCCGCCGGCGAGGCCTACATGGTGCGGAGGGGCCGCATCGAGGAGCTCTTGAGGCCGGTGGTGCTCAGCGGCAACATCTTCACCACGCTTGAGAACATAGATGCCATCGGCAACGACCTGGACATGAACCAGGGGGGAGGCTGCGGCAAGGGACCGCAGTCACCGCTGCCGGTGTCCAATGGCAGCCCCCACATCCGCATCAGGCACTGCCTGGTCGGGGGCAGATAGGGCGGAGGGGGCACGACTCCAAGAACGACGGGAAGGAAATGCGGCTAGAAGACGTCCTCACCCAATCGCAGAGAGTGGCCGAGGAGGCCGAGTGCTTCCTGGTCCGCTCCCAGCAGACCCCGGTAGGCTTCGAGGCCAACCGCCTGAAGATGCTGGAGACCAAGGAGAGCTCATCGGTCTCGCTGCGCATCATCAAGGACGGGAAGATAGGCCTCGCCACCACCTCCGGGCTGGATGACCCCCGGGCACTGGTGGCAATGGCCGTGGAGACCGCACAGTTCGGCGCCGAGGCCAGGTTCCTCTTCCCACAGGGGCAGCGCTACCCCCAGGTAGACTGCTTCGACCCCGCGGTCGAGCAGGTAGCCATCGAGGAGATGGTGGAGATGGGCGGGGCGCTCATATCCCGGCTCCTCGCTCATACCCCGGAGCTCCTCTGCGACGCCGGCGTGACCAGGGGCACGGTAGAGGTGACCATGCTCAACTCCAGGGGGGGCGCGGCGAGCTACCGCAAGAGCCTCTTCTCCGTCGGCGTCGAGGGTACACTGGTGCGGGGCACTGACATGCTCTTCGTCGGGGACATGGACAGCTCGTGCCGCCCCATCCAGGAAATCGAGCACCTGGCACAGGCCGTGACCAGGCAGCTCGAGCTGGCCCGTGACACTGCCTCGGTGAGGAGCGGCGACCTGCCCGCGGTGTTCACCCACCACGGCGTACGGAGCGCCTTCTTCTCCTCTCTGGCCCTCGCCCTAAACGGCAAGATGGTGTACCAGGAGGCATCGCCGCTGGCGGGGAGGCAGGGGGAGCGGGTGCTCGATGAGCACCTCACCGTGTGGGACGACGCCACCATAGCCTATCGCCCGGCGAGCCGCCCCTGCGACGACGAGGGGATGCCCAGCAGGCGGACGCCACTGGTACGGAACGGGGTGGTGACCCAGTTCCTGTACGACCTGCAGACCGCAGCCCTCGCCGGGGCCCAGAGCACGGGCAACGGCAGCAGGGCGGGGGGAGGGGTGCCCATGCCATCGGTGGCCGCGCTCACCATCGACGAGGGAGACACCACGTTCGAGGCAATGGTCCGCGACATGAGAGAGGGGCTGGTGATCGAGCAGCTCATCGGCGCCGAGCAGGGCAACGTCCTCGGCGGCGAGTTCAGCGGCAACGTCCTCCTCGGCTACAAGGTAGAGAACGGCCAGATCGTGGGGCGGGTGAAGGACACCATGGTATCGGGCAACATCTACGACGTGCTGAAGGGGCTGGTCGCCATCGGGAGCGAGGCCAGGTGGGTCGGAGGCTCGCTGCGGACGCCGGCACTCTACGTGCCGCGGCTGGCAGTGGCCAGCAAGGCATGACCTGGAGGAGAAGGCACCTTTGTCCCTGGAGCAGTGTTTAGAAGGCCTTAAGGACGAGCACAGACCTCTGGCCCAGTGTCACCTGGCCGAGCTCTCTTCGCTTGCCCCGGAGGAGATGGCGTTCTTCCGAAAGGTATGGCCCCGGATCGGCGTCGAGCGGCAGCGGCAGGCCATAGCCCACCTCGCAGAGCTCGCCGAGCGGGACTGCCAGCTCAACTTCGACGACGTGTTCCGCTTCTGCCTGGGAGACAGAGACGAGCGGGTGCGGGCCACATCCATCGAGGGGCTATGGGAATGCGAGCACCGGGCGCTCATCGATGCCTTCATATACATGCTGAAGGAGGACAGCAGCGAGCAGGTCCGCGCCGCAGCAGCCATGGCGCTGGGCAGGTTCGCCGTGCTCGCCGAGCTTGAGAAGCTGCTGCCCCGCGACGAGGCCAGGGTCAGAGGGGCCCTCGTCGCCGCCATCGACAACCTCAAGGAGCGCCTCGAGGTGAAGCGGCGGGCAGTCGAGGCCATCTCTGCCATGAACGTGCCCCGCGTGAAGGCCATCATCCAGGAGGCCTACGAGAGCGACGATGCCAGGATGAGGGCCAGCGCCCTCTATGCCATGGGCAGAAACGGAGACCCCTCCTGGCTCCCCACACTGCTCAAAGAGCTCCAGAGCCCCGATGCCGAGATGCGCTACGAGGCGGCGGTCGCCTGCGGAGAGCTGGGGCACGAGGACGCCATACCTCACCTGGAGAGGCTCATACACGACGTGGACAGCCAGGTCAGGTTCTCTGCGATCGCGGCCCTGGGTGACATCGGCGGTGACGAGGCCGAGGAGAGCCTGCGAGAGTTCTTAGACCACCCCGATGACACCGTAAGAGAGGCGGCGAGTGAGGCCCTTGAGGGGATCGAGGTATACAAGGACCCCTTCTCCTTCGGGGTCGAGTGAGGGGAGGCACCATGCTCAAGGGCCAGAAGGTGATACTGCGGGAGAAGCGCGCAGACGATGCTGCCAACGACTATGCGTGGCGCCGCGACGAAGAGCTCGCTCGCCTCGATGCCGCGCCGCGCCTCACGTTGCCCTTCGAGTTCTTCCTCGCCAGCTACACCGACGAGCTGAACCACCCCAGCAGGAGGCGTCGCCGCTTCGCCATCGACGACTTACACGGCACACACATCGGCAACTGCATGTACTACGACATCGACGACGGCAAGAAAGAGGCCGAGCTCGGCATCATGATCGGCGACCGCAACTACTGGGACCAGGGGTACGGCACCGATGCCACCACCACCCTGGTGAACCACATCTTCGAGACCACCCACCTGGAGAGGGTGTACCTAAACACCCTCGACTGGAACGTGAGGGCGCAGCGGTGCTTTGAGAAGTGCGGATTCGCCCCCTGCGGACGGCGCTCCCAGGGGGGCAACAACTTCATCGTCATGGAGGTCCACCGCCGCTCATGGCAGGAGCGAACGTAACCCCCGGGCGATATCGCGCCACCAGCAACGAGCGGGAGGCCGTCTGGCCTCCCGCTCTTCTACTATCACCTGCCACCTTGAGGCATGTGCTACTTCTGCTGTGGGGGTGCCGGGTTAACCAGGTCCACCGCGAGAGACTTGGGCACGAGCGCAACGAGCTCGTCGATGGTCCATATGCCATTCTTGTAGATGGACCGTACCGGCACTGGGTCGGAGTAGAGGGATATCTCGCCGCCGCCGACGACGAAGTTGCAGCCGTTGATGTTGGCCGCCTCGTCGAGGCAGAGATACACCACCATCGGCGACACCATCTCAGGCCCCATGAGGGAGATGCTGCCACTCTCGTCGGCGGTGAGGCCACTGCTGGTCCCTATACTGCCCATGCCCACCTCGGCCTTCTTCGCCATGGCCGCCTGCAGCTCGGGGTTCACCGTCATCCTGGTGGCGGCACGGGGGCGGATGGCATTGCAGGTGATGCCATACTTGCCCATGTCGCGCGCTACCGTCCGGGTTAAGCCGATGATGCCTTCCTTGGCGGCACTGTAGTTGGCCTGCCCCAGGCTGCCCAGGCCCGATTCAGAGGCGGTATTCACGATGCGGCCGCTCCGCTGCTGGCGGAAGGCGATGCAGGCGAACTTGGTGGTGGTGAAGTGCCCCTTCAAGTGAACGCTGATGACCGTGTCCCACTCCTCCTCGGTGGTGTTGAAGATCATGCGGTCACGGAGCACGCCTGCGTTGTTCACCAGGATATCGATCTTGCCGAAGGTGTCTATGGCGGTCTTTATGATGTTCTCACCGCCGGCCATGGAGGACACGGAATCGTAGTTGGCGACGGCCTCGCCGCCCATCTTCTTGATCTCTGCCACCACCTCGTCAGCGGGGGACTTGTCGGCACCGGTGCCGTCCACGGCGCCGCCCAGGTCATTGACCACCACCTTGGCCCCCTCGGCAGCGAGCGCCAGGGCATGGGCCCTGCCGATGCCTCGGCCGGCGCCAGTGACCACGGCTACCTTCCCTTTGAGTCTATCTCCCATCTCGGCCTCCTTTTTTCTCTCTCAAGTGCAGCCCCACCACGATTGCGCCACGGTGGGGGTATATCTCTTCCTCGGTGCTACTATGCCGGCGGCGCCGGGTTTACCACGCTCGCGGCCAGCGACTTGGGCACTACCTCTACCAGCTCATCGATGGTCCATATGCCATTCTTGTAGATGGAGCGCACCGGCGCCGGCTCGGTGTAGATGGAGAGCTCGCCACCACGCACATCGAAGGTGCAGCCGTTGATGTCGGCCGCCTCGTCGAGGCAGAGGTATACCACTATGGGCGAGATGGCCTCTGGCGCCATCTCGGTGAGGCCAGATATTACGCCGCTGTCCGATGTGGCAGCAGTGCCGACGCCCCCCATACCCGCAGCCTGCCTCTTCTCCCATGCCGCCTGCAGCTCAGGGGTCATGGTGAGCCTGGTGGCGGCGGCAGGGCGGATGGCATTACAGGTGATGCCGTACTTGCCCATGTCGCGCGCTACCGTCCGGGTTAAACCGATGATGCCTTCCTTGGCGGCACTGTAGTTGGCCTGCCCCATGTTCCCCAGCCCGGCCGCCGAGGACGTGTTCACGATGCAGCCGCTCCGCTGCTGGCGGAAGGCGATGCAGGCGAACTTGGTGCAGGCGAAGTGCCCCTTCAAGTGGACCCTTATGACCGTGTCCCACTCCTCCTCGGTCATGTTGAAGACCATGCGGTCGCGGAGCACGCCGGCGTTGTTCACCAGGATGTCGATCTTGCCGAAGGTGTCTATGGCGGTCTTTATGACGCCCTCGCCGCCGGCCATGGTGGCCACGTTGTCGTAGTTGGCGACGGCCTCGCCGCCCATCTTCTTGACCTCTGCCACCACCTGGTCTGCAGGGGACTTGTCGGCACCGGTGCCGTCGGCGGCGCCGCCCAGGTCGTTGACCACTATCTTGGCACCCTCGGCGGCGAAGGCCAGGGCATGGGCTCTGCCGATGCCTCGGCCGGCGCCAGTGATGACGGCTACCCTTCCTTTGAGCCTATCTCCCATGTTCTTCCCTCCAACTCCTTTACTCTAATTTTACCTGCCGTGAGCACGCGAGACCGAGCGTGCCTGAAGTCTACTCTTTCTGCTCCTGGGGTGGGGCCGGATTGACCAGGTCTGCCACCAGCTCCTTAGGGGCCTTCTCGCGCAGCTCCTCGATGGTCCACTGGCCGTCCTTGGCGATGGTCTTGATCTCGGTCCACGGCGCGTACAGCGAGAACCGGCCTCCGCTCGCACCGAATATCTGGCCATTTACATTGGCCGCCTCGTCGCTGGCGAGCCACACTACGAGCGGCGCCACGTCCTCTGGGGCCCCCATCATCTTCTTGTAGACATCCTCGTCAGACCACTCCGCCGGTATCTGGTAGCCCCTCTGAGCGGCGATCTCCCGCAGCCTGTTCGCCGGTATGGTCGCCGTCATCCTGGTGGCAGCGCCCGGCGCCACTGCGTTCACCGTGATGCCGTACCTGCCCAGTGCCAGGGCACAGGACTTGGTGAAGCCGGTGACCCCGGCCTTGGCAGCACCGTAGTTGGCCTGTCCGGCATTTCCGTTCAAGCCAGAGGTAGAGGTGATGTTCACTATCCTCCCGCTCCTCTGCTGCCTCATCACGATAGACGCCGCCTTGGTGCAGGCGAAGTGCCCCTTCAAGTGAGTGCCTATCACCGCATCCCACTCTTCCTCCGTCATGTTCCAGATCATGCGGTCGCGGAGGATGCCGGCACAGTTGACCAGGATGTCCAGCTTGCCGAACTTATCGAGGGCCGTCTTCACGATGCCCTCGCCGCCCGCCATGGTGGCCACGCTGTCATAGTTGGCGACGGCATCTCCGCCCGTCTTCTTGATCTCCTCTACCACCACATCAGCAGGCGCCTTATCGGTCCCGCTGCCGTCCACTGCGCCACCGAGGTCGTTGACCACCACCTTGGCCCCCTCGTCCGCCATGGCTAACGCTATAGCCCTACCCAGACCGCGACCGGCGCCGGTGACCGCAGCGACCTTGCCCTCCAGCAGTTTACCCATATCGTGGCTCTCCTTTCTCTATGATCTCCGCTATAATGCTACTACCATCATCGATGGAGTGACATAGCCTCATCCGGCGCGAGAAGGGAGTGCGACCACGGCATTTCCTGGCGTCGTCTTCTCCCCCTTGGAGTTCTCGGTCCACACCTCCAGCTCTACGAGGTGCTCGCCGTCTTTCACGTACTTGTTGGTCACCATCCCCTTGCACACCAGGTCCTCGCCGGGGTGATCGGTCCCCCGGTAGCTCGCGCCCAGCTTCTTGAGCACACCCTCCTCGCCTATCCAGTCGATGAGCAGGTGCCCCAGGAAACCGAACTTGAGCTTGCCGTGGACCAGCACGTTGGGGAAACCCTGGGCCTGAGCGAACTCCTTGTCGTAGTGCAGCTCGTAGAAGTCCCCCGAGGCCCCAGCCCACTTGACCAGCATCTGGGCCGTCGGGTGCTTGATAATCTTGGGTATCTCGGAACCTACCTCTACGTCTTCATAGTAGACCTGTTCAGCCATACCGCCAAGTCCTTTCCGTGCCGAAAGCCCGACGCTAGTATGAGATGTACGTCGATCTGCTCTTGGCTACCAGCTCTCCCTTCTGGTTGGTATACTTGGTATCGATGATAGTGAAGAGCATCTTGCCCCTCTTGCCTTCGCGCTCATTGTACTCCGAGATATAGCTCACCGAGGTGAGGACATCGCCCGGTCTCACCGGGAGGTAGTACTCCAGCTCATCACCGCCGGCGAGGGCGCGCAGGAAGGGGCTCTTCATCTGGACGCCACGACTTGTGCCTGCACGGGCATTGCACAGGAAGGCGGGCGGGGCTACAATCCCCCCGTGCTTGCTCCTCTTGGCATACTCCTCGTCCTGCCACAGCGGGTTGGGGTCGGCGATGCTATCGGCCATCATCCTTATAAACCCCTTCTCCACCTCCAGGACGGTGGGGGTACCCTCTACCCCGATAAGCTTCCGCATCTCATCGGTTATTATGGAGCCTTCTTGTGTCATAGAGTCACCTCTTTTACTCACCCTCCCCTGGAGGGAAGCACCACGGTAGCGTTTCCGGGCACTGTCTTCTCACCCTGGCCGTTCTCCACCCATATCTCGCACTCGACGAGGTGCTCGCCGTCCTCGACCGACTTGTTGGTCACCGTGCCCTTGCACTGCCATGTCTCGCCTTCCGCGGGGTCGGCGAGGCTGGCCATGCGGCGCGGGAAGTCCAGCCTGCGGTACTGGCAGGAGAACTTCTTCAGCCACCCCTGGTCTCCGACCCAGTCGGTCATCAGCTGGACGAGCCACTGCCGCTTCAGCGCCCCGTGGACGATGATGCCGCCGGTGGCCGCCGCGAGCGGTGTCTTGTCATCGTAGTGGTGCGGGTTGAAGTCTCCCGATGCCCCGGCCCAGCGCACCAGCATCTGTGTAGATGCTATCTTGGGCAGCGTGGTGACCTCGCTCCCGACCTGCACGTCCTCCCAGTATACCTGCTTTGTCTCGGTCATCTCATTCACCCCCTGTCTGTATTCGACTAAGACTGGCGCCCGATGAGGGTCATGCGCCCCCTGGCCACCACATCACCATTCTGATTAGTGTAGGTGGTCTCGATAACGCCGAACAGCGATTTGCCGGTCTTCCCCTCACGCTCATAGATGTCCGCTATCTTGGCCGAGGACACGAGGACATCTCCGGGATGGATGGGCTGGAAGAACTCGAAATCGATTCCTCCGTCGAGGACGCCGGGGAACCCAGCCTTGGCGAACTCCCCCATCATCGACGCCATGGGCCCGGAGAACATGGGAGCGGGCTTTGCCGGCCAGCCGAAGAAGCCAGGAGGACATATCACGCCGCCATGGGGGCCATTCTTGGCGTGCTCCGCATCGATGAACAGGGGATTGGAGTCCCCCACGGCCTGGCAAAAGCGCTTTATCGCCCCTGCCTCAACCTCCATGACCACAGGGTCTGCCATGACGCCGATCATCGCTCTGATGGAATCCGTGATCGCCGAACCCTCAGACATTTGGTGCACCCCCTTTTCTTTTACTCACCCTCTCGAGGGAAGGGTAACAACTGCTGAACCTGGAGCGGTCTTCTCCCCGCGGGGATTCTCCGCCCAGATATCGCATTCCACGAAGTGCTCGCCGTTCTCTGCGTACTTCTTGGTCACCTTGCCCTTGCAGACGAGCTGCTCACCGGGAAAGTCCATGCCCCGCTGCTGGCAGCTTATCTTCTTTAAGGTACCTCCCTCACCTATCCAGTCCGTCATGAGCTGGACCATGAAGGAGGCCCTCAGCCTCCCATGGACGATGATGCCCGGCAGCCCCGTACCCTGGGCAAAGTCCTTGTCGTAGTGGATCTGGTAGTAGTCTCCAGAGGCGCCGGCCCACTTGACCAGCTGCTGGCTCGAGGGGCTCTTCACCAGGGGAGGGAGCTCCGTCCCCACTTCCACGTCTTCGTAGTAGAGCTGCTTGGACATCTTTCTCTCCACGGCCCTAGTACATGATTATGGTGCCCTGGGCCCTGGCTACCACCTCGTCCCGCTGGTTCTTCCAGGTGGTCTCGGTGATGGTAAACACCATCTTGCCCGACTTGCCGGTGCGCTCCCTCAAGTTGACCAGCTTGTTGGTCACCGTCAGCACATCGCCGGGCCTTATCGGCTGGAAGAACTCCCACTCACCGCCGCCGTCGAGCACCCGGAGGAAAGGGAGCTGGAAGGGGAGCTGCACCCGCTCCCCCATCATCATGACACATGTCAAAAGGCCAGGCGAGGCCACCATGCCTCCATACCTGGCCCTTCTCGCGTATTCTCCGTCCTGCCACAGCGGGTTGGGGTCTTCCACGGCCTCGGCGTGCTTTCTTATCATCCCCTTTTCGATCTCGATAACAGTAGGCTCGGACTGGGTCCCAATAGCTGCTCTCATCTCATCGGTGACAACCGACTCCTCAGCCAACTCCGCTACCTCCTAAGATCGATGGTAATCCAGGCCAGATGACCCCCCTTCCTTGACCCTGACAAGACGTGACTGGTCTCTGGGCGAGACTAGCAAAAAGTGTACTCCAATCGGCCATCACTGTCAAGCTCCCGTGATTGCGGTGATTGTCCCTGCACGGCCTGGGGCTGTGTGTCATCCCGGCCCCCTGGGCTACTCCGACCCCGCCTGGGTGAGGATGTCCGTGGAGAACACGCTCTCGTACCTCCAGGTGACGGGGACGCTGGTGCCGCCCATGTTGAAGACCACCTCCATCTCGGCCTCCATCAACGAGCTCTCTCCACCCTCGATGTGGGACACCCACCACTGGGGCAGCAGGGCGTTGTCTATCGATGCCACGAGCGAGACCGGCACCTCGGCATTGGCACCGATGAGGGTATCGCGCTCGGTGGAGCCCTCCCCCATGAGAATGCCGTTGAAGTAGATGTGGTAGTTGACCGCGGTCAGGCGGATGGCATAGGTGTTGGGGTTCTTCACCGTCACCTCGAATATCATCTGGGTGGAATCGGTGCTCACCCCGCCCCAGCGATACGAGACGCCCTCGATCTCAGGAGGGCGCAGCGTCTGGTCGGCGGGAGGTACGTACCTGAGATACCCGGTCCACGTGAAGTAGCCCGCCACCCCTATGACGGCGACCACCAGGACTGTTATCAGAATCCTTCCCCTGTACTTACGCAAGGCCCCTTCCCTTTCTCGCGCCCGTCCCTCTTGGCACGCGCCTTTCGCTCACTCTACGACATCGAGGGGGGCAAGGCTCAGGAGCAGCCTCTTAAGCCCGGCCTCCCCTTTGAAGGCCACTATCACCTCGTGGTCGCCGTTTAGGGGGAGCAGGCTCACCACTATCCCCTCGCCGAACGTGGCGTGGTGCACATGGGCCCCCACCTCCGGCGGCACCTTTGCCCCCGCCGGGGGCGGTGCCATACCGGGCACGACGGCCTGGCGACCCCTCCGCGGCGGCGGCTCCGTCAAGTGAGAGGGGATATCGCGCAGGAAGCGCGAGGGGTGCCCCGGCTCGTTACCCCCGGCAAGGCTGCGGCGAAAGGCCCTGAGCAGGTAGAGCCGCTCCTTGGCCCTGGTTATGCCCACGTAGAACAGCCGCCTCTCCTCCTCCATCTGGTCGGGGTCGCCCATGGACCTGCGGTGGGGCAGGAGCCCCTCCTCTATACCCACGATGAACACCACGGGGAACTCAAGCCCCTTTGCCGCGTGGAGGGTGATGAGGGTCACCGCGTCCACCTTCTCCTGGTAGCTGTCGACGTCCGATACCAGGGCCACGCCCTCCAGGAAGGCGGCGAGGCCCTCGGCCGGCGCCAGGTGCCTGTAGTCGCTGGCCACGGCGCGCAACTCGAGGACGTTGTCCCACCTCTCCTCGCCGTCGTCACCGCTCTGGAGGTACTCCCGGTACCCGGAGCGGCCCACCACCAGGTCGAAGAGGTCGAGCACGTCCAGCTCTGCACCCTTGGTGATGAGCTCGTTGAGCAGGGCGAGGAAGTCGGCGAGCGCCCGCACCGAGCGAGTGGCCAGGGTGTGCTCCTCCTGCCACCCCCCATCGGCGAGCACCTGGAGGGCGGAATAGAGCGGCAGGGAGCGCTCCTTGGCCCAGCCCCCCAGCTCGTCCGCCGTGCGCTGCCCGATGCCCCGCGGCGGCACGTTGAGGATGCGGGCCAGGCTCACGCTATCGTAGGGGTTGTAGACCAGCCTCATGTAGGCCAGGACATCGCGCACCTCGCGCCGCTCGTAGAAGCGGGTGCCCCCCACCAGCTTGTAGGGCATCCCGTAACGGATGAAGGCCTCCTCGACGGCCCGGGACTGGGCATTGGTGCGGTACATAACGGCGATATCGAGGGGCCGGAACAGGCCTTCGCCGATAAGCCTGTCGACCTCGCTCACCACGAGCTGGGCCTCTTCCTGCTCGGTGTAGGCCTCGGCGACCACCAGCGGGACCCCGGCCTCGTTCTCGGTCCACAGCGCCTTCTCCTTGCGCTGGCGGTTGGCCGTTATCACGCCCGCCGCCGCCTCCAGGATGTTCTTCGTGGAGCGGTAGCTCTGCTCCAGGTACACCACCCTGGCATCGGGGAAGTCGCTCTCGAAGGAGAGGATGTTGCGCAGGTCGGCGAAGCGCCACGAGTATATCGACTGGTCGGGGTCACCGACGACACATATGTTGCGGTACTTGCCCGAGAGCTGCTTGGCGAGCACGTACTGGGAGACGTTGGTGTCCTGGAACTCGTCGATGAGCAGGTGCAGGTAGCGCTCCTGGTAGCGGGAGAGCACCTCCTCCCGCTGCCGAAAGAGGTACACCGTCTTCATCAGGAGGTCATCGAAGTCCAGCGCCCTGCTCTCGGCGAGCAGCGCCTGGTAGCGGGCATAGACCCTGGCCGCCACCTCCTCGAAGTAGTTGGTGGTCTGTTTGGCATAATCCTCCGGGGTCATGAGACAGCTCTTGGCCGCCGATATCGCGGAGAGGAAGGGGCGGGGCGGGTAGCGCTTGGGGTCGAGGTCGAGCTCCTGGAGGCAGCGCTTCACCAGGCTCTGCTGCTGGTCCTCGTCGTAGATGACGAAGTTGGTATCGAGCCCCACGTGTCCCCCCTCACGCCTCAAGATGCGGGCGCAGATAGCGTGAAAGGTGCCCACGGTGAGGTCATCGACGGCCGCCCCCAGGAGGTGGAAGAGGCGCTCCTTCATCTCGCGGGCCGCCTTGTTGGTGAAGGTGACCGCCATTATGCGGTGGGGAGGTATCCCCCACACCTTGATGAGGTAGGCCACCCGGTGAGCGATCACCCTGGTCTTGCCGCTGCCCGGGCCGGCCAGGATGAGCACCGGCCCCTCCACGGCCTCTACTGCCTCCCGCTGCGCCCGGTTGAGCCCCTCGAGGACATCCATGCCCTGATTATAGCACTACGGGGTGCCACCACGAAAGCCGCGGGCCCGCTCGGCTTGACACGGCAGCCGCCGTGGAACAGAATGTGGTGCCAGGAGCGAAAAAGGAGGGGCTATGAATTGGCAAACCGTGCTCTACGAGAAGATCGACAACATCGCCCGCATCACCTTGAACCGGCCCCAGAAGCGCAACGCCCAGGACTACCAGCTCATACTGGAGCTGGACGAGGCCATCAAGGAGGCGGAGCGCGACGACGAGGTGCGGGTGGTCATACTGGCCGGTGCCGGGCCGTCCTTCTCATCCGGCCATGACTTGAGCGGCATGGGCAGGGAGGGCGAGCGCGCCTTCTCGCGCATGGGGGGCGAGGACCACCGCCGCTTCGAGCAGGAGGTCTTCGTAGACAAGTGCCTGTACATAAGGGGCCTCCGCAAGCCCACCATCGCCCAGGTGCAGGGGCACTGCATCGCCGCCGGCATGATGCTCGCCTGCATGTGCGACCTCATCATTGCCTCCGAGGACGCCCGGTTCTCCAACCCGGTGGTGAGGATGGCGGCATCGGCCGCCGAGATACCGGTGGAGGCATGGGAGCTCGGCATCAGGAAGGCCAAGGAACTCCTGTTCACCGGGGACGCCATCGACGCCCAGGAGGCACGGCGTCTGGGCATGGTGAACCGCGTGGTGCCCCGGGACAGGCTGGAGGCGGAGGTGATGGAGATGGCCAGGCGCATCGCGCTCATGCCGCCGGTGGCCCTGGCCATAACCAAGGAGTCGCTGAACCGCACCCAGGACATCCAGGGGTTCCATCTCTCCACGCTGGCCCACTTCGACGCCCACATGCTGGCCCACGGCAGCAACGAGACCGCCGAGTTCATGGGAAGGAGCACGGGCAAGGGGCTCAAGGGCTTCTTGGAGACCAGGGACAGCGTGTTCCGGGACCAGGGCTAGGTGATGGTGAAGGGGCGGTCGATGGTGCTCACCCGCACCTCCTCCGCTATCGCCTGGCGCAGGTGCCTGGGGAGAGAGAACATGCCCTGGTGGGTGAGGCCATCGTAGAACCGCAGGCCCGATATCTTCCGGGACGAGAGGCGATGGTCCACCTCCTGCGGTGAGAGGTCGAGGGGGCTCACCCCCGCCGACGCCACGGCAAAGCCCCACGTGCCGCCGTAGCTGGGGACATAGGCCTCGTAGGGGAACACGCAGGGGAAGGCGGCCTTCAGCGTGTTCACGGTGGTGGTGAAGCACTGGTGATTGCACCACGCGCTGGAGCCCGCCTGGAGGGAGCAGACCCCGCCGGGGGACAGCCTCTCCCCCACCAGGGAGTAGAACTCCCTGGTATGCAGTACAGACGCCGGCCCCTCCTCCATGGGCTCGGTGAGGTCGAGTATCACCACGTCGAACCCCTGCCGGCACTCCTCCAGGTAGCCCCTGGCATCGACGTGGTGCAGCTCCAGGCGGGCGTCATCGAAGGAGCCTCGATGAAACGACGGCAGGTAGCGGCGGCTGATATCGATGACCTCCTTATCGATATCGACCATGACCACCCTCTCCACCGAGGGGTGCTTAAGCACCTCTCTCAGCGTGGCCCCCTCACCCCCGCCAGCGATGAAGCAGGTGCGTGGGTGGGGGTGGGTGACCATCGGGGAGTGGACCAGTGCCTCGTGGTAGATGAACTCGTCGTACTCGCTGGACTGTATCTTGCCATCGAGGACCAGGCTCCGGCCATAGCTGCCCAGGTCCAGGACCTCGACCGACTGGAACGAGGTCTGCCCAGAATAGACCCTGCCCCTTATACCGTGAAGCTGGGCCATGTCCGGGGTGACAGAGTCGTGGAACCACCTATCCTCGTTCATGGCGATGTCCAGCCGGACTGTGGAGGTTGCCCCTCTCAAGCTCGATGACAGAGTGGTCCCTGGCCTGGAGCTCCCGCACCATGATCTCGACGGCCCGCTGCGGGTCGAGCGAGTTGCCACAGGTGAAGATGTCCACCGCGGCATAGCTGTGCTCGGGCCAGGTATGGATGGAGAGGTGAGACTCGGCGATGATCACTACGCCGCTCACGCCGCCATAGGGAGGGAACGGGTAGAAGGTATCACCTATTACGGTGGCGCCTACCTCCCTCGCGGCAGTGATAAGGGTGCTTCTCAGGAACTCGAGGTCACTGAGCAGTCCAGGCTCGCAGTCTCTCAGCTCTACGAGCAGATGTGTGCTCAAGGTATCCAATCATCTGCCCCCATGATAGAATGTATCGGCGAACCATACACGCTCACTACACCGAGAAAGGCTTCACACTCCGCCGATAAAAGCCCAAGAGCACATTTTACCCTATGTATTGAGATTTATCAAGAGCGGTCGCGATGGAGAAGAGACCCGCAGTGCTGGAGGCAATGCTCCTCGGTGGCAGCGATATCGGCCTGGCCAGGGGGGCGCTCGTCGCCTCAGGGGTGGGCACCGAAGAGGAGCTCACCGCCTACCTGGACCAGATCGAGCGGCTCCACCGCGCCATCGGCCCCGCCGCCGGCCCAGGCGACGAGGTGAGCCGGGCACGGGGGATATTCCAGTGGCTGTGGCGCACCAAGCCCCACAGGTACCAGTACCACGGCAGCTTCGCCCTCACCCAGGCCATCGATGCCCAGTCCGGCGATGGCGAGCCAGTGGGCAACTGCCTGGGCCTCACCGTCCTCTACAATGTGCTGGCCCAGAGGGCGGGCCTCGAAGTGGGCGCTGTCCACCTTGAGGAGGCCTTCGGCCTGGGGCCGCACGTCTTCACGGTGCTCTTTGCCGGGGGGCGCTCCATCGACGTGGAGAACATACTCCACCACGGCTTCGACTACGGCGGACACCTCGGTGCGGCGCGGCGAGAGCAGTGGGGGGACCGGGAGCTCATCGCCGATATCTACCACAGCACGGCCAACGCCCTCTCCGAGGCGGGACGATGGGAGCAGGCCCTGGAATGCTACGACAAGGCCATCCTGTTGAACCCCGGGTACGGCACGGTGCGCTTGAACAAGGGCATTGCCCTCGCCGAGCTGGGCCGGGTGGATGAGGCGCAGAGGTGGCTGGGGGAGGGAGCGGGCTAGTCCTCAGGCTGGGCCAATCTCTGGGATATCCAGGGGCCGAGGGCCAGGAACTCGCCGCGGTGGAGCAGTATCTGCACCCCCAGTGCCAGGAGGACGAGGTCGATGGCGAGAGAGGTGGGCATGAGCAGCGTCACCGCCGGCCCGAAGCAGCCACACATGGCGATATCGAGCCCCCTGGCGAGCACAGAGACCTTGGCTATGCTGAAGCTCACCACCACGAGGATGCTCACGGCGGAGCTGACCCTCAAGAAGAGACCAAGCACCAGCAAAAGCCCCAGGGCCAGCTCCAGGCCGGGCAGGACGTAGGCGTAGGCCGTCGCCAGGGCCGGCGGCAGCAGGTGGTACTGTCCCACCTCCCAGACGAACGTTTGGAGGTTGGGCAGCTTGGCCACCCCGGAGAAGATGAACACGCCCCCCAGCACCAGCCGCGACGCCAGCGTGAGGTAGCGATGTCGTAAGAGCCCTACAATCCGAGCGATGTGCACTGCCTCGTAGCCAGATTTGCGTATTATACCACAGGCACCTCCCACGGTAAAGAACGACCCCTCCGCGTGAGAGGCCATATCGCGCCCGCAGGCCGCGCGTTCTTGACATCGTAGTCGTGGGCCAATTACAATGATATGGTGTTTCGCCGAGGTAGCTCAGGTGGTAGAGCAGCGGACTGAAAATCCGCGTGTCGGCGGTTCGACTCCGTCCCTCGGCACCAGGATACCACCAGGGAGCCCGCGCCACCAGGTGGACGCAATGCCGAAGTGGCGGAACTGGTAGACGCGACGGTCTCAAAAACCGTTGGGGGGTGACCCCCGTGTCGGTTCGATCCCGGCCTTCGGCACCAGAGAGGTACCTCCAGGGCACCGGTCCGGCCGGAGCTCACCGGGCCCGGGCGGGGTACCGCCGGATGCCGAGTGGTGTAGTGGTAGCACTGGGGACTTTGGATCCCTAAGCCCAGGTTCGAATCCTGGCTCGGCAGTCTGTCCGGACGTAGGGGCTTGTCCCTCCGGGTGCTCGATACCGTCGTTCCACGATAGCAGGTGTATAG
>JAXHUE010000003.1:31295-108131 GCA_034189655.1 Chloroflexota bacterium | reverse complement strand
CTGCGAGAAGACCAGCCCCCGGGTGCGCTCCAGGTTCTCTCTCATGTGGTCGGGGTACACCTTGAGACCCCTCATCACGTAGGTGAACAGGGAGAGCACGTAGTCCAGCACCAGGCAGGAGTCGGGGAGGATGATGCGCTCGGTGGAGGAGTGGCTGATATCGCGCTCGTGCCACAGGGCGATGTTCTCCAGCGAGGTGAGCGCGTGCCCCCGCACCAGCCGGGACAGGCCCGCGATGCGCTCGCACAGCTCCGGGTTGCGCTTGTGGGGCATGGCCGAGGAGCCGGTCTGGCCCTCCTCGAAGGGCTCCTCCGCCTCCAGCACCTCGGTGCGCTGCAGGCCCCTGATCTCGGTGGCGAACTTCTCCAGGGAGCTGGCCACGATGGCGAGCGTGGTCACGAACTGGGCGTGGCGGTCGCGCTGCACCACCTGGCTCGATACCGGGTCGGCCTCGATGCCGAGCCGGGCACAGGCCAGCCGCTCCACCTCCGGGTCGACCGTGGCATAGGTGCCCACGGCCCCCGATATCTTGCCCACGGCTATGGCCCGCCGCGCCGCGGCCAGCCGCTCGGCGTTGCGCTTCATCTCCTCCACCCACAGTGCGAGCTTGAGCCCGAAGGTGATGGGCTCGGCGTGGACGCCGTGGGTGCGCCCTATCATGATGGTGTCCCTGTGCTCCACCGCCCGCTCCCGGAGCACCGCGGTGAGCTCGGCGATGTCCTCGGCGAGGATGTCACATGCCTCCACGAGCTGCAGGGAGAGCGCGGTGTCTATGACGTCGGACGAGGTGAGCCCCAGGTGGATGAAGCGGCTCTCCTCGCCTATGCTCTCGGCCACCACCTTCAAGAAGGCGGTGACATCGTGGTGGGTCACCTTGAGCACCTCGTCGAAGCGCCCGATATCGAAGCGGGCCCTCTCTATCTCCGGCAGGGCCTCGCGGGGGATGGCCCCCAGCTCGGCCCAGGCATGGCACACGGCGACCTCTACCTTGAGCCAGGAGGCGAACTTGGTCTCATCAGACCACACCCGCTTCATCCGCGGCCGGGAATATCGCTCGATCATCTCTCTCCAGACCCCTCCGATCGCTCTCTCACTATGTGTCGCCCCCTAGGGGCGCCCTCACCAGGTCTAGGCCGCCTGGGACTCGATGCCGCGGCGGCGGGCAAAGAACATCGCCACTATCGCGGCGGCGTATATCGCGGCGAAGATGGTAAAGCCCATGGTGTAGCTGCCCGATACATCGTAGATGGCGGCCAGGATCACCGGCCCCAGCGCCGAGCCCACCGCCGCCGCCAGCACCACCCAGCCAAAGATGGCGCCGAAGTTCTTCTGGCCGAAGAGCTCGCCGGTGACCAGGGGCTGCAACGTGATGTTGCCCCCCATGGAGAACCCGAACACGACGACGAAGGCCCATACCATGGCCGTGCTCTGGGTGAACATGAGTATCACCAGTCCCACCAGCTGCAGGGAGAAGCACAGTATCGCGGTATACTTGGGGGACAGCCGGTCGGCGATGAAGCCGAAGGCGAGCTTGCCTATCCCCCCAATGCCACCGGTGAAGCCCAGGGCAACAGCGGCCACCGCGGCAATGCCGGGGATGGGCAGGGCGGAGAGGAACGAGACCTCGTTCTGGAGCACGCCGGCGATCACCATGCCCACCAGGAAGAAGGCCCCCACCATCATCCAGAAGCTGGCCCCCTTCATGGCCTGCCCGATACTCCACGCCGGCCCGGCCTCGAACACCTCTTCGGCACCGGGGGCGGCCTCCATGGCGGCCGCGGCCACCTCGTCGGGCGCGGCGGCACCATCGGGGAGTAGCCCCATTGCCTGTGGACTAGTCCGCATCACCAGCATCACCGGCGGTATGACGAGCACCCAGGTCATCGCCCCCAGGACGAGGAAGGTCATCTGCCAGCCAATGCCCACTGCCAGGTAGCCGCTGAGCGGGGCGATGAGTATGGCACCCAGCGCGATGCCGGCCATGGTGACGCCCATGGCTATCCCCCTCCTCCGGTCGAACCACCGGGCTATGGTGGCGCTCACCGGGACCACGCCGGCACCGGCCATGCCGATGCCGATCACCCCGTAGAGCACCCAGAGCTGCCACACTGCGTTGGCCACGGCGAGGAGCATGAGCCCGACGCCGGCGATCACGGCACCCCCCAGGATGAGCCTGCGGGGGCCATAGCGGTCGGTCATCCTGCCGATGACGGGCCCGGTCAGGCCCAGCACCAGCAAGTACAGGGACGCCGCCCCGGCGATCGCCGCCTCGCTTGAGCCGAAGTTGGCCACCAGCACCGGCTTCAGGGCACTGAACGAGTAGAAGGCGCACCCGGCGTGGACGAGCAGCACCAGCAGCGATACCGCGACGATCCACCAGCCGTAGAAGACGCCCGCTCTCTCTCTGTCAACGCTCATGAACCACGACCTTTCTCTGGCCTCCCTCTCGGCTACCCACCGGCAAGTTCTCTGCGATACTTGCGGTAGGCCTCGGCAATGGCCTCGTCTTTCAAGCCCAGGATGGCAGCGGCGAGCAGGGCGGCATTCCGCGCCCCGTTCACCGCGACACAGGCCACGGGCACCCCGGTGGGCATCTGCACCGTGGAGTACAGGGCATCGAACCCTTTAAGCTCGCTCGTGGCCAGGGGGACGCCGATGACGGGCACGATGGTCCAGCCGGCGAGCGCGCCGGCTAAGTGGGCGGCACCCCCGGCACCGGCGATGATCACCTCGATGCCGCGCCCCTGGGCGCCCTGGCCGTGCTCCCGCACCCGCTCCGGCGTCCGGTGGGCGGAGAGGATGGACACCTCGTGCTCGATGCCCAGCTCCCGCAGCACCTCCAGCGCCGGCTCCATGAGCGGCTGGTCGGTCTTGCTCCCCATGACAACACTCACTCGTGCCATCTCTCGACCTCACACACCGGTATTCGGAGCGATATCACCTGCCTCTACCTCGCGCAGTGCGATGTCGCGGCGGTAGTGGCAGCCCTCGAAATGGATGCGCGCTACGTTGGCATAGGCCTTCTCCCGGGCCTGGGCCATGGTCTCGCCGCTGGCCACCACGGTGAGCACGCGGCCACCATCGGTCACCACCCCACCCCCAGCCTCCCTGGTCCCGGCGTGGAAGACCAGGACATCCCCGTCCACCTCATCGAGGCCCTCGATGGGGAGGCCCTTCCTGTAGCCGCCGGGATAGCCCCCCGACGCCATCACCACGCCGACACAGGGGCGGGGGCTCCACTCCACGGGCACCCGCGAGAGCCCGCCGTCGAGCACGGCGAGCATGACCTCCACCAGGTCGCTCTCCAGGCGGGGGAGCATCACCTGGGTCTCCGGGTCGCCGAAGCGGGCGTTGAACTCCATGGCCCGGGGCCCCTCGGCAGTGAGCATGAGGCCAGCATAGAGCACCCCCCGGTAAGGCCTGCCCTCGGCGGCCATGGCCGCCACCGTGGGCCTCACGATGTGGTCGGTCACCTCCGCGGTGAGGGCATCGCCGAAGAAGCGGGGCGGGCTGTAGCTGCCCATGCCCCCGGTGTTGGGGCCGCGGTCGCCATCGAGGGCGCGCTTGTAGTCGCACGCGGGTACCATGGGCACCACGGCCTGGCCGTCGGTGAAGGCCAGCAGGCTCACCTCCACGCCCTCCAGGTACTCCTCGACCACCACGCAGTCGCCGGCATCCCCGAAGACGCGCTCGGCCATCATCTGGCGCAGGGCCTGGCGCGCCTCCTCCCTGGTCTGGGCCACCACCGAGCCCTTGCCCGCGGCCAGGCCATCGGCCTTGACCACGATGGGCAGGGGATGATCGTTGACATACGCCATCGCCTCGTCGAGCGAGGTGAAGCTCTGGCTGCGGGCGCAGGGTATGCCGTAGCGCTGCATGAGCTCCTTGGCGAACGCCTTGCTGGACTCTATCTCCGCGGCCCGCGCCACGGGGCCGAAGGCGGGGACGCCGCGGCCCTGGAGCACGTCGACGATGCCGGCGGCGAGCGGGACCTCGGGCCCGACGACGACGAGGTCGACCTTGAGCTCGGCGGCGGCCCGCGCCAGCCCGGGCACGTCGTCGGCTGCGATGTCTAAGTTCTGGGCAACGAGCGCGGTGCCGGCGTTGCCTGGGGCCACGTAGAGCTGGCTCACCCTGGGGCTCGACCCCAGCCGCCACGCCAGGGCATGCTCACGGCCACCTCCGCCTATGACCAGGACCCTCAAATGGCCCGCCCTCTCCCTCGCACCGCCTTACGGGGCTTAAAGCCCCTCTTTCTTGAACATCTCTGCCTGCAGGGGGTCGAGGCGGCGTATGAGATTGGTGAGCTGGGCCACGTGCTCCTTCTCATCGTCGCGTATGCGAGAGAGCACCTCTCTGGCATCGTCGTCATCTATGGTGTCTATGTGCTCCTGGTACTGGTTTATGGCCTGGAGCTCGGCGATGAGGTCCTCGCGCAGCATCTCCAGGTCTATCTCCAGGTCTCCATCCTCGGTGTAGTCGGAATCGTAGCTCATCTGAGACTTCTCCCTTCATTCCCATTCTATCGTCGACGGCGGCTTGGAGGATATGTCGTACACCACGCGATTCACCTCGGGCACCTCGTTCACGATGCGGTTTGAGATGCGGGCCAGCAGGTCGTAGGGGAGGCGCGCCCAGTCCGCGGTCATGGCATCCTCGCTGGTGACGGCGCGGATGGCCACCACGTAGCCGTAGGTTCGGTAGTCCCCCATCACCCCTACGCTCCTGGTATCGGTCAGGACGGCGAAGCTCTGCCACAGCTCGTGGTAGAGCTTGGCCTGCTTTATCTCGTTCATCACTATCCAGTCGGCGGCGCGCAGCACCTCCAGCTTCTCCCTGGTCACCTCGCCGATGATGCGGATGGCGAGTCCCGGGCCGGGGAAGGGCTGGCGCCACACCATCTCCTCGGGGAGCCCCAGGGCCAGCCCCACCTTGCGCACCTCGTCCTTGAACAGGTAGCGCAGCGGCTCGATGAGGGCGAAGGTCATCGTGGTGGGCAGGCCGCCCACGTTGTGGTGCGTCTTTATCTTGGCCGAGGCCTTGCTCTCCGGGGCCAGGCTCTCGATGACGTCGGGGTACAGCGTGCCCTGGGCCAGGAAGTCCACCCTTCCCAGCTTGGAGGCCTCCTCCTCGAAGATGGCGATGAACTCCCCACCTACGGCACGGCGCTTCTGCTCCGGGTCTACCACCCCTTTGAGACGGGCCAGGAAGCGGTCGCTGGCATCGATGTGGCGGATACTCATCCGCAGGTTGCGCTGAAAGGTGGTGATGGTGCGCTCCGCCTCCTCGCGGCGCAGCAGGCCGTTGTTGACGAAGATGCAGGTGAGCTGCTCGCCCACGGCGCGGTGCACCAGGGCCGCGGTCACCGCAGAGTCCACCCCCCCGGAGAGGGCGCAGATGACCTGGCCTTCGTCCACCTGCTCCCTGATGCGCGCCACGCTCTCGGCGACGACGCTGCCTGGCGTCCAGTTGCCGGTGCAGCCGCACACGTTGTAGAGGAAGTTCTTCAAGACCTCCCGGCCATAGGGGGTGTGCACCACCTCGGGGTGGAACTGCAGCCCGAGGATGCCCTCGCCATTACCCATCACGGCGACGGGCGAGTTCTCGGTGTAGCCCAGGGCGACGAAGCCAGGGGGCATCTCCACGATCTGGTCGCCGTGGCTCATCCACACCGGCATCGACGGGGGCAGGCCGGCGAATATGGGCGACTGGGCGTCGGCCTGGTGCAGGACGGCATGGCCGTACTCGCGCTTCACCCCCAGGGCTACCTTCCCACCAAGCTGGTGGGTGAGCACCTGGGTGCCGTAGCAGATGCCCAGGATGGGGAGGTGGCTCTCGTATACGTAGGACGGCGCCAGCGGCGCCCCTTCCTGGTACACGCTTGCCGGGCCCCCGGAGAAGATGAACCCCCTGGGCTTTAAAGGGGCGATGCGCTCCCAGGGGGCATCGTAGGGCACCACCTCGCAGTATACCTGGGCCTCGCGCACGCGGCGGGCGATGAGCAGGCTGTACTGGGAGCCGAAGTCGATGACCACCACGGCCTCGCGCTGGGCGGGAGGCGGCTCTTCGGTGACGGGGACGGGCTGGGCCCCGGCCTTCTCCTGGGCGATCTCCAGGTATGTGGAGACCTCCAGGTCGTCGCTGGTGCTCACCCGCAGGCTGTCCTTCTCCTTTTTCCTGGCCGCCATAGGTGGAAACTCCCAGACAACAGCTTATCATTAAGCGCCCGTCTTTGTAAATGGGCAGCACGGCCGCCCCCCACCGGCCGACCGCGGGCAGGGCAGGGGCGTCACCTGCACACGGTGTCCACATACGAGCATGCATACTGTAGACGAACAGCGCTTTTAGTGCTAACCTATATCTACAGGGACTCACCGGACAGGGAGGGGGAAATTGAGTGAGCATATCATAAAGCTGCTGAACCAGGACCTGGAGGGCGAGCACGCCGCCATCATCCAGTACCTGCTCCACGCCTACGCCATGGGCGAGGGCGAGCTAGCCTGCGAGATAGAGGCCATCGCCCGGGAGGAGATGCGCCACTTCGACTGGCTGGCTGAGACCATCGTGTCGCTGGGCGGCACCCCCAGCGTCACCAGGGGCGAGATGCGCAGCGGCGGCACCACGGTCTCCCAGTGGATGGAGAACGACGTCCTCCAGGAGGTGGACGCCATCACCATGTACCAGGAGCACATCGCGGCCATCGACGACCCCACCATAAAGCGCCTCCTGGAGCGCATCCTCTCCGACGAGAGGTCGCACCACGGCGACTTCCAGCACTTCGTGGAAAAGGCACAGCGCGAGGGGGCCAGCGACCGGCGGGGCCCGCGCGCCGACAGCGTGAGCAGGGTCCTCGACTGGGGCATCGAGCACGAGTATACGGTCATCCTCCAGTACCTGCTCCACTCGTACCTCACCCCCAGCGACGAGGCCAAGGAGGAGCTCCAGGACCAGGCCATAAACGAGATGCAGCACCTGGGCTGGCTCTCCGAGGAGCTGGTGGACGGCGGCGGCACCCCCCGCATCGAGCACATGGAGGTGGACCGCTCTACCAGGACCGCCGATATGCTGCGCGCCGATATCGCCATCGAGCGTGAGGTGGCCGCCGAGTACGACCGCGCCTCGAAGGAGATCGACGACGCCGGCCTAAAGCGCCTCCTGGAGCGCATTCGCGACCACGAGGTGTACCACGCCGAGGTGTTCACCGACCTGCTCAAGGAGGAGGAGAAGGGCTGACCCTCCCCCAGGGCCACCTCGGTGCCCACATACTACGCCGCCGGCAGTCGGGGGCGGGGCTTCGCCTTTTTTCCTTTCAACCGGGGCTGGCGAGGCCGGTGGGGGCGCTGGAACCGGGTGCGCCATCCCACACCAAGACCCTCCACCCCCGCCGGGGGCCTCATCGCCTGCGGGCCCTCGTCGCCGGCACCACGTCCACATGACTGAGATGCGAGAACGCTACTACCAGGGAGGGAGCGCCATGAGCGAGTGGATCGCCATCGCCAGGGTGGGCGAGCTCGACGAGGGGGCCATGAAGGGGATAGCCGTCGACGGGCGCCGGGTGCTGCTGGCACTGGTGGGCGGCGAGTACCTGGCCGCCGCCGACCGCTGCCCCCACATGGGGGCGGCACTCTCCGAGGGACAGCTCCAGGGGACAGTGGTCACCTGCCCCCGCCACGGCTCTCAGTTCGACTTAAAGGACGGGCGCGTGGTGCGCTGGCTCAAGGCACCCGGGGTCATCGCCGCGGTGGGCCGGGCCCTCATGCCGCCACGGCCACTGGATACCTACCGGGTGAAGGTGGAGGGCCAGGACGTCCTCATCTCTATCGAGGGGTAGCGGGAGGGTGCAGGGCATGTCACAGGAGCTGGACATAATAAGGAGGGTGAAGGCCGAGCACGAGGTGCTGCGGGGCCACGTCAAGCTGGTGGGGGACTCCATAAGCGACCGCGAGGCCGCGCACAGCCTCCAGGGGGCGCACACGGAGTGGATCCCGGGGCGGCTGGAGCTCGTCGCCGAGAAGCAGAAGGCCCTGCAGCGCACGCTGGCCGGGCTGGAAGAGGGGCTCGCGCGCCACTTCTCGTTCGAGGAGAGGGTGCTGCCACCGCTCCTGGGGGAGCTGCTGGCACGGGCGCTGGCAATGGAGCACCGGGAGATCGCCGCCGAGATCGGGGGGGCCATCTCAATGGCGGCGTCCATGACCACCGAGGGGCTGGGGCGGGAAGAGGCCATGGCACAGGACGCCCGCATACAGCAGGCCGTGGACGGCATCGGGCACCTGGTGGGGGAGCACGCCGCCCGGGAGGAGGCGCTCCTCGATATGCTGGAGCGGGCCCTCGAAGGTGGGGCCAGGCCGATATGACGAAAGTCCTATCGGGGGCACGCCCCGGGAGCTATAGTTGATACCACGGGTGGCACGGCAGGGGCGGCCGGGAAGAGCGATACCGTACACAGAGGGGGTGCGCTATGCAGGACGAGCTCGGTGAGCTCCTGGAGACCGCCATGTACAAGGAGGTCGCCTCCGAGGCCTACTACATCGCGGGGCAGGAGAGGACCAACGATCCCGGGGCCAAGGCCCTGATGAAGGAGCTGGCCGCGGAGGAGCACCACCACTCAGAGGTGCTGAAAGGTCTCAAGGAGCAGGACTGGCAGGGGGGCGACTGGCACCGGGAGCGGGTGCCCCACCTCATGATCAGCGAGTACCTGGCTGGCGGCGACTCGCTGGCAGGGGCCGGGCTCCAGGAAACGCTCCTCTTCGCCATGAAGCGGGAGCAGGAGAGCGTGGAGTTCTACTCGCGGATGATGGGCGCACTGCGAAACCCCGACGCCAAGGCACTGTGCCAGCGGATGGTGCACGAGGAGCTCACGCACAAGCTCAGGCTGGAGCTGCTCTACGATGAGCTCTTCCTCGCGGAGAACTAGTACATAGCCGATACCCCATCGGAGGCGGGGCATTACTTGTCATAACGCATGAGACGGCCAGGTGGGAGCGAGGGGTGGCCACAGAGAATGGGCCGCCCCGACGAGAGGGGGACAGCCATGGAGACGAGGCTCACTATCATGGTCGGGGGCGAGGCCGGCCAGGGGGTACAGACCATGGGCATGATCCTCGCCCGCGCCTTCGCCCACGCCGGGTTCCACGTGTTCGCCGACCAGGACTACGAGTCGAGGGTGAGGGGCGGCCATAACTTCTTCCGCGTGCGCGTCGCCGACGCAGAGGTGTCGGCGGCATCCGAGACGGTGGACATCCTGCTTGCGCTCAACGAGGACACCATCGAGCACCACCGGGGGGAGCTGGCACCGGGAGGGGTCATCATCTGCGACGAGGCCGTGGCCACGGGCACAGGCGACCGCTTCGCCGTGCCCCTGGAGCGGCTCGCCGAGCAGCAGGCCGGGGGCAGGCGCATGGCCAACACGGTGGCCCTGGGCGTGGCCGCGGGGGTCGCCGGCTTCGACCTGGCCATCTTGAGCGACGTGGTGCGCCACCAGTTCGGCCACGGCGAGTCGGCGGAGGATAACGTGCGGGCGGCCGAGGCCGGCTATGAGTTCGCCCGCAGCGCGGGGCGGAGGCTGGACCGCGACGTGTCACCGCGGGGCGACGGCACCAGGCTGCTGCTCAACGGGAACGAGGCCATCGCACTGGGGGCGGTCGCCGCCGGCTGTACCTTCATGTCGGCCTACCCCATGACCCCCGCCACCTCGATAATGGAGTACCTGGCAGGCCACTCGGAGGGGCTGGGGCTGGCCGTGGTGCAGGCCGAGGACGAGATCGCGGCCATCACCATGGCCGTCGGGGCCGGGTTCGCCGGCGCCCGCGCCCTCACCGCTACATCAGGCAGCGGGTTCTGCCTCATGGTGGAGGGGCTGGGCCTGGCCGCCATCACCGAGACGCCGCTGGTCATCGTGGACGCACAGCGGCCAGGCCCGGCGGTGGGGCTCCCCACCAGGACGGAGCAGGGCGACCTCCTCTTCGCCCTCCACGCCCACCACGACGATGCCCAGCGCGCCGTCCTGGCTCCGGGGGACGTCGCGGAGGCCTTCTGGCTCACCGTCAAGGCATTCAACATCGCCGAGAGGTACCAGATACCGGTGATACTGCTCACCGACCAGCACCTGGCCAGCTCCTACACCACGGTGGACAGGTTCGACCTCTCCCAGGTGAGCATCGACCGCGGGGCGCTCCTCTCGGCCGCGGAGACCGACGGCGACTACAGGCGGCACCTCGTCACCCCCGACGGCGTATCGCCGCGGGCACTGCCACTGCAGGGCCCAGCCCTGGTGGTCACCGACAGCGACGAGCACGACGAGTGGGGACACCTCACCGAGGCCGCCGCCACCAGGACGGAGCAGGTGCTCAAGCGGCAGCGCAAGCTCGACGGCCTGCGCCAGGAGGTGGCCCCTCCCTATAGCTACGGGCCGCCCCAGGCCGAGGTCACCCTCATCGGGTGGGGCAGCACCCGCGGCGCGCTCCGCGAGGCGGTGGACAGCCTGCGCGGCGAGGGCCTCGATGTCGCCATGCTCCACGTGAGCGAGTTGTGGCCCTTCCCCGCAACCCAGGTGGCCGAGGCCCTACAGGCCACGGGAAGGTGCTTTACGGTGGAGAACAACGCCAGCGGACAGCTGGCACGACTCATCCGCGCCGAGACCGGCAAGGCGGTCACGGGGAGCATCCTCAAGTTCGACGGGCGCCCCTTCACCCCGGCCTCCATCGCGCGCGAGCTGAAACGAGAGGGGGTGGCGTGACATGGTGACCTTGAAGGACTACGCCGGGCCCAAGACGGCATGGTGCCCGGGGTGCGGCAACTTCGGCATCCTCACCGCGCTGAAGCGGGCGCTGGTGGCCCTGGAGATAGAGCCACACCGCGTGCTCATGGTATCGGGCATCGGGCAGGCGGGGAAGACGCCCCACTACACCAGGGGCAACGTGTTCAACAGCCTCCACGGGCGCACCCTGCCCGTGGCCGCCGGGGCCAAGGTGGCCAACCCGGAGCTCATCGTCATCGCCATCGGCGGCGACGGCGACGGCTACGGCGAGGGGGGGAACCACTTCTTGAGCGCCCTGCGCCGTAACCACGACATCACCTACATCGTGCACAACAACCAGGTCTACGGCCTCACCAAGGGGCAGGCATCCCCTACCAGCGACCTGGGCTTCGTCACCAAGACCACGCCCCAGGGTGCCGACGTCCCGTTAAACCCCATGGCCCTGGCCATCGCCGCCGGCGGCACCTTCGTCTCCCGCAGCTTCGCCGGGGACATAGACCACCTCTCCCATACCATCATGGTGGGCATCAGGCACCGCGGCCTCGCCCTCATCGACACGCTCCAGCCCTGCCCCACCTTCAACGCGAAGAATACCTTCGACTGGTACCGGCAACGGGTCTACGCGCTGGGCGACGACTACAACCCCCGCGACAAGGAGACGGCCATGGCACGGGCCTGGGAGTGGGGCGACCACATCCCCATCGGGGTGCTCTACCTGGAGGAGCGGCCCACCTTCGAGGAGCGGCTCCCCGCCCTGGCAAAGGGGCCCCTGGTGGGGCGCGCCCTCGACCCGACAGCGGCCGAGGCACTGCTCGACGAGTTCATCTAGGGGGACGATATGACGCGTGGGGGAAGACGCATCGCTCTACTGGCCGGGGAGGACTTCGAGCGTACCGCTACAATGGCATCGGGGGCGGCTGCCTGCCCCCGAAACGCCCCATCGAAAAAAGAGGTGCACCATGGAAGACATCATCGCTACCGTAGATAAGACCATAGAAGAGCACAAGTCGGTGCTGCACTGCGCCCTCGACTCGCAGACCATCGCCGAGGACGTGTGTGCCAGCATGTGGCTGAGCGAGGCCAGGGAGCAAATGACGCCGGGAAGGCTGGGCGGCCAGAGAGCGGCCATGGAGCGCCTCCAGGAGTCGCTGGTCACGCTCCAGGCCGGGCTGGAGGAGCACTTCCAGCGCGAGGAGCGGGCCCTCCTCGGCGCCTTCGAGCGGCAGGCGAACAAGGCCATGGCCGGGGCGCTCGCGGCGCTCCTCGGCGAGCACCAGGAGCTGCGACAGCGCATCGCCACCTTGAGAAAGGACGTCGCCGAGCTGCTCTCGGAGCAGACAAGCCTGGAGGTGTGGCAGGCAAAGGCCTGGGGCATCCGCGCCTATATGCGCCATACCGCCAACCTGCTGGAGGCCCACGCCAGCAGCGAGGAGGAGCTGCTCACCAGGGCCAGGGAACAGCTTGGGGGCGGGGGAGGGTAGGGCAGAGGGGGCCCCAGCTCACACCTCGGTCCCCCCCTCGGTGATGTCTATCATCTGGGAAAGGATCTCGGAGAGCCTGAGGTCGCCCAGCACGTGATTGTCGTCATCGACCACCGGCATGTCGATGAGGTCGGTGTCCATCATCACCTGTATCGCCCTCTCAATGCTATCGCTTAGCTTTATGCCCGGCGTAGGCCGCGCCACAGCGCCGGCGCTGCTGCCATAGGCCAGGCGCACCAGCCCCATCACGTCAGAGGAAGGCTCGTCAACCCCGCCGCGCAGCTTCATCTGCGCCCACCTCAGTATTATCTGCCTGGTGATAACCCCCCGCAACTTGTACTCGCTATCCACCACCACCACGCAGCGCAGCTGGCGCTGTCCGGAGAGCCTGGCCACCACCCGGTCGAAGGGCTCATTCTCATCCACTATGGTACAGAGGTTCTCTGTGGGATCAAACACCTCGTCGACACGTATCTGCCGCATCGCTAAACCTCCCACGATATCTATGTGGATGTGTCCCTATTATACTACACATGGCCAGGCAACGCCCCCCCCAGGGAAAAGGGTCACCGTGGTGGCACAGATGGGCCTTTTTTCGACGACGGTACGGCCATCGCTCGAGCGGCACTCGCCCACCCATCCTTTCGTGGGGCGCGCTTCTGTGATATACTGCCTCTAGAGGGAGGATGGAGGTAGAGACGCGGCAGGCCATCGAAGCCCTGAAAGGAGGGGGTATCGTCGCCTTTCCCACCGACACTGTGTACGGGTTGGGGGCCGATGCCCGCAATGAGGAGGCCATCGCCAGGGTGTACCGGGCCAAGGAGCGGCCACCGACCATGGCACTCCCATTGCTCCTTTCGCACATCTCACAGATCGCCAGCGTGGCCCAGGGCGTGCCCGACATCGCGTGGCTCCTCGCCGAGCGCTTCCTGCCCGGCCCCCTGACCCTGGTGCTGCACCGTGCGCCCTCTGTACCCAGCATCTTAAGCGGCGGCGGCGACCGTATAGCGGTGCGGGTACCCAGGCACCCCACCCCCATCGCCCTGATCGAGGGCCTGGGCCACCCCATCACCGGCACCAGCGCCAACAGGAGCGGCGGCCCCAGCCCCCTCACCGCGGGGGACGTGCACCTGCAACTGGGGGGGCACATCGACATCATCGTCGACGGCGGGCGCTGCCCCGGCGGTGTCGAGTCCACGGTGCTCGACCTCACCGCGCAGACGCCCACCATCCTGCGCCAGGGGGCACTGCCCCGCGAGGAGATAGAGAGGGTGTGCCCGGTGACCACTCTCGAGGAGGACGGCCATGGACATAGCCATCGGCTGCGACCATAGGGGTCTCGACCTGAAGAGGCATCTCATCGGCTGCCTCGCCGAGATGGGCCACACGCCTCTCGACATGGGCTGCTACGACGAGGGGGCGGTGGACTACCCCGACATCGCCGCCGCTACGGCCGGTGCCGTGGCCCAGGGGCGCTGCCGCCACGGCATCCTCATATGCGCCACCGGCATCGGTATGAGCATGGCGGCCAACAAGGTGCCGGGCGTACGCGCCGCCCTGTGCCACCAGCCCCTAAGCGCCAGCCGCAGCCGGGAGCACAACGACGCCAACGTGCTCTGCCTGGGGGCATCGGGGCTGGGGGAGGACGTCGCCACGGATATCGTGAAGGCCTACCTCGAGGCCGAGTTCGAGGGGGGCCGGCACGCGGCACGAGTGGAGAAGATTAGGGCCATAGAGTCCAGCACGCTTGACAGGGCTCGGCCCACATTGCTATGATGTCGTGACCCTGGGGGCGATAGAGATGCCCACACTATTGGATACCATCGAAGGGCCTGCCGACTTAAAGCGGCTCTCCATCCCGGAGCTGGAGCAGCTCGCCGCCGAGATAAGAGAGCGCATCGTCTCTACCATCACCGCCACCGGGGGCCACCTGGCCTCCAACCTGGGCGTGGTGGAGCTCACCATCGCCCTGCACCGCTGCTTCGACAGCCCCAGGGACAAGCTCGTCTGGGACGTAGGACACCAGACCTACGCCCACAAGCTGCTCACCGGCAGGCGCGAGCGGTTCCCTACCATCCGCCAGCAGGGGGGCTTGAGCGGCTTCACCGAGCGCACGGAGAGCCCCCACGACTGCTTCGGCGCCGGCCACGCCTCCACCTCGGTCTCGGCAGCGCTGGGCATGGCCATCGCCCGCGACCTGAGGGGGGAGAGACACCACGTCATCGCCGTCATCGGCGACGGCGCCATGACCGGCGGCATGGCCTTCGAGGCCCTGAACCAGGCGGGGCACCTGGGCACCAGGCTCATCGTGGTGCTCAACGACAACGGGATGGCCATATCGCCCAGCGTGGGCGCCCTCTCCAGGGTGTTCTCCCAGCGCCGCCTCAACTGGCGCTACTACCGGGCCAAGGAAGAGGCGGACCACATGCTCTCCCATGTGCCCCTGGGCCACGAGATGCGCTACCTGTTCAGGCGGGTGAAGAAGGGGCTCAAAGGTATCATCATCCCCTCTATGTTCTGGGACGAGATGGGGTTCACCTACATCGGCCCCATCGACGGGCACGATATCGCCGAGCTGGACACGGCACTGCACAAGGCCAAGGGGTACTTCGGCAAGCCCATCGTGGTCCACGTGGTCACCACCAAGGGCAAGGGACACCCGGGGGCAGAGCAGGACGCCATCGGCTTCCACGGTGTGTCGCCCCGACGCAGCGAAGGTGCAGCGGCTGAAGATGCGCCGAGCTACAGCGACGTCGTGGGGCAGACCGTGCTCCGCATCATGAGGGAGGACCCCAGGGTGGTGGCGGTCACCGCGGCCATGATCGAGGGCACGGGCCTGACCACCGCCGCCCACGAGCTCCCCTCCAGGGTGTTCGATACCGGCATCTGCGAGCAGCACGCGGTCACCATGGCCGCGGGCCTGGCCACCGGGGGCTATGTCCCCATCGTGGCGGTGTACTCCACCTTCCTGCAGCGGGCCATCGACCAGGTCATCCACGACGTGTGCCTCCAGGGCCTGCCGGTGGTGTTCGCCATCGACCGCGCTGGCATCGTGGGCGAGGACGGCAAGACCCACCAGGGTTCCTTCGACCTCTCCTACCTGGGCCCCATCCCCAATATAGTGATAGCGGCACCCAAGGACGAGAACGAGCTCCAGCACATGCTCTTCACCGCGGTGGGGGCGGGACGCCCCGTGGCCATCCGCTACCCCAAGGGCAGGGCGCAGGGGGTGCCCCTGGACGGGGAGCTCCACGAGTTGGCTATCGGCCGCGGGGAGCAGCTCCGTGAGGGGAACGACGTGGCCATCGTCGCCATAGGCTCCACGGTGGCCGCGGCGCTGGAGGCGGCCGACGCCCTGGCCGAGCGCGGGGTGGAGTGCTCCGTGCTCAACGCCCGCTTCGCCAAGCCGCTCGACGAGGCGCTCATCGTGGACGCCGCGCGGCGCACGGGGCGCATCGTCACCGTGGAGGACAACGCCCTCCGCGGCGGATTCGGCAGCGCCGTCGTCGCGCTCTTAGAGGACTATGCCATACCGGGGCTCCGCACCGAGCGCATCGGCCTCCCCGACGAGTTCGTGGAGCACGGCCCGCGACGGGCGCTCCTGGCCCAGTACCACCTCGACGCCGCGGGCATAGCGGAGCGGATAGCCGGCTCCTTCCCTGAGCTCATCCCATCCATGGAGGCCAAGAGCAAGAGATAGTGCCGCAACGGAGGTGCCCTTTGGGCCTTCTCGATAGCTGGGCCGACCTCATCTACCGCACCACCACGCGGGGGCCACGGTACCGCGCCGTGGTGACCCCCATCGGGCTCACCTTCTGGTTCGGCATCGCGGCCCTCCTGGTGTTCGCCTCCCTGTGGCTCGACGGGGCCGCCCACCTCCCCCACTTCGTCTCGCCGCCGGCGAGCATCGCCCTGGGCGTCCCCCTCCTCCTGCTGTGGGCAGCGCTCTGCGGGTGGACGGCGGCCCGCTTCTTCATCGCCCGCGGCTCGCCGGTGCCCTTGAACTCGCCACAGGAGCTGGTGACCACCGGCCTCTATGGCTCTGTGCGCAACCCCATGGTCGCCGGCTGGCTGGTGGGGATGGTGGGCCTGGGCATAGTGCTGGGCTCGATATCCTATACCTTCATCGCCGCGCCCCTCTTCGCCCTGCTCAATGTGCTCTACTTAAAGGGTGTCGAGGAGCGGGAGCTTGAGCGCAAGTTCGGCCAGGAGTACCTGCGCTACAAGGAGCAGGTGCCCATGTTCATCCCCAGGTTCAGGAGGCGCCGGCATGGTGCTGGCGGGTGAGCTCGATATCGCCGGCCCCTGTGGCATATACTGCGGGCTGTGCACCAAGTACCAGTCGCGGGCGCCCTCGCGCTGCCTGGGCTGCCGCATAGGGGAGCAGCACTCCTGGTGCAGCATCTACCGCTGCGCCGTGGTGAAGCGCGGGCTCGTCACCTGCGTCGAGTGCGAGGAGTACCCCTGCGAGCGCTTCGCCAGGAGGGGATGGGGGAGCGACTGGAGCAGCAGGGCGGCCATGGAAGGCCTGGAACGGGTGCGGGGGGCCGGCATCTGGGCCTGGCTCGGCGAGCAGCGGGAGCGACGTATCGCGCTGGAGCGGCTCCTCGACGGCTACAACGACGGCCGCTCCATGAGCTTCTACTGCACGGCGGCCACGCTCATGCCGCCAGGCTCGCTCCACGCGGCGGCGGACGAGGTGGCGGCAGGTGAGGGCCAGGGCCCCGACATCAAGGCCAGGGCCAGGGCGATGAGGGCCGCCATAGAGGACTTTGCCTCCCAACAGGGGATCGAGTTACAATTGAAAAAGGGCGTTAGCAGGCCCACTACGCTATAGTGAGGTAGCAGCTATGAAGGTGGCAATCACCGGAAAAGGGGGCGTGGGCAAGACCACGCTGGCCAGCCTGCTGGCCAGGCTGTACGCAGCCGATGGTATGAACGTGCTCGCCATAGACGCCAACCCCGACGCCAACCTGGGGATGGCACTGGGCCTCCCGGCGGAGCAGGCGCGCCTCATCACCCCCATCGCCGAGATGGAGGACTTGATCGAGGAGCGCACCGGGGCCCGGCCGGGGAGCCAGGGGGCATTCTTCACCTTGAACCCGCGCGTGGACGATATCCCGGAGCGCTTCTCGGCACGGGTCGACGGGGTGAGGCTCCTGGTCATGGGTGCGGTGAAGAAGGGGGGCGGGGGCTGTATGTGCCCAGAGAGCGCCCTCTTGAAGGGCCTGATGAACCACCTGCTGCTGCGCGAGTCCGACGTGGTCATCATGGACATGGACGCCGGCATGGAGCACATCGGGCGCGGCACCGCCGCCGCGGTGGACGCCTTCATCGTGGTGGTAGAGCCGGGCAGGCGCAGCCTGCAGACGGCCCAGGCCATCAGACAGCTGGCCAGGGATATCGGCGTCGAGAAGTGCTACGCGGTAGGCTCCAAGGCCCAGGGCGAGGCCGACCGCCAGTTCATCCGCGAAGGCGCAGGCGACTTCGAGGTGCTGGGCTTCATCAGCTACAACCCCGAGATAATTGAGGCCGACCGCAAGGGCGTGAGCGTGTTCGAGGCCGCCCCGCAGGCGGTGGCCGACGCCCGCGCCATAAAGGAGAAACTCGACAGCGAGGTAAGGCGATGAGCAAGAAGGGCCTGCGCGACATCGACGTGCGGGGAAAGAGGGTCCTGGTCAGGGTAGACCTGAACGTCCCCATGGGCCGGGAGACGGGCGCCATCTCCGACGACACCCGCCTGAAGGCGGTGCTCCCCACCATCAGGTACCTCGTCGAGCAGGGGGCCAGGGTGGTCCTGTGCTCTCACCTGGGCCGGCCCGGGGGCAAGGTGGTGGAGTCGATGAGGATGGCCCCGGTGGCCCAGGCCCTCTCTGCACTCCTGGGCAGGGAGGTGGCAACGGCCACTGACTGCATCGGCCCCGAGGTGGAGGCGGCGGCCGCCGCCTTGAACGACGGCGATGTCCTCCTCCTGGAGAACCTGCGCTTCCACCCTGAGGAGGAGCGCAACGACCCCGAGTTCGCCCGGGCGCTGGCCAGGCTGGGCGAAGTCTATATCGACGATGCCTTCGGCACCGCCCACCGCGCCCACGCCTCCACCGTGGGCGTGGCCCAGTACCTCCCGGCAGTGGCCGGGCTCCTGCTGGAGCGGGAGCTCGATGCCCTGGGCGGTGCACTGGAGAGCCCGGCCCGCCCCCTGGCCGCTCTCATCGGCGGGGCCAAGATAAGCGATAAGATAGGCGTCCTGGAGCACATCCTCGCCCGCGTGGACAGCCTGCTCATCGGCGGCGGCATGGTCTCCACCTTCGCACGCGCCCTGGGCCACACCGTGGGCAGCTCGGCAGTGGAGGAGGACAAGATAGAGCTGGCCCAGGACCTCATGGAGCGGGCGCGGAAGCGGGACGTCCGCCTCCTCCTGCCCGAAGACGTCTGCGTCGCCGACGGGTTCCACCCCGAGGCCGCAAGCCGCGTGGTGCCCCTCAGCGACATACCCGACGGCTGGCTCATCATGGACATCGGGCCCAAGACCATCGCGCGCTTCGAAGAGGAGCTCATCACCTGCAGGACGGTCATCTGGAACGGGCCCATGGGGGTCTTCGAGTACCCCAAGTTCCAGGAAGGGACCTACGCCATGGCCAGGCTCCTCGCCGGGCTCGACGCCGCCACCATCATCGGCGGCGGCTCCACCGCCGAGGCCGTCGCCGAGCTGGGCCTCGCCGACAGGATGACCCACGTATCCACCGGGGGCGGCGCCTCCCTGGAGTTCCTCGAGGGCAAGACCCTCCCCGGGATCGCAGTGTTAGCCGAGAGAGAGGGATAGCCATGGAGCTGGATGTCATCGCCGATATCGCCCGCACCACCCCCACCAAGATAGTGCTGGTGGTCATGGACGGCCTGGGAGGGCTGCCTCACCCCGAGACGGGGAAGACGGAGCTGGAGACGGCCCACACCCCCACCATGGACCGCCTGGCCAGCGAGGGGATATGCGGCCTCCTGGACCCGGTGGCCCCCGGGATCACGCCGGGGAGCGCCCCGGGCCACCTGGCCCTCTTCGGCTACGACCCGCTGCGCTTCACCGTGGGGCGCGGCATCCTGGAGGCGCTGGGCATAGATTTCGACCTCAAGGATGGGGACGTCGCCGCCCGCGGCAACCTGTGCACCGTGGACCGGGAGGGCACCATAACCGACCGCCGCGCCGGGCGCATCGCCACCGAGCGCTGCACCGAGATGTGCCGCCTCCTCGACGGCATGGAGATCGAGGGCACCACCGTCCTGGTCACCGCGGTCAAGGAGCACCGCCTCGCCGCCGTCTTCCGCGGCGAAGGGCTCTCTGGCGCCCTCACCGGCAGCGACCCGCAACAGGAGGGGCTGGCCCCCAGGAAGGTGGCCGCCCTCGACGCGGCGTCGCGGCGGACGGCCTACATCGCCAACGAGTTCCTGGCCCGGGCCGCCACCATCCTCGCCGACCATCACCCCACCAACATGGTGCTGCTGCGCGGCTTCGCCCAGTATCCAAAGCTCCCCCCCATGGGGCAGGTCTACAAGCTCAAGGCCGCGGCCATCGCCGCCTACCCCATGTACCGCGGCCTGGCCAAGGTGGTGGGCATGGAGGTCCTGGACACCGGCCCCAGCATCGAGGACGAGGTGGCCACCCTCGTAGAGAGCTACGACGGCTATGATTTCTTCTTCCTCCACGTCAAGGAGACCGACAGCGCCGGCGAGGACGGCGACTTCGAGCGCAAGGTGCGCGTCATCGAGGAGGTGGACCGCCACCTGCCCGGCATCGTCGCCCTCGAGCCCGACGTCATGGTCATAACCGCCGACCACTCCACACCGGCGGCCATGGCCAGCCATAGCTGGCACCCGGTGCCCTGCCTGCTGCGCTCGCGCCTGTGCCGCCGCGACCAAGTCACGCAGTTCTCCGAGGCGGCGTGCCGTGCCGGGGGGCTGGGCACCCTCCCCGCTACCAGCCTGATGCCCCTGGCCATGGCCAACGCGGGCAAGCTGGACAAATACGGAGCATAAAGGACGGCTACCATGCGAAGACCGATGATCGCTGGCAACTGGAAGATGAACACCACCATCGCGGAGGCCGTCGACCTGGTGACGGCGATGAAGGGGGCCCTCGACGCCACCGAGGGGGTGGACAAGGTGCTCTGCCCCCCCTTCATCTCGCTGGCCGCGGTGGCCGCGCTCACCACTGGCTCCTCGATACGGCTGGGGGCGCAGACTATGCACTTCGAGGAGCGAGGCGCCTTCACCGGTGAGGTCTCGCCCCTCATGCTCAAAGGGCTGTGCCAGCTCGTCATCCTGGGGCACTCGGAGCGCAGGCACGTCTTCGGCGAGGGCGACGAGGCCATAAACCGCAAGGTGAAGGCCGCCCTGGCCCACGGCCTGGTGCCCATCCTGTGCGTCGGGGAGAGGCTGGAGGAGCGGGAGGCGGGACGCACCGAGGAGGTGGTGGTGTCCCAGACCAGGAAGGGGCTCGACGGCATCGACGCCCCGGGCGACACGGTCATCGCCTACGAGCCGGTGTGGGCCATAGGCACCGGCCGCGCCGCCACCCCCTCTGAATCGAACGACACCATCGCGCTGCTGCGCCGCACCGTGGCCGGGCTCTTCGGCGAGGACGCGGCAGGGGCGATGCGCATCCTCTACGGCGGCAGCGTCACCGCGGCCAACATCGCCGGCTTCATGGAGCAGCCCGATATCGACGGCGCCCTGGTCGGCGGGGCCAGCTTAAAGGCCGAGGAGTTCGTGAGCATCGTGCAGCAGGCGGCACGGGGCAGGGGAGGCCCATGAGGGAGCTCGTCGCCATCGTGGGGCCTACCGCCACCGGCAAGAGCGACCTGGCCCTGCACCTGGCCCAGGCCCTGGACGCCGAGATCGTGGGCGCCGATAGCCGCCAGGTCTACCGCTTCATGGACATCGGCACGGCAAAGCCCACCGCGGAGCAGAGGGCGGCGGCACCGCACCACCTCATCGACGTCGCCGACCCCGACGAGGACTTCAGCCTGGCCCGCTACCAGGACATGGCGCTCCGCGCGGTGGAGGACATCGGGGCAAGGGGCAGGAGCGCCCTCCTCGTCGGCGGCAGTGGCCTCTATGTCTGGTCGGTGCTCGCCGGCATGAGGATACCTCACGTCCCGCCGGACCAGGCGCTGCGCCGCGAGCTGGAGGAGAGGGCGGCGCGCCACGGCTACATGGCGCTCCACCAGGAGCTCCTCGAGCGGGACCCCGAAGCCGCAGGGCGCATCGACCCACGCAACGTGCGCCGGGTGGTGCGCGCGCTGGAGGTGTGCCAGGCGACGGGGACGCCTTTCTCCCAGCTCTATCGCAGCGAGCCCCTCTTCCGCACCCTCATCATCGGGCTTACCATGGAGCGGGACGACCTCTACCACCGCATCGACCGAAGGGTGGAGGACATGATGCGGCGGGGCCTGGTGGCGGAGGTGGAGGGGCTGGTGGCCCGGGGCTACGGGCTCGACCTGCCCGCCATGTCCTCCCTGGGATACCGCTACATCGGCCGCTACCTCCAGGGGGACATCACCCTCGACGAGGCGGTGCAGCACACCAAGCACGATACCCACCGCCTCGCTCGCAAGCAGTACGCCTGGTTCCGCCCCAACGACGAGCGCATCCACTGGCTCGACGCGGCCGAGGGCGCGAACGCCCAGGCCCGACACCTGGCCGAGGGCTTCCTCGCGGGCGAGAGGGCGGCTCGCTAGACGGGCTGGCCTGTAATGGCGGGGCGGAAAAACGTTGGTGGCCGGCGGTATATCGGCTCGTGCCGGGCCATCACGGAAAAGGCACTAGAGAGGGAGAGGGCGAAAGAGTGAAGTTCACCAAGATGGAGGCCACGGGCAACGACTTCGTCCTGGTCGAGGCCCACGAGGAGCGGGACTGGCCCCGCCTGGCCGTGGCCATGTGCCACCGCCACCTGGGCGTCGGGGGCGACGGCCTCATCCTGGTCACGCCCTCGCAGCACGCCGACGTGGGCATGCGCATGCTCAACCCCGACGGCTCGGAGGCCGAGGCCTGCGGCAACGGCCTGCGCTGCCTGGCGGTGTACGCCGTGACGCACGGCCTCGCCAGCGGCGACGAGCTCACGGTAGAGACCAGGGCCGGGACGAGAAGGGCGCACGTCACCAGGGAAGGAGGCGCGGTCACCGGGGCCCGGGTGGGTATGGGCGTGCCCGGCTTCGGGGCGTGGCAGATACCGATGCTGGTGAGCGATGATATTGACATAACAATAGGTTTCCCGCTCGCGGTGGCGGGACAGGAGCTCTCCGTAAGCTGCCTCTCTATGGGGAACCCCCACGCTGTCCATTTCACACCGGGGCCTGTGGAGGAATTCCCCCTCTCCCAGGTGGGGCCGGAGGTGGAAGACCACCCCCTCTTCCTAAACCGCACCAACTTCGAGGTGGCCACCATCGCCAGCCGCAGGGAGATCCAGGCCCGGGTGTGGGAGCGCGGGGCAGGGGAGACCCTCTCCTGCGGCAGCGGCGCCTGTGCCATCGCCGTGGCGGCGCGCTGCCTGGGCCTCGCCGAGAGCCCGGTCGACGTAGTGCTGCCCGGGGGCACGCTCACCATCGAGTGGGCAGGGGCAGGGGAGGTAGTGCTCCAGGGGGCGGCGGGGCTGGTGTTCCGGGGCGAGTGGCCCGGGGACGGATGACATCTGGCGGCAGGGAGGGTAAAATACGTACCGAGGAGGAAGATTGCACATGAGCGAACAAGCAGGAAAGAACATGGCAGGTGCCATACTGCCCGAGGCCAACTTCCGCGGCGAGGACTTGAGCGGGTACGACTTCTCAGGCGCTACCCTGGTCCAGGCCAACCTCTTGAACTGTGACCTCTCCGGCGCCAACCTCTCGGAGGCAAACATGAACGGCGCCGACCTCACCGACGCCGACCTCTCCGGCGCCAACCTCAAAGGCGCCGACCTCACCCGGGCCCGCCTCAGGGGGGCCGACTTCGGCGGCGCCGACCTGACAGGTGCCGTGCTGGCCCGCACCGACCTCCAGGAGGCCAACTTCAGGGGGGCCACGCTCGACGCCGAGAAGCTCGATATCTCCGGCTCCCGCGCCTGGGACCAGGCCTCGTGGGACCCGCCGGTGCTCGAGGTGCTCAAGAAGCGGATGAGCACTTAACATAAATCATACCGGCGCGGGAAGAAGGTAGAGTAATGCGGCTGGCCCAGCGCATCAAGGAGCTGCCCCCGTACCTCTTCGTCGAGATATCCCGTAAGATCGCGGAGAAGCGGGCGCGGGGCGAGGACGTCATCAGCCTGGCTATCGGTGACCCGGATATCCCTACGCCGGGCCACGTCATCGAGCGCCTGTGCCAGGCGGCCAGGGACCCCAGTAACCATCGCTACCCCGAGTCCGAGGGGCTCCCCGAGCTACGCCAGGCCATCGCCCGGTGGTACCAGGCCCGCTTCGACATCAGCCTCGACCCGGAGCGGGAGGTGCTGCCCCTCATCGGCTCCAAGGACGGCATCGGGCACATCTCCCTGTGCTTCATCGACCCCGGCGATATCGCCCTGGTGCCAGACCCCGGCTACCCGGTGTACTCTATCGGCACCATGTTCTGCGGCGGCACCCCGCACTTCATGCCGCTCCTGGAGGAGAACGGCTTCCTCCCAGAGCTCGAGGCCATACCCAGGGATGTCGCTGAGCGGGCCAGGCTCATGTGGCTCAACTACCCCAACAACCCCACGGCGGCGGTGGCCGACCTGGACTTCTTCGAGCGGGCGGTGGCCTTCGCCCAGCGGCACGACATCGCGCTGTGCCACGACGGGCCCTATACCGAGGTGGCCTTCGACGGCTACCGGCCACCAAGCCCTCTCCAGGTCCCAGGGGCCAAAGCGGTGGCCGTGGAGTTCCACTCCCTCTCAAAAAGCTACAACATGACGGGGTGGCGCGTGGGCATGGTGGTGGGAAACGCCACCATCATCGATGCCCTCACCAGGGTGAAGTCGAACCTGGACTCAGGCATCCCCCAGGCAATACAGCTCGCCGCCATCGAGGCGCTCTCCGGGCCCCAGGGATGCATCGAGGAGCACAACGCCATCTACCAGCGCCGCCGCGACCTGCTGCTCCAGGCCCTCCACGAGATCGGGCTCGAGGCCCACACCCCCCGCGCCAGCCTCTACGTGTGGGCCCGGGTGCCCCCGGGGCACTCGTCCGTGGGGTTCGCCGCCACGCTGCTCGACGAGACAGGCGTGGTGGTCACCCCGGGCATAGGCTACGGCAGGCACGGCGAGGGGTATATCCGGCTCTCGCTCACCACCCCCGACCACCACCTGGAGGAGGCCATGCGCAGGCTGCGCACCTGGCACAGGAAGGGTTAGAAGGAGGAAGACCATCACCAGGAGCACCGTTCCTACCCGCAGCCCGGCAGAGAGGGCCTTCCTCATCGGCGTGGCGGTGAAGGGGGCACGCGATGCCTGGAGCGCCGAGGACTCCATCGAGGAGCTGGCACAGCTTGCCACCACCGCCGGCGCCGAGATCGTCGGGGCCACGGTGCAGCGCCTGGCCCGGCCCACCCCGGCCTACTACATAGGCCGGGGGAAGGTACAGGAGCTGGTCGAGCTCCGTGACAGGCTGGGCTACGACCTGGCCATCTTCGACGATGAGCTCTCTCCCACCCAGCAGCGCAACCTGGAGCGCGCCCTGGAGGTGAAGATAATAGACCGCACCGCCCTCATCCTGGATATCTTCTCCCGCCGTGCCCATACCCACGAGGGCCGCCTCCAGGTGGAGCTGGCCCAGCACCAGTACCTCCTGCCCCGCCTGGCCGGCCAGTGGAGCCACCTGGAACGCCTCGGCGGCGGCATCGGCACCAGGGGGCCCGGCGAGACCCAGATCGAGACCGACCGCCGCCTCGTCCGCGAGCGCATAGGCAGGCTCAAACGGGAGATAGAGCAGGTGAGGAGGCACCGCGCCCTCTACCGCCGCCAGCGCTCGGCGAGCGGCATCCCCGTCGCCGCCCTCATCGGCTACACCAACGCCGGCAAGAGCACCATCTTCAATGCCTTGAGCCACGCCGGCGTCCTCGTCGAGGACCGCCTGTTCGCCACCCTCGACCCCACCACCAGGCGGCTTTCGATGCCCGGCGGGGGTCAGTTGCTCATATCGGATACCGTGGGCTTCATCAACAAGCTGCCCCACGCCGTCATCGCCGCCTTCAGGGCCACCCTGGAGGAGCTGGCCGAGGCCGACCTCCTCCTCCATGTAATTGACATAAATCATCCCAATGCCGTCGAGCAGAGCACCACCGTGGAGCATATCCTCGACGAGCTGGGGCTGGGCGATAAGCCCAGGCTCGCCGTCTTAAACAAGGTAGACCTTTTCCTGGCATCCGCCGACGAGCTCGAAGAGTTCAACGGCTCGGTGAGGGAGAGCGGACAGGCAGCGCTCCTGGTCTCGGCGGCCAGGGGGTGGGGCCTGGACGGGCTGCTTGCCCGCATCGATGAGATGGTGGCCGGCACCGGGCCCGGTGCCGCGCCCGAGGACGCCGCCCCGCAACAGCTCATCGAGCGGCTGCGGCGGGAGGTCACCCCGGCATGACCGTCTTTCCACCCGTGCATGGAGCGCCAGGGTCGAAAAGGCGTGTCCTGCTGTTCAAGACGAACATTATGTAGAGTATTGTGTCTCCCATGTACGCACAATATCCATTATGTCACATTATTGCGTGCCCCCTTGCCTGTACTTTACATAAATATTCACCGCAGCCCTGGAGACCACGAGCGCGAAAGCCCCTCCATTTGCCCGGCACCCATCATTGTCCACCGGCCCCGTTCTGTGGTATAGTGCCTTAACTGCCATGTGTACCGTCGCGCCATGAATGAGAACAGGTTACTGCTCCCGCTCTTCGTCCTCATCCTGGTTGCCCTCGCCTTCGGGGCCGGCTTCCTCTTCTCCTATCAATCGGCACCCCCCGACCTCCCAGAGGGGTTCGACGCCCTGTGGGAGACGTGGACCTACCTGCAGCGAGATTATGTCGATAAGAGCGCCCTCGACGCGGATACGCTGGCCCAGGGCGCCATCGAGGGGATGCTCGAGGCCCTCGATGACCCCTATACCTCCTACCTGGACGCCGAGACCTACGAGCTGGACCAGGCCTCCTTCGAGGGCTCCTTCGAGGGTGTCGGCGCCGTGGTCACCATGGATGATGGCCAGCTCACCGTGGTCTCCCCTATCGCCGGCAGCCCCGCCGAGCAGCAGGGGCTCGAGGCCGGCGATGTCATCCTGGAGATTGACGGCGAGGCCACCTCTGACATAAGCCTCGCCGAGGCCGTGCTCCGCATCAGGGGGCCCCAGGGCACCACGGTGACCCTCCTCGTACAGCACCAGGGGGCCGACGCCCCGGTGACCATCGAGATCGTGCGCGCCGAGATCGAGCTCGACAGCGTCTACCTGGAGATGCTCCCCGGCGACATCGCCTACATCCACATCACCTACTTCTCGGAGCGCACCGCCGGAGAGGCCCAGAGCGCCATCTCCCAGGCCATCGACGAGGGCGCCACCGCCCTCATCCTCGACGTGAGGAATAACCCGGGGGGCCTGCTCTCCGCCGTGGTAGAGGTGGCCAGCCACTTCCTCGACGGCGGCCCCGTCCTCTACGAGCAGCACGGCGACGGCAGGGTGCAGACCTGGTCGGCGCGGCGCGGCGGGCTGGCCACCGATATACCCGTGGCCGTCCTGGTCAACGAGGCCAGCGCCAGCGGCAGCGAGGTCCTGGCCGGGGCGCTCCAGGACCGGGGACGCGCCGTGCTCGTCGGCACCACCACCTACGGCAAGGGCAGCGTGAACGTGGTGGACAAGCTGAGCGACGGCTCCGCTGTCTACGTAACCACCGCCCGCTGGCTCACCCCCTCCATGCGCCTCATCGAGGGAGAGGGGCTCACCCCGGACTTCACGGTCGAGATCACCGACGAGGATTGGGCGAGCGGCACCGACACGCAACTGGAGTTCGCCATCGACTACCTGGAGTCTCTGTGACCTCCTCGATTGAAAACAGGCGCCCCCTGTGCTATAATCGGCTGTGACAGCAAAGACCATCGCCATCAACCGAAAGGCCCACCACGACTACGAAATCAGCCAGAGCATCGAGGCTGGGCTGGTCCTCACTGGCACCGAGATAAAGTCGGTCCGCGCCGGGAAGGTGAATATCCGCGAGGCCTACGCCCACCCCCAGGGCGGCGAGCTGTGGCTGTACAATGCACATATCGCCCGCTACGAGGGCGGCAACCGCTACAACCACGAGCCAACACGCCCCCGGAAGCTCTTGCTCCACCGCAGAGAGCTGGACGAGCTCACCATCAAGGTGAGGGCCAAGGGCTTCACCCTGGTGCCCTTGAAGCTCTACATCAAGAACGGCGTGGCCAAGGTAGAGCTGGGCCTGGCAAGGGGGAAGAAGCTCCACGACAAGCGCCACACCATCGCCAGGCGGGAGGCGGAGCGCCACATGGAGCGCGTGGTGAAGCGGGCCAAGAGATAGAAGGCGTCTGTCGGGGCATAGCCCCATGGCGAGGAAGGAAAACGTGGGGACGAGTGGTTTCGACAGGGGAGGAGCGTGACAGGATTGCAGGCCGAGGTGCCACTCACCTCGCTAAACAAGTGGCAAAAAATAACCGACAACTACGTCTACGCCTCATAAGAAAGGCAGACACACCCCCTCGCCTCCCTCGATGGGCGGGATAGGTGAGCGAAGTCGAGGTGCAGCAGCCCCCACGCCGGTAAGGGCTGAATAAGAACAATCGGCTGGTCTGGCCGCGGCTCGGTCGGCAGAGGACGGCCAGGCAAGAGCGAGGAGCCGACTAAGCCTGTAGCATATCCTGATTGTGCCCCCTCTGGACGGGGAGTTCGACTCTCCCCCGTCTCCACCAACTCTTTTCCAGCCCCATCGCGGCCCTGCCCTGCCCTGCCGAGGGGTCTGCTACCGCCCCCGCGCGCCGCATCCATCCTTGACGTGGGTTACCTGTGCATGATAAAATAAGTCCAGGAAACTACGCTCACCATGGCTGCCATTAGTGTTCCTCGAATCGGTGCGCCTCTGCCCGGAGCGTAAAGGCTCGCTCTGGTAAGAGGTGCTCTATTTATCTCTGACCGTGAGAAAGGAGGGCTCGATGCCAAAGGCACACGCGAGGCTCTATAAAGACCCCCTGGTAGCCAAGAGGGCGGTGGAGGAGCTACAGGCGAATGGCTTCAAGGCCGATGAGATCGGCGTCCTGGTCCACGAGGCGAAGAGGGCAGAGGGCTTCGGCACCAACCCCACAAAGGTGCAACTGCCCGAAGCGGGAAGCGCCGTGGCCCTGGGTGCCATGGCCACATCCCTGCCCAAGGGCGACGAAGCTGAGACTGCCCTGGCCTTAGGCGGCCTGCTGGGGCTCCCCGAGGAGGCCATTCTCTACTACGATTTCAGTGTCTCAGTGGGCGGCATCTTGCTAAGCGTCCACGCCGATGAATCGCGTCTGGCCCAGGCCAGGGATATCATGAGAGGGGTCGATTCCCTGCCAGCGTCGCCGTGGAACGAGCCGGCGACGACCAACCCCACCTTCGAGGTGGCGGAACGTATGCTGGAGACTAACCCCATCGATGCCCCTATGTCAGGAGACTTCCGAAAGTATTAGCATTCGCAAATTAGGAGGCGGAAGGAATGTCGAGATTTATTGCCACCTCAGCGATACGGGGTGCCCACGCCGCAGTCGACGAAGCAGACAGGGTGTTGAAGGACGCCCTGGAGACTATTGGACCTGATACCCCTGTCGCTTTCCCCCATACCGCATACTACCTGCCGGTCATCTACGGGCTCACTGGCCACAAGGTAGAGAAGATCGGCGACCTGACATGGCCCCTGGAGCACGCCAGGAGCCTGCTGCCACCGGTGCCCAGTGAGAACCTGTGGCTGCCCTACCTCGGAGAGACGCTCGACGCCGGCATGGCTACCCTCTACGCCTTCGAGACCATCGAGGGCGTTCGTTTTGCCAGGGGGGAACAGCCCGAAGCGCGCAACGGCTTTACCTTCAACGGGCCCATTGACGACGTGCAGATGCGCGCCTGGGGCATCCAGATGGTCGACGGCAGCATGCCCGGGTTCGCCGCACTGGTCGGCGCCGCCAAGAGCAACGAGGTCGCGGTCAAGATAGTGCGCGAGCTGCAGTCAAAGGGCCAGCTCGTCTTTCTCTCCTCTGCGAACAGCGGCGGCCGCAGCATCGTCGACCAGTTGCTGGAGGAGGGCGTGGAGCTGGGCTACAACACCTTCACCGTGCCCTTCGGCTCCGATACCATCTCGGCGATATACGCCTTGGGCTACGCCACCAGGGCCGCCATCAGCTTCGGCGGCTTCAAGCCGGGCGACGCACGGGCCAACCTGCTCTACAACAAGTTCCGCTGCTTTGCCTTCGTCCTGGCCCTGGGGCCGGTCGACGACCTGAAGTACGCCGCCGCCGCCGGGGCCATCAACTACGGCTTCCCGGTCATTGCCGACACCACCATACCCAACATCCTGCCCACCGGCGTCACCAGGTACGAGCACGTGGTGAGCATGCCCTTCGACGATATCCCCGGCGCCGACGATATGGAGCGCGCCGAGAGGCTAGTGCAGCGCTGCATCGAGGTGCGCGGCATCAAGGTCAAGATCGCCAAGGTGCCCATCCCGGTGGCCTACGGCCCCGCCTTCGAGGGCGAGGTAGTGCGCAAGGACAGCCTCCAGGTGGAGTTCGGCGGCAAGGGCGGCGTGTGCTTCGAGTGGCTCACCCAGAAGGACATGGACGAGGTAGAGGACGGCAAGATCACCCTGGTGGGGCCCGACATCGACACCGTGGCGGAAGGGGGCAAGCTGCCCCTGGGCATAGTGGTCCACGTGGCCGGGCGCAAGATGCAGAAGGACTTCGAGCCCGTCCTGGAGCGCCAGATACACCACTTCATCAACGGCGCCGAGGGGATCCAGCACATCGGGCAGCGCGACATCACCTGGATCCGCTTCTCCAAGGGCGCGGTGCAGCGCGGCTTCACCATCCAGCACCTGGGCAGCATCCTCCACGCCAACCTGCACAACGACTTCGGCGCCATCGTGGACAAGGTGCAGATCACGCTCTACACCGATCTCGACAAGGTAAACGAGCTCATGGAGCAGGCACGCCACATCTTCCGGGAGCGCGAGGCGCGGATCCAGGGCTTAACCGACGAGGCTGTAGACACCTACTACAGCTGCACCCTGTGCCAGTCCTTCGCCCCCAACCACGTGTGCGTCATCAACCCGGAGCGCACCGGGCTGTGCGGGGCCTACTCCTGGTTGGACTGCCGCGCCGCGTACGAGATTAAGCCCACCGGCCCCAACCAGCCAGTGGCCAAGGGCAAGATCATAAGCGAGCATCTGGGAGAGTGGGAAGGGGTGAACCAGTTCGTCTACGAGAACTCTAACCGGTCCATAGATCGCTTCACCATCTACTCGCTCATGGACGCCCCGCTCACCACCTGCGGCTGCTGCGAGTGCGTCATGGTGGTCATCCCCGAGGCCAACGGGGTCATGATCGTGTCCCGCGACGACTACAGCATGACCCCCTGCGGCATGACCTTCACCACGCTCATGGGCATGGTGGGAGGCGGCCTGCAGACGCCGGGCATGATGGGACACAGCAAGCTCTACGTCACCTCCAAGAAGTTCATCCCGGTAGAGGGCGGCATCAAGCGGGTGGTGTGGCTCTCCAAGAACGTCAAGGAGGAGTTCGCAGAGGAGATCCAGGCGGCCTGCGAACGCGAGGGCGTTCCCGACCTCATCGATAAGATGGCCGACGGCACCGTCGCCACCACGGTAGAGGAGATGCTCCCCTTCCTCGAGGAGAAGGGGCACCCCGCCCTCACCATGGAGCCTATTATGTAAACACGGGCCGTCGCCCGGAGGAAACACCCATAGACAAGGGTCGTTCCTCGGCCCTTGTTTTATGACAGGTCTTTAGAAAGGAGTGACCGCTATGTCCACAGTGGAAGTGCCCATTGAGAAGTGGACCGGCAAGGTGCATGAGGTGACCCTGGGAGGGAACGGTAGGAAGAGCGTAGTCTTAGGCGGCGCGTCCACCCTGCCCTTCCTCCACTTCGAGGGCCAGATGCCCCACAGGCCGCTGGTCGCCATCGAGGTACAGGACCGCGAGCCCAATGACTGGCCGCCCTCCCTGGTCTCGGTGTGGGGCGATTGCCTTGGCGACCCCGGGGCCTGGGCCAAGAAGGCGGTTGAGTTCGGTGCCGATATCGTCGCGCTGTACCTGAGAAGTGCCCACCCCGAGGAGGGCAACACCAGCGCCGACGATGCCAAGAAGAGCGTGGAGAAGGTGCTCTCGGCAGTGGACATCCCGGTAATCGTCATCGGGCCCGAGGTGGCAGAGAAGGACAACGAGGTGCTGGTGGCAGCCTCGGACGCGGCCAGGGGGCAGCGTATCGCCCTGGGCAGCTGCTTAGAGAAGAACCACCGCACCATTGCCGCGGCCTGCATCGCCGACGGCCACGTAGCCATCGCCAAGAGCCCCATCGAGATCAATCTGGCCAAGCAGTTAAACGTCCTGCTCTGCGATGTCGGCCTGACCCCTAACTCCATCCTCATGGACCCGACGACGGGGAGCCTGGGCTATGGCCTGGAGTACACCTACTCAGTGATGGAGCGGCTACGCCTCTCGGCGCTGGGCGGCGACAACATGACGGCGATGCCCATGATCTGCAACGTGGGCGAGGAGTCGTGGCGACAGAAGGAGTCCAAGGTCGTCGAGGGCGTGCCCGATACATGGGGCGACAACGATGAGCGGTCGCTGCTGTGGGAGAAGATCACCGCCACCCAGTTGCTCTACTCCGGCGCCGATATCGTGGTACTACGCCACCCCAGGACAGTGGAGAGCACCAAAGCGGTACTCGATAATCTCATGGGCCAGAGTGCCCGGTAGAGGAGGGAGCACGAAATGGCACTTACCGGAATAGAGATATACAAGTACCTCCCCAAGACCAACTGCAAGGAGTGCGGCTTCCCCACCTGCCTCGCCTTCGCCATGAAGCTGGCGGCCAAGAGCGTGGAGCTGGCGCAGTGCCCCTACGTCACCGAAGAGGCCACGCAGGCCCTGGAGGCGGCCTCCCGGCCCCCCATCCGCCTGGTCACCGTCGGTGGAGACGATAAGAAGATAGAGGTGGGCAACGAGGTGGTCATGTTCCGCCACGAGAAGACCTTCTACCACCAGCCCGGGATCGTGGTGCGCTTGAAGGACTCCGACCCCGCCGATGCCATCGCCAGCCGCGTCGATGCCGTCGCCGGCTACAACGTGGAGCGCGTGGGGCTCGAGATCTCCATGGACGGCTTCGCCATCGAGAACGCCTCCGGCGATGCCGCCACCTTTGCCGCGTGCGTGGCGGCGGTGCGGGCCAAGACCAAGCTGCCCTTAATCCTTATGTCAAGCAATCCCACGGCCATGGAGCAGGCCCTGGCCAAGGCCGATAGCCAGACAAGGCCGCTCATCTACACCGCCACCAAGGAGAACTGGGAGCAGATGGCGGGGCTGGCCACCCAGTTCAAGTGCCCGCTGGCGGTCAGTGAGGCCGGGGGCCTCGATGAGCTGGCCGCGCTCACCGAGCAGGTCATGGACAAGGGTGTGGAAGACATCGTCCTCGACCCCGGCGCCCGCGACTTCGGAGAGTCTCTCTCTACGCTGACCCAGATCAGGCGCATGGCGCTCAAGAAGAGCTTCCAGCCACTGGGGTTCCCCATCATCGCCTTCCCCGGTGAGGCCACCTCCACGGAGGAGGATGAGGCCGTCCTCGCCGGGCAGCAGATATCCAAGTACGCCAGCCTCATCGTGCTCGACCACTTCTCCCCGGCCATGGTATATCCGCTGCTCACGCTGCGCCTGAACATCTACACCGACCCGCAGAAGCCCATCCAGCTCTCGCCAGGGATGTACGAGATAGGCACCCCCAAGGCTACCAGCCCGCTGTGCGTCACCACCAACTTCTCTCTCACCTACTTCTCCATCGCCGGCGAGCTCGAGTCCAGCGGCTTCCCCTCGTGGCTCCTGGTGTGCGATACCGAGGGCCTCTCCGTGCTCACGGCGTGGGCCGCCGGCAAGTTCGACGCCGAGAAGATCGCCAAGACGGTCAAGGAGTTCAACGTGGCCGAGAGCGTGAGCCACAAGAAGGTCATCCTCCCCGGGCACGTCGCCGTGCTCAGGGGAGAGCTCGAGGAGGAACTCCCCGACTGGACGGTCATGGTAGGCCCCCGCGAGGCGGTGGACGTGGGTGGCTATCTCAAGCAGCAGTGGACCAACTAGCGCCCGCCGGCACGGCACCGGGTGGGTAAAGGCATGGGCCCGGGCATATGTGCCTGGGCCCTCGCTGCGCAGGCACCTCTTCGATGTCGATGACGTGAGGGGGCGTCTGTCTTCCGCCGCGGGGCCGGGCCTGTACAGGAGATGGCACCTTTGAGCGCCGACGGAAATACCTCTACCATCACCTTCCGGCCGCAGGGGAAGAGCGCCCAGGTCGCCGCCGGGGCCCTGCTCCTGGATGCCGCTGTAGCCGCCGGGGTGGCCATCGATACCCCCTGTGGCGGCCAGGGCCGCTGCGGGCGCTGCATCGTGAGGGTGGAGGAGGGCCAGGTCTCCATGCCTCCCAATCCCCACCTCACCGCGGGGCAGCGCGAGGAGGGCTGGGTGCTCTCCTGCACCGCCAGGGTGAGCGGGGACGCCACGGTGTCGGTGCCCCCGCGCAAGGAGCGGGAGCGGGTGGTGAGCGAGGAGGCCGCGGAGCGGGCCGCCCTCTCTGTATCCTGCGACTGGCCGCACTACCCGCTGGTGCGCCAGGTCTACCTGGATATCACGCCGCCGTCACTGGAGGACAACGCCACCGACCTGGAGCGGCTGCGCATGGCGCTTAAGAAGAAGGCCGATATCGACGAGTTCCACGTCGGGCTGCCCCTGATGCAGAGGCTTGCCGCCTCCCTGCGCCAGGCCCAGTGGCGGGTCACCGCCACCCTGGCCCTCGAGGGGGAGACGGCCCGCTTAATAGACCTGCGCCCGGGACGGGCACGGGGGCCCTTGCTCGCAGCGGCCGTAGACATCGGCACCACCAACGTGGTGGTCGACCTCCTCGACCTGCGTAACGGCCGCTCCCTGGGCCGCGTGTCGCAGCGCAACAAGCAGGTGGTCAAAGGCGAGGACGTCATCTCGCGCATCATCTACGCCGAGCGCCACCGCGGGGGGCTGGCCGAGCTCCAGGGGCTGGTGGTGGGCACCGTGAACGAGCTCCTGGAGGAGCTGGCACGGCAGCACGGCTTCGCCACCACCGACATCCAGGACATGGCGGTGGCGGGGAACACCACCATGATACACCTCTTCCTGGGGCTCGATCCCCGCCACATCCGCGAGGAGCCCTACGTCCCCACCGCCAGCCACTTCCCACTGACGACCGCCACCGAGCTCGGCATCGCCATTAACCCCGAGGCACGGGTGTACTGTCTACCCGCCGTCGCCGCCTACGTCGGCGGCGACATCACCGCCGGGGTGCTCAGCTCGTGCATGTTCCAGGCCGAGCAGCTCACCCTCTTCCTCGACGTGGGCACCAACGGGGAGATAGCCCTGGGCAACAGCGACTGGATGGTGACCTGCGCCTGTAGCGCCGGCCCCGCCTTCGAGGGGGCCGGGGTGCGCTGCGGCATGCGCGCCGTGGACGGGGCCATCGAGAACGTCACCATCAGCTCCACGACGCTGGAGCCGTCCCTCAAGGTCATCGGCGGCGGCCCACCCCTGGGCATCTGCGGCTCCGGGATGATAGCGGCACTGGCCGAGATGCTCATCACCGGCGTCATCGACAAGGCGGGCCGCATCAACATCCCCTTCGTGGAGGGGGTGATGGGGAAAAAGCGGAGCCGCGCCCGCAGGGGAGACCACGGCCCGGAGTTCGTCCTGGCCTGGGCCCGGGAGTCGGGCAGCGGCGAGGACATAGTGCTCACCAGCGTCGATATCGATAACATCGTCCGCGCCAAGGCCGCCATCTATGCCGGCATCACCATCATGGCCAAGAGCATCGGCATCCCCCTCTCCGACGTCGAGGAGGTGCTCATCGGCGGCGCGTTCGGACAGCACATCAACGTGGAGCAGTCCATCCAGATCGGGCTGCTCCCCGACCTGCCCTGGGAGCGATTCCGCTTCCTGGGCAACACCTCGGCCTGGGGGGCCGACAACGTCCTCCTCTCAAAGTACGCCCGGGCCAAGGGGGAGGAGGTCGCGGACACGCTCACCTACCTGGAGCTCATCGCCGATGGCTCCTTCATGGACCAGTTCACCGCCGCCCTCTTCCTGCCCCACACCGATATAGGCAGCTTCCCCTCGGTGAAGGCGCTCCTGGAGGCAAGAGAAACGAAGTAGGGGGCACCAGGCCCGGAGGAGGGGCCACGGCAGCTCCCGGCACAGCGAGGATGTACAGCATGACTAATGGCAAGGGGAGACCAGACCTGGAAGACGTGTTCCACCCCCGCTCGGTGGCGGTAGTAGGGGCCACCAGCGACCCGGTGAAGTTCGGCTACGGCTACTTGAAGGGGATCATGGAGCTCGGCTTCGAGGGGAACATTTACCCCATCAACCCCAACCGGGAAGAGGTGCTGGGGATAAAGACATACCCCAGCATAAGGCACGCCCCGCCACCCATCGACTACGCCATCTCCAACATCCCGGCACAGCACGTCATCCAGATGGTCCGGGACTGCGTGGACATGGGGGTCAAGACGCTCCAGCTCTTCACCGCCGGATTCTCCGAGACCGGCCTCGCGGAGGGGGCCAAGCTGGAGCAGGAGATGGTGAGCATCGCCAGGAAGGGCAACCTGCGCATCATCGGCCCCAACTGCGTAGGCGTCTACTGCCCGCGGAGCGGCCTGGTGTTCAACGCACAGGGCCTGCCCAAGGAGAGCGGCCCGGTGGCCTTCATCTCCCAGAGCGGGGGCAACGCCACCGATATCACCAACGCCGCCCGCCTCCGCGGCATCCGCTTCAGCAAGGTGGTGAGCTACGGCAATGCCTGCGACTTGAACGAGACCGACTTCATGGAGTACCTGGCCCACGACCCGGAGACCGGGATCATCACCGGCTACATCGAGGGGGTGCGCAACGGCCCCGGCTTCATACGGGCGCTCCGCGAGGCCTCCGCCACAAAGCCGGTGATACTGCTCAAAGGGGGAAGAACGGAGAGCGGCGCCAGGGCGGTGGCCTCGCACACCGGCTCTCTGGCAGGGGCGGTGGCGATATGGGACGCCCTCTGTCGCCAGATGGGCGTGATAGGGGTGGCCAGCCTGGAGGAGATGGCCGACGTGCTCCAGTGCTTCCTGCGCATGGGCCTGCCCCGGGGTCGCAACGCCGGGGTCGTCGGCGTGGGCGGCGGCGCCAGCGTCCAGGCGACGGACGACTGCGGCCTCGCCGGCCTCTCTGTCCCACCTCTGCCACCAGAGGTGCGGGAGGAGCTGCGCCGCTTCACACCCGACGCCGGCTCCAGCGTGGCCAACCCGGTGGACTCCCTGCTCATCTTCAACCCGGAGGACTTCTACCGCACCATAAGCACCGTGGCCCGGTGCCCCCAGATCGACTTCCTCATCGTCCACCTGGGCATCGACTTCAGCGCCCGCCAGCCCACGGGCTACAACCTCATGGAGCACGTGGCCGAGAACGTCATCCGCGCCGGCAGGGAGACCGATAAGCCCATCGCCGTGGTGCTGCGCACCGCGGGTGCCATGGAGGCGTGGCAGACCTTCCTCACGCTCCAGGAGAGGTGCTTAGACGCCGGCTTCCCGGTGTTCCCCACCGTGGCCCGGGCCGCCATTGCCATAAGCCGCTTCATCAAGTATAGTGAGAATCGGGGTGATACCGAGCGATGACCAAGACTATAGCCGTGGTAGGAAAGGGGGGCACGGGCAAGACCACCATCTCTGCCCTGCTCATCACAATGCTCAAGGAGAAGGGTGCAGTGCTCGCCATCGACGGCGACCCCAGCTCTAACCTCCACATGGCCCTGGGCCTCCCATTGGACGAGACCGTGGGCCGGGTGCGGGAGGACATGGCCAAGCTGGCAAGCAAGGGACGCCTGGAGGGCGGGATATCCAAACCGGACTACCTGGAGATGAAGATATTCGAGGCACTGGTGGAGTCCAAGGGGGTGGACCTGCTCGCCATGGGACGCCCCGAGGGCCCAGGGTGCTACTGCGCCGCCAACAATATGCTGCGCCACTCCATCGACCGCCTGGGGAGCAACTACCAGTTCGTGGTCATCGACTCCGAGGCAGGCATGGAGCACATCAGCCGCCAGACAACGCGCGACGTGGATGTCCTCCTCATCGTCTCTGACCCAACGATGAGGGGGATCTCCGCCGCTATCCGCACCAAGGAGCTCATCACCGAGATGAGGACTCACGTGGAGCGCGTCGTCCTGATGGTGAACCGCGTGGGCGACGGCCTGAGCCCCCAGATCCAGCAGGCCATCACGGAGGCCGGCCTGGAGCTCATCACTACCCTCCCCGAGGACCCGGCCCTGGCTGCGCTGGAGCAGGTGGGAGCCCCACTCACCGAGCTCGCCACCGACTCGCCAGTCAGGCAGGCAGTGGCCGCCGTCGCGGAGGAGCTGGGCCTGCTATAGCGGATATGGCCCCGCCCATTACTTTGCGGTCTTTTAAGAAAGGAGGACAAGCATGCTGGTTATCGGGGAAAGCATCCAGATCCTGGCCAAGAGGGTCAGGGAGGCCATCGACGAGCGGGACAAGGGCTTCATCCAGGATGTGGCCACGCGCCAGGTAGAGCGGGGCGCCAATATCCTGGAGCTCAATATCGGCCCCCGCAAGAAGGACGGGCCTGAGGTGATGGAGTGGCTGGTAGGTGCCGTGCAGGAGGTGACCGATGTCCCCCTCTCACTCGACACCACCAACGCCGAGGCCATCAAGGCGGGCCTCAAGGTGTGCAAGCACAAGCCCCTCATCAATAGCACCAACGCCGACCCGGAGCGCATGGCGGTACTCTTCCCCCTCGCCGTGGAGCACAACGCCAACATCATCGCCCTCACCCTGCGCGCCACCGGCCTGCCGGCAACCTCGGACGCCCGGGTGGAGATCGTCTCTGAAGACCTGATGCCGGCCGTCGACCAGTACGGGGTCCCCCTGGAGAACGTCTACCTCGACCCGCTGGTGCTCACGGTGAACGGCTGCCAGGAGCACGCACCAGAGATCGTGAAGGCAACTCGTATCTTCAAGCAGATCAGCGACCCCCCCTTCCACACCACCTGCGGCCTCTCTAACGTCTCCAACGGGGCCCCCAACGAGATAAGACCCCTCATCAACCGCGTCTTCCTCATCATGCTCATGGGGGCGGGCATGGACTCGGCCATCCTCGACCCGCTGGACGACGAGATGATGGAGACCATCCGCATCATCGAGGGCCGCGACGGCTCTACACCCAAGGGCAAGCTCTACCTGGCCCTCTACGATGCCTACGCCGCCGACGAGGAGTTCGACCCCTCGGTGGCCGATAAGAACGACCCAATGCAGAGCGATATCTTGAAGACCATCAGGGTGCTGGAGAACAAGACCATCTACGCCCACAGCTACCTGCAACTATAGGGAGCGCCCAAAATCACGCTCTAGCTGCGCTATGCTCGTGCAGACCATGGTGGGTCTGCCATGAGGACAGGTGTGAGGGAGATGCGCCAGCTCTAGCTCCCCCAGCAGGTGGCGCATCTCCTCCATACTCAGTGCCTGCCCGGCACGTACCGCACTATGGCACGCCAGGGACTGGGCTATCCGCTCCTCTCTCGTATCAGGCTCCCCTACCTGGCCCAGGGCATCCAGGATGTCGACCAGGGCCGTGACCACCTCACCACGGGCAAGCGCCGCGGGCACGGCGCGCACCAGGCACGTCCTCTCGCCAAACGGCTCCACGGCGAAACCATACGACGCAAGACACTCCCCCTCGGACAACAGTGTCTCTGCCTGCCGCGGCATGAGCTCAACAGCCAGCGGCTCGAGCAACCCCTGTACCTCTACCTCTCCCCTCTCTCGCTGGGAGCGCACTCGCTCGAAGAGGATGCGCTCGTGAGCGGCATGCTGGTCAACGAGGTACAGGCCGTCAGGGCCCTCGGCGACAATGTAGGTCTGTAATAGCTGGCCCAGCACACGCAGGATGGGCAGGCGTAAACCCAACTCGGCGCCGGCAGGGGCTGCGGGCGGCGGCCCCTGGGCCGCCGCCAGGGGGGAGGGGCGGCGGGTGGGCGGGAGGGGCGGGGCAGGGGTGCGGGGGGCGCCCCTCATCGCGGGAACGGCCATCTCCTCCACCAGGGCCTCCCGCACCGCTCGCTGCACGACCTCGAAGACCTCTCTCTCGCTGCGGAACTTGACCTCGACCTTGGCCGGGTGCACGTTGACATCTACCTCCTCGCGGGGCAGCCACACGGTGAGCACGGCAACGGGGTACCTCCCCGTCATCAGCAGCCCGCGATAGGCCTCCTCCACAGCACGGACGCACACGCGGCTCCTCACAAAGCGACGATTTACGAAAAATGACAGATGACTGCGGCTGGAGCGGGTCAGCTCGGGCCGGCTCACGTGGCCGGTCACCCGCGGCACTCCGTCTCGCTCGACTACGGGCACCATCGCACCGGCGATGTCTGCCCCGTAGACCTCCACCAGCACATCGCCCAACCGACCGCTCCCCGCCGTCACCAGGGCGCGGCGGCCGTCAACGGTGAGGGTGAAGCGCACCTCGGGGAAGGCCAGGGCATACTGGCCCACGATGTGGCTGATGTGACCGCTCTCGGTGGCGGCAGGCTTCAGGAACTTCAGGCGGGCGGGATGGTCGCGGAAGAGGTGGTGCACGGTCACCACGGTCCCCTGGGGCGAGCCACGCCCGCCCTCCTCGACGACGACACCTCCCAGCAGCCTTACGAAGGCCCCCGCTACCTCGCCCGGGGTGCGGGTCACCACCTCTACCTCGGCGCAGGCGGCGATGCTGGGCAGCGCCTCGCCGCGAAAGCCCAGGGTGGCGATGGCGGCCAGGTCCTGGGGGGTCTCTACCTTGCTGGTGGCGTGGCGCTGGAAGGCGAGGGGGAGCTCGGGGGCGGGGATGCCGACACCGTTATCGCTCACCCGGATGAGGCTCACCCCCCCACCACGTACCTCGACGGAGACGGCGGTGGCACCGGCATCGAGCGAGTTCTCGATGAGCTCCTTGACCACGGAGGCGGGGCGCTCCACTACCTCGCCGGCGGCGATGCGGGAGACCATGTCATGCTCTAGCACCTTGATGGGCACGGCCAGGTTGCCTCTCTCGCTAGATCCACGTGCTCTTCTGGTAGAAGAACTCGGAGTAGCCGCAGTTGCCGCAGGTGTAGACGTTGAAGCGGTAGGCGGGACCGGCAAAGCCCCAGCGGGAGTGCATCTCCAGTTGCTCCCGCTTGATGATGTCGTTGCCACACTTGGCACACTTCTTGGGGACGTGTTCAACCTCTGTGGGCATGGTCATGGGCACTCCCTCCAACTCAGCAGAATGGGATAGGGCCTCCGTCTATTCCACATACCACTCTACCATATCGTACTATCGCAGGCACCCACCTGTCACCCCTCTACCGCCCGTTTCTTCAGCTGGTAGAGCTCGGTGAGCGCCTCAAGCGGGGTCATGGCATCGACGTCGAGGGCGGCAAGCTCCTCAAGGAGCGGCGACGGCGCCGCAAACAGCGAGAGCTGCTGCCCCCCAGGGCGCCGGGCCCGCCCCGCCTTCCCCCGCTGTCCGTCCTCCAGCTCGTAGAGGACCTCGTGGGCACGCTGGACCACCGAGCGGGGGAGCCCGGCAAGCTGGGCCACGTGTATGCCATAGCTCTTGTCGGCGCCGCCGGGGACGATCCTGTGCAGGAACACCACCTTCCCCCCCTCCTCGGCAACGGCGACGTTGTAGTTCCTCACCCGGGGCAGGCAGGCGGCGAGCCCCACCATCTCGTGGTAGTGGGTGGCGAACAGTGTCCTGGCCCCTACCCGCGGGCTGTTGTGGATGTGCTCGGCCACCGCCCGGGCAATGGAGAGGCCGTCATAGGTGCTGGTGCCGCGCCCGATCTCGTCGAGGATGATGAGCGAGCGCGGCGTGGCGTGGTTTAGGATGGCGGCGGTCTCCACCATCTCTACCATGAAGGTGGAGCGCCCCATGGCGAGCTCGTCCTGGGCGCCAACGCGGGTGAATATGCGGTCTACCACGCCGATGGTGGCGGCATCGGCGGGGACGAAGCTGCCCACCTGGGCCAGAAGCACGATGAGCGCCACCTGCCGCAGGTAGGTGGACTTGCCTGACATGTTGGGGCCGGTGAGCACCACTACCTGCACATCGCTCGCGGAGAGGTGGGTATCGTTGGGGACGAAGGGCTCTTCGGCCAGAAGCTCCACCACAGGGTGGCGCCCGTTGGCTATGGATATGGCATCGCTTTCGTCGAGCACGGGGCGCACATAGCCATGGCGCACCGCTACCTCGGCGAGGGCGGCAAAGCAGTCCATCTGGGCCAGCGCCTGGGCCACTGGCTGGATGCGCCCCTGGGCCTCGGCCACCTGGGCCATCACCCGGCGGAAGAGCCCCCCCTCAAGCTCGGCGAGCCGCTCCTGGGCGCTCAAGATGAGCGACTCGTACTCCTTGAGCTCGGGGGTGAAGAAGCGCTCGGCACCGACCAGGGTCTGCTTGCGGATGTAGTCTGCGGGCACCTGGGAGAGGTTGGCCTTGGATACCTCTATGTAGTAGCCGAAGACGCGGTTGTAGCCCACCTTGAGCGACTTTATCCCGGTGCGCTCTCGCTCGGTGCGCTCCAGGGTGGCCAGGTACCTCCTGGCATCGCCCGCCGCCCGCCTCAGGCCATCGAGCTCCTCGGAGAAGCCCTCCCTGATGACGCCGTCGCCCATGCTCGGCGGTGGCTCCTCGGCGATGGCGCGCGCGATGAGGTCGACGACGTCGGTGCACGGCCGCAGGCCCTCGATGAGCCAGCCGATGGCGGCTGCCCCCTCCGCCTGCGCCACCACCTCCCCTGCCCTCGCCGCGGCCTCCAGGCCGTGGCGCAGCGCCACCACCTCCCGCGGCGTGGCGATGCCGGCCCCGATGCGGTGGCACAGCCTCTCGATGTCGGCCACGCGGCCCAGCACGGAGATGACGCCCGCGCGCTGCCCTGCCCTGCCATGGAACCACTCCACGGCATCGAGGCGTCGCTCAAGCTGCGCTATGTCCAGCAGGGGCTGCCCCAGCCAGCGGCGCAGCAGCCTGCCCCCCATCGCCGTCTTCGTCGCGTCGATGACGGAGAGCAGCGAGCCCGACGCCGTCCCCTGGCGCATGCCGCTGAACAGCTCCAGGTTGCGCCGTGTCTGGGGGTCGAGCACCATGAACGACTGCACGGAGTAGGTGGAGAGGGCACCGAGCTGCCCCAGGGCCTGGCGCTGGGTCTGGCCCAGGTAGTGAACGATGGCGCCGGCGGCCTTTGTGGCGAGGGGGAGGTGGGCACAGCCGTAGCCCTCGAGCGTGGCCGCGCCGAAGTGCTCGAGCAGGAGACGGGTGGCACCCTCAAGCTGGAAGAAGCGCCCGTCGAGCGGGGTCAGCGCCGCGGCGATGGGTAGCCAGGCAGGCTCGGCGCCCTGGGGACAGATGACCTCCGAGGGCCGCAGGCGCTCGAGCTCGGCGGGGGCGTCCTCTGCCGGCACCTGGGTGGTGGCGAACTCGCCAGTAGTTATGTCAACATGGGCCAGGCCTACGTCGTCCCCCTCCTCGACGATGGACAGGAGGTAGTTGTTGGCCTTGCCCTCCAGGAGGCCGGGCTCCACCACGGTGCCCGGCGTCACCACGCGGATGACCTCCCGCTCCACCAGGCCCCGCGCCGGCGGCGGGCTCACCTGCTCACAGATGGCCACCTTGTGGCCGCGGGCGATGAGCCGCGCCAGGTAGTTCTCCACGGCATGGCACGGGATGCCGGCCATGGGCACGCGGAGCCCCTTGCCCATCTCGCGCGAGGTGAGCACGATCTCCAGCTCCCGCGATGCCACCTCGGCGTCTTGCTCGAAGGTCTCGTAGAAGTCGCCGAGGCGGAAGAAGACGATGGCATCGGGGTACTGCTGCTTGATCTTTAGGTACTGCCGCCTGAGCGGGGTCATCTCCTAGGGCCTTTCACCGACCTTGAGGTGGCCAGTACGTCCGGGGGCCGCCCCTGGGCTATTCTACCAGAATCGGGCGCCCGATAACAGTGAGGCACTCTCCACCTGGAGGGAGGTTTGACCCTGGGCCCCCTTTTCTTTATAATCATCGCCGAGGGTCCAGATATACCATGGCCACCTCTAGCGTATCCCCAGCGCTACAGAGCTAAGGAGGACTGCCCAGGTGACCGAGGTAAGCATTACCGTAAACGGGAGAGAGCTACGGGCCGAGGCCCACGAGACCATCCTGGAGGTCTGCCGCGCGAGCGGCATCCCCATCCCCACCCTGTGCCACGACGACCACCTGGAGCCGCTGGGCGGCTGCCTGATATGCACCGTCGAGGTGGCCGGTCACGGCATGGTGCCCAGCTGCGCCACCACCATCTGGCCGGGCATGACGGTGCAGACCGACAGCGAGAGGGTGCGCAGCGCCAGGAAGCGCCGCCTGGAGGAGCTCCTGGCCTCCCACTACGGCGACTGCACCGCCCCCTGTGAGCTGGCCTGCCCCGCGGGGATAGACGTCCAGGGCTACATACACTTGATCGCCAGGGGGCGCCTGCGGGACGCCGTCGCCCTCATCAAGGAGCGGGTGCCCATGCCCGCCGTCCTGGGCAGGGTGTGCCCCCACCCCTGCGAGGAGGCGTGCCGCCGTAACCTGGTGGACGAGCCCCTGGCCATCTGCCACCTAAAGCGCGCCGCCGCCGACTATGACCTGTTCTCCTCGGAGCCTATGTACGTCCCGCCCCGGGGGCCGGACAGCGGCCGCCGCGTGGCCGTGGTCGGCGCGGGGCCGGCGGGGCTGGCCTGCGCCTTCTACCTGGCGCGCATGGGGCACGCCGTCGTCGTCTTCGAGGCCCTGCCCCAGCCGGGGGGGATGCTGCGCTACGGGATACCGGACTACCGCCTGCCCAAGGATATCCTCGACCGGGAGATAGCGGCCATCGCCCAGATGGGCGTCGACATCAGGACGGGGTGCGCCCTGGGCCGGGACATCACCCTCCAGGGCCTGCTCCAGGAGGGCTACGACGCCTGCTTCCTCGCCATCGGCGCCCACAAGAGCCAGCGCATGAGGGTGGAGGGGGAGGAGCTGGAGGGGGTGCTGCCGGGCACCGATTTCCTCCGCGCCTGCGCCCTGGGCCAGCCCATGGAGGTGGGGCGGCGGGTAGCGGTCGTCGGGGGCGGCAACACCGCCATCGACGCCGCCCGCACCGCGCTGCGCATGGGCGCCGAGGAGGTCACCATCGTCTACCGCCGCTCTCGCGCCGAGATGCCGGCCAGCGAGTGGGAGGTTGAGGAGGCCGAGGAGGAGGGGATCAGGCTCCACTTCCTGGCGGCGCCGACCACGGTGAACGGCCGCAACGGCCGGGTGGCCAGCCTGAGCTGTACCCGCATGGCCCTGGGCGAGCCCGACGCGAGCGGGCGCCCCCGCCCCGAGCCCATCCCCGGCTCCGAGTTCACCGTGCCCGTGGACTCGGTGATCGCCGCCATCGGGCAGGGCCCCGACATCTCCTTCAGCGCCGACGGCCTCCAGATAGGCAGGGGCGACGTCATCGTGGCCGACGAGGAGACGCTCCAGACCGACATCGAGGGGGTCTTTGCCGGCGGCGATGCCGTCACCGGGCCGGCGCGCGCCGTGGACGCCATGGCCGCGGGTCGAAAGGCGGCCATCTCCATCGACCGCTACCTGCGCGGGGAGCCGCTCGCCGATGCCACGAAGCCCTTCAACTGGCGCAAGGGCGAGCTCGATGAGCTGGGGGGCGAGGAGTTCGCCACCATAGAGCGGCAGCCGCGGCGCGCCATGCCCCGGCTCCGCCCCGACGAGAGACAGGGCAACTTCCAGGAGATAGAGCGCGGCTACACCCAGGACCTGGCACAGAAGGAGGCGCAGCGCTGCCTTGCCTGCGGCTGCGGCGCCGTGGAGAGCTGCACCCTGCGCCACCTCGCCGCTGACTACGGGGTCTCCCCCTCGCTCGCCAGGGAGGCAGGCTACCACTATCCCGTGGACAGCTCCCACCCCTTCGTGGAGATCGACGCCAATAAGTGCATCATGTGCGCCCGCTGTGCCCGCACCTGCCTCTCCGTGCAGGGCGTGGGGGCGTGGAGCTTCGCCTACCGGGTGGCAGTGCCGCCTGGGGCCCGCTCCCTGGCCGATACCACCTGCGAGTCGTGCGGCCTGTGCATCGCCAGCTGCCCGGTGGGGGCGCTGGTGTCCAAGGGGAGCCGGCCGCCACTGGCCGAGGTGAAGACCGTCTGCCCCTACTGCGGCGTGGGCTGTAGCCTGTACCTGGGCGTCGTCGGCAACACCATCGTCGACGTGCGCGGCGACCCGGAGAGCCCGGTGAACCGGGGCAAGACATGCGTCAAGGGCCGCTTCGGCATCGCCGACTTCGTGAGCCACCCCGAGAGGCTCACCACCCCCCTCGTCAGGAAAGCAGGGGGGCTGGTGCCGGCCTCGTGGGACGAGGCCCTGGAGCTCATCGCCAGCAGGCTCCCCCAGTACCGGGGCGAGAGGTTTGCCCTGATCGCCTCGGCGCGCTGCACCAACGAGGAGAACTACCTCTTGCAGAAGTTCGCCCGTGCCGCGATGGGCACCAACAACGTCGACCACTGCGCCCGCCTGTGCCACGCCCCCAGCGTCTCCGGGCTGGCCCAGAGCTTCGGCAGCGGGGCCATGACCAACTCCATCGCCGAGATCGGCCAGGCCCGCTGTATCTTCGCCATCGGCACCAATACCACGGCGAGCCACCCCATCATCGGCCTCGAGATAAAGGACGCGGTGAGGAGGGGGGCCGCTCTCATCGTGGCCAACCCGCGCCACATCGACCTGTGCCGCTTCGCCACCGTCTGGCTGCAGCAGCGGCCGGGGAGCGACGTCGCACTGCTCATGGGGATGATGCGGGTCATCGTGGAGCAGGGCCTGATCGACAAGCAGTTCATCGAGGAGCGCTGCGAGAACTATGCCGAGTTCCGGGAGTCGCTCGAGTGGTTCGACGCAGAGCGAGTGGAGCAGCTCACCGGCGTGCCCCAGGAGCGCGTCGCCGAGGCCGCCCGCCTCTACGCCGAGGGCAGCCCGGCCACCATCCTCTACGCCATGGGCATCACCCAGCACTCCCACGGCACCGATAACGTGATCGCCACCGCCAACCTGGCAATGCTCACCGGCAACGTGGGCCGCCCCTCGACGGGGGTGAACCCCCTCCGCGGGCAGAACAACGTGCAGGGGGCCTGTGACATGGGCGCCCTGCCCAACGTCTACCCTGGCTACCAGGGCGTGGCCGACCCCAACCTCCAGGTGAAGTTCGAGTCGGCCTGGGATGTGACGCTAAACCCCGCGCCCGGTCTCACCCTCACCGAGATGGTAGATGCCGCCTACCGCGGCGAGGTGCGCGCCATCTACCTGGTGGGAGAGAACCCGCTCTTGAGTGAGCCCGACGCCACCCACGTGGAGCAGGCCTTGAAGAACCTGGACTTCCTGGTGGTGCAGGACATCTTCTTGAGCGAGACCGCCCAGCTCGCCGACGTGGTGCTGCCGGCAGCGAGCTTCGCCGAGAAGGACGGCACCTTCACCAACACCGAGCGCCGCGTGCAGCGGGTGCGCCGGGCCATCGACCCGGTGGGAGAGGCCCTGCCCGACTGGCAGATAGTGTGCCGCATCGCCCAGCGCATGGGGGCCGGGGGCTTCGACTTCTCCCACCCCTCGCAGGTCTTCGACGAGATCGCCGGGCTCTCCCCGGCCTACGGCGGCATCTCCTACCAGCGGCTGGAGGAGGGGGGCCTGGCCTGGCCCTGCCCCTTCGACGACCACCCGGGGACGCCCATCCTCCACACCCAGCTCTTCTCCCGCGGCCTGGGCCGCTTCATCCCGCTCACCTACCGGCCGCCCCTGGAGGAGCCCAGCAGCGACTACCCCCTGGTGCTCACCACGGAGCGCCTGCTCAACCAGTACCACACCGGCACCATGACCAGGCGCGTGGCCGGCTTAAACCAGATACGGGGGCAGGAGCTGGTGGAGATCAACCCCGCGGACGCCGAGAGGCTGGGCATAGGCGGCGGCGACAGGGTGCGCGTTGCCTCGCGGCGGGGGGAGGTCTTCGCTCACGCCCGCGTGACCGATGGCTCGCCGCCGGGGGTGGTCTCCATGAGCTTCCACTTCACCGAGAGCCGTACCAATATCGTCACCAACCCAGGCCTGGACCCGGTGGCCAAGATACCAGAGCTCAAGGTGGCCGCGGTGCGCGTGGAGCGGGCGTGACCAGGGGCACGGGGAGCATGGCATGGCCGCTCGCCTGCCTGTTCGGGGGGGGATGTGCAGACCCTCTCGATAGCGTCGGTACGGGTATGTGGGGGCTCGCGATGCACGTGGCCGTAGGGGACGACGGACGCTATCTCGCCGGTGACATGAGTGAAGGCCCCCTCCGAGGGTCAGCCTGGCCTTAACACTACGCACCTCAAGGGAGACGCTCTCGGCATGACTGAATAGCCGCCGCCAGGAGCACGGAGCACCCCGCCCCTCCCGCGGCGGGCCGCCGCCGCGGCATATCTCTCTTCCCGGCGGGATGCAGGGCCCGGATCAGGCCCCGTTACGCAGGTAGGTATCGATGGAGGCGGCGGCCCGCTTCCCCGCCCCCATGGCGCTGATCACGGTGGCGGCGCCGGTTACCACATCGCCGCCGGCCCACACGGCGGTCTTCACCGTCTTCCCCGTCTCCTCGTCGGCGACCACGGTGCCCCGCTTGGTGACCTCCAGCCCCTCGGTGGTGGTGGGAACCAGGGGGTTGGGGGTGGTGCCCAGGGCCACCACCACGGTATCGACATCGATGGTGTGCTCGCTGCCCTCCTTGACCACGGGGCGACGGCGGCCACTGGCGTCGGGCTCCCCCAGTTCCATCTCGTAGCACTCGGCGCCCACTACCCATCCCTGGTCGTTGCCCAGGAACTGCTTGGGGTTGGTGAGCAGCTTGAAGATGACGCCCTCCTCCTGGGCGTTCTCTACCTCCTCGCGGCGCGCCGGCATCTCGGCCTCGGAGCGGCGGTAGATGATGTATACCTGTTCGGCACCGAGGCGCAGGGCGCAGCGCGCTGAGTCCATGGCCACGTTGCCCCCGCCGACCACCGCCACCCGCTGCCCCAGCTTGATGGGGGTCTCGTAGTCGGGGAAGAGGTAGGCCTTCATCAGGTTGGTGCGGGTCAAGTACTCGTTGGCGGAGTAGATGCCGTTTAAGTTCTCTCCCGGTATGTTCATGAACATGGGCAGCCCGGCCCCGGTGCCCAGGAACACGGCGTGATAGCCGTCGGCCATGATCTCGTCCACGGTCATGGTCTTGCCCACCACGGCATCGAGCACCAGCTCCACCCCCAGCGACTTCACGAACTCCACCTCCTGCTGCACGATGTGCTTGGGCAAGCGGAACTCAGGGATGCCATACATCAGCACCCCCCCGGCGACGTGGAGGCCTTCGAACATGGTGACCTGGTGTCCCAGCTTGGCCAGGTCAGCGGCGGCGGTGAGCCCCGCCGGCCCCGACCCCACCACGGCCACTCGCTTCCCCGACGAGGAGGCCATCTGGGGGCGCTCCATCCGTCCCTGGGCCAGCTCCCAGTCGGCCACGTAGCGCTCAAGTCTCCCGATGGCGATGGGGGCGCCCTTCTTGGCCAGGGAGCAGGTCTCCTCGCACTGGCTCTCCTGGGGACACACCCGGCCGCAGATGCCGGGCAGGCTGTTCTTGCCCTTCAGGACGCGCACCGCCTCTGGCATGTTACCCTCGGCAACTGCGGCGATGAACTCAGGGATGTCGATATCTACGGGGCAGCCGGTGACGCAGTTTCGCTTCTTGCACTGGATGCAGCGGGCGGCCTCCGCCCTGGCCATCTCCTCGGTGTACCCCAGCGCCACCTCGTTGAAGTTGTGGGCCCGCACCTCGGGGTCTTGCTTGGGCATCGACATGCGGTTTAGGTCTATCTTAGCCATGACGTACCTCTCGGCCTAGGGACTGGCACTGGTGCTCCCAGTGCTCCACGGACTTTCGCTCCTCGTCAAGGTATATCCGCTGCCGGGAGAGCAGGAGGTCCCAGTCCACCTGGTGGCCGTCGAAGTCGGGGCCATCGACGCAGGTGAACCTGGTATCGCCACCTACCTCGACGCGGCAGCAGCCGCACATCCCGGTACCGTCTACCATGATGGGGTTTAGGCTCACCATGGTCTTTACCCCGAAGGGCTCTGTGGTGCGGCAGCAGAACTTCATCATCACCACCGGCCCGATGGCGATCACCAGGTCTATGCGCTCGTCCCCCTCCAGGAGCTCCTTGAGGGGCTCGGTGACCACCCCCTTGCGGGCATAGGAGCCATCGTCGGTGGTCACGATGAGCTCGTCACTCACCTCACGGAGGCGGTCCTCCCAGAAGAGGAGGTCTCTGTTCCTGGCCCCCATGATGGAGACCACCCGGTTCCCGGCCTCCTTGAGCGTCCGTGCGATGGGCATGATGGGGGCCACCCCCACACCGCCGCCGACACAGCACACCGTGCCGAAGCGCTCGATGTGGGTGGGCAACCCCAGGGGCCCCACGAAGTTATCGAGGTGGTCGCCGACGCCCAGGGTGGCCAGCTTGCGCGTGGTGGCACCTACCTCCATGAACACGATGGTGATGGTGCCGGCCTCCCGGTCCCAGTCGGCGATGGTGAGCGGTATGCGCTCCCCGGTCTCGCCCACCCTCACGATGACGAACTGCCCCGCCTGGCCTTTGCGTGCCACCAGCGGGGCCTCAACGTCGAACAGGTGTATGTTGGGGACCAGGTCCTCTCGGTGCACTATACGGTACATACTCTAGACCCTCCGTGTCTTCCCGGTACCTCGCCCGGCAAGAGCCTGTAAGGCCGCCGACATGCCCGCGCTGCGATGGAAGATGGCCTGAATAGAAAATGGGTACCCGCTACGAGTGCGGACGGGCGAGGAACCTGGCTGGCGCTCTCTCTCATAGCTAAAACGTGTGTGCGGGGTAAGCCCCTGGCGGGCCCTACTCACTATACTACGGGGCAGTGAGAATTTCAACCCTCCTCGCCGTGGCGGGCGCCGTCGGCGGTGACGATATCGGCTATCTGCCGTCCCAGGCGCACGCTGTAGTTCATCCCCCGGTCTTCAGGGTATATCTGGGTGGTGTTGGCCAGGTAGAGGCCGGGGACCGGGGTGCGATGGTCGGGTATCTGCCGCAGGTAGTCGGTGGTGACGATGGGCTGCGCCCACTCCTCGCGAAAGACATGGCTCTCCTCCACCCAGGAGAGGTCGAGGCGGGGGTTTATGCGCTGCAGGTAGGGCAGGTACTCGTCCAGAAGCCCCTGTGGGCCCATGCCGTAGAGAGGGCTCTCACTGGAGAGATAGTTGGAGACATACAGGATGCGCCGTCCCCGGTACCGCGACGGTTCGACGAAGTTGGTGTGCTCGATGACGGCGACGAAGGGCATGGTGCTCTCGCCGATGTTCAGCCAGTAGTAGTCCATGAAGGGCTGGTTCAAGGCGAGCACCAGGCACGCCGCCGACTGGTAGCGCGCCATCCGCAGCATTGCGCCATACTCCGCGGGCAGCGGAGGTGCGAGCTGGAGGAAGTCCGGCGATGACACGGTGGCGATCACGGCGTCGCAGGGGTGCACCTCTCCCCCCACCCGCAGCCCCACCACCTTCCCCCCCTCGACGGCGACGGCGGTGGCCGTCGCCTCCGTGTAAATCTCCCCGCCTGAGCCGAGGACGGCCTCGCCCAGGGCATCGATGAGCCGGCCGTAGCTCCCATCGAGGTATCCCAGTTGCTCGTGCTCCCCCTGGCGCGAGGTGAGGCGCAGGTGTATCTTGCCCCACAGCCACACCATGCCCACCTCATCGAGGCTGTCGCCGAACTTGTTGCGCAGCATGGGGCCCCACACCACCTCGTAGCTGCGCCTGCCGGCATAGCGCGTCACCCACTCGCGCGCGGTGACCCCCTCGAGGCGCTGCCAGTCCCGGTAGCGCCTCAGGTACAGCGAGGCCAGCCCCAGGCGCACCCGGTCGACGGGACGTAAGGGGCGGAAGCGCAGCAGGTCCAGCGGGGTGACGAAGGGGTATACCCTCCCCCTGTGGTAGAAGCCTACCCTAGAGTCGAGCCAGCGGAGGTCTCCCCCCAGCCCCAGCTCATCGATGAGCTGGCGTACCTCCTGGTCACTGGTGAAGATGTGGTGGTAGAACCCCTCCAGGCGCTCCCCACCGACCTCTATGGTGGCCGCCTGGCCGCCGAGCTCAGGCCGCTTCTCGAAGACCACGGGGGTGTGGCCCCGCTGGCCCAGCTCGTAGGCCGCGGTGAGCCCGGCGATGCCGCCGCCAACTATGCCGACCCTCATGTCTCGCCCTCCGCTGTATCTTCTTGCGCCGAGAGCTCCTCGCCACGTGACACCAGGCGTGACAGCGAGAGGTTCTCCAGCCACAGGAACACGAACCCGAGAGCGGTCATGGGCAGGAGGAGCACGGCGTGGAGCACCAGCACGTAGGAGCTGGCCAGCCCCACGCCGACGCCGAAGAACACCAGCGTCTGCTGTGCGGCCAGGTCAAAGGAGCCCAGGCCGCCCTGGGTCATGAGCAGCGCCCACGCCAGGTTGGCCACCGCCGTCGCCAGCAGCAGCACGTAGAAGGGCTGCCCCAGGTCGAAGGAGAGGGCGACGAAGTAGAAGGTGCCCGCCTCGGCGAGCCACACCAGGTTCGAGAGCAGGAACACCACCAGGAGCCGCCACGGGCTGCGCATGATACCCAGGCCCTCCACCAGCCGCACAAGCCACAGCCCCACCCGCTCCCGCCAGCGATGGGGCAGCAGGCGCACGACGAGCGATACCACCCACTGCGCCAGCCGCTCCGACGAGGCCAGGGCCAGGCACAGCACCAGGGCCAATATGAAGAGGCCGGCCACCACGTATACCGTGCCCTGCAACACCCCGGCCAGTGATACCCCGAAGATGGCGACCACGGCGATGAAGAAGAGGAGGGTCACGCCATCGAACACCTGCTCCACCACCATGGTGCCCCCGGCGGCCATCTTGCTCATGCGCTCCCGCTCCCCCAGGATGATGGCCCGGGCCACGATGCCCAGGCGCGCCGGCAGCACGTTGTTCACCATGAAGCCGATGACGACGAGCGGGAAGAGGCGGAAGGGGGAGAAGCGGCCCAGGGGCAGGAGCAGGTAGCTCCAGCGGACGGAGCGCAGGAAGACGCCCACGAAGTATACGGCGAGCGCGGGGATGAGATAGAGGTAGTTGGCCTCGGCGAGGGCCCGGCCCATGTCGGCGAAGCCCGTCCGCAGCAGGGGGTAGAGGAAGAGGGCCAGAAACACCAGCGTGATGACCAGGCCTATCCAGAACCGTCTGTTCCTAAACGCCCTCACCCCCCCTCACGGAAAGACGCCTGCCCTCTATTCGGCCCATTATAGTACAACGGGTACCGGCATGCAATCACGGCACCCCCTGGGCGACGTAGACGATGCTCTCGCTCGACCAGTAGGGGCCCTCGGTCTCCTTGCTCAAGAAGTAGCGCCACCACCACCCGATGCCGTGGTCGCGGTACTCCTCGGGGAACCAGATACGCTCGTGGAAGTGCTGCCCCTCGCCGTAGCCGCCCAGGTGGGGCTCGAAGGCGGCCTCGTTCTCCGGGGCCAGCAGCAGCACGTCCCCGTCGGGGACCAGGTCGGTGGCGTACAGCCACTGCACGTCGTAGTCCCTGATGTACCACGCCCAGTCCCAGTAGAGGGGGTTATCGACGCTTATCCTCAACCCTGTCCCCTTGCCGCTGTCTGCGGCCAGCCCCTCTATCTGGTCCACGACCTGGCGCATCTCGTGGCTCATGCCGGCGTAGACCAGCATCTGCGGCGGCTCGTCGCTCACATTGTAGCTCGCCTGGAGGGCGACGTGCACGCTGAAGGGGAAGACGACGGCAAGCGCCAGGACGACGGCGGCGGGCACCACCCGCGCCCAGCGCCCGGGCCAGCCTCCGGCCAGTGCGCGGCCGATGAACATCGCGGCGAGCAGGATGAGGGGCAGGGCGATGTGGACGGAGAGCCAGGCGGTGTTCTCCCCGGACCACACCTGGAGGATGAGGGCCATCGCCGCCCAGTACACCAGGAAGCGGGAGAAGGCGTCCCCCTTTATCGCGTAGTACACCCCGCCGACCAGGCCGAAGAGCAGGGGCAGGAACTCGTACGTGGCCAGCACCATGGGGTAGTAGAACAGGGGCTGCACGATGCGCGGGGCGTCGCGGTTGGCCAGCCAGTAGTCCACCGAGCCCCATATCCCGCTGGCCAGGCCATCTACGTTGGAGAAGAACGACGAGTAGAACAGGCAGAAGATGCCGTAGAAGATGATGGCCGCGATCGACCAGCGCCGCCAGTCCCAGCGTAGCCCGACGGCCAGCGATACCGCGAAGAGTATCCCCACCACCAGCGCCTTCTGCCACACCGCCCCGCCATCGATGTCCACGCCGGGGATGAGCTGGCAGAAGGCGGCGAACAGGGGCAGGGAGAGGGTGCCGACGACGATCAGGTAGTCGGCGGGTGGCGAGAGGGCCTTCAGGTCGACACGGCGCCGCACCCGGCCGACGAGCTCACGGCCGGCCCAGATGAGGAGGAAGAGGCCGATGATGCCGGTGGTGATCCAGCTCACCTCCTTGGTGCAGAAGCTCAAGCTCAAGGCGGCGGCCCCGATGTACAGGTAGCGCGACTTGCCCTCGTCGATGTAGCGCCACAGGCACACCACCAGGAGCAGCGTCCAGAACACGATGTAGATGTCGTTGCGGGCAAAGCGCCCGAAGTAGAGCAGCGTGGGGGAGAAGGCCAGCAGGACAGCAGCGGCCATGGCCCCCCAGCGGCCCATCTGGCGACGCAGAAGGTACGGCAGCGCCACCAGCGCGGTGCCGAAGAGGGCGGGGAGGAGGCGCGCCGTAACATCGCTATCGCCGAAGAGGTGGAACAACGCCGCGGTGCCGTAGAACTGGAAGGGGCCGTGCATCATGGGGCTGTGCTGGTAGCTCTCCCCGGTATACAGCTTCCAGCTATAGAAGGCGTGCAGGGTCTCATCGTACTGGAAGGCGCGGGCGTCCAGGGCCCACAGGTGCATCCCCAGCGCCACCACCGCTAGAAAGACGTATGCCGCAACCTCCCAGTTGAGCAGGGGGCGCGCCCAGCGCACGGCCCACGCCTTCACCCTCTCCACCGCTACTCCCTCACCTGGTATATGGTGACGCCCTCGTTGGCGAAGGCCACGTCCATGAAGCCGGCGAAGCGGTCGGCCACTGCCTCACCGTACTGCTCCCGCTCCAGGTGGCCCACGTAGACGTAGGTGACATCGTACTCCTGGAAGAGGGCCTCGACCTGGGCCATGTCCTCGCCCTCGTAGATGGCATCGATGTCTGCCTCGCGGCCGACGAAGAGCTCGTCCCCGCCACGCCACTGGCGCTCGTGCCCGGGACAGCCCAGGATGGTGGGCAGCCCGGTGCGCGCCGATATGCGGAAGTAGTCGGTGAAGTACCCGCCGGTGGCCTCCACGATGACCGGCGCCCCCTCGACATCGCTGTTGAGCCAGGCGATGGCCTCGTACTCCGATGGACGGGCGCTCTCCACGAAGGCCAGGCCATTGAGCGTGGGCGAGCGGTTGAAATCGTACATCGTGATGGAGGCCGCCACCGGGTAGATGAGGCTGCCCAGGATGAGGAAGCCCAAGACCACCCACCAGGTGGCGCGACCTACCATGGCAGCGAGTGAGGCCGGCCGCCAGTGCACCGCGATCCAGTAGAGGCCATAGGCCGCTGAGATGGCGAGCACCAGCCACGCCATGTAGTACAGCTTGAACATGGTGTTCATGCGCCAGGGATAGAAGAAGTCCTTCACCAGGAAGAGCTCGCAGCCCATGACGAGGAGGAAGCCGGTGAACAGGAGCACCATGGCGAAGATGGAGGCCCGCTCCTCACCGCCGTCCCCGTCGTCGCTGGCCACGACGCGCTGCGCCCTCTTCACGATGACCAGGAGGGCCAGTATGAGCACTATTATTAAGGGAAGCACGTGCCACAGCTTGCCCATCGCGGCGAGGAGGCCCACACCGCCGGCCTGGCTGGCCACGGCCCATATGACAAACGGCAGGACGGGCACCGCCACCGCCAGGAGCACATACCCCCACGACGGCAGGCCCTCCTTGAGCGCGCCCCACGACTGGGCCACCACGAAGGACACGGTGATGAACAGCAGGACCCCCCAGAAGAGGAAGAAGTGGTGCGGCTGGGTGTCGATATCGCCCACCAGTCCGATGCCCTGGACCTGGGTGTCGAGCCCGATGTAGAAGGGGAGGTAGAGCACGAAGGCACAGGCAACGAGGGCAGCGACGAACAGGGCCACGTCCTTGAGCAGGCCGAGGCTCATCCGCCCCCAGGCCAGGTAGCCCCCGATGAGCGCGGCCAGTGCGAAGAGCAGGCTATAGGTGGTGATGTCCCAGGTATTGATGAAGCCGAGCGACCCCAGGGCGATGGCAAAGACCAGGAAGCGGGGCCAGTTGGCCTTGAACCAGGCCACCCCCGGCGACTGCGCCGACACCATGAGCTCCAGACACATCGCCATGGTGAGCAGGGAGAAGGGCAGCGCCATGAGGTGGGGGTGGAGGTCGGCGAAGAGGAAGCTGAAGGCGGGGAACTCCGTGATGGTGTAGTCCAGACCGTTGCTGACGCCGGGGGACAGGGTGTTTATCAGCCGCGTCGAGCGCCACCACCACCAGTGCTCGTTGGGGTACCAGGTCACGCCGCTATAGGGGTGGTCCAGCCCGGCGATGCCCACCCACTCCCAGAACCCGGCGCTGCCGAACCCGTGGGCATGCAGCATCTCCAGCACCCCCACCAGGTTGCCCAGGACTAAAAGCAGGCCGGCGGCGACCAGGCCCATCCCCACCGCCGCCCTGACCCCACCCCTGCCCATGCGTACCAGGTTGTAGACCACGCTGAAGGCGCCGACGGTGGTCAGGGCGAAGACCAGTGCCAGGGAGAGGTTGAACGACACCGCCGCGGGCACGCCGGTAAGCATGGTGAGCATGGCCATTATCTGGTAGCCGCCGTAGTAGTAGCTGATGCTGTAGCCGGCAAGCCACGGGTCGATGGGGGGAAAGTAGGTGCTCCTCAAGATGCCGTTCATGAAGGCGAAGTCCATGGGCTTTTCGCCGAAGAGGATGTCCGGGTTGAAGGCGCGTATCGCGAGATAGGCGACGAAGGCGAGCAGGAACACGGCCTCGGTGGCGATGATGATGGTGCGCTCCCGCCTGAAGAACTCGGCGAGCTCGCGGCGACGGCGCACCGCCAGCACCAGGGAGCCTATAGCACCCGCGGCTATGATGAGTATGATGGCCCACCAGGTGTTGGGCAGGATGTGGGCATAGGCCAGGAGCCACAAGATAAAAGAGACCAGCAGTATGGCCAGCGCCTTGCTGAAGGCATAGCCCCTGTCGGGGAGGCGCTTGAACACCACCAGGGTGAGCGGCAGGGCGATGAGCCCCAGGAGCTCGACCGTGAGCCACCACATCGAGGCGAAGGTCACGCCGCTCACGACGAGAGCACCTCGACAAACGAGTCGGCGTCGAAGGGGGCGATGTCTGCCACCGACTCGCCGGTTCCGATGAAGCGTATGGGCACCTTGAGCTCGTCGCATATGGCGAGCACGATGCCCCCCTTGGCAGTGCCATCGAGCTTGGTGAGGAAGACGCCGGTGACCTCCACCGCCTCGGTGAAGCGCCGCGCCTGGAGCAGGCCGTTCTGCCCGGTGGTGGCGTCGAGCACCAGGAACACCTCGTGGGGGGCCTCGGGGTCGCTGCGAGAGGCCACCCGCCTGATCTTCTTGAGCTCCTCCATCAGGTTGAACTTGGTGTGCAGCCGGCCCGCGGTATCGACGATTACCACGTCGGCGCCGCGCGCCCTCGCCGCCTCCAGGCTGTCGTACACCACGGCCCCGGGGTCGGCGCCGGGCCCCTGGGCGATGACCTCCACCCCGATGCGCCTGCCCAGCACCTGGAGCTGCTCGACGGCCGCGGCGCGGAATGTGTCGGCGGCGGCGAGCACCACCCGCCTCCCCTCCCCTTTCAGCATGTGGGCCAGCTTGGCGATGGAGAGCGTCTTGCCCACCCCGTTGACCCCCACCACCAGCACCACCGTGGGCGGCGACGGCGCCAGCCTGACGCCCCCCCCGGAAGGGGCACCGTCCACCCGCAGCATGGCCACCATCTCCTGGCGCAGCACGGCCCTGACCTGGGAGGCCTCCTGGAGCCGCTCCCGGCCCACCCGCTCCTGCACCCGCCCCAGCAGCCTGGCGCTGGTGGCCACCCCGACGTCGGCGGCGATGAGCAGCTCCTCCAGCTCGTCCCACAGCCCCTGGTCGATGGCGGCACGGTCGAAGAGGCGCATCACCCGGCCGAACCAGCCCTCCCGGGAGCGCTTCACCCCCTTCTCCATCTGTTCCCGCTCGCCCATCGTCACTCCGACAGCAGAGATTATAGCATGATAGCACGCCTCACCCAGGGCGGTCAACGAATATTGCCCACTAGGCCCTCTGCGTGCACCGTTTTCCGAGATGCTAGAACGCCGCGTTCGCCCCGCGGTCACCCCTGCCGACCGCTGTCCCCGCGGCGGCGCAGCAAGAGGTACACCACCGCAAGGCCCAGGGCCATGACGGCGCCGCACGCCCCGAACATGGGGGCATAGCCCACGGCCACGGCCACGCCCCCCATGGCCGTCGCCCCCAGGGCCAGTCCCGCCTGTAGCGAGCTGCTGGCGGCCCCCATGGCCAGCCCGCGCCTGTCAGGCGGGGCCAGGTCGGCGACCAGGGCGAATGCCGCGGGCATGGCCAGCCCCATGCCCAGCCCGAAGGCAACGCCCACCAGCACCAGCAGCGGGAAGGACGTGGGCACGGCGATGAGGGCGACGAAGAGGGCGCTCGCAGCGAAGCCTGAGAGGATGACCCGCCCCCTCCCCATGCGGTCGGAGAGCCGCCCCGCCGGGGCACGCACCAGCGCCGAGGCGGCATAGACCGCGGTTATCATCACCCCTACCTGCGCAGCGGTTATGAGCAGCTCTTCCCCATACAGGGGCATGAAGGCCACGATGGTGCCCGACCCAAAGGTGATGAACAGGGGGGTGAGCAGGGCACCGATGGCCCGCCGCTGCCCCATCCAGGCCCAGGTGCCCTCGCTGCGCTCTGCGGCGGCGGGGCTCTCCGGCATGCCCTTAAGCCAGGGGAGCACCAGCACCAGGGCGATGAGGGAGGTGAGGCTGCACGCGTAGAAGACGGCATCGAACCCGAAGGCGCTCAAGAGGAAGCCGCCCGTTACCGGGCCGACGATGAAGCCCATCATGGTGGCACCGGTGAACCACCCCAGGGCCTCGCCCCGCCTCTGGGGCGGGGCCATGTCCACCACGATGGCGTTGGCCGCGGGGATGAAGGCCGCCGAGGCCAGCCCGTGTATGCCCCTCACCACGATGAGCAGAAGCGGGCCGTCGGCCCAGAGGTAGAGCAGCGGGGCCACTGTGTACAGCACCAGCCCTACCACCAGGAGGAGACGCCGTCCCACCCGGTCTGACAGGAGGCCAAAGGGCACCATGGCCACCGCGGTGACGTAGGAGAACATCCCCACCGCCACCCCCACCAGTGCCAGGGGCGTGCCCACGGAGTCGGCATACTGGGGGACGACGGGAAAGAGCAGGCTGAAGCCGACATAGCCCAGGAAGCCTACGGCATAGAGGGGGAGCAGCCGCGCCGCGTTCCTCCTGCTCATCTCTCCCGCCGCACCAGCTCCCGGTAGGCGGCGGCGAGCAGGGAGGTGACCTTGCCACGCCCGCCGTCGCCGATGGCCCGGCCGTCCACGCGGGCCACGGGCGCAAGCTCGACTATGGAGCTGGTGAGGAAGACCTCGTCGGCGGCGAAGAGGGCCTCCGGGGATAGCTCCACCTCGGCGGCCTCGATGCCGAGGTCGGCGGCACACTCCAGCACGGCCTCCCTGGTTATGCCACAGAGGATGCCACAGGCCGGCGCCGGGGTGAGCAGTCTCCCTGCGGAGACCAGGAAGATGTTGCTGGTGCTGCCCTCGGCGACGTGGCCGCGCTCGTTTAACATGATGGCCTGCTGGGCACCCTGGGCCAGGGCCTGGGCGTGGGCCACCAGGGCCTCCAGGTAGTTCAACGACTTTATCCCGGCGAGCGGCGAGGCGCTGTTCCTCCTCGCACCGACGATGGCGGCGCTCACCCCCTCGTCGTGGCCCGGCGCGGCCAGCCCCTCGGCGACTACGATGACGGTGGCAGCCCCCGACAGCGGTGGGGAGAGCCCCCGCTCGCCTACGCCGGCGGTGACGGTGAGCCGCACCCGGGCATCGCGGAGGCCGTTTGCCTCCATGGTGCGATACACCGCCCGCTCCAGGCCATCGCGGTCGAGCGCGGCGGCGAGGGCGAGCCGCTCGGCACCTGCCATGAGCCGCTCCAGGTGCCGCCCCAGGCGGAAGCAGCGCCCCTCGTAGGCGCGCACGGTCTCGAACAGGCCGTAGCCGTAGAGCAGGCCGCGGTCGAGGGGGGAGACGGCGGCCTGGTCGCCGGGCACCAGGGCCCCGTCTACGTACACCCAGCTAGCCATGGGGCCCCCCCAGGGCGGCCTGCCACCGCGGATGCTCTATGCCCAGGAAGGCACGCAGCACATCGTGGCCACAGGCGGTGAGGATGGACTCGGGGTGGAACTGGATGCCCTCGACCACGAACTGGCGGTGGCGCACCCCCATGACCTCCCCGGTCTCGGTCTGCGCCGAGAGCTCAAGCTCCGCGGGCAGGCCCCACGGGGCGACGGCCAGGGAGTGGTAGCGCCCGGCCTCGAAGGGGTTGGCCAGGCCGCGGTACAGCGTCTTGCCGTCGTGGTAGATGAGGGAGGACTTGCCGTGCACCGGCACGGTGCGCACTATGTGCCCGCCGAAGCAGTGGCCGATGCACTGGTGTCCCAGGCACACCCCCAGTATGGGGATGTGGCCGGCAAAGCGGCGTATCACTGCGTTGGAGATGCCGGCATCGAGCGGGGTGCCCGGCCCGGGAGAGATCACGATGTGGGACGGGGCCAGGGCCGCGATCTCCACCAGTGAGAGCTGGTCGTTGCGGCACACCATGGGCTCCCAGCCCAGCTCCCCGATGTACTGGGCCAGGTTGTAGCAGAAGGAGTCGTAGTTATCGATGATGATGACCAAGGCCCCCTCCCCTTTATAAAGGCACTCCCCCCACACAGATTGTAGCAGCTACGGCGGGAGGGGGCAAGGCTGGGACGGGAGGGGCACACCACCCCAACGAAAGGGGGGCGCCCATTGAAGGACGCCCCCCGGCGGTCTCTTTCCGGCCGCAACCGCGGCTGGGCTACTCTTGCACTCGGTAAATCTGGACGATGTCGTCGCCGGACTGTGGTGTGGCCCCCTTGTCGGTCATGGTCACCCTCACCGCTATCCAGTCGCGGTCGGGGTAGTAGAGGTTGTAGTTGTACCACATCCACATGCCCATGGAGCTCTCATAGTAAGAGGTGCCGGTGCCTATGTAGACCCACTCCCTCGCTACCGGGTCCCACCACTCGAAGTACACATCGGCGTCGTGGATATCGGTGGCCCCGGTCTTGTCGTACACGTAGAGGTTGACGGGGTCGCCCACAGGATAGTCCGACCTGTCGTACGGATACCAGAAGTACGGCGCCGGGCGCAGGTTGTTCACGTACAGGTTGATGTGGGTGGAGACGTTGCCCAGACCGTGGATGTCGGTCATGTTGGCCCGCACCAGGTAGCACTCGTCGGGGACATCAGTGGTGTCCCAATCGAGGGTCCAGTTGCCCGCAGAGAGCGTGCCCGAGCCGATGGCGACCCAGGTGGTGTTCCCCTCGTCGGCGGTGCAGTTCTGGTTGAAGTCGTCCCAGATCTCGAAGACGCAGCTCTGCACGGTGCTGTTGGCCTTGTCGTCCACCGCCACCAGGTCGATGTTCCCGTTCACCTCGCCCGCGGTGCAGGGAGTGGCATCAGGCGGGGCCGTCATCCGCGGCTGGGGCGGGTTGTTGGCCACGCCCACGCAGATGGTGGTGGTGCCAGTTCTGCCGTGCTTGTCCTCCAGGGTCACCCTGATGAGGTGGAAGCAGTCCTCCACCTGGGTGGTGTCCCAGTCCACGTACCAGGTGCGGTCGGGCGGGCTGCCGACCTGGGTGACGGTCGCCCCCATGTCTGTCCACTGGCCCACCTGCTGGCAGTTCTGGTCTGCGGTGGCATACTCAAAGGTCACGTTGCCGTGGCCAGGCAGGTTGATGTCGTTGCCCAGGTCAAAGCCGGTGTCCTTGGCGATGATCCTCTGGGTGCCGCTTATGGTGGTGTTGCCCTCGGGCTGGGTGATCTCGGGCACCGGGTTGTGGTTGGTGAGGGCCACGCAGAGGGTGTCATAGCCGTTCAGCGCGTGGAGGTCGGATATGTAGACGCGGACGATGTAGCAGCAGTCGTTGAGCTGGCTCGTGTCCCAGTTCACCTCGAAGGTGGCGTTGCCGCCCACCATCTCCTTCGTCCCATCGTAGCCGAACTGCACCCACGAGTTGCCGTCGTTGGCCACGCAGTCCTGGTTTGTGTCATAGTAGTAGCGGAAGGTGGCGGCCTCGATGTCGGTGGCCTGCTGCGTGTCCTTGGCCCTGACGGTGACGTTGCCACTCACCGGGTTGTCCTCACAGAGGAGGTCGTTGTTGTAGGGCTGCTCTATCTCGACCACCGGCGGGTCGTTGCCCACGCCGACGTGGAGGTAGCTCACCCCGATACGGCCGTGCTCATCCTCCATGGTGGCGCGGATGGTGTAGAAGCAGTCCTGTACCTGGTTGGTGTCCCACCACAGCCTCCAGGTGTCACCGACGGGGTCGCAGTCCTGCAGTATCAGGTTCCAGTCATCACCGCTGCACTGGCTTTCGTCGGTGGCGTAGCAGTACTCCCAGGTGGTGCATATCACGTCGCTGCCCTGGTCAAGGCTGGCGTCCTCTACCTCCAGCAGGATGGTGCCCTGCACGGTGTCGTCCTCGCCGGGGTTCAAGAACACGGGCTGCGGGTCGTGGTTGGAGAGGGCGATGTTGATATGGTCCGTGGTGTTGGCACGCCCGTGCTTGTCCTCCATGGTGACACGGAGGAGGTAGCAGCAGTCTGGCATCTGGGTGGTGTCCCAGTCGTAGGTGAACTCGTAGCCCTCGCCACCGTTACCCTTGACCACACCGCTAGCGCCCATGCCGGCGATGTCGGTCCACTGGTTGCCGTCATCGTCGTCGCAGTTCATGTTCTCATCGTAGTAGTACTCGAACGTGCACTCTGTGACGTCTGCCCCCTGCTCAAAGCTGTTGTCCACCGCGGTGAGGGTCACGTTGCCACTCACCGGGGCGGCATCGCAGGGGGTCTGGTCATCAGGGGCGGTTATCTCGGGCTGGGGGTCGTGGTTGGTGAGCTGCACGTTGTGGGGGAAGCCCTGCTCGTAGCTGTCACCCTGGATGCCCCTGGAGTTCTCCATCACGGCCTTCAGGATGTAGCAGCAGTCGCTGTAGTTGCCGGTGTCCCACCACACGCTCCAATTGCCGCCAACGCTATCGTGGCCTATGAGGTGCCAGGTGTCCTCGCCCTCATCGGCCACGCAGTCCTGGTCGAGGTCGTACCAGTAGTAGAACCAGCAATCGGTGATGTTGCCATCATCCTCGTCCTCGGCCACTATCTGGGTATTGCCGGTGAGGTCGGCCTCGTAGCCAGGAGCGGTTATCCTGGGCTTGGGCTCGCCGCCCAGCACCTCTACGGCATCGATGCATATATCACCCTTGGTGCGATTCTCAATCCTCACGTACCGCGACTGGGCCACGCCGGCATCGGCCAGGTCGAACTCCTGAGTGCCGGCGCCAATACCCAGCGACTGCCAGGTGAAGCCGTCCCACACGAAGACCTCGTAGTCACCGCCCTGGGAATAGACTTTGAGGTCGTTGCCCGGGCCGTCCAGCGCCTCCTCGCCGACTCCCATGTCCAGGGTAAGCTCGGCGCTGCGCCTCATGGTGGCGCACGTGCCATCGTTGGGGCCCAGGGCGTTATCGGGGTTGACCACCCTCTCAGTCGCCTCCTCGACGACGGCGTTGGCCCACTCCTCGTTGACCGCCGAGCCAATGGTCGTCGGGATAACGATGGCGAGAAGTGTGGCGATCAGTGCCAGCGCTATGAGCACCGCCGTCGGCCTGGTGAGCCCAGGATATTTACTTCTCATGGCTCATCTCCCTTCTCCAGTCTTTTCCACTCACCACTCCTATTTCCAAGACACACTGTAAACAGGCAAAGTGAACCTGTGATACTCACGCCCACCGCCACCCTTGGCACTATTTTATAGTATATTCCCACCCGTTTGTCAATAGCTATTACGTGGTACTGGAGGTGGTTTGCTACAATTGGCCACCCCGTCACCTCTCCTCTGGTGCCGGGAGCGGCTGGGGCCCAAGCGACTCGACGAGGGCCCTCGCCTTGTCCAGCGTCTCCACGTACTCGGCCTCGGGGTCGGAATCGTACACGATGCCCCCTCCTACCTGGAAGTAGGCCTTTCCCCCCGCTACCACGAAGGTGCGAATGACGATGTTCAAGTCCATCTCTCCATCGAAGCCCACATACCCGATGGAGCCGGTGTAGACCCCCCGCCGCGTGGGCTCCAGCTCGTCTATGATCTCCATGGCACGCACCTTGGGGGCCCCGGTGATCGAGCCCCCAGGGAAGGTGGCCTTGAGCAGGTCTACGCGGTCTCGGTCGTGGCGCAGCCTGCCCTCCACCGTGGAGGTGAGGTGGAACACCGTGGCATAGCGCTCCAGGGCACACAGCTCGCTCACCCGCACCGTCCCATAGCGGCACACGCGCCCCAGGTCGTTGCGCTCCAGGTCTACTATCATCACGTTCTCGGCGCGGTCTTTGACGCTGTGCGCCAGCTCCCAGGCCAGTGCCTGGTCCCGGGCCGGCGTGCGCCCCCGGGGCCTCGTCCCCTTGATGGGGCGGGTCTCCACCAGGTCGCCGCTCGTGCGGAGGAACCGCTCCGGCGAGGCGCTGACGATGGTCACCCCGTCGAGGTTTAAGTAGCTGGCAAACGGCGCCGGGTTGATGGCGCGCAGGCGCCGGTACAGCTCGAAGGGGGCGACGTCGAGCGGGGCCTGGAACCGCTGCGACAGGTTCACCTGGAAGATGTCGCCGGCACAGATGTACTCCCGCGCCGCCGCGACCGCGCGCACATACCCCTCGTGGGTGAAGTTTGACTGTGGCACGACGCTGGACACAGGGGTCGCCGCGGGCTGGCCGTGCTCCATGGGGCGCTCCTCTCCCTGCCGCGGGGCCCGCTCCACGATGTCCTTGAGCTCGTCGAGGCGCTCCCGGGCGCGGCGCAGCCGCCGCTCCTCTTCCTCACAGGGAAGGCCGCTTGCGGCGACGTAGCACCGCCCCTCCAGGTGGTCGAAGCCGATGACACCGTCGTAGAAGGCCAGGTAGAGCTCGGGGAGCCCCAGGTCGTCGGCGGCGGTCTGGGGCAGGCGCTCGACGAAGTGGCACAGGTCGTAGCCGAGGTAGCCCACGGCGCCGCCGGTGAAGGGGATGGGCGCGGGGCCGGGGTCGAGGGCGTACCGGGACAGTACCTCCCGCAGCACGTCGAAGGGGTCGGCGCTCATCCTGGTCTCGTTGCAGCCCTCGACCAGGCAGACATCGCGGCCGTAGCTCTTGAGCACCAGGAAGGGGTCGCTGCCGATGAACGAGTAGCGGCCCAGGCGCTCGCGGCCCATGCCGCTATCGAGGAAGAAGCTGTGGGGACGCCCCCTGATCAGGGAGAAGGCCTCCAGTGCGGAGGGGGCATCGATCTCCTCGACGAGGGGACGGCGTGTCATCGGGCCAGTGGTGGGCACCATGCCTCTCCATTATAGCGGAACGTCGGCACGCCGCCTACCCCCACAGGTCTCTGCCTTCCTCCTCGGCCTGCCGGCGCCGCTCCAGGGCATCGCGGATGCCCAGCTCGCTGTAGGACTGCGCCGAGCCGTACTCCCTGGTGCGCACCACCACCGGCATGGGGACGGCGTGGCCGAAGATGAGGGCCTGCTGCCGTGAATCGAGCTTGGCCAGCACCGCCCTGAGCTCCCCCTTGCCCGAGACGCCGGTGAGCACGCTCTCTATGTCGCGCTCGTTGTCGAGGAGGCAGGTGATCTTGGTGCCGATCTGGCTCATCACCTCCTCGTCGATGCCGCTGGGGCGCTGGTCGATGACCAGGAGGGTGCAGTTGTACTTCCTCATCTCGCGGGCGATGGTGCCGAATATGGTGTGCCCGGCAAGCTCCCGGCTCAGGAACTTGTGCGCCTCCTCGATGGTGATGACCAGGGGCGGCGGCTTGTCCCCGTCCCCGCCAATGGCCCGCTCCGTGCGCTCGCGCCAGCGCTCGTGGATGCGCCTGGTGAGCAGGTTGGCCACCAGTATGTAGGCGACGATGTCGGTGAAGCGCCCGAACTCCAGGACGACGTTCATCCCGCGGTCGAGGTACTCCAGTATGTGACGGATGGCGTTGTCTGCGGCGTGGGGCACCAGGAACGAGAGACGGCGCAGCACATCGAGGCGGCGCCGCAGCGCGGCCAGGGTGGCCTCGTGCTCCCCCAGGCCCTGCGCCAGCGCGGCGATGTCCTCCCTGCCCTCCACGTCGAGGAAGCACTCCAGCCAGCGGCGCTCGCCGTAGTGCCGCGCCAGGCGGTACGTGGCCTGCACCGCGGCCTCGCTCAGGCCCAGTGTCTCCTGGAGCATGGCGATGTCCTCGGGCTCCACCTCGTCATAGCCGATCTTCACCACGAAGTCGGTGGAGACATTACGCCGCCGCGCCCCTTCCTCGTCGAGGGCGAACACGGCGACCTTGGAGGGGAAGAGTTGCTTGAGTGCCTTCACCTTTCGCCCCTCCTCGCTGCTCCCCTCCCAGCCGTACTCGCTGTGCATGTCGAAGACCAGGTTCACCGCGGCGCCCTCCTGGATGATGCCGATGAGCAGCAGCCGGGCGAGGAAGGTCTTGCCGGTGCCGCTCTTGCCGAAGACGCCGCTCGAGCGCACCACCAGCTCCCCGGGGTCGAGCCGCACCTTGGTCTCCATGTCGAGCGGGGTGCCGATGTAGAACTGGCGCTCCTCCACCCCGCCGAAGACCTGCTCCACGTCGCGCTCGCTGGCCTCGCGCACCGCGGAGAAGTGGGCGGGCACGGTCTTCACCGGCTGCGGCCCCTCCAGGAGGCCCATGGCGTCCCCGCCGATGGTGAGCACGGGCAGGACGTGGATGCGGCCGTAGGTGCCGGTGCCGGCGAGCACCTCGGCGATGAAGGGGTCTGATATATCCGGGGGCATGGTGAGCAGCCGCGGGTCGATGGTGCCCAGCTCGGCATCGGTGATCATGCCGAAGAAGCGGCGCCTCTCCCCCTCGATGGTGACGTAGCGGCCCACGGCGATGTCCTCGATGGAGACGCCGCCGTCGAGCCTGACCTCGACGCCCCTGGTGAGCGAGCCCTCGACGACGACGCCGAGCCGCCGCTGTGACTCATTATGTAAATCACTCCCCTGGCTCACCCCTTTATCCTCCTCAAGATAATGCCCAGGCGCTGGCTGTCGCCGCCCAGGAGCACGGCGAGCTCCTTGCCGGCACGCACCAGGAAGGAGCGGGGGTCGCCGTGCGCCGCCGCCGCCTGGCGCACCGCGGCGGCCACCAGCTCATCGCCACTCCCCTGCCCGCAGGCGCCGACCAGGATGCTCAAGAAGTCCAGGGACTGGCTGAACTCGGCGACCTCCGCCCGCTCACAGACATGGACGAACCCGTGGAGCATGGCCGGCCGCGGGGGCAGGTAGTGCCTGATGCGCTCGCCGTCGCGGTGGCCCACCACGAGGGCGCTGAAATCGGTGCGCAGCAGCCGGGCAAGCTGCGGGCTTGCGCGATAGATGTCCTCCTCGACGGCCTCTTCACGGCCCCTGGCGATGGGGCGCCGCCCCGGCTCGATGCCCTGGGTCTGGGCATGGCTCACCACGCCGTAGACCTCCACCTCCCCCTCGCGGGTGCGCACCAGGCTGCCCAGGGGGGGCGGACGGTGCAGCTCGTAGCACTGGGCGACGAACTCCGCAGTGGATGCCTCGATGACCTCGCCTATCCTGGTGGGCACGCTCTCTCTCCCACGCCTCACTTTAATACTTATACACTCAAACAGACGCGCTGCGCCGGGGCCTGGCCCCGGTGCAGAACCTCTCTGCTCTTACACCCAGCGCGTGCGCTTGCTCATGCGCTTGGCCGAGCCCCCCAGCGCCACGCCGCCCTCGGCAAGGACGCCCTCCATGAGCCCCCAGAACTGCTCGCGACAGGCGGCGGTGACCACGGCCTGCTCGTGCGCCTCCTGGAGCGCCACCGGGTAGCCCAGCCCGCGGCGGCACTGGTCGAGGACCAGGCAGTGCACCAGGTCCAGGAGCCCCCCATCCACCACCCAGCGCGGCACCTCCACCCGGGCCACCTCCTCCTCCAGCTTCAAGTAGAAGAAGCATATCTGGTGCTCTCCATAGTGCCGCTGCATGAAGCGGGAGCCGCTCACGAAGGCCTCCGACCTCTGGCCAGGCATGAGGAGCACCGCGAAGAGGTCGGCATCGCACACGCCGGACACGGCATCGCACCCCCGCTCCCTGTTCCCGGCGCAGTAGCGGTCGCAGTCGGCGACATCATGGGGGCACAGGCCTACGCGCAGCGCATTCACTACGTCGGCGCTCCGCGGGTAGCTTATGTAGCTGGCGGGGACACAGGGCCCGCGCCCGCTGCGCACCCTCATGCGCTCGAGGGCGTCCAGGTAACGGCGGTCGAGGAGCTCCTCCCTCACGAACCTCTTCTGCTCCTCGAAGTCTCGCCCCGCCAGGCCCCACAGGATGAGGGAGCCGTCGATGAGGCCCAGCACGGGCCGCTCTACGGGCTGCCCCTCGAGGAGGGCGGCGAGCGCGTCGCACTCGGCCACGCCGCGCACAAGCCCCAGGAGCGCCCCCTCGACGCGCTCGCCACCCCCGGGGGCGGAGGGGTCGGCGATGATAAGCTCATCGCCGAAGAGGAGCTGGGGCACGGCCACGAGCTCGGCCCCAGGGCTCTCACCGTAGCGGAGCACGGCGCTCCCGATGTTAATCAGGCAGCACCTCACCGAGCTGTGACGGTCAACATCGATGTGGGAGCCATCGGTGGCAACGACGGTGAACTCGCCGGGACAGGGGGGCGGCGACACCCGCCCGCCCAGGCCGTCGACGAGGCCGGCCACCAGCCAGCTAGTACGGCTCGCGGCGAGCCGGGCGCGAAACTGCTCGAGTGCGTCGGCCTGGGCCCAGAGCGCGGCGACGGCGCTCTCCAGGCGCTCCCCTGCCTTCCGCTCCCCTGCCTTGAGCTCGGCGGCGAGCCCCTCTACCTGCAACGCCAGCCTCACCAGGTCGATGGGCATCTGGGCCTCCGCCACGAGTATAGCATAGGCCACTGGACGCGGCAATCCGCCACCTCTGTAAGGGGGCGCGCCAGGGGCCTGCCCCGGCCGCTCGCTCGTTGCACGAGGCACATGCCGCGCCCGGCTCGCCCTGTGTGTTGCTCGTAGAGGAGCGGTCTGCTATCATAGATACGGAGGATATAACGTGAAAGTAGGACTGGTCTACGACGCACTCTATATGGAGCACGATACCGGGCGCCACATGGAGCACCCCTCGCGCCTGGCAAGCACGGTGGCCCTCTTGGAGGACAGCGGCACCATGGCCCAGCTGGTGCCCTTGACCCCCCGCGCCGCCACAGCGGAGGAGCTGCAGATGGTGCACGCCCCGGGCCTCATCTCCTACGTGGAGACCTGCACCAGCCAGGGCGGGGGGTGGCTCGACATCGATACCGTGGTATCGCCGGCCTCCTACCGGGTGGCCTGCTACGCCGCGGGGGGCACCATCGCCGCCGTCGACGCCGTGATGAGGGGGAAGGTGGAGAGCGCCTTCGCCCTGGTGAGGCCCCCAGGACACCACGCCCTGCGATTAGAGGCCATGGGCTTCTGTGTCTTCAACAACATCGCCATCGCCGCAAGGCACGCCATCCGCAACCACGGGCTCGAGCGCATCCTCATCGTCGACTTCGACGTCCACCACGGCAACGGCACCCAGGAGGCCTTCTACAGCGACCCCGGCGTCCTCTACTTCTCCACGCACCAGCACCCCCTCTACCCCGGCACTGGACTCATCGAGGAGACCGGCAGCGGCCTGGGCCTGGGGGCCACGGTGAACGTCCCCCTGCCCCCTCGCTGCGGCGACGAGGAGTACCTCCAGGCCTTCGAGGAGATACTGGTGCCAGCGGCCAGGGGCTTCCAGCCCCAGCTCATCCTGGTCTCCGCAGGGTACGACGCGCACTGGGCAGACCGCATCTCTATGATGCAGGTGAGCGTGACCGGCTTCGGCCGCATGGCCGGCATCATCAAGGGGCTGGCAGAGGAGCTGTGCGACGGGCGCACCGTGTTCACCCTGGAAGGGGGCTACGACCTGGACGCGCTGGCCTTCTCGGTGAAGGCCACCCTGGACGTGCTGCTCGAAAGCCCAGATATCGCCGACCCCCTGGGTAAGGCCTCTCACCTGTGGGGAGCACCCCCCATCGACTCCCTCCTCCAGGCGGTCAGGGAGTCCCACCCCACGGCCTAGGGCAGGAAGCGCAGAAAGGCCTCGTTCCCCAGGAGTCGGCCCCGCGCAGTGAGGCGGACGTGGCCCTCGCCCTCCTCGAGCAGGCCCAGGCACTTGAGCTCGTCTATCTGGGAGCGGTAGCGGGCGACGGCGTCCCCGCCGAAGCGCAGGGCAAGACGGTCAAGGCCCACCCCCTCCTCCAGCCGAAGCCCCAGGATCATGGTCTCCGCCATCTCCAGCGCCTCTGCGATGGGCTCCGAGCCGGCGATGGCCCCCTCACCGGGCACCTCGCCCGCCACCCGCGCTATGTACTCCCGCGGCGAGGCCACGTTGTAAAAGCGGCTCCCCCCAAGGCAGGAGTGGGCGCCGGCGCCCAGCCCCAGGTAGGGAAGGTTGTGCCAGTAGGCCAGGTTGTGGCGGCACTCCCTTCCCGGCCGCGCCCAGTTGGAGAGCTCGTAGTGGCGGTAGGCGCCCAGGGCCTCCTCGGCCAGCTGGTACATCTCGGCGGCGAGGTCGGCGTCCGGCGGCGACATCCGCCCCTGCGCTATTGCCTGCGCCAGTGGGGTGCCCTCCTCTACACTCAAAGGGTAGAGTGAGAGGTGCTCCGGCCCCAGCCCCAGGGCCCGCTCCAGTGTGCGCCGCCACCGCCCCAGCCCCTGCCCGGGAAGGCCGTAGAGCAGGTCTATGCTCACGTTGTCGAATGACCCCCGCGCCATCTCGAAGGCGGCGACGGCCTCGGCAGCGGTGTGGATACGGCCCAGCATCCCAAGCTCACGGTCGTCGAGGCTCTGGACCCCCAGGCTCACCCGGTTCACCCCCAGCGCCCGCATCGCCGCCAGTGAGCCGGCACTGGCCGTGCCCGGGTTGACCTCCACGGTTATCTCGGCACCGGGATCGACGACGAAGGCGCGGCGAAGGGCACCGAGGATGTCACCGAGCTGCCCGGCAGAGAGCAGCGAGGGAGTCCCGCCACCGAAATATATGGTGTCCACCTCTATGGCACCGGCCCAGCCCTGGGCCTCGGCGATCAAGGCGGAGACATAGCGGGGGATGAGCCCCTCCAGGCCCATGTACGAGTTGAAGCTGCAGTAGCGGCAGCGGGAGCGGCAGAAGGGTATGTGAACGTAGAGGCCGGCCATGTCAGCGGCCCCGACGGTCTTGGGCGAGAGGGCACGGGTTGACGCAGTGCGGGCAGTCCAGCGGGCAGGGCTCGACGTGGATGGTGACGTTGGAGTTGCTGAGCCGCTCCTGTATCTCCCCCTCGATCTTCTCGCAGAGGCGGTGCGACTCCCCGACGCTGGTCCCGCGGGCCACCACCAGGTGGAGGTCGATGTAGCGCTGGTCTCCTGCCTTGCGGGTGCGCAGCGCGTGGAAGCCCACCACTTCCCCGTAGTGAGCGCAGATGATTTCCTGCACCACCGTCTCTTCCTCCGGGGGCAGCCGCACGTCCATGAGCTGCTCGAGCGACCTCTTGATGACATCGAGGGCCGTCTTCACGATGACCGCGGCCACCGCGATGGCGATGATGGAGTCCAGTATGGCCAGGCCGGTGACCTGCACCACCACCAGCCCGGCGAGCACGCCCAGCGCGGTGTAGATGTCGGTGGTGATGTTGCGGGCATTGGCCTCCAGCGCTATGGAGTCCTCCTTGCGCGCCACCCGGAGCAGGTGGCGAGAGAGGAGGACGTTCACCACGATGCACACCGCCATCACCGCGATGCCCGCAGTGACGTACTCGATGACGGCGCCGGAGATGATCCTGGTGATGGCCTGGTACAGGATGAAGGCGGCGGCGGCGAATATCAGGCCGCTCTGCACCAGCCCGCTTATGCTCTCTGCCTTGCCGTGGCCGAAGGGGTGCTCGGCGTCCGGCGGCCTCTGGGCGAAGCGCAGGCTGAATAAGGTGACCAGCGCCGCGAAGAGGTCGAGCAGGCTGTCCGTGGCCTGGGCGATCACGCTCACGCTGCCACTCGCCACCCCCACCGCTACCTTGAGCACGATGAGGAAGGCGACGGTGATGATGGTGAGACGGGCGGCCCCGGCCCTGGTGCTGAACATGGACTGAACCCCTATGCCGACGCCCGCCGCGGGATCACCCTGCGGAAGAGACGGCCCACGTCGTTGCGCTCCCACACCACCAGCAACTGGCTGGCGACGAAGATGGAGCTGTAGGTGCCCACGACGACGCCGATTATGAGCACCAGGACGAAGTTGTGGATGGTGGCCCCGCCAAAGAGGAACAGGGCCAGCAGCACGAACAGGGTGCTCAAGCTGGTGTTCAGGGAGCGCCCCATGACCTCCATGATGCTGCTGTTCACTATGAACTCAAGTGGCTGGCTGCTCGCACGGGCGGCATTCTCCCGGATGCGGTCGAAGACCACGATGGTATCGTTCACGCTGTAGCCCACCACGGTGAGGATGGCGGTGATGAACATGGCGTCTACCTCCATCCCCAGCAGGGCGGAGCAGCCGAGCACGATGAGCACATCGTGCACCAGTGCGATGATGGCGGTGACCCCGAAGCGGAAGGGCCGCACCAGGCGGCGGAAGGCCCACGTGATGTAGACCAGGATGCCCACCGCGGCCAGGGCCACGGCATAGGAGGCATAGTTGACGATGTCCCGGGCCAGGCTGGGGGATACGTCGTAGGAGCTCACGATCTCCACGGGGCCGAAGCTCTCCTCCAGCCCCCGGCGCAGCCACTCCTCCTCGCTCATGTGCTCGCCGGTAGTGGGGTCTACGGCGTCCTCGGCGAGCTTGGCGGTGCGCACCATGAAGGTGTCGCCCTCGGCCCCCTGCACGATGGCCTCCTCGTGCCCCAGGGTGGCCAGGGCCCCCCGGAGCTGCTCCCCGGTGACCGGCTGCTCGAAGTCGAGCGTCATCACCGAGCCACTGGTGAACTCGATGCCCCAGTTGAGCCCGAGAACGCCGAGCGCGATCACCCCGACCAGTATCACCGCGGCAGAGGCGATGAAGTACCACTTTCTCCGGCCAACGAAGTCGATCAACGGGCCTCTCCTACGCTCGGAATAGCGCACTCCTCTTGGCAAACGACGTGGGCACGATAAGGCGCATGAACGTCCTGGTTACCACCATGGCAGTGAACATGCTCACGGCAACGCCGACGAACAGGGTGAGGGCAAACCCCATCACCGGTGCCGCGCCGAACCTGGAGCCGAACCAGTACAGGATGGCACAGGTGATGAAGGTGGAGATGTTGCTGTCACGTATCGCCGGCCAGGCACGGGAGAACCCGGCCTCCACGGCGGCCCCCAGCGACTTGCCCGCCCGCAGCTCCTCCCGCATCCGCTCGAAGATGAGGATGTTGGCATCCACCGCCATGCCGATGGACAGCACCAGTGCGGCGATGCCGGCCAGTGTGAGCGTGACCGGGATGAGCTTGAAGAGCATGAGCACCAGCAGGGCATAGATGATGAGGGCCAGGCTGGCCACGGCACCGGGCAGGCGGTAGTACACCATCATGAAGATGAGCACCAGTGCCAGCCCCACGATGCCCGCCACCAGGCTCTTCTGCAGTGAGTCGGCGCCCAGGGTGGGGTCTACCTTCTGCATCCGCACCTCGTGGAGGGTGATGGGCAGGGCACCGGTGTTGAGCTGGATGGCCAGCGTCTGCGCCTGCTCCAGCGAGAGGCCGGTGATGATGCCCCTATCGCTGATCTGGCTCTCCACCGTAGGCGCCGAGATGAGCTCCTCGTCGAGGAAGATGGCGAGCGGCTCCCCGATGAGCCGCCCCGTTACCTGGGAGAAGAGCTCGGCCCCCTCTTCATCCCACTCGAAGGCGACGACGGGCGCGCCGCTGGTGGGGTCGACGTCCACGTAGCTCTCGGGCTTCAAGTAGGCACCGGTGAGCGCCCGCTCCTGGCCGTCGATGGTGCCGGTGGCCAGCGTCCACAGGTCGATCACGGGCTCGTCGGCCTCGTGGTCGAAGAAGAGGCCGGAATCGAGGGTCAGCGCGTTGCCCTCCAGGTCTATGGCCACGATGGACTTGGCCTCGGCGGTCTGGCCGCTGCCGACGGCGAAGAAGTCCCCCTCGGCCAACCCGGCGACACTGTCCACGGTGAGCTCGGTATCACCGGCGGCGGCCGCCGCCGCGAGCACGGTGCTCACACTGGCGGCCTCCTCGCGAAAGATGAGCTCCGCGGTCTTGCCCACGAGCTGCTTGGCCCGCTCCAGGTCGGCGAACCCGGGGAGCTGCACCACGATGCGGTCCTCGCCCATGGTATAGATGATGGGCTCGGTTACCCCGAAGCGGTTCACCCGGCTCTCTATTATCCTCTTGGTCTCCTCCAGCTTCTCCCCGCGCTGCGTATCCGGGGTATCACTGAAGTCGGCCTGGTACTCCAGGTACACGCCGCCCCTCAAGTCGAGCCCGAGCACCATGCCCTGTCGCTCCCCAATGCCGGGCAGGCTTATGCGGTCTACCGACACCACCCACACGGAGAAGGCGGCGAGCGCCACTATGGCCACGAGCCAGAGGAGGTTCCTTCTGCTCAAATCACCTTCCTTATTGCTATACGCGCTCTACTCGGCGCTCGCCGCCTGGGGCAGGGGCACGGGGTTCCCCCGCAGCATACTCTGCACCAGGGCAAGGGCCTCCTCCCGGCTGCTCACCTCGCCGGCGGCCCAGGCCTCGCGTACCGCCTCCAGGAGTTGGCCCACCTGTGGTCCAGGGCTCAGGCCAAAGCGCTCGATTATGTCGTGCCCGCTTATCAGCTTCGCCGGCACCACCACGTCCTCACCCCCCAGGTGCTGCTCCAGGATGTAGGCCACGCTGTCCACGTGACGCTGCCACTCCTCCAGGTCGAGCGCCGGGCCGCGGGTGGCCAGGTGGTCGGCGAGGTTCAGCAGCAGGGTGTCGATGGCGGCATCGCCGACATCACGGAAGTAGCGGTAGATGGCGCGACGGCTGGGGATGTCACCCATCTGCCGGGGGTGCAGGTGGTGCCCCACCATGGTCACCACCAGCCCCCGCTCCCGGGCGCTGAAGCGCAGCCGCTCCATGACCACGTCGGCGATGAGTGCCCCCTCCTTGGCGTGGCCGTAGAAGCGCATGCGCCCCCGCTCGTCGGTGCACCTGGTCTGGGGCTTGGCCACGTCGTGGAGCAGGGCCGCTAGCTTCACCACGGTGGAGCGGGCGTGGCCGGCGGCCACCTCCCGCTGGAAGTACCCATCAGGCACCCCGGGCCACGTTACCAGGGCGCGCACCTCTTCGCCCCAGTGGGGTGAGCCGGCCGCGCCCAGCAAGAACGCCACTGCGGCCACCGTCTCCACGGAGTGCTCGAGCACGTCCCACCAGTGCTCCCGCGGCTGCTCAGCCCCCCGCGCCGCGGAGAGCTCTGGGATTATGTCTATGAGAAGGCCCACCTCGTCGAGGAGGCGCAGCGCCGGCACCGCACCCGGGGCGGCCAGTATGCGACACAGCTCGTCGTTCACCCTCTCGGCGGCGACGGAGGCGATGAGCCGGTGGTGGCGCACCACCATCTCCCTGGTCTCTCCGTCGAGGGCGAACCCCAGCTCGGCGACCAGGCGCACGGCGCGGAAGAGGCGCAGCCCATCGCGGGGAAAGGCCTCCTCGCTCACGGCGCGCACCACGCCGGCCTCCAGGTCACGCCTCCCGCCGAAGGGGTCGATGAGCCCACCCACAGGGGCACCGATGTCCGAGAGCGCCACCGCCATGGCATTTACGGTGAAGTCGCGGAGCCCCAGGTCGGCCCAGATGTCACCGCGCAGGGAGGTGAGATCGACATGGAGCGGCCGCTCCCGGAAAAGCACCACCCGCGCCACGCCGTTGGCCGGGTCGAGGGGGACGTAGCGCCCCCCCAGCTCACGGGCGATGTCGCGCCCAAGCTCCATGGCGTCTCCGGCCACGGCGATGTCGATGTCCCCCCGGGCACGCCCCAGGAGGGCATCGCGCACCGAGCCGCCACTCAAGTAGCCGGCCGCGGAGCGCGCGGCCAGTACGTGGGCTATGCCCCGCAGCGCCTCTCTGGCCTGGTCATCTATATCTATATCGAAGTGCCTCTCCATATCGTCACCACACCCTCACAGGCCCCAAAAGGCGGGACTCTCCCGCGTGGCCCCTGGGGCCGGTCCCGCCCTGCTCGCTCACGGAACGATGGTCGATCATCTATATCTCTGGCGTCTCCGCCTCGGCATCCAGGCGCTCAAGCTGGTCGATGTCGTCCAAGTGGTCGATGTACAGCACGCCGTCCAAGTGGTCCACCTCGTGCTCCAGGGCCTGGGCCAGCAGCCCCTCTCCCTTGATGCGTACCTCCTTGCCCCAGCGGTCGAGGCCCTTGGCCGTCACCCGCTCGGAGCGCGTGAGCACCCCCCGGTATCCGGGGACGGAGAGGCACCCCTCCACCACCTCGCGCTCGCCCTGCCGCTTGACTATCTTGGGGTTAATCAGGGTCATTACGTCCTCTCCAGGCATCTCGATCACCGCAACCCGCAGCGATACCCCCACCTGGGGCGCGGCCAGGCCGACGCCGTTGGCGTGGTGCATGGTCTCCACCATGTCGTCGATGAGCTGCTGGACGCGCCCATCTATGCTGGTCACCTGCCTTGCCCTCTTCTGAAGCACCGGGTCGGGATAGCGATGCAACGGAAGTATGGCCATCCTGCTCACTCCACCTCTTCGGTACCTCACGTACCTGCCGCGGGATAACTCA
>JAXHUE010000003.1:0-31195 GCA_034189655.1 Chloroflexota bacterium | reverse complement strand
AGAGAGACATCGGCCATGCCCCACGAGTCCCGCTCCTCGACGAGGAGGCGGTGCATGCGCTCTGCCTCCTCCTGGCACTGACTCGAGCCGGTGCCGGCATAGACCAGCCGCGCCAGGCGGCTGAAGGGGGGATTTTCGAGCTGGCGGCGCAGCGCTATCTCCTCGTCGTAGAAGGCACGGAAGTCGTGCCGCGCCGCACACACCACGGCATAGTGCTCCGGGTTGTAGCTCTGCACGATGACCCGCCCCACCCCCGTCCCTCGCCCGGCGCGGCCCGCCACCTGGGCCAGTATCTGGAACGTCCGCTCCGCGGCGCGGAAGTCGGGGAGGTGGAGGCCGACATCGGCGTTTATCACCCCCACCAGGGTGACCAGGGGCAGCTCCAGCCCCTTGGCTATCATCTGGGTGCCGATGAGCACGTCGGCCTCGTGGGACAGGAAACGCTCCAGGATCTCGTCGTGAGAGTGCCGGCCCGCGGCGGCGTCGCGGTCCCAGCGCAGCAGCACGGCGCCGGGGAAGAGGCGCGCCGCCTCCTCCTCTACCCGCTGGGTGCCGATGCCCAGGTACTTGATGCGCCTGCTCCAGCACTGGGGGCAGCGCTCCGGGACAGGGACACGGCGGTTGCACTGGTGGCACACCAGGCCCTCACCCTGGGCGTGGTAGGTGAGCGCCACGTCGCAGCGGCGGCAGCGCAGCACGTGCCCGCAGTCGCGGCACTGGACGAAGGTGGCGGCGCCCCTGCGGTTCAGAAAAAAGATGACCTGCTCGTTGGCAGCCAGCGCCTGCTCCGTGGCCTGGGCCAGCGCGCGCGAGAAGATGCCCCGGTTCCCCTGCTTGAGCTCCTCCCTCAAGTCGACGACCTCTACCGGGGGGAGCTGCCGCTCCCCGCCATCGCCGCCAGCGATGCGCTGCGGCAGCTCCAGCACGCTATAGTCGCCGCGGCCCCCGCCGTAGTACGTGACCACGTCGGGGGTGGCGCTCCCCAGGATCACCGTGGCGCCGCAGAGCTCGGCGCGCTTTAACGCCACGTCGCGGGCGTGGTAGCGCGGCTTGAGCTCCTGCTGCTTGTAGGTCCACTCGTGCTCCTCGTCGATCACGATGAGGCCCAGGTCGGGCTGCGGGGCGAAGACGGCACCCCGCGAGCCGATGACCACGTCGAAGGCACCCTCTCTCACCCGCCACCACTCGTCGAACTGCTCCCCCACCGAGAGCCTGGAGTGGAGCACCGCCACCCGCCCCGGAAAGCGGGCGCCAAAGCGGGCGATGGTCTGCGGGGTGAGGGCGATCTCGGGCACCAGCACGATGCCGCGCCGCCCCAGAGAGACCGCACGCTCCAGGGCGCGCAGGTATATCTCGGTCTTGCCGCTGCCGGTGACCCCGTGGAGCAGGAAGGCCCCCGGCCCGGCCTCGCCGGCGATGGCGGCCTCTACCTGGCGCCACGCCGCCGCCTGGTCTGCGGTCAAGGTCGGGGCGGGCTGTGGAGCGAAGGTGCGCTGGGCCAGCGGGTCGCGGTACTCACGCACCTCGGAGACGGCGATGAGCCCCTTGCCCACGAGGGCTTGAACCACCTGGGACGAGCACCCGGCCTGCCGCCTGGCCTGGGGGAGGGGGACGGGCCCGGGGGCCGATGTCGCCAGCAGATTGAGCAGTGCCGCCTGGCGCGGCGCCCGCGCCTGGAGCCCTGCAGCTAGCTCGGCGGCGGCCTCGGGGGTCACGGCGAGGCGCAGGTGAGGGACTACCTTGGGCCTGGCCCTCGGCCGCTGCACCTGGTAGCCCATGGTCACCACCCGCTTCCTCACGAGCTGGTCACAGACGGCCCTGGCCCGCCGCTGCCCCAGTGCCCGCTCCACGGCGCGGAAGGGCACCCTGCCCTTCTTCTCGAGCAAGTGGTGGAGCGCCCGCTGCTCAGCGGTGAGCGAGGCTACAGTGGCAGGTGATGCATCGGGCCTGAGCTGGATGTAGGTGACCAGGCGACGCTCAAAGCCGGGGGGCATCATCAGGGCGGCGGCATCAAACAGGGGGCAAAGGTAGCGCTGGCCCATCCAGAGGGCGAGCTCGACCTGGGACCGGTCGAGCAGCGGCAGAGGCTCGATGAGGGCGGCGATGTCCCTGGTCTCGGCTACCGCGGGCTGGTCGCTCACCTCCAGGCATATGCCCTGCACCACCCTGGGGCCGAAGGGCACCCACACGGCACAGCCCACCTCAAGGGGCATACCGGGGGGCACACGATAGCTGAAGGTGCGGCGCTCGGCCCCGGGAGAATTGACCGCCACGCAAGCGTACATCGTCCCCGCTCGTACCACAATAGTAAGAGGTGGGGGACGTAAGGCGCGCCGCTCCCCACCTCTTCTCTACGACTGCACGCGCTCTTCCTTGGGCCTTCTCTCTTTCAGCCTGGCCTTCTTGGCGGTGAGGCCTCGCAGGTAGTAGAGCCTGGCCCGGCGCACCCGCGCGTGGCGCATCACCTCCACCCGCTCCAGGTTGGGCGAGCGCAGGAAGAAGGTGCGCTCCACCCCCACACCGTAGGCCACGCGCCTCACGGTGAAGTTGGCGTTGTTGCTCCCTTTTCTCACCGCTATCACCACGCCCTGAAATACCTGGGTGCGCTCCCGCTCACCCTCGACCACCTTGATGCTCACCTTCACCGTGTCGCCGGGCTCAAGCACGGGGACGGCGGGATTGTCATCGTGCCTTACCAGTGCATCTATCTCCATGGCCATATCTCTACCCTCACCTGTACATATCCTTCTTCATCTGCTCTACCAGCGCCCGCTCCTCGGAGGTGAGCTCTGCCCGCTCCAGGAGGTCGGGGCGGCGCTCCAGCGTGCGCCTGAGCGACTGCTCGCGGCGCCAGCGGGCGACCTCGGCGTGGTTCCCCGAGAGCAGCACCTCCGGCACCCCCCACCCCCGGTAGTCGCGGGGCCGCGTGTAGTGCGGGTACTCCAGAAGCCCACGGGCATGGGAGTCCTCCCCGCACGAGAGCTCCGACCCCAGCACCCCCGGCACCTGCCGCACCACGGCGTCGATGAGCACCATGGCGGCGAGCTCCCCGCCGCTCAAGACGTAGTCCCCGATGCTTATCTCGTCGGTGGCCAGGTGCTGGCGCACCCGCTCGTCTATCCCCTCGTAGTGGCCGCAGATGAGGACCAGCTCCTCGCGCAGCGCCAGATCCTCTACCATCCCCTGCTCCAGTGGCCTGCCCTGGGGGGTGAGCAGGATCACCGGCACCTGGGGCCCGCCACGTACCGCCTCCACGGCCTCGAACAGCGGCTCCGGCTTCATCACCATCCCCGGGCCGCCGCCGAACGAATAGTCGTCGACGACGTGGTGCCGGTCGTGGGCGTAGTCCCGGATGTTGTGCAGCTCTATGCCCACCAGCCCGCGCTCGATGGCCCGCCGCACGATGCTCTCATCGAAGGGCCCGCGGAACATACCCGGGAACAGGGTCAGGACACTGATACGCATACTTGCCACCGCCCAGCCTTCAGTGCCCGCCCCCGTCCTGGGCGCACTCTCCCCCCTCCCCCTTCAGCGTCTCTATGGCATGGGGCAGGACGGGCATGATGGCCGCCAGGCACTCGCGCACCGCCCTGGGGCTGCCTGGGAGGTTCACCACCAGGCTTGCCCCCCGGGTGCCGGCCACGGCGCGGCTGAGCATCCCGCGGGGGGTCTGCTTTAAGCTCTCTGCCCTCATCGCCTCGGCAAACCCCGGCGCCTCCCGCTCCAGGACTGCGCGGGTGGCCTCTGGGGTGACATCGCGGGGGGCGAGTCCGGTGCCCCCGGTGGTGAGTATGAGGTCTATGCCCTCCTCGTCCACCCACTCCTTGAGCCGAGCCGAGATGAGCCCCCGCTCGTCGGGAACGACCTCATATTTTACCACACGGGCGTCCAGCGCGGCAAGGAGCCTCTGTATCTCCTGGCCGCTCGTGTCCTCGCGCTCGCCCCGCGAGCCCCTGTCGCTCACGGTGAGTATGCCTACAGTGAACACGGCCCACCTAGAACCCGTGGCTTGCGGTCTGCCCCCATATGTTGTGCTCCTCGTCGGTCAGGTAGATGATGATGATCTCGGGCACCGCTCCGCCGTCGTAGCCGTCGGCCGGGAATTGGTACTCATGGCAGGGCACCAGCGGGGTATCGAAGTAGACGCTGCCCAGGTACTGCCCCCCCTCGCTGTAGAAGTGCAGGTCGTAGATGTTAGTGCCCTCGGGGAAGTAGGCCTCCAGGCAGTGTATGGTTATGTACAGCTTCCCGGTATCGGGGCACTTCATGTGCGTGGCCGATATGCCGGTGATCACCGGGACCGACGGGTCAGGCGTGGGCTGGGGCGTCTGTGCCGGCGTGGGCGTCAGCTTTGGCGTCGGGGTCACCGTGGGTGTGCCCGTGGGCACTATGTCGGTGGGCGTGGGCGTCGGCGTCGGCGTCAGCGGCGGTGGCGGCTGCGTGAGCGTGGGCGTCGGCGTCGGCGTCAGCGTGATGGTGGGCGTGGGCGTCGGCTCCCCGGGCAGCGGCGAGACGGCCACGGCGTAGTCGATCTCCACGTTAATGGCCCCACCGGTGTACGCCCCCATGTACGGCACCAGATCCTGGGCGAAGTTCATCTCGGCGAAGTTCTCCAGCAGGGAAGAGGTCACCGGGTAGCCCTCGAGGGCCCACAGCCCGCCCGGGCTGTCCGAGGGTATCACCGCGTAGATATCGTGGGAGCAGTACTGGGTATCGTTGTGCACCGAGGCGACGTGGGGATAGCCATGGGCCATGGGCAGCACCCTGCCCGGCCCCCCGGCCTCGGCATTGTCCAGGTAGGGGTCGCTTATGCCTATCTCCTGGGTGAGGGAGTTCACCCCGGCAACGGTGACGTAGTGGCCCCCGATGCGCTGCCAGCCATCCTCCTGCTGGTACTCCCAGAAGCCCAGGAGCAGGACGACGTCCTCACAGCGCTCCACCTCCTCCACGATCCAGTCGAAGTCTGGGCTCTTCACCGTGACCTCGTAGAACGAGTTGTGCAGCCCCTTGTCGAACAGGTACTGGTCGATGGCGACCTCCATGTCGTGGACATAGGTGCCGTGCCACTGGCCCCCCGTGCGCTGGCCATCGGTGTCCATGCGGTAGGCCAGGTCCTTGACCAGGGGGTCGACGTTGTTGGGGTGATGGTCATCCCACTGCTGCGGGCTGTAGGACTGCACCAGGGGGTAGTGGTCGTTGATGGTGGGCGGCATCACCGGGGCGGGCTCGAACTTGGAGTCGAACCACCAGAAGGAGTTGGCCACTGCCACCGGCCCGCAGTACGACCACTTCCCGGAGACGGCGTACCACTGGTCCTGCTTCTGGTCGATATCGGGCATGCCGCTCAAGGCGTAGTCGCCAAAGCCGCCCGGCTTCCAGTACCAGCCCCCCGGGGTATGGGTGGGCGTCGCCGTGGGCACTGGAGTGGCCGTGGGCGTCGGCGTGGGGGTGGGTGTCGGCGTGGGGGTGGGAGGTACCGGCGGGCAGCAGGCACTCACCACTACTAATAAGGAAAGGACGGATAAAAGCACGATGAATCGGTGGGTCTTTCTACGCAACACATCCCCCTTCCCCGGCCGGCGCGGCAACGGCGGCCCGTCCCGGCCAGCAAGTATACGCCATCATACCATAAATGGGTGACCGTGCAAAGGTATATCTGCGACCGGGCCGGGGCAACGAAAATGGTAAAACGGCCTCATAGGGTATTGCATTATTGGAAAAATTGTGGTAGCATGTGTCTTAAAATGGTGAATGGTGGGGGAAGTTACCATTGTTTCTCGGCGAGTACGAGTACAAGATCGACCCCAAGGGCAGGATAGCCATCCCGCCACGGTTCCGTGGGGAGTTCTGGGAAGGTATCGTGCTCGCGCGTGGCTTCGACGGCTGCATCGCGGCCTATCCCCCACCGGTGTGGCAGGAGATCGCCGACAGGTTCGGCACCCTCCCCTTCACCCGCAGCAAGTCGAGGCGCATAAGCAGGGCCATCTTCTCCACCGCCTTCAGCCTCGAGCTCGACGAGCAGGGGAGGGTGATGCTTCCCGCCCCCTTGCGCCAGTACGCCGCTATAGGGGACAGCGCCGTCGTCGCCGGGGTGAACAACTACCTGGAGATCTGGGGCAAGGAGCGGTGGCAGCAGGAGACAGAGCTCATAGGAGAGCAGGCGTGGCAGATCGCGGAAGGGATGGAGATGGACCGTGAGTAGAGTGGGAGGACTGTCAGCCCACATCCCCGTCCTCGTCGAGGAGGTCATCACCGCCCTGGACGTACAGCCAGGCGGCCGCTACGTCGACTGTACCGTGGGCGGCGGGGGGCACGCCGCGGAGATACTGGAGCGCAGCTCCCCAGGCGGCCAGCTCCTGGGCATAGACGCCGACCCCGGAGCAATCAACCGGGCCAGGGCCGCTCTCTCCAAGTATGGGAAGGCGGCCCTCTTGATTAACGACGACTTCGCCCGCCTGGAGGCAATCAGCACCGAGATCGGCTTTCGTCCGGTACACGGCATACTCTTTGACCTGGGGCTCTCCTCCCTCCAGCTGGGCAACATGAGCCGGGGCTTCAGCTTCCAGTACGACGCCCCGCTCGATATGCGCTTCAGCCCCTACCAGGAGCTCACCGCAGCAACCATCGTCAACACCTACCCGGAGAAGGAGATAGCCCGTATCATCGAGCTCTACGGCGAGGAGCGGCGGAGCCGTGACATCGCGCGCTCCATCGTGGCCCACCGCCCCCTGGCCTCCACCCTGGAGCTGGCCTCGGCGGTGCAGCAGGCAGTGGGGGCGCGCCGGCGCATCCACCCCGCCACCAGGACCTTCCAGGCCCTGCGCATCGCGGTGAACAAGGAGCTGGACCGCTTGAGAGAGGCCTTGGACCAGGCCACCACCATACTGGGCCCCGGAGGCAGGCTGGTGGTCATCAGCTTCCACTCCCTCGAGGACCGCCTGGTGAAGGCCTACCTGCGCCATGAGTCGCGAGACTGCATCTGCCCTCCGGGCACCCCTGAATGTATATGCGAGCACAAGGCCGTCCTGAAGCTGGTGACCAGGAGAGTGGTCACACCGTCGGCGGCCGAGGTGCACGCCAACCCGCGCAGCCGCAGCGCCAAGATGAGGGTGGCCGAGCGCATCGACTGATATACCAGGCACCTCTTTTTAAGAGGTGTTCATATGTAAGGGACTGCGGGGCAGTGTCCTGCCGAGAGCGAAGGGCATGGCCCTGGTGCCAAATCGATCGTCGAGCCCAAGGCTACGGATAGCGACACTGCCCAGCCCCTTCCTTGGTTCGCAGGGTAGTTAAACAGAGAAGAATGGCAAAGGAGGTGTAGAGAGGATGTGAGAGTTCCTGACACAGAGCACGCCAACAGTTCTCGAAAGGAGGAGGTAAATGGCGAGAAAGAAAGATATCATTGCCGCGGTTGATGTGGGTACTACCAAGGTGTGCAGCATTATCGCCGATGTCTCCCACGGGGGCGGCATCAATGTCCTGGGCGTCGGGGTCACCCCATCCCGTGGCCTGCATAAGGGCCTGGTGGTGAATATCGCCGAGGCAAAGGAGAGCGTCCGCCGCTCGCTGCGCAAGGCAGAGCAGGCCGCCGGAATGAAGGTGGAGTCGGCCTACGTCGGCGTCACCGGCAGGCACATCAGCTCAGTCAACAACAAGGGCGTGGTCTCCATCTCCCGTGGCGATAAGCTGGTGCGCACCGAGGACTTGAAGAGGGTGCTCCAGAGCGCCCGCTCGGTGAGCGTCCCCAGCGATAGGAAGCTGCTCCACGTTATCCCCCGCGGCTATGCCATCGACGGGCAGGAGGGGGTCAAGGACCCTGTAGGTATGTACGGCTTTCGGCTCGACGTTGAGACCCACATCATCACTGCCGCAGTGTCCTCTGTCCAGAACCTGGTCAAGTGCATCCGCGGCACCGGCTTAGACATAGAAGACCTGATCCTGGAGCCCCTGGCCAGCGCCGAGGCGGTGCTCCGCACCGACGAGAGGCAGGTGGGGGTCATCCTCGCCGATATCGGCGGCGGCACCACCGACATAGCCATCTTCAAGGGAGGCAGCATCTGGCACACCGCCATCCTCCCCGTGGCTGGCTACCAGATCACCCGCGACATCGCCATCGGCCTGGGACTGCCCTTCGACGTGGCGGAGCAGATGAAGAGGAAGTACGGCAGCGTGATGCCCCCCTACAACGGCTACGAGGAGGAGCCCTCCACCCTGAACCTGGAGAACGGCTACAGCGTCTCCTACCAGGACCTGTGCGAGATCACCCGCGCCCGCGTAGAGGAGATCATGAAGCTCATCGCCCTGGAGATACCGGGCTCGGACTACATCAAGGACGTTCCCGCCGGCCTGGTGCTCACCGGGGGCTCTTCTAACCTGGTGGGCATGGACGTGCTGGGGCGTGAGCTCCTGGGTATGCCGGTGCGTGTGGGGGTGCCCACAGGCGTCCATGGCATCGCCGACATCCTGCCCAACCCGGCCTACGCCACCGGCGTCGGGCTCCTGCTCTGGGGCACCAACAGACGTGAGGACGAGCAGGCATGGCAGTCACATGGCATGGGTGAGTCCTTCCGCCGCTTCTTCTCCCGTGTGAGGAGGATGGTGGCAAGCTAGAGGGAGGCCACCTGCAAATAAACGAGGAGGCTAGTATGGCGAGATCAAGCTTTGCTCCTAACCCGGCAAAGATCAAAGTGATAGGCCTCGGCGGCGGCGGCTGCAACGCCATCACCCGCATGGTCCAGGAGGAGATACAGGGCGTGGACTTCATCGGGGTCAACACCGATGCCCAGGCCCTGCTCCTCACCGAGGCACCCACCCGCATCCAGATAGGTGAAAAGCTCACCAGGGGCCTGGGCGTGGGCGGCGACCACAACCTGGGGGCCAAGGCGGCAGAGCAGAGCCGCGACGAGCTCAGGGAATGCGTCGCCGACGCCGACATGGTGTTCATCACCGCCGGCATGGGCGGCGGCACCGGCACCGGCACCGCCCCGGTGGTGGCGGAGATGACCAAACAGGCGGGGGCGCTCACCATCGCCGTGGTCACCAAGCCCTTCGGCTTCGAGGGGGCACACCGCACCAAGGTGGCAGAGGAGGGCATCAGCCGCCTCCTCGACAAGGTTGACACCCTTATCATCATCCCCAACGACCGCCTGCTCACCCTGTGCGATAACAAGACCGCGGTGGGCAACGCCTTCCGCATAGCCGACGACGTCTTGAGGCACGGCGTGCAGGCCATCGCCGAGGTGATAACGGTGCCCGGCCTCATCAACCTGGACTTCGCCGACGTCAAGTCGGTGATGAAGGACGCCGGGCCGGCATGGATGTCCATAGGCAGAGGCAGTGGCCAGAACCGGGCCATCGATGCCGCCAAGGCCGCACTGGCCAGCCCACTGCTCGATGTCTCTGTCGACGGCTCAAAGGGAGTCCTGTTCAACGTGTGTGGCGGGGACAACCTCACCCTCTTCGAGGTCAACGAGGCGGCGGAGATCATCAGGAAGGCGGTGGACCCCGACGCCAACATCATATTTGGCGTGGTCTTCGACCCCAGGCTGGACAACGAGGTCACCATCACCCTGATCACCACCGGCTTCATCTCGGCACGGGGCTCCGCAAGCTCGAAGGACGAGGAGCTCAGGAAGCTCATGCAGGGCCAGAACAGCGAGCACGAGCTGGATATACCCAGCTTCCTGCGCCGGGGACAGGCGCGCAGGCAGTACAGCGAGCCGACGACCGTCCAGCAACACCACAGCTCGCACCACAAGGCATACCGCGGTTAACGCCCCCGGCCAGCCGGGGCCTATAGAGAGGCCGCAGGCGCTCCTTACGCGCGCCTACGGCCTTCGTGTCCCTGCGACGAGCCAGGGTCTTGACAACACCCTATATATTGCGGTATAAGTATTACGTGCCACAATATGGTGTATAGAGGTCGGTGCGCCTGGTGAACTGTCCCTTCTGCAGCCACCCGGAATCGCGGGTGATCGACTCCCGCGACTCAAGCGACGCCATTCGCCGTCGCCGCCAGTGCCTGCGCTGCGGCTCCCGCTTCTCCACCTATGAGCGGCTGCACGCCGCCGCCCTGATGGTGCTCAAGAAGGACGGGCGGCGCGAGGAGTTCAGCCGCGCCAAGCTCTTGGCGGGCATCACCACGGCGTGTGCCAAGCGGCCGGTATCACAGGAGGCCATCGAGAACATCGTGGACGACATCGAGGCCGGGATCAGCCGCATGGGGCGGGGGGAGGTGGCGACGGCCACCATCGGCGACCTGGTGATGGAGCGGCTGCGCCAGCTCGATGGCATCGCCTACATCCGCTTCGCCAGCGTCTACCGCGCGTTCACCGACGTCGACGAGGTGCGGGAGGCGGCCGATGCCTATGCCCGGCTCAGGCCACAGGGCGATGCCGCTGCCCAGCTCTCACTCTTCCCCAATGGCACGCGCACCACCCCACCGGGGGGAGACGGCGATGGCCCGCAGAGAGAGGCGGCGCCGCGGCAGAAGGTGAGAGGGCGATGAGCCAGCACGGCCGAGATAACGGGGCGGGGCGCACGGCGCGCACCCAGATCGCGCGCCAGGTCTTCCGCCTCTGCGAGGCCCACGGCATATCCGACCGGGGACGCGTGGAGCGCATCGCCGAGCAGGTGATCGCGCGCCTGGAGCAGACGCAACCCTTCCTGCCCGGCATGGAGGGGACGGCCCTGGAGACACGCCCCAGTGCCCACGCCGTAGAGGAGATGGTGAAGCAAATCATTGGCGAGGGGGGCCACATGGAGGTTACCGTTAAGCCAGCAGAGCCCAGGCACAAGGGGGGCCGCGCCGTGGCCCGGAAGGTCGCCGCGGGCGGCGGGCCGCCCCAGCTCTCGGAGAACGCGATGAGGGTGCTGGAGCGGCGCTACCTTAAACGGGACGACCAGGGGCGGCCCGCCGAGTCTCCCCACGACATGTTCCGCCGCGTGGCCCGCGACATCGCCTCCGCCGAGCAGGGCTACGACCCGGGTGCCGATGTCGCGGCGTGGGAGGAAGAGTTCCTCCGCGCCATGGTGGACCTGGACTTCCTGCCCAACTCGCCCACGCTGATGAACGCCGGCCGCGAGCTGCAGCAGCTCTCGGCGTGCTTCGTCCTCCCCATCGAGGACAACACGGTGTCCATCTTCGATGCCGTGAAGTACACCGCCATCATCCACAAGAGCGGGGGCGGCACCGGCTTCTCCTTCTCCCGGCTCAGGCCGGAGAACGACCGCGTCGGCTCCACCGGAGGGGTGGCCAGCGGCCCGGTCTCCTTCATGCGCGCCTTCGATGCCGCAACCGACGTCATCAAGCAGGGGGGGATGCGCCGCGGCGCCAACATGGCCATCCTGAACGTGGACCACCCCGATATCATGCAGTTCATCTGCGCCAAGGAGCAGGGCGATTGCCTCACCAACTTCAACCTCTCGGTGGCGGTGAGCGACGCCTTCATGGCAGCCGTGGAGCAGGGGGCAGACTACGACCTGGTAAACCCCCACAGCGGGGAGGTGGCGGGGCAGCTCAACGCCCGCGCCGTCTTCGACGCCATCGTGGACATGGCGTGGCGCACCGGCGACCCGGGCATCGTGTTCATCGACCGCATCAACCAGCACAACCCCACGCCGGCGCTGGGCAGGATAGAGAGCACCAACCCCTGCGGGGAGCAGCCCCTGCTCCCCTACGAGTCGTGCAACCTGGGCTCGATCAACCTGGCACACATGGTGCACGACGAAGGCGAGGGCCCCACCATCGACCGCCAGCGGCTGGGGCGGGCCATCGCCACCGCGGTGCGGTTCCTCGATGACGTCATCGACCGCAACCAGTTCCCGCTGCCCCAGATAGCCGAGATGACGAGGAAGACCAGGAAGATCGGGCTGGGGGTGATGGGCTTTGCCGACATGCTCATCAAGCTGGGCGTACCCTACGACTCCGAGGAGGGGCTCCGCGTGGCCGAGGAGGTCATGCGCTTCGTGAGCGAGCAGGCCACCGCGGCATCGGTGGCGCTGGCCGAGGAGCGGGGGGTCTTCCCCACCTTCGAGGGCAGCATCTACGACCACCCCGGCGGCCCCCGCGTGCGAAACGCCAACATTACCACCATCGCCCCCACCGGCACCTTGAGCATCATCGCCGGCTGCTCCAGCGGCATCGAGCCCCTCTTTGCCTTGAGCTACACGCGCAACATCTTAGACGGCGACGGGCTCATCGAGCTAAACGAGCTGTTCGAGGAGGCGGCACGCCGCGAGGGGTTCTACTCCGATGAGCTCATGCGAGAGGTCGCCGCCCAGGGCAGCCTCCACGACGTGGCCGGCTGCCCAGAGTGGGTGCAGCGGCTCTTCGTCACCTCCCACGACATCAACCCCCAGTGGCACGTGAGGATGCAGTCCGCCTTCCAGCGGTACACGGATAGCGCCGTCTCCAAGACGGTCAACTTCCCCCACAGCGCCACCAGGGAGGACGTGGCACAGGTCTACATGCTGGCCTACCACGAGGGGTGCAAGGGCATCACCATCTACCGCGACCGAAGCAAAGAGCACCAGGTGCTCAGCATCGAGGGGACGAAGGGCAAGGAGGAGGTCACAGAGCGCGCCCCGCGGCGGCGGCCGCGGCGCACCAGCGGCTTCACCGAGCGGGTGGCCACCGGATGCGGCAATATCTATGTCACCGTGAACTATGACGAGGACGGGGTGTGCGAGGTCTTCTCCAGCCTGGGCAAGGCGGGGGGCTGCGCCTCGGCGCAGCTCGAGGCCATATCCCGTCTCATCTCGCTGGCGCTGCGCTCCGGGGTGAGCGTCGAGTCGGTGGCCAAGCACCTAAAGGGCATACGCTGCCCCTCCATGGCCTGGGAGGAGGGCCACGCCGTGCTCTCCTGCCCCGACGCCATCGGCAGCGTGCTGGAGCGGTGCATAGGGGGTGAAGGGGGTGAGCCGCGGCCTGTCGGCCCCCACTCCTACGGAGAGCCTCCCGGTGACGATGACTTCGCCACCGAGCAGGGCCGCTTCGGGGCGACCGCGGTGGGCCACTGTCCTGACTGCGGCGGCACGCTGTGGTACCAGGAGGGATGCTACATCTGCCGCGGCTGCGGCTACACCAAGTGCAGCTAGGGGGAAGAGAGCCATGGTGGCAACCGACTGCTTCATAATGATCGGCATCGGGGGGTTCCTGCTGCTGATAGCGCCCATGTTCTTCGTGTGGGCCCGGCGCCAGGAGAGCGGCCTCGACCGCGGCCTGATGCACCGCCGGGACCTGCGGGAGTACATCACCCGCTGGCCGCCACGCATCGACCCGCTGCCGCTCCACGTGGGGGGGTGGCTCTGCATCGCCCTGGGAGTAGGCCTGGTGGCGCTGGGCGGCGCACTACTTATATGGGGATAACCCGTACTCAAAGAGGAGGTCTGATTTGGCACGAGAGCGGGGGGCCAGGGTGAAGGACAAGGATAAAGAGGTGGCGAGCCTGGAGCAGCTCCAGAAGCGCCTCGATAACCTCGACCAGCGCCTGGACGCCATCGACTCCATGGTCACCGCAGTCGCCGAGAGGATGATGAACCGGCCCATCAGCATGGCGGTCACCTGCCCCAACTGCAACTGCACCATCGACATCGCAGTGGTGGGCAACGAGCGCATGATGCGGTAGCGGGGCCATGGGTGGACTGAGACGACGCGCCCTGGGCAGGACCGGCCTCATGGTGACCGAGCTGGGGCTGGGCGCAATGAACATACCGGACGTGGAGGAGGGCGGGGCGACGCTGCTCCGGGCGCTTGAGCTGGGCATCAACTTCGTGGACACGGCACGGGTCTACCGCGGCAGCGAGTTCCTGGTGGGCACCGTGCTGGAGGAGTGGCAGGGGGAGGGCGTCATCGTGGCCTCCAAGACCACCGCCCGCTCCCGCGACGGCGTCCTCGCCGACGTAGAGAGGAGCCTGCGTCACCTGCGCCGCGACCGCGTCGACCTCTACCAGCTCCACGACGTCTTCGCCGAGGACTGGGAGCGGGTGATGGGCCCTGGCGGCGCCCTGGAGGGTCTCCAGGAGGCACAGGGGCAGGGCCTGGTCGGCCACATCGGCCTGACCAGCCATACCCCCCAGGTGCTGGAGCGCGCGGTGCGCTGTGGCCAGTTCGCCACCGTCATGCTCAAAGTGAACCCCTTCGAGCGGGAGCCCCGCTACATCGTGGCCCTGGCCCACGAGGCGGGCCTGGGGGTCATCGCCATGAAGCCCTTCGGCGGCCTGGGGATGCCGGCCACGCTCAAAGGGCTCGATTCCGCGCTGGACCCGCCCACCATGCTGCACTACTGCCTCTCCGACCCCCACCTGTCAGTGGTCATCCCCGGCGCCCGCTTCCCCGGCGAGGTCGAGGAGCTGGTAGACCTGGCCCTCTCCTATGAGCCGATGACGCCCCAGGAGCTCGCCCGCTGCGACGAGGAGGCCGACAGGGTATCGGCCCAGATGGCGGGCCCGGAGTAGCCACACGGCACAGGCATCGCCACCGGGGCCCCAGGGCGCTATAATGGGGACGAGATGACCAGTGAGCACAGGGCGCGGTACCGCCTGGCCCGGGAGCAGGGCACCATCATCAAAGACTGGGGAGGGCGCATACCCATAGCCCTCGTCTACCCCAACAGCTACCGCGTGGGCATGTCCAGCCTGGGCCTCCAGGCCATCTACTCCCTGCTCAACGGCTACGACGACGTGGTGTGCGAGCGCATCTTCTGCGAGGGCGACCGCAGTGCCTTAAAGAGCGTCGAGTCGCAGCGCCCCATTGGCGACTTCGCCGCCCTCGCCTTCTCGGTGTCCTACGAGCTGGACTACTACAACGTGGTCGACGCCCTGAAATCCAGCGGCATCCCCCCTTTGAGCGCCGACCGCGACCGCCGCCACCCCCTCGTCGTCGCCGGCGGGCCGTGCCTCATCGCCAACCCGGAGCCCCTGGCCCCCGTCTGCGACGGACTGGCCGTCGGGGAGGGGGAGGTCATCGTCCCCCCCATGGTGGAGGCCATCGCCGAGGGCATCGGCGGGGGGCGTGAGGGCCTGCTGGACGCCCTCGGTGCCGTGCCCGGGCTCTACTGCCCCGCCCGCGGGGAGGGGGCGGCGCGGGCCTGGGTGCAGGACCTCGACCGCTGGGCCACGGCCTCCGCCATCACCACGCCCGATACCGAGCTGGGAGACATGTACCTGGTGGAGGTGGGCCGCGGCTGCCGCTGGGGCTGCCGCTTCTGCCTGGCCGGGTTCTCCTTCCGCCCGCCGCGGTTCCGCTCCACCGGGCACATCGTAGACCTGGCCCAGCGCGGCATCGCCCAGGGGAAGAGGATCGGGCTCGTCGGCCCCTCGGTGTCGGACCACCCCGACATAGACGGCCTCGTCGCCGCGCTGCGCGGGCGCGGGGCCAGGCTCTCGGTGTCCTCGCTACGGGTGTGCCCCCTGCCCCCGTCGCTCCTCGAGGCGCTGGCGGCGAGCGGCACCGAGACCGTGACCCTGGCCCCCGAGGCCGGCTCGGAGCGGCTGCGCCGCGCCATAAACAAGGGGGTCACCGACGCGGATATCACCGCCGCCATGGAGGCGGTGGCGGCCCACGGCTTCAAGCATGTCAAGCTCTACTTCATGGTGGGCCTGCCCACCGAGGACGACGAGGATATCGATGCCCTCATCGCCCTGGTCACCGCCATAAAGGGCCGCCTCGACCGCGGCAGGGCGGGGTGCCGCCTGGCGCTCACGGTCGCGCCCTTCGTGCCCAAGGCCACTACCCCGTTCCAGTGGCTGCCCATGGCCGACGCCGCGGTGCTCACACGGCGCACCGCCGCCATAGAGAGGGCGCTCAAGCCCAGGGGCATCGAGGTGCGCACAGAGAGCGTCCACTGGAGCCAGGTGCAGGCGGTGCTGGCGCGGGGCGACCGCTCGCTGGCCGCCGTCCTGGCCCACATGGAGCGGGCCTCGCTCTCTGCGTGGCGACGGGCCCTCGACGAGTGCGCCGTCGATGCCGCGCGCTTCATCGGTCGCCAGATACCGCCCGACGAGGCGCTGCCCTGGGCCCACCTCGACTCAGGGGTCGACCTCGCCTATCTGAAGGACGAGCGTGAGCGGGCCGGGCGCGGCGAGGAGACCCCCCCCTGCCCGACAGAAGAGTGCCACCAGTGTGGAGTGTGCTGACATGACGATCGCAGAGCGGGTACAGGAGGTGGAGCGGCGCATCGCCGCCGCCGCCGAGAGGGCGGGCAGGGCCCCCGCCGACATCACACTCATCGCCGTGGTCAAGGGGGTGGCACCAGAGGCCATCGCCGAGGCCCACCACGCCGGCATCAGGGACTTCGGCCTAAACAGGGTGCAGGAGGCGCGGGACAAGGTGCCGCACCTCTCCCTGGAGCCGCGCCCCCGCTGGCACATGGTGGGACACCTCCAGCGCAACAAGGTGAAGACAGCCCTGGCCATTTTTGATATAATTCACAGCGTGGACTCGCTGTCGCTGGCGCAGGCCATAAGCGAGACCGCCCAGGCGCAGGTACCGGTCCTGGTACAGGTCAACGTCTGCGCGGAGGAGACCAAGGGCGGCCTCGCCGTGGCCGAGGTCACGCGCGCGGTGGCCGAGATGGCGCGCCTGCCCCGGCTCCGCATCGAGGGGCTGATGACCATAGCCCCCCTCGTCGCCGATGCCGAGGAGGTGAGACCGGCCTTCCGCACGCTGCGCCTGCTGGGGGAGGGCCTGGGGCTCCGCCACCTCTCCATGGGGATGAGCGACGACTTCGAGGTTGCCATAGAGGAGGGGGCCACCATGGTGCGCATCGGGCGCGCCCTGTTCAGCGGGGCATAAGGGGTGGAGGTACCTTTAACGCGGGAGAGAAGCACATGACGACACGAACCCAGATCAGCGTGCTGCTGCAGGCAGGGCGACTCACCTCTCCGGAGCCGCTTCTCAACGACCTGGACGCCATCGCCGGCATCGAGATCGATGAGCGACGGCTGGACACCAGCTTCGTCGGCGGCGGAGGGGCCACCTTCATCGATGTAAAGACCGCCGGCAACAACGCCAACGCCCTGGCCGACATCCTGCACCGCCACACCAAGAGGCTCAAAGACCGCGGCGGCGACGACCTCTTGCTCCTCATCGGGGGCAAGATAGCTACCAGCAACAAGGAGGTAGCCTTCCGCGACGTTCGCTGCGAGCGCATCGTCTCCTTGAAGGACAAGTCCCCGGACCAGATCAAGGAGGCGCTGGAGGAGGGCATGGTGAGGGTGGAGGGGTAGCAGTTGAAGGTCTCATTCGTCGGCGGCGGGGCCATGGGAGAGGCCATGGTGAGGGGCATCATCGGCCGGGCGGTGGCCGCCCCCAGCGATATCACGGTGTGCGACATCGATGCCCAGAGACGCATCGCGGTGAGCCAGGCCCACGGCACAGCGGCCACCGCCCACTGCGGGACGGCGGTGCACAATGCCGATGTCCTCGTCATCGCGGTCAAGCCTCAAAACCTGGCCCAGCTCATGACCGACCTCTCAGGCACGCTGGAGCCAGGGCAGCTCGTGCTCTCCATCGTCGCCGGGGCCAGCCTGGCCACCTTACGCGTCGGCCTGGGACACGAGGCAACGGTGCGCGCCATGCCCAACACGCCGGCCCAGCTCGGCGAGGGGTTCACCCTGTGGACCGCCTCCCCCGACGTGAGCGAAGGACAGCTCGCCATGGCCCGCGCCATACTGGGGGCACTGGGGCGCGAGGTCTACACCACGAACGAGAGGTACCTGGACATGGCCACCGCGGTGAGCGGAAGCGGCCCGGCCTACGTCTTCCTGGTCATCGAGGCGCTCATCGATGCCGCGGTGCTCATCGGCCTCCCCCGCGACATCGCCGAGGGGATGGTGCTGCAGACGGTGCTGGGCTCGGCACGCCTCGCCCAGGAGTCGGGGCAGCACCCGGCACAGCTCCGGGACATGGTCACCTCCCCGGGAGGGACCACGGCGGAGGGCATACTCCAACTCGAGGAAGGGGGTCTCAGGGCACTCATGGCCCACGCCGTCATCGCGGCCTACGAGAAGGCCAAGGCCCTGGGGGGCTGAATGGATATTTTTCTCGCCTTAATCAGCTTTCTGTGTCAGGCCCTCGCATTCCTCATATTCGTGAGGGCCATACTCTCGTGGTTCCCCATATCGCCGCGCAACCCTCTGGTGAGCATCCTGGACGTCATCACCGAGCCCATCCTGGCCCCCTTGCGGCGCATCATCCCCCGCATCGGCATGGTGGATATCACGCCCATGGTCGCCATCATCATACTGATCGCTATCGCTACGGTGGTACTACGTGTATAAGAAGCTCGACCTCCACATCCATACCCCGCACTCCCTGTGCTACGTGGACCACATGATGCCCGAGGCCAGGAGGCATACCCCCCTGGAGGACATCATCGATGCCGCCCTGGCCTGCGGCCTCGACGCCATCGCCATCACCGACCACAACACCGTGGCCGCCATCGAGGAGCTGCGCACCATCGGGACCAGGGACGGCCTGTGTATCCTGCCCGGCTGCGAGGTCTCGGCACGCGGGGGGCACGTGCTCGGCATCTTCGACCCCGATACCCCGCTGGAGGTACTGCACCACCTGCTCGGCCTCCTCGGCCTCACCGAGGAGCACCAGGGACAGGGGTTCCACGAGACCTCGCTGTGGCTCGACGAGGTGTCGCGGCACATCGAGGGGCACGGCGGGCTGGCCATCGCCGCCCACATCGACAGGCGGCCCAAGGGGTTCATCGCCTCGGAGCTCCCCATGAAGGACAAGAGGAGGATATATACCTGCGGCCACATAAGCGCCCTGGAGATCACCCTTCCCACCGACCGGGAGCGCTGGCAGCAAGGCCTGGTGCCCCACTTCCCCGAGGGATACGCCTGCTGCCAGGGCTCGGACGCCCACGAGCCGCGCGAGGTCGGGAGACGCCCCATCTACTGCGATATCCCCACCATCGACGTCGCCGGGCTGCGCCTCGCCTTCGGCGAGTGCACGGAGAGGGTGCGCTTCCCCGAGGACCTCGCCGCCGAAACCTGACCCCCACACCGAAGGTGTAGTGAGCCCGGCCACCCATAGGGCCCGGCCAGATAATAAATGCTATAGAAGGAGGTCGTGCATGGATTTTCAGGACATACTCTACGAGAAAAAGGACGGCGTGGCCAAGGTCATCATCAACCGCCCGGAGAAGAGGAACGCCTTTCGTGCCAAGACCTTCAACGAGATGTCCAAGTGCTTCATCGACGCCTGGGGTGACAAGGACGTGGGGGTAGTGGTGCTCACCGGCGCCGGCGACAAGGCCTTCTGCTCCGGGGGCGACGTATCAGAGCGCGGGGCCGGCGGCTACGGCGGCGACGAGGAGGGGGGGACGCTGGGCTTCTCCGTGCCCACCCCCTTCGAGCTCATCAGGCACATAAGCAAGCCCGTCATCGCCATGGTGAACGGCTACGCCATCGGCGGGGGACACGTGCTCCACGTGCTCTGCGACCTGAGCATCGCCTCGGAGACCGCCATGTTCGGCCAGGTGGGGCCTCGCTTCGGCAGCTTCGATGCCGGCTTCGGCTCGGCGTACCTGGCACGCGTCGTGGGACAGAAGAAGGCACGGGAGATATGGTTCCTGTGTCGCCGCTACTCCGCCCAGGAGGCGCTGGAGATGGGCCTGGTGAACAAGGTGGTGCCCCCCGACAAGCTGGAGGAGGAGACCATGCAGTGGTGCCGCGAGATCCTCCAGCTCAGCCCCACCGCGCTCAGGGTGCTCAAGTCCTCCTTCAACGCCGACGTCGACCACATCGCCGGCATAGAGAACCTGGCGATGCACTCCCTCCGCATGTACTACGCCAGCGAGGAGGCCAGGGAGGGCTCCATGGCCTTCCTGGAGAAGAGGGCCCCAGACTACTCCAAGTACCGATAGCGCTCTCGACAACGGGCACATCAGTCGAGGCTGGCGGCGTCGCCAGCCTCGACTGTCTTTACAGGCGTGCACTCTTGTGGTATAGTCTAGCCTAGTTATACGAGGTACTGACTATGAGATACGGTCGTGAGCTCTTGAAAGGAAACACGGAGTCGCTGCTCCTCTCACTGCTCAGCGCCAGGCCGATGTACGGCTACCAGATCATCAGGGAGCTGGAGCAGAGGAGCCGGGGCTATTTCACCTTCAAGGAGGGCACCCTGTACCCTGCCCTGCACCGCCTGGAGAGAAAGGGGCTGGTGCAGGGCCAGTGGCAGCGGCTGCCCTCGGGACAGGAGCGGAGGTACTACCACATCACGGACAAAGGCCGGCGCGCCCTGGAGGAGAAGCTGGCGGAGTGGCGGGGGTTCTCCAGGGCGGTGGACTCCATCATGCTCCCGGATAGCTAGAAGCGGGGAGACGACTGCGCCATGACCATGGGCCCGGAGCTGAAAGGGTACCTGGAGCGACTGGGGCACCGCCTGCGGCTGGACCCTTCGGTGCGAGGCGACGTCCTCCGCGAGGTGTACACCCACATCGAGGAGAGCGCCCAGGAGCTCCAGAGGGGCGGCCTCCCCGAGGGGGAGGCGGCGCGGCAGGCCACCGAGCGCCTGGGCCGCCCCGAGGCGCTGGCGCGCCAGCTCTACGAGGCCCACAGCAGGGGCAGCATGAGCACGGCGCTCGTCGCCGCCACGCCCCACCTCCTCATGGTCATCCTGTTCGCCCTCACCCTGTGGCGCAGCCCGGGCGGGCTCGCCGCCATCAGCGCCGCCCTGCTCGGGGGGGCCATCTACGGCTGGTGGCACAAGCGGCCGGTATGGCGCTACCCCTGGCTGGGCTACTCGCTGGGGCCGCTGCTCTTCGCCGTGGTGGCCTCGGTATACATCACGGGACACGCCCTCCTCTCCCTCATGGGCCGGGGCGACATGGGGCCAAGCCCCTGGGTCGTCGCCATCACGTCGGGGTGCATACTGCTCTCCCTGTGGCCCCTGGCCCTGCTCGCCGCCGACATGGTGCGCCGCGACTGGCTGTACGGCTCGCTCACGGTGCTGCCCCTGCCCGCCATGGCCTGCTGGTTCCTCGCCGCCACCAAGGGCGGCATCTTCCTGGCCTACGACGAGGGGTACCTGCTCCAGCTCTCGCCGTGGGTGGCGCTCAGCTTCCTGGTCCTGGCCGCGGGCGTCGTGGCCTTCGTCTATAGCGGCAGGCGCCCCTTCAAGGTGGGGGCACTGGCCCTGTCGGCGCTTGCGGCCTCGCTGATACTGGCATTCACCGTGCTCGACCTCGGCCACCTGGGCATAGCCATCGCCGCCGTGCTCTCCGTAGCCCTCCTCTTCATCCCCATGCTGGTGCAGCACGGCATCGGCCACGCCCGTGGAAGGGGCCATGCCCGTGGCTGACATCGCCATCGTCGCAGACAGCATCGCCTGCTTAACCGGTGAGATGATAGCGCAGTACGGCATAAGGCTGGTAGCGGCCAACATCTTCTACAACAGCACGGGGTACAAGGAGTACGTCGATATCAGCATATCCGAGGCCTACCGCCTCCTGGAGCGAGACCCGGAGCGATTCGCCACCTCGCCAGCCACCCCCGGTGACTACGTGGAGGCCTTCCGCGAGCTGGCCCCCCACGCCGAGGGCATCCTGTGCATCACCATCTCGTCGAAGATAAGCGCCTTCTACGAGGTGGCCCACGTGGCACGGGAGCAGGTGCGGCAGGAGTTCCCCGGCACCTCCATCGAGCTCCTCGACTCCGGGCACTGCGCCGCCGCCGAGGGCTTCGTGGTGCTGGCCGCGGCCAGGGCCATCGCCGAGGGCAGGGGCATGGCCCAGGCCATCGCCCAGGCCCGGGCGGTGAGCCGGCGCATGGGGTTCCTGGCCCTCATGGACACCATCCGCTACGTCTACCGCACCGGGCGCATCCCCAAGGTGGCCTCACAGATAGGCTCTGCCTTGAGCGTGAAGCCCATAATCGGCATCAACCAGGGCGCCCTCACCTTCGTCGGGGTCACCCGCACCAAGGAGCGTGGGGTACGGCGCATCCTCCAGATGATGGAGGAGGGGGTGGGGGAGAGGCCAGTGAACGTGGCGGTGATGCACGCCGACGCACTGGACGAGGCGGAGCACCTGAAGGAGCAGGTGCAGGGCCAGTTCAACTGCCGCGAGCTGTGGATAAGCGAGTTCAGCCCCATAATGGGCTACTCCACCGGCCGCGGCATGGTGGGGCTCGCCTACCACGAGGAGGTGTGACGCGCCATGGCCAGGATAGCCCTCATCGCCGACACCACCGCCTGCCTGACCAGTGAGATGATAGAGCAGTACGGCATAAGGCTGGTGGCGGCCAACGTCCACTACGGTGACAGGATATACAAGGAGTACGTCGATATCAGCATATCCGAGGCCTACCGCCTCTTCGCCCAGGACCCGGAGGCCTTCGCCACGTCGGCGGCGGCCCCCGGCGATTACGTGGAGGCCTTCCGCGAGCTGGCCCCCCACGCCGAGGGCATCCTGTGCATCACCATCTCATCGCGGCTCTCCGCCTTCTACGAGGTGGCCCACGCCGCCAGGGAGCAGGTGCGGGCAGAGCTCCCCGACACCACCATCGAGATCGTCGACTCCAGGCACACCGCCGCCGCCGAGGGCTTCGTGGTGCTGGCCGCGGCCAGGGCCATCGCCGAGGGCAGGGACATGGCCCAGGCCATCGCCCAGGCCCAGGCGGTGAGCCGGCGCCTGGCGTTCTACATCTGCTTCGATACCATCCGCCACGCCTACCGCAGCGGGCGCATCCCCAAGATCGCCTCGCAGGTGGGCTCTGCATTGAGCGTCAGGCCCATCGTGAGCATCGGGGACGGCGTCATCACCTTCATCGGGGTCACCCGCACCAAGGAGCGCGGGTTACGGCGCATCCTCCACATCGCGGAGGAGCAGGTGGGAGAGAGGCCGGTGCACATGGCGGTGATACACGCCGACGCACCCGACGAGGCCGAGCGCCTGAAGGAGCGGGTGCAGGGCCAGTTCAACTGCTGCGAGCTGTGGACAAGCGAGTTCAGCCCGGTGATGGGCTACTCCACCGGCCCCGGGCTGGCGGGGCTCGCCTACTATACAGAGGACTAGGAGGGGCCATGGAGAGGGTTGCCATCATAACCGACAGTACGGCGTGCCTGCCCCCGGAGCTGGTGGCCCAGTACGGGATACGGGTGCTGCCCCTGACCATCCACTTCAACGAGCGGGCCTACCACGACGGGGTAGACCTCACCCCGGACCAGTTCTACGAGATGCTCAAGGTGGCCAGGGACCTGCCCACCACCTCGGCCTCCAGCGCCGGGGAGTTCCTCGCCGCCTTCAGGGAGGTGGGCGGTGGCACCCGCAGCATCGTGTGCGTGCTCATCTCGGGAAACTACAGCGCCACCATCGAGGCCGCCACCACGGCCCGGGAGATGGCACGGGAGGCCCTCCCCGATACCGAGATAGCCATCGTCGACGGCCGCACCACGGCGGGGGCGCTGGGGTTCAGCGCCCTGGAGGCGGCCCGTGCCGCGCGCGACGGGGCGGACATGGCCCAGGTGGTGGCCCGCGCCGAGGAGACGGTCAGCAAGGTCACCTTCATCGCCGTACTGGATACCCTCTCATACCTGGCCAGGGGCGGGCGCATCGGCACCGCCGCGGCCTGGGCCAGCTCCCTGCTCAGCATAAAGCCCATCATCGAGGTGCCCACCACCACGGGCTATACCGAGGGCCTAGAGCGGGCCCGCACCAAGTCCCGCGCGATAAAGCGCCTGCTGGACGTAGTGGAGGAGCGCGTGGGCTCGGCGCCGCTCCACGCCATGGTGCACCACGCCGGCACACTCGAGGAGGGGGAGGCGCTCAAGGAGCAGGTGGCGCGCCGCTTCAACTGCGTCGAGCTGTACCTGACCCCGTTCACCCCGGTCATGGGGGCGCACACCGGCCCCGGGCTGGTGGGGGTATCGTTCTTCGCCGACAAGTAGGCGGCCTCCACCCACTTAAAGGCGCACCTCTCGCCGGGCAGTGCCGCGGTCACCCCGTGGGTCTCACGTCGCACCGCTTATTATTATGTCAACATATGCTGGCCTCGCAGCGCCAGATGTCCTATAATGGCCCACATGGAGCACACCCAGGTCGGCGACGTGGAGAGGCTGGGGCAGGCCCTCGGCGAGCTGCCTGAGCCCATGGTGGCCCCGCCCTTCATCGTGGTGAGCGGCCTCCCCGGCAGCGGCAAGTCCTACCTGTGCCGCCGCCTCGAGGAGCGGCTGCACTACCCCATCATCGAGAGCGACGCCATGCGCAAGGTGCTCTTCCCGGTGCCCAGCCACAGCCTGGAGGAGAGCGCCCGCCTCTTCTCCGCCCTGCACCTCCTCATCGCGGGGCTCCTGGGCAAGGGGATACCGCTCATCTTCGACGCCACCAACCTGATCGAGCGCAACCGCGAGGAGCTCTACCGCATCGCCGCGCGCGCCGGGGCGCGCCTGATCATGGTGCGCGTCGAGGCCCCCCCCGAGGTGGTGCGCCAGCGCCTGGCCCAGCGCCAGATGGGGGCCGACCCCGAAGACCGCTCCGACGCCGACTGGCAGGTGTACCGCCAGATGCGCCACTCGGCGGAGCGCATACGGCGCAACCACTTCGCCGTCGACACCTCGCGGGACATCGCCCCGGCCATAGACAGGATCGTGCGCGCCGCCACACGCTAGCCCCAAGACGACGGCGGCCCCTGGCCCCCCTTGCGCGCCGGCCGCCATTTCGCTATCATGGGGCCGTCTCCAGCGCCGAGACGGGCGCTGGACAAGGAGGCAAGATGGAAGTCAAGGTCGTAGCGGGGGATATCGCCAGAGTCCCCGCGGGGGCGGTGATAGTCAACCTGTTCGAGGGGGTGGAGGCACCGGGCGGGGCCACCGCCGCGGTGGACCGCGCCCTCGACGGGCTCATCACCCAGCTCATCGCCGACAAGGAGATAAAGGGCAAGGCGAGCGAGACCACCCTGCTCCACACCATGGGCAAGATGGAGGCGGCACGGGTCATCGTCGTCGGGCTGGGCAAGGAGGGCGAGCTCACCCTGGCCCGGCTGAGCGCCGCCACCGCCGAGGCCTGCCGCGCCGCGCGCAAGGCCGGGGCGGAGGTCATCGCCACCGTGGCCCACGGCGCCGGCGCCGGTGGCATCGACGCCGAGCAGGCGACCCAGGCGGCGGCCGAGGGGGCCATCCTGGGGCTCTACACCTTCCGCCGCCACCGCGCCAGGGACCCGGAGCAGCGTGAGGTGGCCGAGGTGCTCATCGTGGAGCGGGACGAAGAGAGGCTGTCCGCCATGGAGCGCGGCCTGGCCCGGGGACGTGCCCTCGCCGAGGCCACCAACCTGGCCCGCGACATGGCCAACGAGCCGGCCAACTTCATGACCCCCCGCGACATGGCCGACGTCGCCCGCAGCGTCGCCGCGGAGTGTGGGCTGGAGTGCCGCGTGCTGGGGCCTGACGAGATAGAGGGGCTGGGCATGGGCGCCCTCCTCGGCGTGGCCCAGGGGAGCCGGCAGCCGCCCCAGCTCATCTGTGTGAGCTACCGCGGGGACGAGGCGTCGGGCCAGACCGTGGGGCTGGTGGGCAAGGGCGTCACCTTCGACTCAGGCGGCATCTCCATAAAGCCCTCCGAGGGCATGGGCGACATGAAGGGGGACATGTCCGGTGGGGCCGCGGTCATCGCCGCCATGCGCACCATCGGCACGCTCAAGCCCAGGCTCAACGTCACCGCCCTGGTCCCGGCCACGGAGAACCTCCCCGACGGCGCCGCCTTGAAGCCGGGCGACATCCTCACCGCGCACAGCGGCAAGACCATCGAGATCATCAACACCGACGCCGAGGGCAGGCTCATCCTCGCCGACGCCTTAAGCTACGCCCAGACGCTGGGGCTTGCCCCGGTAATCGACATCGCCACCCTGACAGGGGCCTGTCACATCGCCCTGGGCGAGCACTGCAGCGGGGCCTTCGGCAACGACCAGGGGCTCATCGCGCGCGCCATCGCCGCCGGGGAGGAGGCCGGCGAGCGCATCTGGCAGATGCCCATGTTCGACGAGTACAAGGAGCAGAACAAGAGCGACGTCGCCGACATCAAGAACAGCGCCGGCCGCTGGGGCGGTGCCATCACCGCCGCCCAGTTCCTCGCCGAGTTCGTCGGGGAGCGCCCCTGGGTGCACCTGGACATCGCGGGCACCGCCCGCAGCGAGAAAGAGCGGGGCATACTGGTCAAGGGGGCCACCGGCGTCGGGGTGCGCACACTGGCAAACCTGGTCCTGGCCCTGGGCGCCGAGGGCCCGTAGCCGGGGGCCTTGCCAGAGACAGAGACAGTGCTACAATAGTACCCGAAGAGCACCGCAAAAAAGGAGGTTTCATCAATGAAGGTCAAGTGGCTGGGCCATGCATCATTCCTCGTCACCTCTGACAGCGGGGTGAAGGTCATCACCGACCCCTACGTAGCGGGCATGGGCATCAACTACGACGAGATCAAGGAGACCGCCGACGTGCTGACGGTGAGCCACGAGCACCCCGACCACAACAACACCGCCATCCCAGGGGACCCCAAGGTGGTCAAGGGGGCGGGCACCACAGAGGTCAAGGGGATCAGCTTCAAGGGGATAGAGTCCTTCCACGACGCGAGCGGCGGCAGCGAGCGCGGCCCCAACACCATCTTCTGCTTCACCGTGGACGGGGTCAGGCTGTGTCACCTGGGCGACCTGGGGCACCCGCTCAGCGCGGAGCAGGCCGGCGCCATCGGCGAGGTGGACGTCCTCATGATACCCATCGGCGGGGTATTCACCATCGATGCCGCGGGGGCCAGCGCAGTCGTCGCCCAGCTCAAGCCCAGGGTGACCATCCCCATGCACTACAGCACCGCCAAGTGCCTCTACCCCATCGCCCCGGTGGAGGCCTTCACCGAGGGCAAGGAAAACGTGAAGAAGGCATCGGGCGCCGAGGTCGAGTTCAAGGCGGGCGCCCTGCCCGCGGCCACCGAGATAGTGGTGCTGGGACACGCCTGCTAGGGAGGCGGGGAGACCGAGCACGCAGGTGCGGCAGCCGCGCCCGACCCAGGCGACCGAGGGACACAGAGGAGGCCACGCCATGAGCCATACCTACCAGGACGCCACCTTCGAGAAGGAGGGGGGGATAGCCACGCTCACCCTCAACCTGCCAGAGCGGCTCAACGCCTTGAGCATCGGGGTCAGGGAGTCGCTCCTCGCCGCCGCCGCGGAGACCGCCGCGTCAGACGATATCAGGGCGCTCATCATCACCGGCACCGGCCGCGCCTTCTGCTCCGGCGCCGACGTGCGCGGGCTCGCCGGCCAGACCGAGATCCGCTCCGGGGAGGAGGGGCGCCGCGGCACCATGGGGCCGCTCTCACTGCCCGTCCTCAGGATATCGCAGCTCGAGAAGCCCGTCATCGCCGCGGTGAACGGCGTCGCCGCCGGCGGCGGGTTCGGGCTGGCCATGGCCTGCGATATCAGGATCGCGTCCCAGGACGCCCGCTTCATCTCTGTGTTCGTGAGGAGGGGGCTCCCCGTGGAGTGGGGGCTCTCCTTCTTCCTGCCCCGGGCGGTGGGCCTCTCCAGGGCCCTCGACATCATGTGGACGGGGCGCGCCGTCGATGCCGCAGAGGCGGAGCGCATCGGCATCGTGAGCACGGTAGTGCCCCCCGGCGACCTGATGGCCGAGGCCCGCGGCCTGGCCGCCGCCCTGGTGAAGGGGCCACCCATCGCCATCGAGCTCATCAAGCGCACGGTGTACGCCGGCCTGCGGAGCAACGACCTGGCCACCCAGCTCGGCTACGAGACCTACGCCGCCGGCATCTGCGTGCGCACCGAGGACTTCCAGGAGGGGGTGACCGCCTTCCTGGAGAAGCGGGAGGCCAGGTTCCAGGGGAAATAGGCGGGCCACCGCCATGGGCCCCCTGCCGGGCCGGGGAGGCTGCCCCGCCCAGCGTCCCCCTGCGGACGTCCGACGACTCTATATACTGGGAGGGCGACAATGACACAGGCAGACAAGGTACTGCTCACCATCGAGGGCCCCATCGCCACGGTAACGCTCAATCGCCCCGATAGGCTAAACGCCATGGACAGTGACGTGTGGCTGGGGCTGCGCCAGGCGGCACTGGGCATCATCGGCGATAACGACGTCCGGGTGGCCATCCTCACCGGTGCCGGGGACAAGGCCTTCTCCGCCGGCCTCGACTTAAAGGCGGTGTCCGCCGGGGGCATCTCCCTGGGACAGGCGCGCAGCGGGTTCGATAACCTGCGGGCCATGAAGGCGATCTTCTCCATGTTCGAGGAGATGGCGGTTCCGGTCATCGCCGCCATAAACGGCTACTGCATGGGCGCGGGCATGGAGCTCATCCTCACCTGCGATGTCAGGCTGGCCGCCGATACCTCCATCCTCAGCATCCCGGAGGTCACCTTCGGCATCATCCCCGACATGGGGGGCACGCAGCGCCTCCCCCGCATCGTGGGGCCGGGCAAGGCCAAGGAGCTCATCTACACCGGGCGCCGCATCGACGCCCAGGAGGCGCTGCGCATCGGGCTGGTGGACCACGTCTACCCCAGGGAGCAGCTCATGGCCGAGGCCAGGAAGCTCGCCGAGGAGATCGCCTCCATGCAGCCGGCAGCGGTGCAGGCCGCCAAGCGGGCCATCAACGTGGCCATGTCATACAGCCTGGACGCGGGCTTGAACTACGAGACGGCCTCGGCCCTGAACGCCATGGGCGGCGCCGAGACCCTGGCCCAGGGGGCCTCCGCCTTCACCGAGCGCACGCGGTCTTGACGGCACACTGATTATGTGCTATCGTAGGCCCGTCCACAAAACTGCATACGGCACAGACTGTGAACAGGGCTAGTAGGCGCCAGAGCGGGGTGACAGAGAGTCGGGACGGGTGAGAGCCGATACCAGCGCCGGCGCGCGAATGGGCCTGGGAGTCGCAAACCGAACGCGGAGGGCACCGCCGCCGCAGTAGGCCTTGCCGGAAGGGCACCGTTATCACAGCCCAGGGTATCGCCCCGGAGACCGGGGGCTGTACCTGCTGAGAGATGGTCACCACCAGGACTAAAAAGGGTGGCACCGCGGGTCTTTGAGACTACGCCCCTTTGCGGGCGTTTTTTTGTGTCTACACATGTGCATCCTGGGAGGGAGGCTCAACACCAACAAAGAGATGGTTCGGGCAGGTGCGCGGCCTCTCTCTCAAAGCTGTATCTCTACATATGCACCATGAGGGGACATGTACTATCCATCGCTCGATGAGGTGAGGGCGCTCCAGGGCCAGGGCAACCTGGTGCCCATCTACCGCGAGATCATGGCCGACCTGGAGACGCCGGTCTCTGCCTACTTGAAGATCGCACGCGGCCCCTACTCCTTCCTCCTGGAGAGCGTCGAGGGCGGGGAGAGGCTGGCCCGCTACAGCTTCATCGGCGCCGAGCCCTACCTGGTCCTCACCGGCGACGAGGGGGCCGACCCCCTGCTCGCCATCGAGGGGGAGCTGGGGCGCTTCCGCCTGGTGGACGTGCCCGGCCTGCCCCGCTTCCACGGCGGGGCGGTGGGGTACCTCTCCTACGAGGTGGTGCGCCACTTCGAGAGGCTGCCTGCGCCGGAGAGCGACCCGCTGGGCCTGCCCCCGTCCGTATTCATGCTGGCCGATACCATCCTGGTGTTCGACCACTTAAAGCACCGGATAAAGGTGGTGAGCCACGCCCACATAGACGGCGACGTGGAGCGGGCCTACCGCGAGGCCACCGAGCGCATCGACCGCCTGGTGGAGCGGCTGGGCCAGCCCTTCGAGCCGGTGAAGGCGGCGGCCGGGGGCCGGGCCGCGTCCCCCTTCTCCGTGGAGTCCAACCTCTCCCAGGCCCAGTTCGAGGCCAACGTGGAGCAGGCCAAGGAGTACATCGCTGCTGGCGAGATAATCCAGGCCGTGCTCTCGCAGCGGCTGTCCCGCGCCACCTCTGCCACCCCTTTCGATATCTACCGGGCGCTGCGCGGCATCAACCCCTCGCCCTACATGTACTACCTCCACCTCGACGACTGCCACATCGTGGGGGCCTCGCCGGAGCTCCTGGTGCGGGTGGAGGACGGCATAGTGGCCACCCACCCCATCGCCGGCACCCGACCCCGCGGGGCCAGCGCGGAGGAGGACGCCGCGCTGGAGAAGGAGCTGAAGAGGGACGAGAAGGAGCTGGCCGAGCACATCATGCTATTAGACCTGGGGCGCAACGACATCGGGCGGGTGGCGCGGCCGGGCACGGTAGAGGTCACCCAGCTCATGGACGTGGAGCGCTACTCCCACGTGATGCACCTGGTATCCCACGTGCAGGGACGGCTGCGCCCCGACCTCTCCCCGTTCGACGCCCTGCGCGCCTGCTTCCCTGCCGGCACCGTCTCCGGCGCCCCCAAGATACGCGCCATGGAGATCATCGCCGAGCTGGAGCCCGACCGCAGGGGGCCTTACGCCGGGGCCGTGGGCTACTTCAGCTTCGGGGGGAACCTGGACACGGCCATCACCATCCGCACCATCGTCATGAAGGGGGGCACGGCATACGTCCAGGCCGGGGGCGGCATCGTGGCCGACAGCGTCCCGGAGCGAGAGTACCAGGAGAGCCTGAGCAAGGCCCGTGCCCTGCTCAAGGCCATCGAGCAGGCGGAGGGTGCCTAGATGCTGCTGCTCATCGATAACTACGATAGCTTCACCTACAACCTGTACCAGTACCTGTGCGAGCTGGGCCAGGAGGTGTGCGTGGTGCGCAACGACAAGGCCACCATCGCCGATATCGAGGCCCTGGCCCCGGAGCGCATCGTCATCTCACCCGGGCCGGGGACTCCCGACCGCGCCGGCATCTCCAACGCAGTGGTACGCCACTTTGGGCCGCAGCTCCCCATCCTGGGGGTGTGCCTGGGCCACCAGTGCATCGGCTACAGCTACGGGGCCACCGTGGAGCGCGCCGGCGAGATAATGCACGGCAAGTCATCGCTCATCTACCACGACGGCCGCGGGGTCTTCAAGGGGCTGGCCAGCCCCTTCCCCGCCATCCGCTACCACTCCCTGGCCGTAGTGCGTGACGGCCTGCCCGACTGCCTGGAGGTGAGCGCGTGGACGGACCGGGGGGTCGTCATGGGCTTAAGGCACCGCAGCCACCCGGTGGAGGGGGTACAGTTCCACCCCGAGTCCATCATGACCGGGGTGGGCAAGGATATCCTGCGCACCTTCCTGGCGCAAATGGACAGAAAAACGCCGTTATATAT
>JAXHUE010000029.1:0-23250 GCA_034189655.1 Chloroflexota bacterium | reverse complement strand
TGGTTTATGAAAAACGAAAAGCTCTTTTTCGATTTTAACCTTACAGACCGTACATTAGGATTTTTCGGTAAAAAAACAACACACTATAAGAACATCAATATAAATGCAGAACTCCCAAAACGGGTACAGAAAATTAATGATAATGTAATTGGCGTCGAGAGGCGCCGGGAGGGCTGCCGGCCCACGCCGGGGCCGGCACCGGAGAGGAGACGCCCCCGCCGCGAAGAGAGCAGGAGCAGGGCGGCCAGCACCCCGTAGTACAGCCACACCCAGAACACGTCCACGCCCCCCACGTCGAGCGAAGACCAGGGGAGGGCAGCGAAGAGCTCGGCCACGCCCTCCATGTAGCGCAGGAAGGGCCAGGCCACCCACCCCACGGCCTGTGCCACGGGCAGCGCCCACAGGCCGACCACGCTCACCAGCGCCGAGAGGCAGATGATGGCGGGCAGCACCGGCAGCATGAGGAAGGTGGCGGGGAGACCGACCAGCGAGACGTAGCCGAAGTAGTAGGCGACGAGGGGGAGGGTGCCCAGGATGGCGGCCAGGCTGTAGGCAAAGCTGTCGCAGACGACGGCAGGGGCCCTGGTGCGCTGCCCCCAGCGCTGGAACACGGGGGCGAGCAGGACGAGCCCGCTCACCGCGGCGAAGCTGAGCTGGAAGCTCACGCTCCACATGACCCTGGGGTCGACCAGCACCATGAGCGCCGCGGCAAAGGCGAGCGCCGTCATGGTGCTGCGCTGCCGCCCCACGTAGGCGGCGAAGAGGAACAGGCTCACCATGATGGCGGCACGCACCACCGAGGGGGACATCCCGGCGAGCAGGGCGTAGAGCCACAGCGAGCCCAGGGTGACCAGGAAATAGGTGGGGCGACGGCGACCGAACAGCGCCACCGAGACGCTCAGCAGGATGCCGGCGACGATGGCCATGTGCAGCCCCGATATGGCGAGGAGATGGGCCGTCCCAGAGCGCTGGAACGCGAGGTACAGCTCCTCAGGTATGCCGGAGCGCAACCCCAGGAGCAGGGCCTGCGCCAGCCCCGACGCCGGCTCGGAGAGGGAGGCGCCAAGGGAATGGGCCAGCCGCTGCCGCAACGAGTGGATGGCCTGGAGCAGCGGAGGGCCCTGCCCGCTCCCGACACGCTCCACCTCGTCGGGGTAGTACATGGTGGTGAATATGCCCTGCCGCGCCAGGTAGGCCCCGTAGTCGAAGCCATCGAACGGCCCCGGCTCCTCCAGCTCCCCCACCAGGCGCAGCACGTCGCCGTAGCGGTACGAGGGGAAGCGGGTGGTGCGCACCAGCAGGGTGCCCGAGACCTCCTCTCCATTGAGCTCCCGCACCCGGCAGACGAGCCCGGTCGAGGAGTGGCTGGGCTCGGGCTCCTCGACGACGACGCCGATGACCTCCACATCCCCCTGGCCGACGAAGGGCTGTAAGCCGTCGCCGGTGGGCACCAGGCCGGAGCGCAGGGCCCCGCAGAGGAAGGCAACGAGCAACAGCGCGATCAAGAGGACGGCCCGCCGCCGCCTCCCCAGGAGGGCGACGAAAAGGGTAGCGGCGATGGCGGGCAGGACGGCGGCGAGGGGTAGAGAGACGTGGGAGCCAAGGTAGACCCCCACGATGACGGCGAGGCTTACATAGACCAGCACCATGTCATAAACCCGAAGGCTGCGGCCTCCCCGGCGGTGCCTTACCGCCGTTTCACTGTCACGCGAGCGACCTCCACGCTACTCCACTGTGACCAGGTCCCTGATGGCCTCGTAGGTGGCCTCGCCGATGCCGCTCACCTCTTTGAGCTCCTCTATCCGCTGGAAGGGGCCGTGCTCGTCGCGGTGATCGATGATGGCCTGCGCCAGCGCGGGGCCGATGCCGGGCAGGGCCTCGAGGAGCCAGGCCGGGGCACGGTTTATGTCCACCCGCTGCGGCTCGTCGCCCTCGCCTACGCTGAAGCAGTAGAGCTTGAGACGCGCCGGGTCGCCCCCCTCCCTCACCCCACCGGCGGCCATCACCGCGTCCGCGATGGCATCGCCGCACCCCAGTGAGTACCACCCCGGGTTCACCACGGCACCGGCCACGTAGACCTCCACGCCCGGCGCGAGGGCAGGGGTGGGCGAGGCGAGAACGACCTCCACGGGCTCGTCGGCCCAGGGCCTCCCCTGGAAGAGGAGGACGCCCCCGGCTACGATGAGGGCGACCAGCACCAGGGCGATAGCCCACCGGTATCTCTCAAGCCATTCCATTGCCCGTTCTCCTTCGACCGCCCCGCTCCCAGCGGAGGGACTAGAAGCAGAGCTGTAGCCTCTCGCCGAGGCCGCGTCGCCCGGCCTCGAACGTTATCCTCCGCCGCAGGTCTGCGCTGTAGCGGGCGCGCGCCTGGCCATCGTAGAGCACCTCGCGGTACAGTGGCACCAGCTCCGGGTGGCAGCGCTCAAGGGCGCACACGACGCCGGGCCACATGCCGAAGCGTGGGTTCAAGCGGTCCACGATAACCCTCTGCGGGCGGGCGGCAGCGACGGCATCGAGGAGCCTCCCCAGTCCCTGGCCGCGGTCCGATATGTAGGGGAGCAGCGGCCCCAGGAAGACGGTGGTGTCTATCCCCATCGAGCGCGCCCGCTCTACGGCGGCCACGCGGTCGCCGGGAGGGGACGCCCCCGGCTCGAACAGCGCGGCCACGCCGGGGTCGAGCGTGGTGATGGTGATGCCCACCACCACTGCCCGCCGCCCCGCGAGCAGGTCGTAGTCGCGCTGCACCAGTGCGCTCTTGGTCTGGACGTGCACCGCAAAGCCGTGCTCGAGCAGGATCTCCAGGCAGCCCCGCGTGAGGCGGTACCGCTCCTCCAGGGGCTGCCAGCCGTCGGTGGCCGAGCTCAAAAAGACCAGGCCTCGCCCCCTGCGGGCGGCCTCCCGCTCCAGCACCTGGGGGGCGTTCACCTTGACATCGACGAAGGTGCCCCACTGCTCGCCGGGGTGAGAGGAGCGCGAGAAGCGGCGGGCGTAGCAGTAGACGCAGCCGTGCCCGCAGCCGGTGTAGGCGTTCACGGTGTAGTCGGCGAGGCGCGACGGGGTCAGCACCGACCTGGCCCCTACCTCGCTCACGCCCGGGCCGGCGTGCGGGTGTGCCAGCGGCAAGCGCAGCTGCACCGCCTTTCCGCTCATCACGAATAAACTATGCCCCACCCCATAGCGCCATGTCAAGGTTCACCTGGCAGGGGGTTGTCTTACCTGGCGACGAGGTTTATAATTTAGCCCGACCCCTCAAAGGGAAAGGAGCCTCCATATGCCGCACTATGCCTTTTTCGACGGTAAGTTCGTGCCCCTGGCCGAGGCCAAGGTAGGGATAATGACCCACGCCCTGAACTACGGTACCGCCTGCTTTGAGGGGATCCGGGGCAACTGGAACGCAGACCACGAGATGATGTACCTCTTCCTGGTCCGCGACCACTATAAGCGGCTGCTCAGGAGCTGCAACGTGCTCAAGATAGACGTCCCCTACACCATCGAAGAGCTGTGCCGCCTGACCGTGGAGCTGGTGGCGATGAACGGCTACAAGGAGGACATCTACGTCCGCCCCCTGGCCTACAAGAGCTCGGAGGAGGTGGGGGTGAAGCTCCACGGCTTAGAGGACAGCCTGTGCATGTTCTGCACCCCCTTCGGCCCCTACCTCGACGTCACCAAGGGCATCAAGTGCTGCGTCTCCTCGTGGCGCCGCATCGACGACAACATGATCCCGGCCCGGGCCAAGGTCACCGGCCTGTACGTGAACAGCGCCCTTGCCAAGACCGAGGCCATCGAGAACGGCTACGACGAGGGCATAATGCTCACCCACGACGGGCACGTCTCCGAGGGGAGCGGGGAGAACCTCTTCCTGGTGATAGACGGCACCCTGGTCACCCCGCCGAGCTCGGACAACATCCTCATGGGCATCACCCGCGGTACCGTGATAAAGCTGGCCAGAGAGGAGCTGGGCATCGAGACCACAGAGCGCACCATAGACCGCAGCGAGCTCTATACCGCCGACGAGTGCTTCCTCACCGGCACCGCGGCCCACGTGACGCCGGTGGCCGAGATCGACGGGCGCAAGGTGGGAAACGGCCAGGTGGGGGAGATAAGCAAGAGGCTCCAGGCGATCTACTTTGACATAATACAGGGCAAGAACAAGAAATACATGGACTGGTGCACCCCGGTACACAACATGGCCACGGTATAAAGCGAGTGACATGGTTGGGAGTTTCATCTTCGCCATCGCCATCGCCTACCTCCTGGGCTCCATCCCCTCAGCGTACATCGCCGGCCGGCTGATAAAGGGCGAGGACATCCGCACCCTGGGCGATGGCAACATGGGCACCGCAAACGCCTTCCGCGAGCTCGGTGCCCGGGCAGGCATCGCCGTGGGCGCCGTGGACATCGGCAAGGGGGTGGCGGCCATGCTCATCGCCGGGGCGATGGGGCTTTCCGAGCCGCTCCTGCTCGTCGCCGGGCTGGCCGCGGTGGCGGGGCACAACTGGCCGCTCTTCCTGCACTTCAGGGGCGGCCGCGGCGAGGCCACCACCATCGGCACGCTGCTTGCCCTGCTGCCCCAGGGCATGCTCATCGTGCTGGGGGTGGCGGCGCTGCCCCTCCTGCTCACCCGCAACATGATAGTGTTCTCTGCCTTCATCTTCATTCCACTGCCACTGGTGGCCTGGTGGCTGGGGGCCTCGGCGCTGGTCATCGCCTACTGCATCGCCGCCCCGTGCCTGGTGGGTGTGACCCACTTCATCACCACCAGGCAGCTACAGGCAAAGGCCCAACCGTGAGCCCAGGCCTGTACCAGGGGACAGGAGCGAGGGCGCCGTGGTAGGGGATTACCTCCTGTTCGTGTTCCTGGTGGCCTTCGGCGTCATGCAGCTGGTGGCGGCGGTCAAGGGGCTGGCGGGGCTCTCCCTCTTCAGGAGGCCATACCTGGGGACTGCCTTCGGCGTGCTCTTAGTCGTGGCCGGGTACGCCTGGTTCTTCAGCCAGAACCGCAACATCCCCGATACCACGGAGGGGCTCTCCGGGCCCTACCTCTTCGGCTACTTCGTGGCCGCGCTCGCCATGGCCATAGTGGCCACCCTGGTCATCTCCTCGCTGGTCAAGCTGCGATGGAGAGGGCCTGGGCAGCAGGAGGAGGAGGCCCAGGGCCTCGATGCCTTGAGGGGTATGACCTATCTCCAGGCCTGGGCCAGGCGCTGGCGCGGCCTGCGGGGGCGGAGATAGATGTCTACCTGGGACCACGGCCTGTTCCTGGCCATAAACGGGCTCGCCGGGCGCTGGGGTGTCCTCGACGGCCTGATGACACTGGTGGTAGGCGAGTACTTCATCCCCGTGGCCATGGTGATGGTGCTCCTGGCCATGTGGCTCTGGGGTCGAGACCGGGCGGAGCGGGAGAAGAACCAGGCGGCGGTATTCTGCGCGCTCATCGGGGTGGGGTTCGCCAACGCCGTGATCCAGGTCTTGAACGACCACCTCGACACCCCCCGGCCCTTCGAGCTGTACGGCATCTACCCCGACGGGCTGGTGCACCTGCTCTTCTACCAGCCCACCGACCCCTCGTTCCCCTCGAACATCGCGGCGGTGGGCTTCGCCTTCGCCGTGGGCGCCTGGAGCGGCAACCGCTGGGCGGGGGGCATCCTCCTGGGGCTGGCCCTCCTGTGGTCGTTCTCCCGCGTCTACGTGGGGGTGCACTTCCCGCTGGACATACTGGGCGGCGCCGCCATAGGGATAGCGATGGGCCTCATCGCCTTCCTGGTGGTGCTCGTCTTCCGGCCCGTCATCAAGCTGGTGACCGCAGTGGTCAGGTGGCTCTACCTGGCGTAGCTACCTGCCCTGTACCAGCGAGAGGAACTCGGCGCGGGTGGCGGCCTTGGTGCGGAACGCGCCCCTGGTGGCCGAGGTGATGATGTTGGCCCCCGGCTTCTTCACCCCCCTCAAGGTCATGCACATGTGCTCCGCCTGGATGACCACGGCGACGCCCTGGGGGTCCAAGGCCGCGCAGATGGTCTCCGCCACCTGGGTGGTGAGCCTCTCCTGTATCTGGGGCCGCCTGGAGAAGACCTCCACCACCCTGGCCAGCTTGGAGGCCCCGACGACGCGCCCCTTGGGGATATAGCCGACGTGGACCAGCCCGTAGAAGGGGAGCAGGTGGTGCTCACACATGGAGTAGAAGGGGATATCTCTGAGTATCACCATCTCGTGGTGCTCCTCGTCGAAGCTCACCTGGAGCTCCTCGGCGGGGTCTATGCCGATCCCGGCGAACAGCTCAGAGTACATCTCGGCAATGCGCCTCGGGGTACCCACCATGCCCTCCCTGGAGGGGTCTTCGCCGATGGCCTCGATTATGGTGAGCACCGCCTCTTCGATCTTGCGCTCGTCGACCAACTGGCCTCCTTTCAGCGTTTCCCGTAGACCTTGCGGTCGAGGTGACGGACTGTTCTCCTGTCCGTGGTAGTATAGAGCTCCGCCCCCAGGTAGAGGGCGGGTGCGACCTTCTCCACATCGACGACCTGCTCCGCGGTGAACAGCCCCTCCGCGTAGTGGGTGGCGAGCACCTCGCCGACCAGCCACACGTGGTCGCCGTAGGTGCGGTGCTCCACCAGGCGGCACTCGTAGCAGGCGTAGGCCTCGGCGAGCACCGGGGCCTGGGTCTTAAGTGGGGCGACGGTGGCGATGTCGAACCTCTCGAACTTGTCTGTGTCGGTCCCCGAGACGCCGCCCACCGAGGCGATGAGCTCGGCCTTCTCCAGCGGCATGAAGTTCACCGAGAACTCCCCGGCCTCCATGATGAGCCCCAGGGTGAGCCTCTTGGGAGAGAGGGAGACCCCGTAGAGGGGAGGGCTCTTGGACAGGGAGCAGTGCCACGCCACCGCCATGCAGTTGCTCCCGCCGCGGGCGCGCACCGCTACGATGGTGGCCGTGCGCGGGTAGTGGTGATAGAACTCTCCAGCGCCATTAATTGTCGTGTGCCCCATACTCACCCCCCCTGCTCTCCAGGCGCCACGGCGACATCGAGGGCGGCGGGCAGCAGGCGAAAGCGCGCCGGCGCCTCTCCCACCAGCTCGCCGTCGACCTGGAGGAGCAGCCGCTCCGGCGACCCCACCTCGACGCCCAGCGCCCGGTACGCGCTCACCATGGGATGCCCGATGTGGTTCCCGCTGTATACCTTGGGCAGGTTCCACAGGATGCCGCTCCGGCCCATGTCACCGATGACCACCACGTCGAGGAGGCCGTCACAGACATCGGCCTCGGGGGCGATCTTCATCCCCCCACCGAAGTAGCGCCCGTTGTTGACCACCACGGTGAAGCAGCGCCGCTCCTCGGCCTGGCCATCCACGGAGAGGGTCACCCGCTTGTTGCGGTAGCTCACCAGCGTGATCCCCAGGGCGATCAGGTAGGGCAGGGTGCCCCTTAAGCCCCCGGGCAGGGCGTGCTGCCGCTCCACCGTGGCGGCATCGAAGCCCAGGCCAGCGGTATTGAAGAAGAGGCGCCGCACCCAGCCCGTCCCTCCAGTATATTCTACCTCGCCGAGGTCTATAGTGCACTTCCTGTAGTCGGAAAAGAGGTGACAGGCCTGGACATAGTCGCGGGGGATGCCCAGGGTGCGGATGGCATCGCCGCCGGTCCCCAGGCCGATGATGCCCAGGGTGGCCCTGCCCTTTCCCTCCTCGTCGACGAGGCCGTTGGCCACCTCGTTCACCGTGCCGTCGCCACCGACGGCGATCACCAGCTCGTGCCCCCTCTCGACGGCCTCGCGGGCAAGGTCGGTGCCGTGGCCCGGCCCATCGGTGAAGCCGTGCTCGATGGAGAGCCCGGCGTCCTGCAGGAGCCCGCGTATCTGGGGCCACTTCCTGCCGGTGAACCCTCCCCCGGCACAGGGATTGACTATTACCTGGGCATGATGTACAGCCATACAGCCCCCCGACTTTCTCGGTCCACTCTCGTCCCGGACATGCTGCCGAGCGGTCGCCGCGGTGCACTGCGCCCCCTGATGGCCGTGTCCCCGCGAGAAGCGACAGGCCCCCGCGCCAGGAGGCAACCTAAAGCGAGAGGCCCAGCGCCTCCTCAACAGCGGTGATATCTGGGGGGAGCTCCGTGGGCGGCCGCGCCATCCCGATCGCGGTGTCCGGGTCTTTAAGCCCGGAGCCGGTGATGACGCAGACTACCCTGCTACCCCTGAAGCTGGCACCCGCGGCCGCCATCTTCAACAGGCCGGCCACCGATGCCGCCGAGGCCGGCTCGCCGAACACGCCCTCCTCCGCGGCCAGCCGCGCGTAGGCGGCGATGATCTCCTCGTCGGTCACCGAGTCTATGACACCGCCGGAGCGGTCTCTGGCGTCTTCCGCCCCCCGCCAGCTCGCCGGGTTGCCGATGCGTATCGCCGAGGCCACGGTCTTGGGCTGGGCCACCGGCCGGCCGATGACGATGGGGGCGGCACCCGCGGCCTGGAACCCCATCATGCGCGGCGCAGCAGAGGCCTTGCCGGCACCGCGGTACTCGCAGAACCCCTTCCAGTAGGCCGTGATGTTGCCGGCATTGCCCACGGGGATGAACAGGAAGTCCGGGGCATCGCCGAGGGCGTCCACGACCTCGAAGGCGGCGGTCTTCTGCCCCTCGATGCGGTTGGGGTTTATCGAGTTGACCAGGGTGATGGGGTGCCTCTGGGTGAGGGCGCGCACGATATCGAGCGCCTGGTCGAACGAGCCGTCCACGGCGATGACCCGGGCCCCGTAGACCAGGGCCTGGGCCAGCTTGCCCAGTGCGATGCCTGCCCTGGGGACGATGACTATGGTCTCCAGGCCGAAGCGGGCACCGAAGGCCGCTGCGGCAGCGGAGGTGTTGCCGGTGGAGGCGCACATGATGGCCCGGCTCCCCTCCTCCACCGCCTTGGCCACGGCGACCACCATGCCGCGGTCCTTGAAGGAGCCGGTGGGGTTGCACCCCTCCAGCTTGAAGTAGAGCTCGCAGCCAAGCCCCTGCTCTATGCGGCGCGAGCGCACCAGCGGCGTATCCCCCTCGCCCACGGTGATGAGGGGGGTCTCGGCGGTTATGGGGAGGAAGTCCCGGTATCTCTGTAGCACGCCCTGTTTCATTCTCTATGCTCTATTATAGACTTTCAGAAACTTCTCTTTTCTGGCAGTCACCCGGCCCCGGCCTCAACGCTACCCAGCCTGGAGCTGCTTGTTGAAGGTGAGCAGGTAGCCGTTGGGGTCGCTCACGGTGAAGTCCCTTATGCCGAAGGGCTCGTCCTTGATATCGTCGACGACCGTAGCGCCCCTGCCCTTGACCTGGCGGTAGTACTCATCGATGTCGCCATCGAGCTCCAGGTAGATGTTCACGCCCACGCCCAGCCGCTCGTCGGGGCCCACACCCACGTTCTGGCAGGGGACAAACATGGGCTGCATCCCGTCCCTGGCAACGTCGGCATACTCCGGGCCCTCGGCATCGGGGAAGACCATCCCCATCTCGAAACCGAGGACCTGGGTGTAGAAGGCCAGGGTCTCCTTCATGTCCTTGACCGCCAGCAGCACCGACATGGCCCCCATCGCTGCACCTCCTAAAATGACAAGGGATGCCGCGCCACACAGGCAGCGGCCTCTTTTGCTGGCCTCCGCCACCTGGTGGGGCGCTAGTCCTCTACCCGGACGAAGTTGGCCACCTCGTTGACCACGTCCAGGCGCTCGACCTCCGCCAGCGCCCGCTGCACGGCACTCTCCTGGGCCGGGTACGTCATGAGCACGATCTGGGCCGCCTGGGAGGCGACATCGGTCTCCCGCTGGATGACCGACGAGATGCTGATGCCCAGCTCGGCAAAGACGCGAGATATCTGTGCCAGCACGCCGGCACGGTCGGCGGTGTGCATGCGCACGTAGTACCTGGTCTCGACCTCGGCGATGGGCCGCACCCTCTTCGCGGGGTCGAGGCGGTAGTGCGAGGGAGCGCCCCCGCCACGGCGTATGCCCTTGGCGATATCGATGACGTCGGAGAGGATGGCGCTGGCAGTGGGCGCGGGGCCCGCCCCCTGTCCGTAGAAGAGGACACGTCCCACCAGGTCGCCCTCCACCTGGACGGCGTTGTAGACGCCATCGACCTTGGCCAGGAGCAGGTCCCGGGGCAGGAACACCGGGTGCACCCGCGCCTCCACCTGGCCCTCGCTCTCCTTGGCGATGGCGAGGAGCTTTATCTCGTAGCCCAGCTCCCTGGCGTAGCGGAAGTCGCGCGCGGAGAGGCGGGAGATGCCCTCGCGATAGATATCGTCGGGGTGCACCCGGGCGTTGAAGGCCAGGGCACACAGTATGGCCAGCTTGTAGACGGCGTCTATGCCCTCGATGTCGTTCGTCGGGTCGGGCTCGGCGTAGCCCAGCTCCTGCGCCTGCGTGAGCGCCGCGGAGAACTCGATGCCCTCCTGGGCCATGCGGGTGAGGATGTAGTTGGTGGTGCCGTTTATGATGGCGTAGATGGCGGATATCCTGTTGGCCAGGAGGTCTCGCTTGAAGGGGGCGACGAGCGGGATGCCCCCACCTACGCTGGCCTCGTAGAGGATGTCCACCCCCCGCTCCTGGGCCAGGGCGTGGAACTCCGGGCCGTGCTTGGCCACCACCTCCTTGTTGGAGGTGACCACGTACTTGCCCCGGCCGAGGGCCTCTTTTATGAAGTCGTACGCCGGGCGCTCACCGCCCAGGCACTCGACCACGATATCGATCTGGGGGTCGGTAAAGATATCTGTGGCGTCGGTGGTGAAGAGGGCGGGCTCCATGGCGGAGGCCTGCACCCGGGCCTGGTCCTTCTCCAGCACCCTCGCCAGGCGCAGCGGGCAGCCCACCTGGGCCGAGATGGCCTGCGCCTTTCCCAGAAGGGCACGGGCAACGCCCCCGCCGACCACGCCCAGTCCCATGAGACCTATGCCTACGCTATCCCTGTCGCCCACCGGGCCAGTCCTCCTCTAGCTGATCTGGTCCAGGGCCCACAGAAAGGTCTGGTCCAGGTCGAGGCCGGGGTTGCGCTCCACCTTCTCCTCGCGCTCCTCTTCCAGCCAGAAGCTGAATACATTGGCCTCCATGGTCTGCCTCATGCTTTGCTCCAGTGCCCTGTCCTCCCGCTCCAGTACCCTGACTATATAGTATCCACCCTGGGCGACAACGGGCTCGCTCGCGGTATCGAGCTCGATGGTGAAGGCCACGTCGTCGAAACCGGGGCCCATCAGGCCCTCAGGGAGCCATCCGATGTCGCCCAGGCCATACTCATCGGCGAGGGCGGTGAACTCCTCTTCCTCCAGCCGCTCCTCCACCTCCTGCGCCGTCTCCTCATCGGCGACGACTATGGCCTCCACGTGGGCGTGCCGCACCTCTGCGCCCACCTGGGGAAGCTGCCCCTTCAGGTACTCGTCGAGCCTCTGCTCCAGGATGCCCACCCTCACGATGTCCCGGAACTGGCCATCGGTCAGCGCGAAGGTGGTGAGCACCGCCTGGTAGCGCTCCTCCAGCTCCTCCTCGTCTACGTCCTCGTCCTCGGCGACGAGCATGGCCCGGACCTCCTCGTCGATTGCGTCATCGGTCACCGGGTCGATGGGGTAGGCCTGGGCCGCCTTGAGCACCAGTGCACGGTTCTCCAGGAGCACGAGGGGCTCCTGGCGCTGGTCCGTGGACGACTGGTAGAGGCCGAGCTGGTAGAGGCGGAGGGTCTCCACGTAGTCGCCGGCGTAGATGACGGTACGGTCGCCGGCGGGGCCCACCTTGGACAGCCACTCCCGGGCCGGGGCGACCTGGGTGAAGTAGTACCCGCAGGCGACGACTGCGATGACGACGGCTACGATGGAGGAGCCGATGATGACAGTGATCCTGCGCCGCCGCCTCTCCTGCTCCCAGCGGGCGAGACGGCGCTTGGTGACCTCACGGCTGGGTGGTTGCTTGCCTTTCTTTGCCATCGTAAAAACGCCATGATACCGAGCACGCTCACCGGGGGCCACGCGCCGGGGCTATCGGGGAGCCCAGACCTCTCTAAAGCGGGGAGAGGTCTTCAGTCTCGTACGCCAACGCCGCCAGTCTTACGGATGTGCGTGGGGGTATAGGGGAGCAAGGCGAGGTGCCGCGCCCTCTTCACCGCCACCGCGAGGGCCCGCTGGTGCCTGGCGCAGACGCCGGTCTTGCGCCTGGGCTCCATCTTGCCGCGATCAGAGATGTAGCGGCGGAACAGTGCGGGGTTCTTGTAGTCTATGGTATCGACCTTGGCCACACAGAAGGCGCACACCTTGCGCTTCGGTATGTACCTGCCCCCTTTTCTACCCCTACCCCTTGGCTTGGACGGCTTCGACTTAAAGGCCATTTCTTCTACTTTCACCTGTAGTATACATCGTTTTGTGCCCTCGAGCTTTCAAGCAATGCCCTAGAAGGGGAGCTCCTCCGGGGCGAACTCATCGGACTCGATCACCACGTCTCCCTCCTCGGGGACGGTGACCGTCCCGGGACGGTCGAGGAAGATGACCCTGTTGGCCACTATCTCGTTGCGAAAGCGCCTCTGGCCGTCCTGCCCCTCCCAGCTATGGGTCCTCAGCCTTCCCTCCACGTAGGCGCGGCGGCCCTTGCTCAAGAACTGGTTGCAGTTCTCCGCCAGCTTGCTCCAGGTCACCACGGTGAACCACTCGGTCTCCTGTCTTCTCTCACCTTCAGGGGACATGTAGGATCGCGTCGTTGCGATACGAAAGGAGGTTACCGGATTTCCACTGGGAGTGAAACGCATCTCGGGGTCAGTGCCCAGATTCCCGATGATCATGACCTTGTTCAAGCTTGCCATGCCACTCCACTCCTTTCGCCGATGCCTAAAGGCCCTCCCGCTACTCGCCCATCCTCACCAGCAAGTGGCGTAGGACCTCCTCGGCAAGCCCCAGGCTCGCTTCAAAGTCAGCCGTTGCCTGGGCATCCATTGTAAAATGCGCCAGTACGTAGTTGCCCTCCATGAAGTTCTTTATCGGATAGGCAAGCTTTCTTCTCCCCCACTGGTTCACTTCAGTAATGGAGCCGCCCCTATCGGTTATGAACCGACTTATCTTCTCTATGGCAGCGGGAGTCTCTTCATCGGCGACCTCTGGGCTGATTATCACTACCAGCTCGTAGTCGCGCACCCTGGTACCTCCTTGCTCTGCATTTATATAGACCTCGGCAAATTATAGCACGAAAGGGGACTAGCGACAACACCGGGCGTCCAAGCCGGGCACGGGAAAGCGGCGGCACAGCTCCGCCACCTCCTGGCGCACGCGGGCCATCCGCCCCTCGTCGCCTATGGCGGAGATGACCTCCACTACCAGGCGGGCGACGGCCTTCATCTCGGCGGGGCCGAATCCCCTGGTGGTCACCGCGGGGGTGCCCAGCCTGATGCCGCTGGCCACCTGGGGAGGGCGACTCTCGAAGGGGATGGTGTTCCTGTTGACTATTATGCCCACCCCCTCCAGCGCCTGCTCTGCCGCCCGGCCCGTTATCCCGGTGCTCCCCAGGTCGACCAGGACGAGATGGTTGTCGGTGCCCCCGGAGACCAGGCGGAGCCCGGCCTGCCCCAGCTCGGCGGCGAGGACCTGGGCGTTCTCCAGCACCGCCCGCTGATAGTCGGCGAACTGGGGGCGCATGGCCTCGGCAAAGGTCACCGCCTTGGCGGCAATGGCGTGCACCAGCGGGCCGCCCTGCACGCCGGGGAAGACGGCCTCGTCTATGCGATGGGCAAGCCCCGACCGGCACAGGAGGAAGCCCCCCCTGGTGCCGCGCAGCGTCTTGTGGGTGGTGGAGGACACGATGTCGGCGTGGGGGACGGGCGACGGGTGCACCCCCGCCGCCACCAGGCCGGCGATGTGGGCCATGTCCACCAGCAGGGAGGCCCCGGCGGCATCGGCGATGCGGCGAAAGCGCTCGAAGTCTATGGTCCGGGGATAGGCGGACGCCCCGGCCACGATGAGCCGGGGGCGGTGCTCAAGGGCCAGGCGCTCCACCTCGTCGTAGTCTATGCGCTCGGTGTCGCGGTCTACCCCGTAGTGGGTGAAGGCGAAGAGCCGGCCGGAGAAGTTCACCGCGCTGCCGTGGGTGAGGTGCCCCCCGTGGTCCAGCCTCATCGCGAGCACCCTGTCCCCGGGCTCCAGCACCGCGAAGTAGGCCGCCATGTTGGCCTGGGCCCCGCTGTGGGGCTGGACGTTGGCGTGCTCGGCGCCGTAGAGCTGCCGCACCCTGCCTAGTGCCAGCTCCTCCACCGGGTCGACGGCGCGGCAGCCGCCGTAGTAGCGACGCCCTGGATATCCCTCGGCGTACTTGTCGGTGAGCACCGAGCCCTGCGCCTCGAGGACGGCCCTGGAGGTGTGGTTCTCGGCGGCGATGAGCTCTATGTTCTGTCCCTGCCGCTCCTCCTCGCGGCCGATGGCCTGCCACACTTCGGGGTCGCTCTGCCTTAAAGACTCCATTGCCCTTACCTCGTTAATAAAGAAGGCCACGCGGTTTCCTGCGTGGCTGTATAGAACGAAGGTCTCTTCCCCGCAATAGACCTGAGCACTCCAGCGCCGAAAAAGACATCTCTCTATACGGCGATAGTGTACCCCCGCCACGCCCTCTCTGTCAACAGCCCCCTCCGCCGGCCGGTGCCAGGGCTCTACGCAGGCGCCCCGCCGTGCCTCATCCGGGCCACCTCGATCAAGGCCAGGAGGCCCCCGGAGACCAGGGAGTGCCCCCCCAGGACGACGGGGATGGGGGCCTCTATCGCCGCCGCGGTGAACTCCCGGACGAAGGGGTCTGCTATGTGTTGCGGCTGCCGCAGGTCGGAGTAGAAGCGGTCCGCCGCCAGGGGCTTAAGCCCCCGGTGCGAAAACAGCACCCTGGTATCGATGAAGGCGGCGTGTCCCAGCTCGCCCAGCGTATCGAAGAAGCGCCTAAAGGACACGTGCTCCAGGTAGAAGCCGAGTATGGTGCGCACCTCGCCGCGCCGCTCCCGCTCGTCGGTGTGCATGCTGCGCTCCTCGGAGAGCACCCGCACCCGGCACGAGGTCTCGGCCTCGAGCCGCGACCACACGTGGCTGCCGATGCGCCCGGCCACCACCACCTGGCCGTCGGGGTCGGCGAAGAGGGCACTCGCCCTCTCGACGTGAGAGGCATCGAGCGCCATGCCCTCGATGCAGGCCCTGGTGTGGGCCCCCGCCCCCGGGTGGAGCGCGAGGACGAGGAGGTCTGCCGGGGTATCGACATCGAACTGGTACACCGCGGTGCGCGGCAGCGCGACCTGGCCCAGGCCCGCCTGGCGCACCAGGAGCTGGGGCAGGGGGTTGTCCGCCGCCGGCAGCTCTACGCGCGCGATGGCGCTCCCCGGGGCGAAGGCGACCACGTCGGCGGAGTAGGGGTTGTTGGTGATCACGGTGTCCTGGGCGCGCCCTAGCTTTCGTGCGAGCTCGCCCAGCTCGTGGGCCGAGATGAGGGGGAGGCTGCCCCGGCCGACATAGAGGGGCCGCTCGATGCCGTGCCGCTCGATAACGTCTTTCAGCGCCTGGCCGAAGTGGAACGACGAGCCCCCAGGCTCCACCACCACGCCGCGCCCAAGCCCGTCCCCGAACCCGGCCATGTCGGTGACCACCACCACCCCGGCGAAGGGGCCGCTCTCCGCGGCGCGCTCGATGACGTCGCGGGCGATGGCGCGGTGACACGCGGAGACCATCTCCTCAACGGGGCTGTCCCCGAGGCCGCCGAGGAAGATGATGAGGGTAGGTGCCGATGCCGAACCGCCGATGTCCCGCCCCTGCCTACTCCAGCTCAGGCTCGATGACGCCGTAGTTGCCGTCGTCTCTGCGATAGACCACGTTGAACTGCTCGCTCGCCGGATTGTAGAAGAGGAAGAAGCTGTGCCCCAGGAGCTCCATCTGCTCCGCGGCCTCCTCAGGGGACATGGGCGTCACCACGAAGCGCTTCACCTTGACCACGCGCTGCCCGGCCTCGGCCTGGGCAGCGACGACCCCCTCCTTGACCGCCGAGGTGCCCCTTCCCTTGTCGTATATCTTGCCCTTCGTGCGCTCGACCTGCCTGTCCAGGATATCGGATACGCCGTCTATGGCGGCATAGAGGTCGGCCGCCCGCTCCTCGCCCCGGATGAGGGTGCCCCTGTTGTTCAGCGTGACCTGCGCCACGTAGCGGTGCTGGGGTGACTTGGTGCTCTCCATGGTGAGCACCACCTCGGCCTCGGTGAGGCTGGGGAGATGGCGATCGAGCTTCCCTATCTTGCGCTCCACGTACCGCCGTACCTCGGGCTGAACCTCCATGTGCTTTCCCTTGATGACCAGCTCCATGCTCCTTGCTCCCTGTGCTCGATTTAGAAAACGCAGACCGGACGGTCTCATATCTCCATGGCCAGGGTCAGGCCCCAGACCTCGCGGGCCCCCGCCGCTTTGAGCGCCGCCGCGCACGCGCCCAACGTGGCCCCCGATGTGTAGACATCGTCGACGAGGAGGCAGTGCCTCCCCCTCACCTCGCTCCCGCGGCAGGCGAAGGCATCGGCCACGTTGCCGTGACGCTCCTCGATGCCGCCGCTCCTGGCCTGCGGAGGGGTATCTTTGGTGCGCCGCAGCGCCCCCTCCACAAGCGGCAGGGAGGCCAGCCCCGCCAGCTCCGATGCCAGGAGCTGCGACTGGTTGTATCCCCGCCGGCGGAGCCGGGCGGGGTGAAGGGGCACCGGGGCAACGACATCGACGGGGAGGCGCTGGCAGGCGAGGTACTCTGCCATGAGCTGGGCCAGGGGGTGTGCCAGTGCCTTCACGTTGCGGTACTTCAGGGAGTGAACGGCCTGTCGTACCGCCCCATCGAAGCGGAAGACGGAGCGGACGCCGTCTATGTCACCGGGCCAGTCACGGCAGAGGGGGCACGGGCCCCCACCGGGCAGAGGTCGGCCGCAGCGGTCACACAGCGGTGGGCGCACGCGGGGAAGCGCCTGGAGACAGGTGGGACAAAAAAAATCTCCCCGCACCCCGCAGCCCACACACCAAGGAGGGAACAAAAGATCAAGGGCTATCCCTTTGAGCTCTCTCAATAGAATTACAGTTACCTGATAGAATCAAGCCCAAAAAGGGTGTAGATACCTTACAATGGCAGAGATGCCCCTAGACTATCGTACGCGTGCGCTGTGATTGACGCCGCTCACAATGGGCTCGTTGACATAGAGATCGCCGTTGCGGATCTTTATGTTGAAGCCACACTCCATATTGGTACAAACCCATGCCTTGTAATGGATCGGTGCCCCTTGACTGCCAAAATCAGAGAGTGGGACGAGATCCCCAACGTTGCACTTCTGGCATTTAGGGAAACCTGTGTTCTCCAAGACCAACCTCCCATCCTGAAATCAACGCTAACAAAGTATACACCATGGCACGTAAGTTTACAAGTGTGCTAGCACTGCACCGCCCCGCGGACGCCGCCCACACTGCGGTCGCCACACGGGGGGCGCGGCCCCGGTGCCGGGCCTCAGCGACCGGCACCCAGCGCTACGGCGGCGAGGCGGCTGTAGATGGCACCGGCAGGGGTGAGCCGGCTGCGCATGAGGCTGACCTCACCTACCTCCATGGAGACGTCCACGCGGTACTCGGTGCCGGACACCACCTGGCCCAGCCTCTGCTGCTCGGCGGGGGTGGCCCCCTCCCTCACCCGCCCCAGCGTGAGGTGAGGGGTGAAGGGGCGGGCCTCGGGCCGGAAACCGAGGGGGACAAGGGCCTGGTCTATCCCTTTTTTCAGCGCCGCCAGCCTGTCCACGTCCCCCTCCACGGCCACCCACACCACGCGGGGGCGACGCAGGCTGGGAAAGGCCCCCATGCCCCCCAGGTGCAGCCGAAGGGGGGATGCACCGCTGGCCCCCTCCTCCATGGCGGCGGCTATCCGGGGCACCCGCTCCTGGGGGACGTTGCCGAGGAAGGTGAGGGTGAGGTGGATGCCACCGGGGTCGACCCACTTGACGAAAGGGTGCTCCCTGGGCCGCACCATCTCACGCAACGCAGACAGGCCCTCGATTGCGGCCTGGGGAAGCTCTATGGCGATGAAGGCGCGTACCTGCTCCATGTGCGAACACCCCGTCCTAGGGAATGGCGCCGAAGGACGCCAGGAGCGATATCAACAGTATCAGCACGGCGGCCATGGCGGCGGCGACCACGGCGGCGACGGGCAGCCACATGTGCCTGGCCAGGAGCCCCCTCACTGCGACCTTAACCACGTCCCTGGCGGTGCGCCACTCGGCCCCGTCGAAGTAGGAGAAGACGAGCACGATGGGGTGCTCGCCGGGGGGACACTCGGGGCTCACGTTGGCCCGCACCAGGAGCGGGGGGCCCTTCTTGTCCCCGCGCACCTCCGACTGCACGATGGACGTGCCCTTGACCGGGGAGAAGCTCTCCACCTCGAGCTGGAGCACATCTATGGGTGGGGCTATCCTCCGGCGCCGCATGCGGTGCCGCCCGCCACTCGAGTCCCCTTCGATCCCTGCTGTCTTGCGGAAGACGTAGTGCCCACTATCGTGCCTGTTGACGAGGCCGGGGGGATAGTAGATGGCCAGCTTGTTCTGCTCCAGCTCCCCGTGCCCTGAAAGATAGACCTCGAACTCAAGGCGCGCCCCAGGGTCTACCGCGGGGGTGAGCACCCTGGTCACCAGCGAGTAGGAGGGCCTCGCCCTCATGCCGAGGCCACCTCGCCGCCCGCTGTGCCCAGCAGCCGCTCTGCGTTTGCGCCCAGGATGGCCTCCTCGATATCGGGCCCCAGCCCCAGCGAGCGCAGCTGCGCTATCACCCGGCCCTGGCGCATGAGGGGATAGTCTGTGCCCAGGAGTACCTTGTCGGCGCCCACGAGCTCGCAGACGTGCCTGAATATCTGGGGGCGGTAGAGAAAGGGGGTGGCCGCGGTATCGAAGTAGACCGCCTCCAGGGCCTCGGCCACCTCCGGCATCAGGGCGTAGAAGGGGAGCCCCCCTCCCCAGTGGGCGCACACGATGGGGCAGCCGGGGAAGCGGCAGATGAAGCGGTAGAGGACATCGGGGGTGACCGTCCCCTTGCCGGAGTACTCGTGACCCACCGGCTCCGAGGCGTGGGTGAGCAGGGGCATGCCGTGGGAGAGGGCGGCCTCCACGATGGGCCTCATGGTGGCCTCATCGCCGATATCGAAGCCCTGGACATCGGGCCTCATCTCCCCGATGCCCCGAAGCCCGCCCCGGGCGCAGCGCTCCACCTCGGCGACGGCGGCCCCGCCGGCGCAGGGCTGCACGGCGCAGAAGCCGACGAGACGGCCGGGGTAGCGAGACACCGCCTCCATGATGTAGTCGTTGGTCTCGCAGCAGAGCTCGTGCCGCACCCACCCGATGTTTAAGGCCACGGATACGTCTATGCCCTCTTCGTCCATGGCGGCCACCAGCTCGTCGGCGGTGATGAGCCTGGCCCTGGGGCTGGCGTAGAGGACGTCGAAGCAGGGGTCTCGACCCACGTACTCCTCGCGGCGGTCGCGGACCCACGGGGGCACGATGTGGGTGTGAAAATCGACTATCATGGTACAGATTGTAGGCCAGATCGGCATACAGGTCAAGGAAACGTCTGGACACGGCCACCGCCGCCGCGGTATAATCGGCCTGTGAGGAGCAGGGGGTGTAGACTACCACCACAGGGCAGAGCGCCGCGAGGGCACCCAGGGGCAGGCCTCGGGCCAGGGCAGTGGTGCTGGGGCAGGCTCCCGTCGGGAGGTGCCCGGTGAAGGCCCCCCTCTCCACGGCCGACATGGAGAGGATGGCGCGGAGGCTGCGCCGCCACATCGTCACCATGACCGGGCACGCCGGCAGCGGGCACCCCGGAGGCTCCCTCTCCTCCGTTGAGATCGTCACCTCCCTGTACTTCAACGTGATGCACCACGACCCCCAGGACCCCCACTGGCCGGAGCGCGACCGCTTCGTCCTGAGCAAGGGCCACGCCGCACCCCTGCTCTACGCCACCCTCGCCGAGGCAGGGTACTTCGCCACCGATGAGCTGCTGACCTTGAGGAAGATGGACAGCCGCATGCAGGGCCACACCGACATGGGCACCACGCCGGGGGTCGAGATGTCCTCGGGCTCGCTGGGGCAGGGGCTCTCCTTCGCGGTGGGCGTCGCGCTCGCCGGGAGGCTGGACGGGATGGACCACCACGTGTATGTCCTGCTCGGCGACGGCGAGTGCGACGAGGGGCAGGTGTGGGAGGCGGCCATGGCCGCCGCCCACTACAGGCTGGACCACATAGTGGCCGTAGTCGACCGCAACTGCCAGCAGATCGACGGCTGGACCTACGACGTGATGGACACCGAGCCCCTCTCCGACAAGTGGCGCGCCTTCGGGTGGAACGTCGTCGAGGTCGACGGCCACGATATCGCCCAGCTCACCGAGGCCCTCACACGGGCCGGGGAGCCCAAGGGCAGGCCCTCTGTGCTCATCGCCCGCACGGTGAAGGGGAAGGGGGTGAGCTTCATGGAGAACAACCTGGAGTTTCACGGCAAGGCCCCCTCCGCGGCAGAGATGGAGCAGGCGCTTAAGGAGCTGGCCGATGGATGAGATGTCCACCAGGGAGGCCTACGGCAGGGCCGTCGTGGAGCTGGGGCGGGAGAACCCCCACATCGTGGTCTTAGACGCCGACCTCTCCAAATCGACGATGACCCAGTTCTTCGCCGCCGAGTTCCCGGAGCGCTTCTTCGACTGCGGCATCGCCGAGCAGAACATGATGGGCATCGCCGCGGGGCTTGCCGCCTCGGGCAAGACGCCCTTCGCCAGCACCTTCGCCGTCTTCGCCGGCGGCCGCTGCTACGACCAGGTGCGCATGTCCATCGCCCAGCCGCGGCTCAACGTGAAGGTCGCCGCCACCCACGGCGGCATCACCGTGGGCGAGGACGGCTTCTCCCACCACTCCATCGAGGACCTGGCCCTCTTCTGCTCCTTTCCCACCTTCACCGTGGTGGTCCCCGCCGACGCCACCGAGACCGCCCAGGTGATACAGGCAGCGGCCATCGCCTACGGCCCGTTCTACATCAGGCTGGGCCGCCCCAAGGCACCCGCCGTATGCGACGCCAACTATCGCTTCACGCTGGGGCAGGCGGTGATGATGAGGGGGGGGTGGGACGCGACGGTGATCGCGTGCGGGCTCATGGTGGCACGGGCCCTGGAGGCCGCGGACCGGCTGGCGCGCGAGGGCATAGACTGCCGGGTGATCAATATGTCCACCTTGAAGCCGCTCGACGAGGGGGCCATCGTGAGGGCAGCCGAGGAGACCGGCGCCATCCTCACCGTGGAGGAGCACATCGCCCACGGCGGCCTGGGGAGCAGGGTGGCCCAGACAGTGGTGGCCCGCCACCCGGTGCCCATGTCCTTCCTCTCGATAAGGGACATGTACTCCTCGTCGGGGAGGCCGGAGGAGCTCCTGGCCAGGCACGGCCTCACCGCCGACGGCATCGCGGAAGGGGTGCGCACCCTGGTGGCGAGGAAGGGCTAGGGCCTTACCTGCCCACTCCCCATGATGACCCACTTGTAGGTGGTAAGCTCGCGTAAGCCCATGGGGCCGCGGGCATGGAACTTGTCGGTGCTGATGCCCACCTCGGCTCCCAGGCCGAGTTGCCCTCCATCGGTGAAGCGGGTGCTGGCGTTCACGTACACGCACGCCGAGTCCACCTCGTCGAGGAAGCGCATGGCGGCAGAGTAGTCCTCGGTGACGATGGCATCGGAGTGGCCGGAGCTGTAGCGCACGATGTGCTCGATGGCCTCATCGAGCGAGTCCACTACCTTCACCGCGGCGACCAGGGCGAGGAACTCCTTGCCCCAGTCATCCTCGGTGGCGGCGGCAATGGCCAGGCCGGGCTCTGCCTTGAGTATCTCCAGGGCGTGCTGGTCGCAGTGCATCTCGACGCCGGCGGTGGCCCACTCCCTGGCGATGGCGGGCAGATAGGCGGCGGCGATGTCGCGGTGGACGATGAGGGTGTCCAGGGCGTTGCACACCGTGGGGCGCTGTACCTTGGCATTGAAGGCGATGGCCGCCGCCTTCTCCACGTCGGCACTGGAATCGACATAGGTGTGGCACACGCCCACGCCGCTTGCGAGCACGGGCACGGTGGCAGTGGCGCGCACGAACTCGACGAGCTGCTCGCCGCCGCGGGGGATGATGAGGTCGATGGTGCCGGCCATCTTCACCATGTGCTCAACGAGCGCCCGCTCGGTGGACTCGATGAACTGCACCGCCTCGCCGGGGACGCCGCTGCCCCACAGGGCGTCCTTTATCACGCCGGCCAGTATCCAGTTGGAGTGGACGGCCTCCTTGCCCCCGCGCAGGACGACGGCATTGCCCGACTTAAGGCACAGGGAGGAGATGTCTACCGTCACGTTGGGGCGGCTCTCGTAGATGGTGCCGATGACCCCCAGCGGCACGCGGCGGCGGGCGATGTGCATCCCGTTGGGGAGGAGACGGGCATCGAACTCCTCGCCGACGGGGTCGGGGAGGGCGGCAACGGAGCGCACGTCGTGGGCCATGGCCGATACGCGGGCGGCATCCAGCATCAGCCGGTCGAGCATGGCCTGGCCCATGCCCTGGGCCCGGGCCTCGGCAAGGTCGGCCTCGTTGTGCTCCAGGACCTCGCGCTGCCGCCGCTCCAGGGCATCGGCGATGGCGAGGAGGGCCCGGTCCTTCTCTGCCCGGGGCAGGCGGGCCAGACGCCGCTGGGCCTCTTTGGCGGCGCGGCCTTTCTCTTTGAGCTCTTCTATAGCGCCCTGCATATCGCCTCTCTCCAGCGGCCTCTCTATCGCTCCAAGGGGACGCCGCCCCGCTATCATATAGCGGCGGAAGACGGCATGTCAACGGGACTGTGTCCTACTTGAGCAGGTGCTCCATCACCAGCATGTAGGCGCGATGGGCCTTGTCCCCGCCGCGGAACTCGAACTCGAACGAGTCGTCGCCGGCGTGGAGGGTGAGCTTGGACGAGGCGAAGAAGCCGCGCTTGATCAAGCGGCCGGTATCGTCCTCGCTGCTCACGGCGTGCACCCGGCTGTAGGGCACGGTCACCATGGCCTTCTGCTTGCGGCGAAAGGCCTTATCGTAGAAGATGACCCGCTTATTGGTGATGCCGACGAAGCCGGTGCCGATGCCCTTCAAGTCGAACACGGCGTGGACCTCCTCCTGGGGGAGGCAGTAGTCCTCGATCTTCTCCAGTTGCTCTTTCTTGTCTACCACCATGTCGGGTGCATGGATAGCCATGCTTCACCTCCTC
>JAXHUE010000028.1:18410-23312 GCA_034189655.1 Chloroflexota bacterium | reverse complement strand
GTTGTCCAGGACACTTCACTAGCCAGGAAACGGAGAGGTCTCGATTATGGTCGACTATGAAGTGATTGTTGTAGGTGGTGGCCCTGCTGGCCTCACTGCCGGCCTCTATACGTCGCGGGCTGGGCTGAGAAGCCTATTGATTGAGCGGGGGATATTCGGGGGGCAGATAGTCAATGCTACGCGGGTGGAGAACTACCCCGGCTTCCCAGAGGGGGTCTCCGGCTTTGAGCTGGGCTCGCTTATGCACCAGCAGGCGACTAAATATGGGTTGGAGACGATAACGGCTGGTGTTACCAGCCTGACTCCTGGGCCTCCTTATACGGTGATTACTACTGACGGTAGCTTTGAAGCCGGGGCTATAATCGTTGCCGCTGGCTCAGAGTATTACAGGCTGGGGGTTCCCGGCGAGGAGGAGCTTCTGGGGCACGGCGTTTCCTATTGCGCCACCTGCGACGGCTTTTTCTTTCGCGGCAGGGTAGTGGCTGTTATTGGCGGAGGTGACACAGCTATCACCGATGCCCTTGAGCTGAGCCAGCATGCCAGTAAGGTCCATGTAATACACCGGCGAGACCAGTTGCGGGCAGGGCAGGTATTACAGCAGCGTGCCTTCGCTCAGCCGAAGCTGGATTTCATCTGGGATACGGTGATAGAGGAGATCCTCGGCGATGAGGCAGTGAACCAGCTCAGGCTACGCAATGTGAAAACAGAGCAGCAATCTAACCTGAAGGTGGATGGCGTTTTTATTGCTGTGGGGCTCATGCCCAATAGCCATCTCTTTTTCAACATCCTGGAACTCGACGATGCCGGCTATATCGTCACTGACGAGACAATGGCTACCTCGGCTCCCGGCGTGTTTGCCGCCGGCGACATACGCAGAAGCTCGCCACGCCAGGTAGCTACGGCGGTCGGCGATGGAGTCACCGCTGCCATGTCGGCATTCAGGTATCTTCAGGGGAGAGGGTAACAGGCGCCATTCAATTATCGGCCAGGCTCCGGTTGCCACGGCGGCAGCGGGATAGGCAGTAGATGCGAATGTAATGCGAGGTTCGAGGTGAAGAGATGACACACGCAGCTTCCTTTCAAGACTATACTATCGTATCGTGCGGGACGCTCAACCTAGAGCTAAACTATCTCAAGGAGAGCGGATTTCTCGATGCCAGGAAAATTCTCTATACAAAGCCTGGGCGGCACGAGATCCCTAGAGAGCTCGAGGAGCAGCTGGTGAGGCAAATAGGCAATGCCAGGAAGTACTCTCAGAAGATCATCGTGGTCTACGGAGGCAAGTTCTGCTACATTAACGCCGACGACCCCTACAGGACGATAGACAGGATAATCGAGGAGCAGGGACCGGGGATCTCTAGAATCAAGGCCACGCACTGTATGGACATGCTGGCCAGCGCCGAGGAAAGAGAGAGAATACGCGATGGTAGAGATGTCTACTGGTTGACCCCTGGGTGGCTCAAGTACCGACGCTATGTATTTCAGGACTGGGATAAGGGCTTGGCCAACGAGAACTTCCCCAGGCACACCGGGGGAGCCATCATGCTGGACGGCATAGGTTTCTGGGATGAATACGTGCAGAACTATCCCGAAGAGATACTGGATTTCTCCGACTGGATGGGGATTCCGCTAGAACCCTATGCGGTCTCCCTGGACCGATTAAAAAGCCTGCTTCTCGATCAGATTCAGCCCAGGCAACTTTGAGTGGGGAGTAGGAGGTTAAGTGGCCCGACAGTCCAATTGGAAGCTCCTGATTTTTACCTGCTATGGCGGATGTGCAACAGGTGTTGCCGCATCAAAGGCCTGTATCAGGTTATGGGGGGAAAACCCGGATGACGTGAAAATTGGATGTCTTCCGGCTGTGATAGTGCCCTGGAAGCTCAATGAAATCATGAAATCGGAGAAGCGGATTTTAATCGATGCCTGCGGTGTCCAATGTGGCAAGAAGCTAACCGAGAGGGAGGGAATGCCAGTAGACCGGTACATTGAGCTCACCTCAGAAGTTGGTATCAGAAAGGTAAAGAGGTTGCCATCAGAGGATCTAGAGAGGGAGGTATACATGGTCATCCGAAAAGAAGTCGATGTCCTTCTGGAAAATACTTCTCCAGGGGAAGATATAGGAGAAGAGGAATTACTAGTAGCTTTTGGCACGGATGACGGGGAGAGCTTGAACGATGACCATGTGGGTATGGCCAAGTATTTCTACGTTTACAGGTTTTCCGATAATAGGGGAGAGCTCATCGAGCAGAGGGAAAATGTCAAATTCAAAGGTGATGAGTCAATGATACACGGAGACCCGGAGAAGGCCAGGGCTACGTCTTCCGTCTTACAGGGCATAGATGTCCTCGTGGGCAGAAAGTTTGGCCCTAATCTCCCGAGGCTGCTTAAGAAGTTCGTCTGCGTCGTGGTGAGGACGGAGAGTCTCAGTAGCGCAATTGAATCTATCAATGACAACATGGACAGAATAGTGGAGGAGAAGGGGAAGGAAGAGAATAGAAAGCATATCGTGCTGAGGGTATAGCCAGGAAAGGAAAGGCTATCAGAAGGAAGACGGTCATGGGCTCGAGTCAACCATGAGATGGAGGAGGGGATTACCTCGGCTGATGATGTTCAGAAGGGGCCCCAACTGATGAAAGAGGAAGGCTTCAAGTGACCCTGTCGTCGTGGGTGGGGCACAACAAACGAGATGGCGAGAAATTTGGGAAATGGACGGGGAAGGCCTAGAACAGAGGAGACGACCCAATTTATAATAGCATATGGCAGGCGGCGGGGGAGGTAGAGAAAGCTGGCGAGAGATTACCTCACTTGTTGAGCGGATTACAGGGAGGGGGATAAGGAGGGATACTCCAGAAGGTGAGGAGGACTCAAAGGAACCTTCATCTCTGTGGCGGCGCCCCACTACTGGGGCCTATACCTGTAGACCCAGCGATTGCCAGGCCCTGTGGTGAGGGTGACATCGAGCATTATGACTCTGAAGCGTTATGGGGTTTCGCCGATGCCCTCTCCCAGGCTGCGGCAGTGAAAGTAAGGTGAGCGAGGGAAGATATGAAAGTATCAGTCTGTGGAAAGGGCGGCAGTGGAAAAAGCACTGTCGTGACCTTGCTGGCAAATGAGTTCAAGGCTAGAGGTTGCCACGTTCTCGTCGTTGACTCAGATGAGTCGAACTCCGGCCTTTTTCGCATGCTTGGCTTCGACCACCCACCGGTTCCTCTCATGGAGTTGGTGGGAGGAAAAAGGAGTCTGAAGGATAGAATGGCGGTCGGTTTTTCGTCTGGGGGATCAGAGCCCAAGATGGAAGTTCTGTCCACGGAGAGGATCCTGCTCAAGGATATTTCCCCCCCGCATATCATCGAGAGAGACAATCTGAGCATGATCAGCATTGGCAAGATCCTCCAATCCCTCGAAGGATGTGCCTGTCCCATGGGCGTTCTGAGCCGAGAGTTCTTAAAGAAGCTTCACCTGGGAGCAAATGAGGTCGCAATCGTTGACATGGAGGCAGGGGTTGAGCATTTTGGCAGGGGTGTTGAGACAAGCATAGATAGTGTGCTGATGGTAGTGGAGCCTTCCCTGGAGTCGATAGAACTAGCCGCCAGGGTGAAGGGTCTGGCAGAAGGAGCGGGGGTGGAGCACACGTGGGCTGTGCTTAATAAGATTGGCTCACAGGATATGGCCCTGGGGCTCGAAGAGGAGCTGGGCAAGAGAGGCGTGCCGGTGATCGGCCATGTCTATTATCGGCCAGAAATCTTTGAGGCGTGTCTGAAGGGGCATAAGCTGGCTGGAGAAAGCGGAGGCGAGGGCATTAGACAGGTCGCAGACCGCCTGTTATCAGGCTAGGATCGGGGAGGTATAGATGTGCATAGCAACCGTTTATCTTGGTAGCGGAGATGAAAGAAAGGAAGCGATGCGCGACGTAATCCGCATAGAAGCGAAGGGCAGCGGATTTCACTTGTTTAGCCTTCTAGGGGAGGAGAAGTACCTTGAAGGCAGACTAATGAGCGTCGATTTTTGGCACGAGCACTCAGTGTTGATTGAGCAGGATTGATGCAGCGTTGTTCGGGGTCATTGGCCGCCCGACCAATTGGCAGTGGGTCAATTGAGTTCATTGCTGGATGGGCTAGCAGAGGAGCTTGCAGTAAAAGATGTGGGCAGGCTACTCACCAGCAGGCATAGACCACGCTCAGAATCCAAGTGTATGTGGCCAGGTGGAGCGATTTGCCATGTGGTAGTGCCGCAAAGAGCCGACTGGTGCCTCTATCTCCGTTTTCAAGTTTTCATTTTTCAGAAAGCTGTTGCAGTACACAGCTTCGACCTCTCGATTACAATCATGGACAAATATGTCACCTGAACCCTTGACCAATCTGGAAGAGAGAAAAATACTCACCATTCTGCCGGGGGTCTGATCGTCCCAGCCCCTGGGTGCGTCTACCAGGATGACATCCCACTCTTCATTCTCTACGTCGTGTGGCAAGCTCATGCTCAACAGAGATGGGTGTTCAAGGAGCATCCTCCAGTCTTTTCTTTGAGTAGTGTAGTCGACCAGGAAGGCCGTTAGGCCTTTTGACCTCGTGGTAATCTTGTGAAACCAGCCTCTATCGTCCTCGAGGAAGATGGTAGTTCCACCTCGGTTGAGGTTTTGCAGAAACACACTGTCGTTGCCCAGGCCGAATACCAGTAGTCTGCAGGGGGCCTTTCCCCTTATAGTCGTGGAGATGAGCTGTAGTTGCTCCGGGCTTAGCTGAATTCCGTTGAGCGTTCTCATCACTGAGATAGTGAAGTGTGAGGGCCAACGTCTGCATAGTTCCGCGGTCGGCCATGCCAGGAGCCGTGGTACGATTTCCCCGAGGATGCTCTTCATACCTTCACGCTGAAGTCATACGTTCTTCGTAGCGCTTTGACTAGGGG
>JAXHUE010000028.1:0-18310 GCA_034189655.1 Chloroflexota bacterium | reverse complement strand
GGATAGCCTCAAGAGTCGGCGGCCGGAACCCCAGAGAGCTGTGCCGTCGAATGTGATTATACTCCTTCCTCCTTCCCTCAACCAGTGTCTCCGCCTCCGGCTCAGCATGTGCTATAATACGATACTGTTGAGAGGTGACCCTGATATGCGTGCAGTTGAAGCCAGCCACATAGTCAAGGCCTTCGCCGATAAGGTTGCCGTCGATGACCTGTCATTCTCTGTCGACCAGGGTGAGATGTTCGGCCTCATCGGCCCCAATGGTGCCGGCAAGACCACCACCATCAGGATGATGATGGACATCATCAAGCCGGACTCAGGCGAGGTGACCATCATCGGCGAGAAGCTGAGCGAGGCGACGAAGAACAGGGTTGGCTATATGCCCGAGGAGAGGGGGCTGTACAAGAAGCTGGGTGTCCTCGAATCCATAGTGTATCTTGCCTCGCTCAAGGGCATGGACGGGCACCTGGCCAGGGAGAAGGCTGACGACCTGCTCGAGCGTACCGGCATGCTGGACAGCAAAAAGAAGAAGATCGAAGAGCTGAGCCGGGGCATGGGACAGATCATCCAGTTCATCGTTACCGTCATCCATGACCCGCAACTGGTGATCCTGGACGAACCATTCTCTGGCCTCGACCCGGTGAATACGGAGCTCCTGAAAGGGATGCTGGCCGGCTTGAGAGACCAGGGCAAGGCCGTAATCCTGAGCACACACCAGATGAGCCAGGTGGAAGAGCTCTGCGACCGTATCCTCATGATACACGACGGGCACGCCGTCCTCTACGGGGACTTGCGTGAGATCAAGTCGAGGTATAGAGGGAACTCGCTCCTCCTGGATTATGAGGGAGAGCTGGGGGAAGTGCCTGGGGTCACCGGCACGCGCACTCGCAGGGGTTACGTTGAGCTGGTCCTGGACGGCGAGACAACACCGCAGCAAGTCCTCACCTACCTGGTGGGCCGTGGCATCGCCATCAACCGTCTGGAGGTGGCCACTCCTTCACTCAACGAGATATTCCTGAAGGAAGTGGGGAGAAACCATGAGTAAGACGCTGCTGATATTCCGCCACGAGTTCCTGCACGCCATAAAGAGGACGGGGTTCATCGTGATGACCCTCACCGTGCCCGTCCTGGCCCTCCTGGCCATAGGCATCTTCCAGCTCATAGCGACGACCGGCGGGCCACCCGTGGTGGAGACGACTACCATAGGCTATGTCGATGAGGCCGGCGGGTTTGACGGCTATACTACCCAGGGACACATAGAGCTGCTCCGCTTCGACACCCGTGATGAAGCGACGGCCGCCTTGATAGGCGGTGACGTCTCCGAGTACTTCGTCGTCCCGTCTGACTACATGGCGACCGGGGCCATCGACCGTTACACGCTGAAGAAGGAGTTCGAGACACCCCCCACCATCGCCACGGCCATTAAAAACTTCCTCACCAGCAATCTGCTATCGGAGACGGTGCCTTCCGAAACGGTGGACCGGATAGAGGCCCCGCTCTACCTGGTGGTGACCAGGCTCACCGAGACCGGAGAGGTGGCCACGGAGCAGGGGGGGTACGGCAACGTCATCATACCGGGGATCTTCAGCCTGCTGCTTGCCCTGTCCCTGACGATGTCGTCCACCTACATGATACAGGGGCTGGGGGACGAAAAGGAGAGTCGCCTCGTCGAGGTGCTGCTCTCGTCGGTCTCCGTCCGGCAGCTACTCGTGGGCAAGGTGCTGGGTCTGGGCGCCACCGGGCTGGTGCAGGTGGTCATCTGGCTGGCCTCGGCACCGCTCCTGTTGAGGCTGGCCTCGTCTTCTTTCGGCGGCTTCATCAGCACGATACAGATACCGGCCAACTTCATCGTCCTGGGAATCGTCTATTTCATCCTGGGCTACTTGCTGTTCGCCGCTCTCTCGGTTGGTGTCGGTGCCATCAGCCCCAACGCTCGTGAAGCACAGCAGCTGGCCATGATCTACACGCTCTTCTCCTTTGTACCCCTGTGGTTGGCATCGATACTTTTCATATACCCCGATAGCCCGCTATGGAAAGTGCTGACCATCTTCCCGGTAACGGCACCGGTGTCAGCGATGCTGAGGCTCGGCGTCAGCGATATCGCCGCGTGGGAGCTAGCGGTCAGTATTGTGGTGCTGGTGTTATCTGTCATCGGGGTCATGCTCCTGGCGGTACGGGCGTTCCGCGTCTACCTTCTCATGTATGGGAAGAGACCTGGCTGGGGCGTTATCGTACAAAACCTCAGAGGCGGCTAGCCTCCCTGGAGAGGTTTGAAGGCCTGCCCCCGCCCCCCGAAGATCGGCCCGGGCAGGTGGCGCCGTCACTGGGGGCAGGTCAGGGGTGCCTGGGCGGCTGGAGCTGCCCCCCTTGACCCCATGCCCTGTGCTTGGTATCCTTCGAGGTGGCGGCGTCTATCCCACAACGAACTCTAAAGGGGGAAAGAGATGTTCCAAACAAGGGTAACCGAGATGCTGGGTATCGAGCACCCCCTGATTGCGGGGACGATGCAGGCACTGTCGCGGGCGGAGCTGGTGGCAGCGGTGTCCAACGCCGGGGCCCTGGGTATCCTGGCATCGGCCACGTTCGACAACAAGGAGGACCTGGCCGCCGAGATCGCCAGGGTCAAGGAGCTCACCGCTAAGCCCTTCGCGGTCAATATCAACCTGTTCCCCATGCTGCGGCCGATAGGCATCGAGGACTACATCGATGTCGTCATCGGCGAGGGGGTGAAGATCGTGGAGACCTCGGGGCGGAGCCCTGAGCCCTACATGGACCGCTTCCGGAAGGGGAGGGTCACCCTGATGCACAAGTGCGCCCGGGTGAGGGACGTGCGCACCGCCGCCCGCGTCGGCGCCGACCTGGCGGAGATCGTGGGCTTCGAGTGCGGCGGACACCCCAGCGCCGAGGAGGTGACCACGCTGGTGCTGCTGCCCCAGGCCGTGGACGCGGTGGACATCCCGGTCATCGGCGGCGGCGGCTTCGGCGACGCCAGGGGGTTCATCGCCTGCCTCGCCCTCGGTGCCGAGGGGGTGCTCATGGGCACTCGCTTCATGATGACCAGGGAGTGCCCCCTGCACCAGAACTTCAAGGAGACCTTCGTCCAGGCCCCTGAGACCGCCACCATCATGGCGCAGAGGTCCATCGGGGACCCCATTCGCGTGTTCCGCAACGAGACCGTCGATGAGGTGCTGGAGAAAGAGCGACAGGGGGCCACACTGCAGGACCTCATCCCGCTCATCGCCGGCGCTGCCGCCCGCGAGGCCTGGGAGCAGGGCGACGTGGCCCACGGCATGACCGCCTGCGGCCAGGTGGTGGGCATCATCCACGACCTGCCCACGGTCAAAGAGGTAGTGGACAGCATAATACAGGGGGCCGGGGACATCATGGAGCGCCTGAACCGCTTGAAGCGCTGACCACCGGCCGCACGTGCTCGCAAGGCCAGGGGCCCCGCGCGCGGCGTTCGATATCGATTTCCAACGACGCTCGTGTACATATTTCGCTCGTAGTACGGCAGAGAGGGGATAGCGTGGAGATGGATGCCCCGGGACACTCGGCCACGGTACTGTATGTAGACCTCTCAAGCGGCAGCGCCCGCTCCGAGCCCCTGGACCCGGCGCTGCAGAAGGCCTTCCTCGGAGGCTGGGGGATCACCAACAGGCTGGCCTACGACCTGATCCCCCCCGACACCGACCCCCTGGCCCCGGAGAACGCCATCATCATCGGCACCGGCCCCTTCACCGGCACCATCATCCCCGGGTCGGCGGAGCTGGTAGTGACCAGCAAGTTCCCGCTAAACGGCGCCTTCACCACCGGGTGCGGCGGCGGCAGCTTCGGCCTCATGCTGAAGACGGCGGGCTACGACTACGTGGTGGTGAGCGGGCGTGCCCCCAGCCCGGTATACCTCACGCTGGCCCAGGACGGTGTCGAGCTCCACGACGCCGCCGACCTCTGGGGACAGGACAGCTTCCACACCGTCGACGAGCTAAGGGGACGCCACGAGCCGTGCAGCGTGATACCCATAGGCCAGGCCGGGGAGAACCTGGTCAAGATATCGGTGACCGCCATCGATAAGGGGGGCACCGTGGGCAGCGGCGGCCTCCCCGCGGTGATGGGGGCCAAGAACTTAAAGGCCATCGTAGCGGTGCAGGGGGAGCGGGCCACCACCGTGGCCCACCGGGTGAGGCTGGAGCGCCTGGTCAACGAGCTCATGGAGCACATCATGGGCTACCGCCTGCGGCCCACCCTGCTCGAAGGCGGGCTCCGCGCCATGTTCGACACCGCCGCCGGTGCCGCACCGATACGGCCCACGCTCTCCGACAACTGGAGCGAGCTCAAGCTCGTGCCGGGCAAGGCCATCGGCGAGGTGCACCAGAGGTCGCGGAAGGCGCTCGCCTGTGCGAGCTGCCCCCTCGCAGACAAGGAGGTGTGCCGCGTCGGGGAGGGCGAGGGCAACCGCATGGTGACCTACGTGACCCACTTCGGCCTCGGCGGTGACTACGGCGCCGAGAGCGCCGAAGAGGAGTTCCGCCGCTCGATGAGCTTCCTCGACGCCGCAAACAGGTACGGGATATGCCGTTTCAGCTTCGAGGCGGTGCGAGACCTCATGGTCTACCTCTCCCAGCAGGGGATGCTCACCCCGGAGGACACCGGCGGCGTGGCCCTGGAGGACGACTTCGCTACCACCATGAGGCTCCTGGAGATGACCGCCCTGCGCCAGGGCTTCGGCGATGTCCTCGCCGAGGGCATCGTGTCAGCGGCGCGGCAGGTGGGCGCCGAGGAGCACGCCGTCCACATCAAGGGCTTCAATATGCTCACCGACCCCAGGATGACGGGCCTGGGCACTCACGAGTTCGAGTACATGGTGAACCCGGCCCGCTGCGTGGGCATACCGGGGAGCCTGGGCTCACCCTCGTACAACCCGGGGCGGCCGCTTGCGCAGTGGCTGCGCGAGGCACAGCGCATCGGCATCCCCGGCCCGGCCATGGAGCGCATCTTCAGCCCCACCTCCTTCCACCCGGGCCGGCTCACCCGCTACACCGAGGACTGGTACTCCCTCTCCAACTGCCTGGGCCGCTGCCATCGCCTCTACATCAACCGCTTCTTCGATGCCGACCTCGTCGCCGCGCTCTACTCCGCCGTGAGCGGCATCGAGACCTCCCCCTCCGAGCTCCTGAAGGCGGCGGAGCGGGCGTGGAACGTGAGCAAGCTGTTGAACGCCAGGGTGGGCTTCGACCGCAAGGACGACCGGCCACCCCAGGCATGGTTCGTGCCCCTCAAAGGGGAGGGGGCGGAGTACCCGCTCGTGGACTACTACCGCACCACCGTCCTCAGCGCGGCGGATATTGAGCACCTCCTCGACGACTACTACGAGGAGAGGGGCTGGGACCGTGAGAGCGGCACGCCGTCGCCGCGGACCATCAGGGAGCTGGGGCTGTAGCGCGGGGGGGCCTGGTGGCGCGAAAGGCTACGGATGGCGGGTGCCCTAGGGGCCTGTGAGCTCTTCCCTGTGGGGGCACTCGTGGCACGGCGCCGGCAGCGCCCACAGGGGCCGCGCCCTCACCGCCACGCCGACCGCCTCGAGCATGCGCCGCAGCCGGCACAGGGGCAGCCCCACCACGTTGAGATAGCACCCCTCCCAGTGTGACGCCGGCCGGAACGAGGGGTCCTGGATGCCGTAGGCACCGGCCTTGTCGTCGGGATCGCCGGAGGAGATGTAGCGCGCCACCTCCTCGTCCGAGTAGCGGCGCATGTGCACCTGGGTCTCCTCGTGGCCCACCAGGGTGTCCCCGGTGGCCGGGTTGGCCACGTAGACCCCGGTGATGACAGTGTGTCGCTCCCCCTTCAAGCGCTCCAGCATCGCGCTGGCCTCTTCTCTGTCCCTGGGCTTGCCCAGGACATCCCCCCGGTGCACCACGACGGTGTCGGCGGCCACCACGGCCTGGCCCGGTGACCGCGAGGCCCACTCCCCCTTGGCCTGGGCCCGCCCCTCGGCGAGGGCCTGGGGCTGCGGCGAGTCGGGGGATGGCGCGTGCTCATCGTCCGGGGGGGAGACCACATCGAAGGCCAGGCCCAGCGCGGAGAGCAACTCCCGCCTCCTGGGCGATGCCGACGCCAGCACCAGCGGCGGCGAGATATCCCCCCTCACCAGGTGGGCCACGCACTCCACGTGGTAGGTCTGGGGGAACATGTCCAGCGGCTGCACCGCGGCGAGGCGATAGCCGCCCTGGCACAGCGCCTCCACGTCGCGGGCCAGCGCCGCCGGGTCGCAGGACACGTAGAGCACCATGCGCGGGGCCAGCCGGTGCAGGGCGGCGATGGCACTGCGGTGGCAGCCCACCCGCGGTGGGTCCAGGATGGCGACATCGGCGGCGACGGAGAGCTGGGGCAGGACGTTCTCCGCCTTGCCATGGACGAACTCCACCTCGCCCGCCCTGGCGATGTTGGCCTGGGCATCCTTGAGCGCCGAGGCCGCCTCCTCGACGGCGATCACCCGCCCCACCACCGGGGCCAGGAGCAGGGCAAAGGTGCCCACGCCGGCGTAGACATCCACCACCACCTCGGAGCCCTGAGGGTCGATGCGGTCGCGCAACACCTCCACCAGGTGCTCTGCCTGGGGGGTGTTCACCTGGAAGAACGAGGACGCCGAGATATCGAAGCGCTGCCCCAGGAGCTCCTCCTGGTACGAGCGCTGCCCCGACTCGATGTCTGTGACGTCGAGCCTGGGCTGGATGAGGTAGCTCCCGGTGTTGGCACCGTAGCGCATCGCCACCTGGTAGGCCCCGGGACAGCGGCCCTGGAGCCGGGCCAGCGTCCCGTTTATCCAGGGGTGCATCAGGTAGCAGTGGTCGACGGCCACGAAGGCGCGGCTCTCGCGGTTTATGAACCCCAGGCGGCCCTCGGCGTCCACCGAGAAGCGGGCGTGGTTACGGTAGTGCCAGGTCTCGGCCGCGGGCAGCGTGGCGAGCACGGGGGCATCCATAGACCTCTTCTGGAACTGCCGCTCGACCAGGCGCCTCTTCAAGGCAAGCTGAAAGGGGTAGTCTATGTGCTGCCACTGGCAGCCGCTGCAGGTGCCGAAGTGGGGACAGCGCGGCTCCGTGCGGTGAGGCGACGGGGTGAGCACCTCCTCCAGGCGGCCCACCAGGTGGCGCCGCCGCCCCCGCTCCACGCAGACGACGGCCTCCTCGCCGGGGATGCCGTAGTCGGCGAAGAGGGCATCGCCATCGTGGCGGGCGAAGACCCCGCCCATGGCGGCGATGTCGCTGAAGGTCACTGTGAGCCGCTCTGCTCCCTGTGTCATGGCGTAAACTACAGTCGCTTCCCCGGCAAGGGGGAAGCGACTGACTATAGCCTATCGTGTGTGTGGTATATCAGGAGACCTTGGCCCTCGTGTAGCTGCCCTCGCGGTACAGCTCATCGGGCAGGGCGTCGCCAGGGAGGTACGCCTCGGTCTTTGTGTAGCGCTGCGGGTCGTACTGCTCCAGCTTCAGGGCCGCCCTCTTGGCATCGATGTGGGCCAGTGACTTCTCCACTATCTTGCGCCAGTCGGGCTCGAACTCCAGCTTGCCGCCTACCTTCTCCCCCCAGCCGTCGAGCACCATCCTGGTCACCTCGGGGCTCCCCGCGAGCGGGTTGCCCACGCCGAACAGGGTGTAGACGCCGGAGGCCACACAGTAGGTGCCGATGGAGAGCGCCTTCTCGCTCATCCACTCTGGGGCTACGCCCACCGCTGGCAGGTCGGCGATGTCCTCGCCCAGGCCGCCCTCGGTGGCCATCTGGGTGAGCACGGTGAGTATGCGCGAGTTATCCACGCACGAGCCCATGTGGAGCACCGGCGGGATGCCCACGGTCTGGCACACCTCCCGAAGGCCGGGGCCGGCATAGTCCATCACCTCCGGAGTGAGCAGGCCCTGCTTGGCACAGGCCACGGCGTTGCAGCCCGTGGTCACCACCAGCACGTCGTTCCTGATGAACTCCTTGACGATGTTGATGTGGGCCTCGTCGTGGGGGGTGTGTACGTTGTTGCACCCGACGACGCCGGCGGCGCCGCGTATCCTCCCCTGCATGATAGCGTCGTTCAAGGGGCGGAAGGACTCGCGGTAGCTCCCACCCTGCATGTAGGCGATGTACTCGTGGGAGAAGCCGGCCACCAGGTGGTCCACGAGGTCCGGTATCTGGGTCTCCTTGCGGTTGGCGAAATTATCGATGGCCATCCTTGTTATCTGCTTCGCCACCTCGAGCGCGGTGTGGTCCTCGAACTCCATGTGGGTGGCGCCGGTTATCTTCACCTTGGGCGATGTGGTGACGAGCTTGGTGTGGTAGTGCTCGGAAACCCCCTGCAGCCCCTGCATGATGCACTGGTAGTCAACTACCACGGCCTCGATGGCACCGGTGACTATGGCGAGGTCGGACTGGAGCAGGTTGCCCAGTATAGGTATACCGTGGCGCAGCAAGAGCTCATTGCCGCTGCAGCACATGCCCACCAGGTTAATGCCCGCGGCCCCCTTGGACTTGGCATACTCTATGAGCTCCGGCTCTGATGCCGCCACCACCATCATCTCGGCCAGAGTGGGCTCGTGGCCGTGGATGGCGATGTTCACCTCCTTCTCTTTGAGGATGCCGAAGTTCGACCTGGAGGCCACCGGCACCGGTATGCCGAAGAGGATATCGCTGATATCGGTGGCAAGGAGCGAGCCTCCCCAGCCATCGCCGATGGCGACGCGGAGCGAGTGCAGCAACAGGTGCTCGGCATCCTGGTCGCTCCCCATGTGGGTGCGGTGCAGGGTCTCCACGATCTCGCGGTCGATGCCCCTGGGTATGATGCCAAGCTGGCGCCATATCTGCTGCCTCTTCGCCGGGGCCCGCTTTGTATAGAGGAGCTCTCCCTCCTGGCGGCCGAACTCGCCGAGGGCTACGTGGGCCACGTCGAGGGCGATCTCTTGTGTCGAGCGCCCGTCGATGGGCACGCCCAGGTACCCGGCGACCTTCCGCAGCTTCCCCTCGTCCTTTATCTGGTAGCCTGGGGCCTCCCCTTCAGCTACCGCGAGTAGGGTCAAGGCCATGTTGCGACCGTGGTCGGAGTGGGCCGCCGCGCCACCGGCAATGTGCCGTGCCAGGTTGCGCGCCTCCACTGTCTCCAGGGTGGCCCCGCAGATGCCCATGGTGGTCTTGCCGGTGAGCCGGCAGGGGCCCATGTAGCAGTTGGAGCAGCAGTTGCCATCATGCCCTATGGGACAGGGCTTGGTGGCGGCCCCGCGGTGGATCGCCGTCGATACACCCTCGGCCTCCGCCTTCCGCAGCATTTCGATTTCGCCAGGGTCAAAGGTCTGCCTATCAGCCATGTTCCTCCCTCACTATAAGGTCGTGGCCAATTTCACGATCTATCTGTTCTTTATTATAACAACTTGCTGCATGACAAGTCAAACGCCTTTTAGGAGACAGGCGCTCTATTGATGGCGGGCGCCTGCGGTGCTATAATCTCCTCGCCGTACAGGAGGAGGGAGCGATATCGATAGCGAGCGTCTCTATCACTTGCTCTGCGGGGTACAGTCTGGCGAGGTATCCATAGACGATGCCCTGGCCCGGTTAAAGCGCCTCCCCTACGAAGAGCTGGGGTTCGCCAGGATAGACCACCACCGCGCCCTGCGCAAGGGCTTCCCTGAGGTGGTCTTCGGCGAGGGGAAGCAGCCGCACCAGGTGGCCGCCATCGTGGATAGCCTGGCGCAGGCCTCCGAGAGGGTGCTGGTGACCAGGGCCACGCCCGAGTGCTACCAGGCGGTGCAGGGGCGCGTGCCCGACGTGGAGTACCACGCCACGGCGCGTGCCATCACCTTGAACCGGGCCGGGCCCCCCACGCGCCCCGGCGTGATGGTGCTCTGCGGCGGCACCGCGGACATCCCCGTGGCCGAGGAGGCCGCCGTCACCGCGGGGCTGATGGGCAGCATCGTCGAGCGCGCGTACGATGTGGGCGTCGCCGGCGTGCACCGCCTGCTCGACGAGTTGCCCCGGCTGGAGCAGGCGAGGGCTATAGTGGTGGTGGCAGGCATGGAGGGGGCGCTCCCCAGCGTCGTCGGTGGCCTGGTCGCGGTGCCCGTCATCGCCGTACCCACCAGCGTGGGCTACGGGGCCAGCTTCAAGGGGCTGGCGGCACTGCTCGCCATGCTCAACACCTGTGCCGCCGGGGTATCGGTGGTCAACATCGATAACGGCTTCGGCGCCGGCTACCTGGCAGACCTCATCAACCGCTAGTCCTCGTCGAGCAGCGGCATGTCCGTGATCGCCGGCAGGAGCTCCACGGGTGGTATCGTCTCTTCCGCCTGGCAGGAGACGCAGCGCGCCGGTATCAGCTTGCCTATGATGACGTTCTCCTTGAGCCCCAGGAGACGGTCTATCTTCCCCGCTATCGCCGCCTCGGTGAGCACCCTGGTGGTCTCCTGGAAGGAGGCCGCCGAGAGGAAGCTATCGGTGTTGAGCGAGGCCTTGGTGATACCCAGGAGCACGGGCTGGGCCGTGGCTGGCTCCCCTCCCTCGGCGAGGACCTTGGCGTTCACGTCCTCGTAGACGAAGCGGTCTACCAGCTCGCCGGGGAGCATCTCGGTATCGCCCGGCGAGTCGACGCGGACCTTGCGCAGCATCTGGCGGACGATGACCTCTATGTGCTTATCGTTGATGTTCACTCCCTGCGAGCGGTACACGTTCTGTATCTCGTCCACCAGGTACTGCTGCACTACGTCCTTGCCCATGATGCGCAGCATATCCTGGGGATTTATCAGGCCCTCGGTGAGCTGGTCCCCGGCCCGCACCATGGTCCCCGCCTCCACGACGATGCGGGAGGCCGCCGGTACCGGGTAGTCTCGCTCCTCTCTCTCCTCGTACCATATCGATAGCTGGTCACCCTCCACGTGCAACTGGCCCGCCACCCGGGCGGTCATGGGGGCGGCATCGATGGCGCTCTCGCCCTGCGCCTCGCCCGCGGCCGGGAGTGCCGGCTGGGCAAGCACCTCGCCGACCTCCACGAGCTGGGCATCGGCGATGACGGCCTCCCACCCCTGCGGCAGCTTGTAGTCGTCGCGGTAGATCTCGGAGCTGGAGATCCTGATCCTGATCTCGCCGTCCACGTCTACTATCTCCACGCGGCCGTCTATCTCGGAGATGATGGCCTGTACCTTGGGGGAGCGGGCCTCGAAGAGCTCCTCCACGCGGGGCAGACCGCTGGTGATGTCCACCCCGGCGACGCCGCCGGTGTGGAAGGTGCGCATGGTGAGCTGGGTGCCGGGCTCCCCGATGCTCTGGGCGGCGATGATGCCCACCGCCTCCCCGAGCTCCACCAGGTGGCCCCATGCCAGGCTCCTCCCGTAGCAGTACTGGCACACGCCGTGCCGCGACTGGCAGATGAGCGGCGACCTCACGTAGACCTTGCTTATCCCGTCCCGCACTATCTGCGCCACCTTCTCCTCGTCGATCTCCTCGTTTCGCTCCACGATGGTCTCGCCGCTCACCGGGCTCACCACCTTGGTGGCGGCCAGTCGCCCCAGGATGCGCTCGCTGAAGGGGGCCAGTATGCCCCTCTCCGCGGCCTCCGTGATCCAGACGCCGGCGGTGGTGCCGCAGTCCTCCTCGTGGACGATGACGTCCTGGGAGATATCGATCAAGCGCCGCGTGAGGTAGCCACTGTCCGCGGTGCGCAGTGCGGTATCGGCCAGCCCCTTTCGCGCGCCGTGGGTGGATATGAAGTACTCCAGCACGGTGAGCCCCTCTCTGAAGCTGGAGCGTATCGGGAGGTCGATGATCCTCCCCGATGGGTCGGTCATGAGCCCTCTCATGCCCGCCATCTGCCTGATCTGGGCTATGTTACCCTTGGCCCCCGAGGACGCCATCAGGTGTATGGAGCCGTAGCGGTCGAGGGAGTCGGATATGGCATCGGTTATCCTGTCCGTGGTCTCTGACCAGATCTCGATGGCGCTGGTGTAGCGCTCGTCGTCGGTGATGAGGCCGCGCTGGAACTGCCTCTCTACCTCGCCCACCCTCTTCTCGGCCTCCTGCACCAGCTCGCCCTTGCACGCCGGCACCTCGACATCGTTCATGGCGATGGTGCTCCCCGACTTGGTGGCGTAGCGCAGCCCCAGTGTCTTGATACTGTCGGCGACCGCGGACGCCCCCTTGTTGCCCAGGAGCTTGTAGCTATCGGCGATCACGTCTTTGAGTGAGCCCTTGTCCATCACCTTGTTTAAGAACCCCATCTCCCTGGGCAATATCGAGTTGAAGATGACACGGCCTACGCTGGTCTTCAACCGCTCTCCGTCCTCGTCGCGCACCTCGATCTCGGCCTCCAGGCCGACGGCACGCAGCTCGTAGGCCAGCTTGGCCTCTTCGAAGCTGCCGAACCTCATCCCCTCACCCTTGGCCCCTGGCTTTACGATGGTCAGGTAGTAGCAGCCCAGCACGATGTCTAGCGTGGGGGCCACCACCGGCTCCCCGGAGCTGGGCAGGAGCATGTTGTTGGTGGAGAGCATCACCTCGCGGGCCTCCTGCACCGCCGCCTTGGAGAGCGGGACGTGGACCGCCATCTGGTCGCCGTCGAAGTCGGCGTTGAACGCGGCGCACACCAGGGGGTGTATCTGGATGGCGCTGCCGTCTATGAGCACCGGCTCGAACGCCTGGATGCCGAGGCGGTGCAGGGTGGGGGCCCGGTTCAAGAGCACCGTGCGCTCCTTCACCACCTCGTCGAGCACGTCCCACACCTCGTGCCGCTCCCGCTCCACGATGCGCTTGGCGCTCTTGATGTTGTGGGCGTAGCCGCGAAGGATGAGGCGGTGCATGATGAACGGCTTGAACAGCTCCAGGGCCATCCTCTTGGGCAGCCCGCACTGGTGCAGCTTCAGGTCGGGGCCGACCACGATCACCGAGCGCCCGCTGTAGTCCACCCTCTTGCCCAAGAGGTTCTGGCGGAACCTCCCCTGCTTGCCCCGCAGCATGTCCGAGAGCGACTTGAGCTTGTGGTTGCCGGCGCTGGTTATGGCGCGGCCGCGCCGGCCATTGTCGATCAAGGAGTCCACCGCCTCCTGGAGCATCCTCTTCTCGTTGCGGATTATGATCTCCGGCGCGCCCAGCTCCAGGAGCCGGCGCAGCCTGTTATTGCGATTGATCACCCGCCGGTACAGGTCGTTCAAGTCCGAGGTGGCGAACCTGCCCCCGTCGAGCTGGACCATGGGGCGAAGGTCGGGGGGCAACACGGGGAGCACGGTGAGTACCATCCACTCCGGCTTGTTGCTGCTGCGGCGCAGCGACTCCACCACGCGCAGCCTCTTGGTGGCCTTCTTCCGCCGCTGCCCGGTGCTGGAGCGGATCTCCCGGTACAGCGTATCGCGCAGTCCGTCCAGGTCCAGGTTGGCCAGGATGTCCAGTATGGCCTCGGCCCCCATGCCCGCCCGGTAGATATCGCCGTATCTCTCCTTGAGCTCGCGATGCTTGTTCTCGGTGAGCATCATCTGGACATAGAGCTCGCTCACCTCGTCGACCATGGTGTTCAGCTCGTCGCTTAGCTGCTGCACGTCCTCGGCGAGCCGCTGGCGGAGCCTGCCGATCTCTACCACCACATCGGCGCGCCTCTTCTTGACCTCCTCCTCGAGCGCACTGCCCCGCTCCGCCTGTGCCTCGGCGAAGGCAGCCTCGAGCTCGGTCACCCTCTCCTCGGCCGTCCTGTGGAGGTGCTCTACGTGCTCCGCGGTCACCGCGACGCCCTGGGGCACGATGGCGGTGCCATCGAGCTCGATGGCCTCTGCCACCTCCTGGCCCATGGCATCGTGCAAGTGGCCCCCCACGTCGCTGGCCATGCCCTGGAGGCGCTGGATGGCGGCGTCGTGCTCCTCCTGCCGCCGCCTCTCATCCTCTGTGGCGGCGGCCTCGAGCACCTCGATCTCCTCGCCGAGGCGGCCCTTGGCCTCCTCCTCTTTCTCTTCCTCCTCCCTCTCCAGCCTCTCGATCTCGAGGGAGGTCTCCTCCCGCATACGGGCTATCGCCGCGTCCCTGGCCACCTCATCGATGTGGGTTATCGCGTACTGGGCGAAGTAGAGCACGCGCTCCAGGTTCCGCGGGGAGATATCGAGCAGGAGCCCCAGCCTGCTGGGGGTGCCCTTGACGAACCATATGTGGCTCACCGGGGCGGCGAGCTCGATGTGGCCCATCCTCTCCCGGCGTACCTTGGCCCGCGCCACCTCGACGCCGCACTTGTCGCACACGATGCCCCGGTAGCGCACCTTCTTGTACTTGCCGCAGTAGCACTCGAAGTCCTTGGTGGGGCCGAAGATGCGCTCGCAGAAAAGGCCGTCCTTCTCGGGCTTCAGTGTGCGGTAGTTTATGGTCTCTGGCTTGGTCACCTCTCCGTAGGACCAGCTCTTTATCTGCTCCGGAGAGGCCAGGGATATACGTACTGCGCTGAAATCGTTGACCTCAAGCACCCCTCTCACTCCTCGTACCGCGGCATCTTAAGCCGCGGGAAGTCTATCGCAGAGTCCTCCATGAGGATGACCTTCTCCTCCTCCTCATTGAGCACCTCGACCGCGAGCCCCAGGCTCTGCAGCTCCTTCACCAGCACCTTGAACGACTCGGGGACACCGGGCTCCAGTATGTCCTCGCCCTTGACGATGGCCTCGTAGGTCCGGGCCCGGCCCAGCACGTCGTCCGACTTGACGGTGAGCAGCTCCTGGAGGACGTGGGCCGCGCCGTAGGCCTCCAGGGCCCAGACCTCCATCTCCCCGAAGCGCTGCCCGCCGAACTGGGCCTTCCCTCCCAGCGGCTGCTGGGTGATGAGGGAGTAGGGCCCCGTGGAGCGAGCGTGTATCTTGTCCTCGACCAGGTGGATGAGCTTCATCATGTAGATGTAGCCAACGGTCACCGCCTGGTCGAAGGGCTCGCCGGTGCGGCCGTCGTAGAGGACGGTCTTGCCCCACACCGGCAGCGGCAGCCCGCGCTCCTGGGCTACCCGCTTGGCCTCCGCCTCCACCTCGCCGTCGCTTAAGGCCTCGGCGGGCACCCCGACGTCGGTGAGCCACAGCCGCAGGCAGGCCTGCTTGGCCTCTCCTCTGTGGTCGTCGCCGAAGATGCGCTCGGCATCGTAGCCCCGCTCCTGGAGCCAGGCGCTGGCCTGCTCCGGGTCGAAGGGCATCCCGTCCATGTCGGGGTCCGGGCTCACCGCCCCTGAGCGCTGCGCGATCCACGCCTGCGACAGGGCGTCCTCGATGGCATCGTTATCCGCCCCGTCGAACACCGGCGAGAGCACCTTGTGCCCTAGCTGGTGGGCGGCCCATCCCAGGTGGGTCTCCAGGACCTGTCCCAGGTTCATCCTGGAGGGGACGCCTATGGGGTTCAGCACCAGCTCTACGTGGCGACCGTCGGGGAGGAAGGGCATGTCCTCCACCGGCAGTATGCGGGATATCACCCCTTTGTTGCCGTGCCGCCCCGCCATCTTGTCGCCCTCGGACACCTTCCTCTTCTGTGCCACCCACACCCGCACCAGCTGGTTGACCCCCGGCGGGAGCTCGGCGTGGGTCTCGCGGGAGAACACCTTGACATCGATGACCTTGCCCCACTCGCCGTGGGGCACCCGCAGCGAGGTGTCCTTCACCTCCCGCGCCTTCTCACCGAATATGGCCCGCAGCAGCTTCTCCTCCGCGGTGAGCTCGGTCTCACCCTTGGGGGTGATCTTTCCCACCAGGATATCGCCGGGCTCCACCTCGGCCCCGACGCGCACCACGCCGTAGTCGTCTAAGTTCCGTAAGCTCTCATCGCCGACATTGGGGATATCCCTGGTTATCTCCTCTGCCCCCAGCTTGGTGTCCCGCGCCTCCACCTCGTGCTTCTCGACGTGGACAGAGGTGAACTTCTCGTCCTTGAGCAGGCTCTCGCTCACCAGCACCGCGTCCTCGAAGTTGTAGCCCTCCCAGCTCATGAAGGCGCAGAGGACGTTCTGGCCCAGGGCCATCTCCCCGCGGTCCGTGGAGTAGCTGTCGGCGAGGACACTCCCCGTCACCACGTGGTCGCCCTTGCTCACCAGCGGGTGCTGGCTTATGCACGTCCCCTGGTTGGAGCGGGCGAACTTGGTGAGGGGATAGCTGTGCTCCTGGCCGCTATCGTCGCGCACCACGATGCGCCACGCCGTCACCGAGGTCACCTCGCCCTCGCTCGCCGAGATGACCACCTGCCCGCTGTCGCACGCCGCCTGCATCTCCATGCCGGTGGCGATTATGGGGGCCTCGGAGCAGACGAGCGGCACCGCCTGGCGTTGCATGTTCGAGCCCATGAGGGCACGGTTGGCGTCGTCGTGCTCGAGGAACGGTATCAAGGCAGTGGAGACGCTCACGATCTGCTTGGGAGACACGTCCACAAGGTCTACCTTGTCCGGCACCTCTTCGTAGAACTTGCTCCCCTGCCTGGCGTCTATCTTCTCGTGGATGAACTGGTTCTTATCGTCCAGTGGCTCGTTGGCCTGGGTGATGACGTACTCTTCCTCCTCGTCTGCGGAGAGGTACACGATCTCGTTGGTCACGAAGGGCGTCACCCTCACCTCCCTGGCCGGCATGCCCTTTAGGCGCTTCGAGAGCGCCGTCGTCACCTGCGTGCCCTTCTCCACGACGGGCTGCCCCTCTTCGTCGGGCATGGTCTCTGCCACCCTGCGCCCCACCAGGTCGGCAGAGTGGCTCGGCAGCACTTTCCCCACCCGGCGATACGGGGTCTCGATGAGGCCGTACTGGTTGATGACGCTGTAGGTGGCGAGCGACCCGATGAGGCCGATGTTGGGGCCCTCGGGCGTCTCTATGGGGCATATCCTCCCGTAGTGGGAGTGGTGCACGTCGCGCACCTCGAAGCCGGCACGCTCCCGCGACAGGCCCCCCGGCCCCAGGGCGGACACGCGCCGCTTGTGGGTGAGCTCGGCGAGGGGGTTGGTCTGGTCCATGAACTGGGAGAGCTGCGAGGCGCCGAAGAACTCCCGCATCGCCGCCACCACCGGCCGCACGTTTATCAGGGCGCTGGGGGTCACCGACTCCGGGTCGATGATGCTCATCCGCTCCTTGATCACCCGCTCCATGCGGAGCAGCCCGATGCGGAACTGGTTCTGGATGAGCTCGCCCACGGTGCGCACCCGGCGGTTGCCCAGGTGGTCGATGTCGTCGAAGGAGTCGGTGCCGTTGTTCACCATGATGATGTGGCGCACTATCCCCACCAGGTCCTCCCTGGTGAGCACCCGCTGCTCCATGGACAGCCCCAGCTTGAGCCTCTTGTTCAGCTTGTAGCGGCCCACCTTGCCCAGGTTGTAGCGGCGGGGGTTGAACAGGAGGTTGTTTATCAGGCCGTTGGCATTATCTATGGTGGGCAGGTCCCCGGGCCGTAGGCGGCTGTAGAACTCGATCAAGGCATCGTGCTCGTTCCTCACCTGCGGGTCGCGCTCCATGGTGGCCTCGATGTAGGGGTGGTCTGGGGAGGTATCCACATCGCGGAACAGCTCCAGGAGCTCGTCATCGCTGCTGTAGCCGATGGCGCGCAGCATGGTGGTGATGGGTATCTTGCGCTTGCCATCGACCTTGACCGAGACCACGTCCTTGCCGCTGGTCTCGAACTCAAGCCAGGCCCCTCGCTCCGGTATGAGCTTGGCAAAACACAGGGTGCGCCCGCTGGCAACGTCCTCCTCCATGGTGAAGTAGACGCCGGGCGAGCGGATGAGCTGGCTCACCGCCACCCGCTCTGCGCCGTTGATGACAAAGGTGCCGTTCGACGTCATCATGGGGAAATCGCCCATGAAGATGTCCTGCTCCTTTATCTCTCCAGTCTCCTTCACCACGAGCCTGACCTTGACGTAGAGCGGGGCGGCAAAGGTGATGTCCCGCTCGCGGCACTCGAGCTCGCAGTACTTGGGGGTGCGAAACTCGTGCTCTAAGAAGTGGAGCTCGAAGCGTGTGCCGGTGAAGTCCTGGATGGGCGATATCTCCTGGAACAGGTCTCGCAGACCTTCGTTGAGGAACCAGTTGAAGGAGTTGAGCTGGATCTGTATCAGGTTGGGCACATCCAAAACGTGGGGTATCTTGCTGAAAGATTTCCTGGGCGTGATAGGTACTGCCGTGTGATAACTACCGAGAGTAGAGGTCATACTACGCTCTCCCCAAAGAAGACACTCGTTCCCCGCAAAAGACAACAGATACTAGCTAGTGGTGTTGAGGAATCGGCATTAAGGGCACTAAAGGCATCAAGGGCACTAAGAGAGAGATCGAGGTCATCATTAATCAAATGTATATGATAACACCGAGTTAGTGATTTGTCAATA
>JAXHUE010000027.1:0-24439 GCA_034189655.1 Chloroflexota bacterium | reverse complement strand
CCCACCGTGTCCATGGGGCCGGGCGATGCCTCGGAGTGGTACTGGATGGAGAGGATGGGCCACTCCCGGTGCCTGAGCCCCTCCACGGTGCCGTCGTTTAGGCTCACGTGGCTCACCTCGAACCCCCCCTTGAGGGTGTCCGCATCCACGGCATATCCGTGATTCTGGGCGGTGATGTGCACCCGGCCGCTCTCTAGGTCTCTCACCGGGTGGTTGGCCCCCCTGTGGCCGAATTTCAGCTTGAAGGTATGCGCCCCAAAGGCGCGCCCGATGAGCTGATGCCCCAGGCAGATGCCCATGATGGGCCGCTCCCCCAGGAGGGCATGCACCGTGCGCTCCAGGTAGGGCAGCGCCGGGTCGCCCGGGCCCGGGGAGAGCACGATGCCATCGGGCCCCAGGGCCAGGATGTCCTCAGGGGAGGTGGTCGATGGCACCACGGTTATGGCGCAGCCGAGACCCTTCAGGTAGCGCAGGATGCTGAGCTTGAGCCCGCAATCGACGATCACGATGTGCACGGCGTCGTCCTGGCCCGGCGGGCCCTCCCAGCGATAGTGGGCATCAGTGCTCACCCGCTGCACGTAGTTGAGGTCGTCGTAGCGGGGGAGCACCCGCAGCCGCTCCAGTGCCTCCTCCGGCGGGCCCTGGGTGATCGCCCCCATCATCACGCCGGCCACGCGCAGCCGCCTGGTGACGGCGCGGGTATCTAAGCCGGCGATGCCGGGGATGCCACTGCTCTCCAGGTACTGGTGCAGGGTCTGGGTGCTGCGCCAGTGGCTGGGCAGGGGGCACTCCTCCCTCACCGCGAAGCCCGCCACCTGGATGCAGCGCGACTCGACGTCATCAGGGTTTATGCCGTAGTTGCCCACCATGGGATAGGTGGGCACCACTATCTGGCCGGCGTAGGAGGGGTCGGTGAGCATCTCCTGGTAGCCGGTCATGCTGGTGTTGAACACCACCTCGCCGTAGGCCGGGGCCGGGGCCCCGAAGGAGTACCCGCGGTATACCGAGCCGTCTTCCAGCACCAGGATGGCCTTGTCACTCACATCGCACCTGCCCCTTCTCCAAATTCAACGCCTGGGTCGCGGTAGGCGACCTCGCCGCGGCACACGGTGGCCAGCGCCCGGCCGCGGAACACGTAGCCGGCGAACGGGGTGTTGCGGCCCCTGGAGGCGAACGCCGCGGGGTCTACTACCCACTCAGCATCGGGGTCGATGATGACGATATCGGCAGGGGCGCCCACCTTGAGCTGGCCGATATCGCCTCGCCCCAGCACCGCGGCCGGCCCCGAGGTGAGCCTTGCCAGCACGGTCGCCATGTCCATGGCGCCGCTGTGCACCAGCGAGAGGGCGCACCCCAGCGCGGTCTCCAGCCCGCTTATGCCGAAGGCGCTCACCGCGAACTCGCACCGCTTGTCCACGTCGGCGTGGGGGGCGTGGTCGGTGGCGATGGCATCGATTACGCCCTCCTTTAGGCCGGCCCGGAGCGCCTCTACATCCCTGGCCGACCGCAGCGGCGGGTTCACCTTGGCCGCGGTATCGTAGCAGGAGAGGGCCAGGGGCTTGGGCCCCTTCGCTGCCTCATCCCCCCAGTCCGGCCCCAGCACCCGCTCCTCGGTGAGCGTCAAGTGGTGCGGGGTGACCTCGGCGGTGACGGCGACCCCCCTCTCCTTGGCGCGCCTGATGAGGTCCACCGAGCCCGCGGTGCTCACGTGGGCGATGTGCAGCCGGGCCCCGGTCATCTCGGCGAGGGCGATGTCGCGGGCGACCACGCCCTCCTCAGCGGCGGCGGGGATGCCTTTTAAGCCGAGGCGGGTGGAGAGCGGCCCCTCGTTCACCTGGCCCTCTTCCGAGAGCGAGGCGTCCTCGCAGTGCTCGATGAGCACCAGGCCCAGGGAGCGGCTGTACTCCATGGCGTAGCGCATGAGGCGGGCGTCGGCGACGGCATCGCCGTCGTCGCTCAATCCCCAGCAGCCGGCGTCGGCCAGCTCCGCCATCTCCACCATCTCCTGGCCGCGGCGCCCCCTGGTGATGCAGCCGATGGGGAGCACCCGCACCGCGCCCGCGGCGGCGGCCCGCTCCAGGACGAACTGCACCGCTGCCCGCGAGTCGATGGGGGGCTCGGTGTTGGGCATGCAGCACACCGTGGTGAACCCCCCCCTCGCCGCCGCCCTGGTGCCGCTGGCGATGGTCTCCTTGTACTCGAACCCCGGCTCGCGCAGGTGGCAGTGGAGGTCGATCAGGCCGGGGGCAACTATCCGCCCGCGGGCGGAGAGCACCGAGGCGGGCTCACAGCGCAGCTCCTCCCCGCCGCGGCGCACCTGGGCGATGGCGCCATCGGCGACGAGGAGGTCGGCCACGACATCCAGCCCGGACGCGGGGTCGCAGATGCGGCCGCCTGTGATGAGGAGCGGCAGTGCGCTCACTGGCCACCCCCCACCAGCATGTAGAGCAGCGCCATGCGTATCGCCACGCCGTTGGTCACCTGCTCCTCGATGACCGACTGCGCACCGTGGGCGACCTCGGCGGTTATCTCCACCCCCTCGTTCATGGGGCCGGGGTGCAGCACCAGCGCCCGCGGGCTGGCCATCGCCAGGCGCCGCGAGTCGAGCTGGTAGCGCTGCACGTACTCGCGAATGCTGGGGAGCAGCCCGCTGCGCTGCCTCTCGGTCTGAAGGCGGAGCGGCATGACGACGTCGGCCCCCGCTATCGCCCGCTCCAGGTCGTGCTCCACCTCTACCGGGGGAAAGTAAGGGGGGCCCAGCCCCGGGGGCATCAGGGTGGCCGGGCCGCAGAGGCATACCGTGGCCCCCATGCGCCACAGCCCCCAGATGTTGGAGCGGGCTACTCTGCTGAAGAGGATATCGCCGACGATCACCACCTTGAGCCCCTCGATGCTCCCCATGTGCTCCCTGATGGTGAACAGGTCGAGGAGCCCCTGCGAGGGGTGGGCGTGGCAGCCGTCGCCGCCGTTTATCACGCTCACGTCGGTGTGCCTGGCGACCAGGTACGGGGCGCCGGCGTGGAAGTGGCGCATGACGATGACATCGGCGCCCAGGGCCTGAAGGGTGCGGGCGGTATCGATGAGGGACTCCCCCTTGTCCACGCTGGAGCCGGTGGCGCTCACGTTCACCACGTCGGCGCTCAGGCTCTTCGCCGCCTGCTCGAACGATACGCGGGTGCGGGTGCTGGCCTCGTAGAACATGGTGACCAGGGTCTTGCCCCTCAAGGTGGGCACCTTCTTAATGGGACGGGAGAGCACCTCCCTCATGACCTCGGCGGTCTGGAACACCAGCTCGATCTCCTCTGCGCCGAAGTCGTCTAAGTCCAAGACGTGGCGCCGCCGCCGGGGAAGTGCCTCCACAGAAGGCCCGGCCTGGCGCTGCCTGGTGGTTCTCATCGCCATCTGCTCACTCCCTCCTTACGATTGCCACTTCATCCCGGCCATCGGTCTCCTTGAGGCGCACCACCACCTCCTCCTGTATGGCGGTGGGCACGTTCTTCCCCACGTAGTCGGCGCGGATGGGGAGCTCGCGGTGACCGCGGTCTACCAGCACTGCGAGCTGTATGGAGCGGGGTCGCCCCATATCGATGAGGGCGTCCATGGCGGCGCGGATGCTGCGCCCGGTGAAGAGCACGTCGTCTACCAGGACCACCACCTTGCCTGCGATATCGGTGGGCACGTCCGTGGGGCGGAGGGTGGGCCTTAACCCGGCGGAGGGCAGGTCATCGCGGTAGAGGCTGATGTCCAGGATGCCGACGGGCACATCGGCGTACTCGAACCCCTTGATGTACGCGGCGAGGCGCCCGGCGAGGGGCACGCCGCGGGTGTGCATCCCGACGAAGACGATGCCCTCGCAGCCGTGGTTTCGCTCCACGATCTCGTGGGCGACGCGGGTCAGCGCGCGGCGGATGTCCCCCTCGGTGAGGATGACCCTCTCAGGCATAAAAAAATCCCCTTGACCGCACGCTGACAAGGGGCTCTGCACTATCTATGTGTGCCGCTCTGCTCATCCGTCTCCCCTTGCCAGCCTCTCCGGACTGGATTTAAAGGTTCAACCGGCTCCCGATTTCTGAATATATATTATACCACTTCTGGCGCGTCTTTTCAAGTGGCCCGCGGCGCTCGTCCCCCGCTACCTCACGGGGGAAATGGGAAGGAGCGGCCCCACCCGCTCCCAGATCACGCGCTGCACCTCGCGCCGCGGCAGCGAGGCGTCGACGACGTGCCAGCGCCTGGGGTCTGCCTGTGCCATCTGGAGGTAGCCGCGCCTCACCCGCTGGTGGAAGTCGCGCCCCTCCCGCTCGAAGCGATCCCTGGGCCCTCTGCGCGCCAGGGCGGCGTCGACGTCCATATCGAGGAGCACCACCAGGTCGGGGATGAGCCTCTGCGTGGCCACGTAGTTGGCCGACTGGACGAGGCCGGCGGGGAGCCCGCGCCCATAGCCCTGGTAGGCAAGGGTGGAGTGAGAGAAGCGGTCGCAGACGACGACGGCGCCCCGCTCCAGTGCCGGGGCGATGACCCGCGCCACCAGGTGGGCGCGCGAGGCATTGAACAGCAGGAGCTCGGTCAGGGGGTCTATCTCACCGTCCCCTTTAAGCAGGCGGCGCAGCCGAGCCCCCAGGGGGGTGCCCCCCGGCTCGTGGGTGAGGACCACGGGCAGGCCCATGGTGGAGAGGCGACGATGGAGCGCCCTCGCCTGGGTGCTCTTGCCGCAGCCCTCCCCGCCCTCAAAGGTGATGAACAGGGACAATGGCTGTGGTCCTCCTCTACCTCGGTCTACCGGCATACAAGGCCGCCCGCTGATGACGCCGCCTGGGCCCGAGGTCACCCCTCGGCGCCTGGGCGGAAGATGCAGACGCGGCGCCTGGGCTCCCTGCCCATGCTCGTCGAGTGCAGGTCGTGGCGCTCGGCAAGCTGGTGCTGCAGCATTCTCAAGTAGGCGTTCTGGGGCTTGAGCTCCACGGACTCCCTGCCCTCCATCACCTGGGCGATGGCCTCCTCGGCCTCCTTGAGGGCAGCGCTCACCGGCTCATCGGGGACCTCCACGTCGAAGAGGGAGGCCAGGCAGCGCTCTACCTGGGACACCTTGCTCCCTTTCAAGACGTAGATGGGCATGCCCATGACCTCGGCATCGCGGACGGGCTGCGGCTTGCGGCGGTAGTACGCCTTGGAGGTGATGAGCACGTCGGCATCGGCCACGTTGCCGCTCACGGCGGCCTGTACCCCCATGTCCTTTATGGTCTGCTCCAGCCTGCTCTTGCTCAGGCCGAAGGGGTATATCCGCAACACGCCCTTGCCGTTGAACAGCCTCTGCGCCCTGGGCCTCTTGGCCTCTGCGGGGGGGGCTATCCGCTCCCGGCGCACCTCGGCGTCCTCGTCCAGCCAGCGCACCTCCGGGGCGATGGGGCGACCGCGGAGCAGGGCATCGACCACGGTGGCGACGTCGGAGTGGATGGCCACGTTGTCCCAGCTCTGTATCTCGACCACGATGTCGAAGGTGGGGGGTGCCTTTCGCTCCAGGATGGACTTCTGGGTGCCGCGGCGCCGCGCCTCCTCGTCGCCCAGGGTCACCGTCTGTATGCCACCGACCAGGTCGGCCAAGGTGGGGTTCATGATGAGGTTCTCCAGCTCGTTGCCGTGGGCGGTGGCCACGAGCTGCACCCCGCGCTCGGCGATGGTGCGCGCCGCCTGGGCCTCAAGCTCGGTGCCGATCTCGTCGATGACGATGACCTCGGGCATGTGGTTCTCCACCGCCTCTATCATGACGGCGTGCTGGAGCTGGGGCGTGGGCACCTGCATGCGGCGCGCCCGCCCGATGGCGGGGTGGGGGATATCGCCGTCGCCGGCGATCTCGTTGGAGGTATCGACGATGACCACGCGCTTGTCCATGTCGCCGGCGAGCACCCGGGCCACCTCGCGGAGCATGGTGGTCTTGCCCACCCCGGGGCGTCCCAGGAGGAGGATGCTCTTCCCCGACTGCACCAGGTCCTCGATGATGCTGATGGTGCCGAACACCGCCCGGCCTACGCGCAGGGTGAGGCCGACGATGCGCCCCTCGCGGTTGCGTATGGCCGAGATGCGGTGCAGGGTGCGCTCGATGCCGGCGCGGTTGTCGCCGCCGAAGGGCGCGATGCGCGAGACCACGTACTCGATGTCCTGCTGATCGACCTCTTTATCGCTGAGCACTATCTCGCGACGGGGGTAGCGGGCCTCGGGGAGGCGGCCCAGGTCCATGACCACCTCAAGCAGCTCGTGGCGGTCCTCCCGCCCCATTATGGGCTGGGCGATGTGCGGCGGCAGCCTCTCCAGCAGGGCCTCAAGGTCATCGGTGATCTCTCTACGCATCTTCCCCAATTCGAATCATATGAGTGCGGGCATATAGTCGGGGTCCTTGACCCTCACCGCGATATCTTTCACCATCCTGGTGTACTGCGCCGCCTCCTCGAAGCGGTGCTCCTGCAGCAGGCCGGACAGTCGCCCCTGGAAGGCAAAGGCGACGCAGAATACGGCGCGCCTCTGGCCCAGGCTCACCAGCCCATAGTCGACGAGCCAGCGGAGCGCCTCGTGCTCCAGCTCGCTGTCGAACATGAGCACCAGGGAGCCCACCCCCTTCTCCACGCCTGCCCCGATCCACCCCACCAGTGCCGAGCTGTCCTGCAGGACGAACTCCCTGTGCCGCGACCGCCACGAGGCCATATCGCGGCTCTCTCTGAGCTCCTCCATGTCCACCCCCAGGGCGACGCGTACCGGGATGGGGACGGCAGCGCTATAGAGATTGAACAGCCGGTACTTGTCCCAGTGCTCGCAGGGGCGCAGGGAGTAGGGCCCCGGTGCCGGCGCCTCCAGGGAGGCCTCCCCTCCCCGGTAGCGGAAGAGGCGCTCCTCCACGTAGCTGGAGAACCCGGCGCGCCGCACGCCATCCAGGAAGGGGCTGGTGGAGGGGAGCCTCAGGTACACCTTCTTGATGCCCCCCCTGGCGGCCTCGCGGCTCACCCTGCCCAGCAGGGCAACGCAGGTGTCCTCGCCGTCGGCCTGGAGGTAGTCCACCTGCCACGAGGTACAGCCCTGGCTGCCCTTCGCCGAGACGACGCCGCGGAGGTGCCCCCCGTCGACGCAGACCCACGTGCTGCGCCGCGGGTAGAGCGGCAGTGCATACCCCAGGAGGACCCCAGGCGAGGGGCGGCCCACCTCGCTCATCCCGTCCATGAGGCTGGCCTCGTTGGGGTGGGCCTTCCTGGAAAACGGGACCAGCTGGGCCAGGTCGAAGGGGTACAGGGGACGTACCATCATCTGTCCCCACCTCGGCGCGACGTCTCGACTAAGCCCAGGAAATAGGCGTGGAGCCTTGTGTCGTCGGTGAGCTCGGGGTGGAAGGCCAGGGCGACCAGGGCGCCCTGCCTGGCCGCGACGATGGTGCCGTCATCGAGACGCGCCATGACCTCTACCGCCTCTCCCACCCTCTCAATCGAGGGGGCCCTGATGAATACCGCTGGAAAGGGGGGCGCGCCGATGGCCGCGATATCGAGGTCGGCCTCGAAGCTGTCCACCTGCCTTCCGAAGGCATTGCGCTTAACCTCTATGTCCATGGCCCCCAGCGTGGCGATGCCGGGGTGGGCACTCGCCGCCAGCAGGATGGCGCCGGCGCAGGTGCCCATTATGGGGGTGCCCCCCTCGGCGAGCTCAAGCACCGGCCCCACCAGGCCGTACTCCGCCATCAACAGGGCTATGGAAGTGCTCTCCCCCCCAGGGATAACCAGCCCGTCCATCCCCTGAAGCTCCGCGGGCAGCCGCACCGGGAGGGCATGGGCACCGAGGCGGCCCAGGTGAGCGATGTGCTCTGCGAATGCGCCCTGCAGCGCCAGGACGCCTATCCTCGCCGGCCTGGCACCGTCTCCCTTCTCTGTCATAGGGCAGGCCCCTGCGGGCGGCCGTCGCCTGACCGCGCCCCCCGCGAGGCCGGGCCTACCACCCTCGTGGCGATAGCAGCTCCTCCTGGGGGATGGACTTGATATCGAGGCCGGGCATGGCCTCCCCCAGCCCTCGCGATACCTCGGCGACGATGTGGGGGTCCTGGTAGTGAGTGGTGGCCTTGACGATGGCGCGCGCCCTCCGCTCCGGGTCGCTGGACTTGAAGATGCCAGACCCGACGAATACACCCTCGGCGCCAAGCTGCATCATGAGGGCGGCATCGGCAGGGGTGGCCACGCCACCGGCGGCGAAGTTCACCACGGGGAGCCGCCCCTCGCGGTGCACCTCCAGCACCAGCTCCACCGGCGCCCCCAGGGCCTTGGCCTCGGCCGAGAGCTCGTCCTGGGGCATGGCCTGGAGCCGTCGCAGCCCGGCCATCACCGCCCTCATGTGGCGCACCGCCTCCACGATATTCCCCGTGCCCGCCTCCCCCTTGGTGCGGATCATGGCCGCCCCCTCGGCGATGCGCCTGAGCGCCTCTCCCAGCTCCCGGCAGCCACAGACGAAGGGGACGGAGAATGCGTGCTTCCAGATGTGGTGGGCCTCGTCGGCCGGGGTGAGCACCTCGGACTCATCGATATAGTCAACGCCCAGCGCCTGGAGCACCTGGGCCTCGGTGAAGTGACCGATACGACACTTGGCCATCACCGGGATGGAGACCGCCTTCATGATGGCCTCGACTACTGTGGGGTCGGCCATGCGGGCCACGCCCCCCTGGGCGCGAATGTCCGCCGGCACCCGCTCCAGGGCCATCACGGCACATGCCCCCGCCTCCTCTGCGATCCTGGCCTGCTCCGGGGTCACCACGTCCATGATGACGCCGCCCCTTAGCATCTGGGCCAGCCCCGCCTTTACCGTCCAGGTCCCTGTATCCATTCCGCCCCTCCGCAATATGGGATATTCACATAAGTATTCTACTCTCGGCATCCGCTTTTCGCAAGGGGCCATGGCGGGGCGGCCGCTCTCGCCCGCTGTCACTCCTGGGTGTCTGGGGGGAGCTCCATGGAGTAGAAATCGCTGCCGGGACCGGGCAGGAGCAACAGGTACTCCGAGGTATAGTCCAGGGAGGCCACCGCCTCCGTCACCTGGAACTCCAGCACGTGGCCGCCGGCGTCCCTGTCCTCGGTGAGGAAGTGCAGGTGATAGCCGACGGCGTTCAAGCCGTCCACGTACGCCGGGCAGCGAAACCCCACCATGGTCCCGGCGACATCGGTGAGCTCGAAGACCACCTGCTCCTCTATCACGTCTGCCAGCGGGGGATAGGGCCTCTCCTGGCGGGGCACGCTCCGCGCCTTCACGGAGCTGAAGGTGCCATCTATCCTTATGGCGTAGAAGATGTTGTCCGTGGGCACCATGCCGTCGAGGAGCTGCTCGAGGCCGGCGTAGTCCGTGCCCTGGGGCAGCCCTTCGGTCTCGTCGACATCGAAGAAGGTGACACAGGCAAAGGGCGTCTCCATGGAATCGGGCACCTGGTGGACGCTGCCGTCGGCGCGCACCTGGTAGAACTCGCCGTCGAACCCCAGCATCTCCCCGTCGAGGGCCTCGAAGGTGCCCAGCCCCATATCGCCGTACCCTTTGAGCGTGCCAAAGCTCATCTCGCCATCGTAGAGGCCGCCCATGAGGGCGTCCAGGGTGGACACCTGGGCCAGGGTCTCCCTCTCTGCGATGGGGTTCTCGGCATACTGGCCCGAGCACCCGGCGAGCGCCAGGGGGACCAGGCACAGCAGCACTAGCCATGATCGGTACCACGTTCGAGTGAAAGACACTGCTCACCTCCCCAACAATCGTACCACGCTAGCAGAAAACGCGCTTTATGTCAATACCAGGGGCGGCCCCCGCCGGCACTCGCCCTGCGGACGGGGAGCATATACCACGACGCACTCGACATAACGGTTGGCTGCCGACGGTGGGCCCTGCGGTCGACCGGGGGACGGAAGGCGACGCGGGGGAGCGAAGGGCAGTGAGAGCGCACAGGCCCTCTATAGTAGAAGAGAGGGGCCGGAAGGCCCCTCTCTCTGGTTCCACTCATGACCGGGCCCTAGATGCGGCCGTGGAACTCGTGGTAGCCCACGAACTTGGCGTAGGCCCGGCTCGCCCGCTGGAGGGACTGGTAGGCGGCAACGCCATCGCCGACAAAGCGCGCAAGGAGCTCGTGCATCTCATTCACCACCCCCTTGCCCGACACCCAGCGATGGATCACCATGATGAGCGGCGTGCCGTGGGCGTTGCCCTTGGCGAAGTCCACCATGTACTTTATCATGCCCTCGCGGGCATCGCCCATGCCCAGTACCAGGAGCCCTACCGCGAAATCGTATATGATGGCATCGATGGCGGGGTCGGCGGCGACCGGCTCAAGCGCCTGCGAGAGCAGGTTGGCATCGCGCAGGGCCACCCCGATGTCCAGCGGGTTCCCTACGCTGGTGCCGTCGGGGGGGACGAAGGTGGCAAGGCGCCTCCTGGTCTCCTCCGCTATCGGGGGCACGGTGAGCCCCTCGCGGGCACAGACATCGGCGCCGGCCACGCTGTTGCCCCCTCCCGCCCCCATGAGCGCCACCCTCCTCCCCTTGGGCGGGGGCAGGTACAGGAAGGTCATGGTCACGTCCCTGAGCTCGTCCAGGGAGTCGACCCGCACCGCACCGGTCTGCCTGAAGAAGGCCTGCCACGTCTCCTCCTGCCCCCCCAGTGACCCGGTATGGGAGGCCACGGCGCGGGAGCCCGACTCGGTGAGCCCGCCCTTCCATATGATGACGGGCTTGGTCTTGTTGATCTCCTTCACCTGCTCGGTGAAGAGGCGCCCCTTATTCACCCCCTCCAGGTACATGGTGATGATCGTGGTCTCGGGGTCGGTGGCCAGGTACTCCAGGAAATCGGTGCTGTCCATGACCGCGGCGTTGCCGAAGCTCACCGCCTTGCTGAAGTAGATGCCGTACTCCGACCCCAGGCCGGCGAACTCCCCCATGAGCCCGCCGCTCTGCGAGAGGAAGGCCACCGGGCCCGGGACGGTGGAGGAGTCCTGGAAGAGGCCTACCCTGGCCTTGGGGCTGTAGACCCCCATGCAGTTGGGGCCCACCACGTTCAGCCCGTTCTCCCGGGCTATCTGTACTATCCTGTCCTCAAGCTCGATCCCTTCCCTCTCCCCGGTCTCCCTAAAGCCGGCGGTGAACATCTGCACGTTCTTGGCCCCGGCGGCGATGCAGTCGTTCAACACGTCGACGATGGCGTGCTTGGGCACCGACACGACCACCAGGTCGATGTGCTCCGGAATGGAGACCAGGCTGGGGTAGGCCTTTAAGCCGCATATCTTGGTGTCTTCGGTGGCCTTTCTGTTGACCGGGTAGAGGTGCCCCTGGTAGCCCAACACCTGCAAGGCGCGGGTGAAATTCAGGTTCATCTCGCTCTCCTCGGTCGAGGCCCCCACGATGGCGACAGCCTTGGGGTCGAAGGCCGCTTCAAATTCGGGGTTCCAGGCCATGTATCGCTCTCCTTTGCACTCTCCAATATCAGTCTAGCCAACTATACATTATACGTTGGGCGGAATGGCGCGTCAATCGAAGGAGGGGGCCGCAGGGGCACTACAGCTCGCAGACGAGCGTTCCTGCTTGTCCCACCAGTAAGACAGTGATAGAATAGTGTGAATTTACCTGCCATTACTATGTATTGACGGGCCCCGTGGAGGGGAGTACAATTCCGCTCAAAAGCAGGAAAAGGCCGTAGAAGACGGGGCCATAGGCGGCAACAGCGGAGGTATCGGGCATGGGAGACGAGAAGCCCTTCGAGCCTGTGCACAAGACCCGACCCGGGGATGAGGTGCTGCGGAGGAAGCGGCAGCCGAGGGCGAGGCTCAGGGTTGCCCCCAGGATCCCCGAGGTGGTGAGGGCCATAAGCACTATCCTCATGCACACACCATTCGTGCCCATGATATCTTTTGCCGCCGTTCTCCTGCTCATCTTCTCCACCTGCATCTACTTCGCTGAGGTCGGCGCCCCAGGCTCAGGGATAGCGCACTACTCTGAGGCGCTCTGGTGGGGCGTGGTGGCGATGACGACCATGGGCACGGCCCCCATGCCGGTGACCGGCGCCGGGCAGATAGTGGGGGGCATATGGGCCATCGTCGGCTGCCTCATCTTCTACGGGACCATCATCGCCAGCGTCACCACCTACTTCATGCGCCGCCGCGAGACCCCCTCCAAGCAGATCGTGGCCACCGTCCAGTACAACCTGGGGATAATAGATGAGCTCACCATCGAAGAGCTGCAGGTCTTAAAAGACACCGCGGCCAACGTCATAGACGCCCAGATAGGGCGGCTCAAGGAGGAGCAGCAGGACGAGGGCTAGCGCGCATTATGTAACCTAAAGGGCATTGCCTTTGCCCCGCCGAGGGATTATAATAGCCCATTTAGAGGAAGGCTCTATGGAAAAGGCCCTTGAGTTCAGCAAGTTCCTGGTGCCGGTCAAGGGGGAGACGGTCGACGAGGAGGTGGTCAGGCTGGCCTGCACCATCGCCAGGAGGAGGAAGGGAAGAGTATACGTCGTCTACGTAATCCAGGTCAAGCGCGCCCTGCCCTTAGACGCCGAGATAGAGACGGAGACACAGCAGGGGGAGAGGGTGCTCCGACAGGCCGAGCGCATCGCCACCGAGATGGACTACGAGGTCGAGACCGAGATCCTCCAGGCCCGCGAGATCGGGCCGGCGATAGTGGACGAGGCGGTGGAGCGAGGCATCGAGCTCATCATCATGGGCATAAGCTACAAGAAGCGCTTCGGGGAGTTCAACCTGGGCCAGGCCGTTCCCTACGTGCTCAAGAACGCCCCGTGCCGCGTCCTCCTGTGGCGAGAACAGCTAGTGTAGGTGCAACATGAACGTCATCATCATGGGCTGTGGACGGGTCGGCGCCCACCTGGCAAGGCTCCTGGAGGAGGAGGGACACCAGGTCACCATCCTCGATACCGACCACTACAGCTTCAGGAGGCTACCCGCAGAGTTCAAAGGTACCGCCTTGATCTGCGACGGCACCGACGAGGACAGCCTGCGCAAGGCGGGCATCGAGCAGGCCGACGCCTTCGTCGCGGTGACCCAGGGGGACAACCGCAACGTGATGGCGGCCCAGATAGCGAAATACATGTTCAACGTCCCCAAGGTGGTGTGCCGCATCTACGACCCCATCCGCCAGGAGCTCTACCGCTCCCTGGGCCTGGAGGCCATGAGCCCGACCACGCTGGGGGTCAAGGTGCTGCGGGAGGCCATAGGGGACAAGGGGTGAGCCATGTACATCATCATCGTCGGCGGTGGAAAGATAGGGTACTACCTGGCCAATGCCCTGCTCGGTGAGGGCCACGAGGTCCTCATACTGGAGAAGGACAGCAAGAAGTGCGAGTTCATCGGGGAGCAACTGGGCAGCGTCGTGGTACGCGGCGACGGCTGCGAGGCCAAGACCCTGGCCGAGGTGGGGACTGAGCGGGCAGACATGTTCATCGCAGTGACCAACGAGGACGAGGACAACCTGGTGGCGTGCCAGGTGGCCAAGCACCTGTTCAAGGTCCCCCGCACCATCGCCCGCCTGGGCAACCCCAAGAACGAGGGCCTGTTCAAGATGCTGGGCATCGACGTGACCATAAGCAGCACCAACCTCATCCTGGAGCACATCAGCGAGGAGGTGCCCACCCACACCCTGGTCCACCTTTGCACCCTCAAGGCGGAGGGGTTCGGTCTGGTGGAGATAAAGATACCGGAGAACTCGGCGGCAGTGGGCAAGAGGGTCAAGGACATCGCGCTGCCCCCCGATACCATAGTATGCCTGGTAGTGGGGAAGTGGGGGGTCGGGGTGCCGACGGACTCCACCGTCATCGAGCCCGATTCCCAGATGGTGGCCGTGACCAGGCCCGAGTCAGAGGACGCGCTGCGCGTCGCGCTGGTGAGTGGCCAGGCATGAGCTCACGGCTCGCATACCTGGGGCCCCCGGGGACCTTCACCGAGGAGGCGGCGCTGGGCTACGACGGCGAGGCCCAGCTCATCCCCTTCCCCAGCATCCCGGCAGTGGCCGCCGCGGTGCGCTCCGGGATGGCCGACGAGGGCGTGGTCGCCATCGAGAACAGCCTTGAAGGCTCGGTCACCGATACCCTCGACGTCCTTATCCACGAGTCACAGGTGCTCATCAGGAAGGAGCTCATCCTCCCCATCGAGCACAAGCTCCTGGTGCCGCCGGGGACCCAGGTCACCGATATCAGGGTGATATACTCCCACCCCCAGGCGCTGGGCCAGTGCCGCCACTTCATCGAGCGCTGCTTCCCCAAGGCCACCCTGGTCGCCGCCCTCTCCACCGCCGCCGCCGTCGAGGAGATGATGGCCTCGGAGCACCCCGCCGCCGCCATCGGCACCGGGCGCGCCGCGCAGCTCTACGGGGCGGAGGTCATGGCCACCGGCATCCAGGACGAGCAGTCCAACATCACCCGCTTCGTGGTGCTGGCCACGACAGACCACCCGCCCACCGGCGCCGACAAGACCTCGCTGTGCTTCTCCTTCGCCGTGGACCGCCCCGGGGCACTGTGCGAGGTGCTCCAGGAGTTCGCCCAGCGCACCATCAACCTGGCCAAGCTGGAGTCGCGCCCCTCCAAGGAGAGCCTGGGGCGCTACATCTTCCTCGTCGACCTGGAGGGCCACCGCGAGGACAGGCCCGTCGCCGAGGCCCTGGCACAGGTCAGGGAGAAGACCTCCCTGTTCAAGGTCTTCGGCTCCTACCCCAGGTACTAGGGCCCCACCACGGCGGCGTCCCCGTCCAGGCCCCCCACCATGCCCCGCTCTACCCGCCCACAGGGCAACGCCACGGGATTGACCGACGGCGCAGGGCACCCTACAATAGGCGGGTAGATGGCCTCGGGCCCGAAAGAGGGGGGCCCCAGGACTCTCCAGAGGAGGAAAAGAATGGACATCATCCTTATCTGCCGCCAGGCCGAGGAGGACTCGGTGATCGGCAACGTGGCGCTGGCGCTGGAGGCCAGGAGGGCAGGGGCAGATGTGGGCATCATCTTCACCGAAGAGGCGCTCGCTGCCCTGGCCGGGGAGTCCTTCAACTGGTCGCCCCTTTTCAGAAACCGCGATGCCCGCATCAAGATATCGCGGAACTCCACCGCCATGGGGGTGGAGGTCTCTGACTTCAAGGACAACCGCTGGACAGACCTACACCGCCTGCTGGCACAGGCGAGCGGGGCCGGGGTAAGGCTCATCGCCTGCCCCATCTGGTCGAAGATACTGGCCGTAGACGGCAGGCTCCCCGCCATCATCACCTCCATGGAGAGCGCCGCCATGCTCACAGAGCTCAAAGAGGCAAAGACGGTAATAGGAGGATTCTGAAATGGCATGGTCGGAATGGCAGGTAGAGGACCTCGGTCTCAAGGAGCTCGTCTATGAGAAGAAGCACCGCGATAGCGGCGGCTGGGTGGTGAGGATAAGCTCCAACCGCCCCCACCGCATGAACGCCCTGACCGACCAGGGGTGGGCCGAGTTCGCCCTCGCCATGCGGACGGCAGACACCGACTCCGGCGTGGCCGTGGTGGTGATAAGCGGCGTGGGCGACCACTTCGGCGTGGGCGGCGATATGCAGTGGGAGGCACAGGGGGGACTCCAGGACATGTTCGAGCCCCAGGCCAAGAGGGTGGCGGAGAGGGAGGAAAAGAAGGAGGAGGAGAAGAAGGAAGAGCCCGCCCCCCAGGGGGCACCCGCCGGTGGCTTCGACTCCGTCATCATGGAGTCCACCACGCCTGTGATCGCCGCGGTCAAGGGCTACTGCATCGGCGGCCACCACCACCTGGCCTATCACTGCGACTTCACCATCGCCGCCGACAACGCCATACTGGGCCAGAACGGCCCCCGCGTGGCCAGCCCGGTACACGGCTTCATCGTCTCGTCGCTGGCGCACGTCGTGGGGATGAAGCGGGCAAAGGAGATATGGATGCTCTGCCGCCGCTACACGGCACAGGAGGCGCTGGCCCTGGGCCTGGTGAACGCGGTGGTGCCCCTCGCCCGGCTGGACGAGGAGGTGGACCGCTGGTGCGACGAGCTCATGAACCTGGTCCCGGCCTCCCTGGCCCTTATCAAGAGGAGCTTCGCCTCCATCGACCACTACCTGGAGGCCGACATGGGGAAGGTCTTGAACGAGGTGGCCCCCGACTTCTTCACGCTGCCCCAGGTGGAGGAGGCACACAAGGCCTTCTTCGAGAAGAGGACCCCCCAGTTCTGGAAGGACTACTAGGCACCCGCCGGAAGAAGAGAAACGACCAGGGGGGCGGGCCTCTCCAGTGGAGGCGCCCCCCTTTTCTGGCCACCGGGAGAGCGAGGCTCTGGGAAAGGGAGGCCCCACATGGCAAATGACTACGCCCCAGCAAGCGACGAGGTCATCGCGGCACTCACCGCCATCGTGGGCGCGGAAGGCGTCCTCCGCGGCGACGAGGAGATGCGGCGCTACTCCTTAGACGAGATGGCCATCCCCAAGCCCCACCTGCCCGACTGCGTGGTCAGGCCCGCCGACACCGCCCAGGTGGCCCAGGTGCTGCGCCTGGCCAACGAGCGGGGGATCGCGGTGACGCCGCGCGGGGGGGGCACCGGGGTGTGCGGCGGGTGCGTGCCCGTCTACGGGGGCATCGTCCTCTCCCTGGAGGCCATGAACCGCATAGTGGAGATAGACGCCGACAACTTCGTCGCCGTGGTCGAGCCCGGGGTGGTGCTCTCCGACCTCTACCGCGCCGTGGAGGGGCAGGGGCTCTACTACCCGCTGTACCCCGGAGAGCTCAGCGCCACCATAGGAGGGAACGTGGCCACCAACGCCGGCGGGATGAGGGCGGTCAAGTACGGGGTGACCCGCAACTTCGTGGTGGGGCTCCAGGCCGTGCTGCCCACGGGAGAGGTCATCGAGACCGGGGGCAGGCTGGCCAAGTGCTCCTCTGGCTACGACCTAACCCAGCTCATCGTCGGCTCGGAGGGGACGCTGGCCGTGGTGACCAGGATAATCCTCAAGCTCATCCCGCCGCCGGGACGGAGGGAGGTCCTGTTCATCCCCTTCGCCCGCCTCCCGGACGCCATCGGGGCGGTGCCCGATATCCTGGCACACGGCATACTGCCGGTGGGCATCGAGTTCATGGAGCGGGACATCATACAGATAGTGGAGCAGTACCTGGAGCGGGAGGTGCCCTTCCACGAGCACGAGGCCTTTCTCATGATAATCGTCGAGGGGGCGGACGAGGAGGCCATCCTGGAGCAGGCCCAGCGCATAGAGGAGGTGTGCCAGGCCAACGGGGCCATCGAGGTCTTTGTCCCCGGCAGCGAGCGCGCCAAGCGGGAGCTCCTCGAGGCCAGGGAGCGGTTCTACCCGGCGGTGCGCGCCACCGGGCCCGTGGAGACGGCAGACGTGGTGGTGCCCCGCAGCGCCATCCCCCAGTTCGTGGCCCGGGCCAAGGAGATAGCGGTGGCCCACCAGATGACCATCCTGGCCTTCGGCCACGCCGGCGACGGCAACGTGCACCTCTCCCTGCTGGGGAGGGGCATGGAGCGGGAGGAGTGGGAGCGCCGACTGCCCGCGGTCTTCGCCGACCTCTACCACGCCGGGGTATCACTGGGAGGGGCGGTATCGGGGGAGCACGGCATCGGGCTCGACAAGAAGGGCTACCTGGCCATGACCATGGAGCGCGAGAAGGTAGAGCTCATGAAGCGGATAAAGCGCGCCTTCGACCCCAACCACATCCTGAACCCGGGGAAGCTCTTCGAGTAGACGCCGCACGCGGCGCGGCGCTAGCCGCTCACCACGAAGCTGCGCAGGGTCCCGATGCCCTCTACGATGACCTCCACCACGTCGCCGGGCACCATGGGGCCGATGCCCGCCGGCGTCCCGGTGGCGATTATGTCGCCGGGGAAGAGGGTCATCACCGCCGAGATGTACTCGATGAGGCGGGGCACCGAGAACACCATGTCCGCCGTGCTCGCCTGCTGGCGGAGCTCGCCGTTTAAGCGGGTCTGCACCAGCAGGTCGGAGGGGTCGAGGTCGGTCTCGATGAAGGGCCCCAGGGGGGCAAAGGTGTCCATCCCCTTGGAGAGATCCATGTGACCCCGCTGCTGGATATCGCGGGCGGTGACATCGTTTATGCAGGTGTAGCCCAGGACGTGGGACAACGCCTCTCTCTCGCTCACACCCCTGGCCTCCTCGGCGATGACCACCGCCAGCTCCCCCTCGAAGTCCACGCGCCGCGACATCGCGGGGTACAGTATCCTCTCGTCGTGCCCGATGAGTGCTGAGGGTGCCTTCAGAAACACCATGGGCTCCCCGGGTACGGGGAGCCCTATCTCCTCGGCGTGAGACCTGTAGTTCAAGCCTATGCCTATGATCTTGGAGGGCAGGCACGGCGGCAGGAGCTTTACCTCACCCAGGAGGTACTCCCTGTCGGTCACGCGGTACCCGCCGTGGCCGTCGTCCTGTATCTGCTGTACTACCTCACCCTGGGCGACGCCGAACAGCGCCTCGCCGCCCCTGCCGAACCTGGCCAGCTTCACAGTGCCCCCGTGGCTGTCACCAGCTAGTGCTGGTCCTCTCTGTGGTACCGCTCTTCGAGGTCGGCGCGGGCCTTGTCGGCGGCCCTCCTCCCCTCGTCGGAGGCCTGCCGCACTATGTCCTTAACCCGCGAGAGGAAGTCGCCCCCCCTCTCACGGGCCTGCGCGACGAAGTCGCCGGCGCGGTCTGTGGAGATCCCGCGGCGCCTCATCTGCCGCCTCAGCTTGCCGCCGAGCCACACGGTGACCACCGAGCCGACGACCGCCCCTACGACGAGCCCGATTAAGAAGCCCTGTCGTCTATTGTCCCTGCTCTCCTCGTCCACTTCTCCTCGTCCCCCTCTTTCTCATTGGCCCGGAGAGGAACTCCAGGGCCTTCGCCACCCCCTGCAGGACGCTGGCGATGTTGGCCAGCGGCCCGATGATGCTCTCCGACATCATGGTGGTGCTGTTGCGTATGTTATCCAGGGTGGCCTGCCCCGAGGCGAGCATGGAGCTCACCCGTCGAAAGGTCAGAAAGGCGATGACCAGGAAGCACACGATGGCCACTATGCCGCTTACCGAGAATATGACGATGAACAGGTCACGCAGCTCCGCGAGAGACATTGTCACCCCCCTTACAGGCCCACTTATTATACTACCACGCGCGGCGATGTCAATGGAAGGCCGCTAGGGCACGGCAACGCGACTGCCGGCGTTGTTGAAGGCGAAGACATCGCCGAGCTGCTGGGCCAGCATGGCCGACGCCGCGAGCCCGGTGCAGTGGCAGGCCCCCACCCGCTGCACCCCGAGCTCCTGGAGGGCAGCGGCGGTGAGCACCACCCGCTCCTCAGGGGCGCGGATGAGGTGGGCGCCGCCGATGACGGTATTGACCGTGTCCACCCCGGTTATCTCGCGGGCGTGGTACAGGGTGTTCACTATCCCGTGGTGGGCACAGCCCAATATCACCACTAGCCCGGCATCGGTCACGACGATGAGGGCCTGGTCGTCTAAGAGGGGGTCGGGGACGATGGCGTCTCCTTCCCTGACCACCAGGTTGGGCTCGATATCCTCGTACTCGGTGACCATGGGTATCTCGCCTGTGGTGACGATGGAGTCGGTTATCCACACCGGCTCCCGCGAGACGTTGAAGGTGGCACCCAGGGCCGCGAGCTCCTCCTGTGCGAAGGGCATGCCGATGGAGCGGGGCTCCCTGCCCGGCAGATCGGCGTACTTGGCGGCCCAGCAATCGGGGTGGGCGATTACCTCGACGGGGCCGGTGCGCACCAGGGCCTCCACCAGGCCGCCGGTGTGGTCGGCGTGCCCGTGGCTCAACACGATATGGCTCACGCCGCCGAGGTCGATGCCGAAGAAGCCGGCCAGGAGGTCGGCGTTGTGGGCAAAGGAGAGGCCGCCGCCGCTGTCCAGCAGCACCCTCTCATCGTCGGTCTCCACGAGCACGGAGATGCCCCACTCCCCGAGCACCCCCAGTACTCCTGCCGTGTTCTCGCAGATAGTTGTGATAGTGATCGCCATCTCGCTCCCTCCTTCTCTAGCTCCACCTCCAGGTATACCCTCCCCCCACCTGCTCACTCACGATGAGCCCGCGCCGGACCAGGCCCTCTACCTCCCTCGCAGCCAGCTCTGTGGGGACCGCCAGCCTCTGGGACACGCGCTGGGCGAGCCGCTGCTCCGCGGGCACGCCGTCGTCGCGGTACCTGAACCAGCCCACCCGCGCGATGACATCGTCCTTGAGCAGCCTCCACACGAACTCCTTGGTCTCTCTCCGTCTCACCTCCTTCTCGAAGGTGGGGTCGCCGGCCTCGGTGCGGCGCTTCATCTCTTCCCACACCGCGGCTATGCCGCGGTCGTAGTCGGCCATGGCCTCCAGGACGTCCCCGGGGCCCATGGTGACGGTCTCGGTGATGGGCTCATTGGCATCGTACCGGGCCCAGTCCCGGGTGAGTATGCGCAGGCCGAACCTCTCGGCCTCGTCGTACAGGGCGGTGCCGGGCAGCGGGGCGAGTATGTGGAAGCCGAAATTGGCACCGTAGTCGCGGTTCAGCTCGCGGGCGAAGGCCATGGAGTGGCGGGCGGTCTCCGGGGTCTCTCCGGGCAGGCCCATGATGAAGGAGTTGAACACGTTCAGCCCGGCCTCGCGCGCGGTGCCGACCCCGGCCCGCACCTGGTCTACTGTGATCCCCTTGTTGATGGTCTTCAAGATGCCCTCGTCGGCGGACTCGATGCCGAACAGGACACAGACGCACCCCGCCTCCTTCATCGCCCGTGCCATGTCAGGGGTGATGGTATCGACCCGGGAGTAGACGCTCCACTCGAACTCGAGGCCCCGCCTCGCTATCTCGTCGCAGACCTCCCGGGCGTGACGTGGGTTGGCAGTGAAGGTATCATCGACGATGTTTATGGCGTCGAAGCCGAGCTGGCGATTGACTGCCTCGATCTCATCGACCACCAGGCGCGGTGTGCGCAGGCGCACCCCCCTGCCGAACATGCCGCGCGCCGAGCAGAACACGCAGCCGAAGGGACAGCCACGGCTGGTGATCACGGTGCACGGCGAGCCCAGGGCGCGGTACCTGGAGAGCGGCAGCAGGTGGCGCGCGGGCATGGGCAGGCCGTCCAGGTCTGGTATCAGGGAGCGGGGCGCGGTGAGCACCACCGCCCCGTCCCGGCGAAAGGCGATGCCGGCCACGTGCTCAAGGTCAGAGCCCTGCTCCAGGGCCTCGACCAGCTCCACCGCGGTCTGGTCCCCCTCGCCGCGCACGATGATATCGATCCACGGGGCGCGGCGAAAGCTGTCCTCCACGGAGAAGCTCACGTGGGGGCCACCGACAACGGTGGTCATGCCGGGGTCGAACTCCTTGCACGCCCGCACTATCCGGGACGCCGTGGGGAAGTTCAGCGTGACGCAGGTGATGCCGACAACATCGGGTCGAAAGGCCTCCAGACGCTCCTGCAGCACGCACTTGGAGTACCTGGTCACCAGGAAGTCGAGGACCTGGACCTCCACCCCCTCCTGTGCAAGCGCCGCGGCGAGGTAGCTGAGCGAAAGGGGAGGGATGGGGTTCTCCTCCAGTGGGTGGGGCGTGCTCACCAGAAGGACGCGCATAGGACTCTCTCCTCTCATGGCATGTACTCGAAAAAAACAAAGTCCTCTCTGTCGATGACGGGCTACCCGCCTGAAAACGCCCTCCCACGCTACACACATCGACCCATCGCCCCCGTCGCCCCGGCACAGAGCGACGCTTCTTAAGGAAGCGGTGTAAAAAGCCACAATGCCTTTATATAGAGACGGCCACCTCGCACAAAGGCCGTCCGCCCGACTAGAGACCCCTGTCGACGAGGTAGGACACCAGGTCGCCGACGCGGCAGCTATAGGCCCACTCGTTATCGTACCAGGAGACCACCTTCACCATGGCGCCGCCGATGACCATGGTGCTGTGGGCATCGACTATGGAGCTCGCCGGGTTGCCCTTGAAGTCCATGCTCACCAGCTCCTCCTCGCAGACCTCCAGGATGCCCTTCAAGGGGCCGTTGGCGGCCTGGCGCAGGGCATCGTTGACCTGCTCCGCGGTGGCCTCCCTGCCCAGGTCGGCGACGAAGTCGACCACGGACACGGTGGGCACCGGCACGCGGTAGGCCATGCCGTGGATCCTGCCGGCAAGCTCAGGGATGACCATGGTGACCGCCTTGGCGGCGCCGGTAGTGGTGGGGATGATGTTCATCGCCGCCGAGCGTGCCCGCCGCAGGTCCTTGTGGAACTGGTCCAGTATCCGCTGGTCGTTGGTGTAGGCGTGGATGGTGGACATAAGCCCCCGCTCCACCCCGAAGGAGTCGTGGAGCACCTTGACCACAGGGGCGATGCAGTTGGTGGTGCAGGAGGCATTGGACAGGACGCGGTGCTTTGCCGGGTCGTAGTGGCCCTCGTTCACCCCCAGGACGATGGTGACGTCCTCTCCCTTTGCCGGGGCAGTGATGACGACCTTCTTGGCCCCACCTTGGAGGTGGGCAGCGGCCTTGGCCCCCTCGGTGAACAGCCCGGTGGACTCTACCACGACCTCGACGCCGTAGTCCTTCCAGGCGATCTTCGCCGGGTCTCGCTCGGAGAGCACCTTCACCGGCATACCGTCGACGACGATGGCATCGCCCCTGGCCTCCACCTTGCCCGGATAGATGCCGTAGGTGGAATCGTAGCGGAAGAGGTGGGCATTGGTCTCGGTATCTGTCAGGTCGTTTACGGCCACCACCTCAAGCTTCCCGGCGTGGTTTTCGTGGATGGCCCTCAAGACCTGGCGCCCGATCCGTCCGAAGCCATTTATCCCGATCTTTGTCGCCATCGCTCCCTCCTTTTTTCGCGCAATTCGATGTGTGTTTCCCCGTTCACCCTGGTGTGGCACTGGGAGGGCCCCACTGTCGCTGTGAAGCCCCCTGTCCATCCTTTCGTCATTCTCTCAAGATATCAGCCATTCTCCTTGCCCGCCCCCAGGCGCCCGACCATGTCGATGAAGGCCTCTACCCTGGTCATAAGGTGCTGGTTCAGGCCGTACTCGGTGTTGCCCTCCAGTGTCAGCACCGGCACATCGATGGCGTTGCGGAATATGATATCGGCGATGCCGCGGTGGCAGAAGGCCTGGACGTAGTGGACGACACCGTCGACGCGGCGCTGGCGGAGCTGGAGGAGGATGTCGCTCAGCCGCTCACCCAGGGAGTAGGGATAGGTGTAGCGCGAGTACTGCTCGGCGAGGGAGCCCTCTCTGTGCGGCATGGCGAACTGGCGCTGTATCTCGTTGAACACTACGTGTGCCCCGCTGCACTCGACGAAGTCGTAGAGGCCGGCGGCGAATACTGCGGGCACGCCGATGTAGGCCAGGCGCAGCCTGTCGGGGGGGTGAGGGGCCCGCTCCCGGCACTCTGCGAGCTGCCCGGCCAGCCGCTGCTCGTACTCTGCGGGGTCGCCCAGGAAGTCCGAGGCCGAGACCAGCCAGAAGTGGTTCTCCCACCCGCTGGCCAGGCCCTGGCGCCAGGTGAGCTCGTCCAGCTCGTGGGCCATGGCCCGCGCCGCCTCCAGCCCGCGGCGCTGCTCCTCGGCCGCCTTTACCGTGGTGCCCAGCATATCGGCGAACGACTCCAGTTGCCGGCGCATCACTGCGGCGTCGGCCTGGTCGGGGTAGGCGAAGGGGATGACGTTCACCCCTTTGAGCGTGAGCACCTCCATGAGCATCACCGTGTTGGAGCAATCGCCGCTGGTGACGCAGAGCACGGTATCGATGCCCCGCTCCATGACCACGCCGAACATCCCCTTGATCCAGGTGCAGCAGTTGATGGGGAAGCCCGCCCTCTCGGCGAGGGCCACCAGCCGCTCCGGGTCGGGGTCGGAGATGAAGACGTTGTTTAAGTCGACGGGGGCATACCCCGCCGCCATGAGCACCTCTATGGGCACTGTGGTGGTTACACCGATGGTGGTCATAGTGCTCTCGCTAGACACTCTTAAGGAATTCTAAAAACTCCTCCCTCGTCAACTCTGCATCGTGGATTATCTTCCTTAGAATACCACGCCCCAAATCCTCGCCCTTATGAACAGGCACCACCGTAGCTCTCCCGTCTGGATGTCTGAGAAACACATGGCTTCCGCTTTGTCTCACGACGTCGAAGCCCGCCTTCTGGAGGGCCTTAACTACGCTCTCTCCTGGAAGAGGGCGCAGTCTGCTCACACCGCTACCCTTTGAACCCCGATGAATTCCAGCCCTTGATGCTCTTCTCCCTCTACCTCCAGGCAGAGCACGATAGCCTCTTTCACCCGCTCCATAAGCTCATCCAGGGTTTTCGCCTGGGTGTGGCAGCCTTTAAGCCCGGGCACGCTTCCCACGTAATAGCCATCCTCGTCTCTTTCAATGACAACGCTAAATTCCCTTTTCATATCCTCGCCCCCTCTATAGAGACGGTGGT
>JAXHUE010000026.1:0-24521 GCA_034189655.1 Chloroflexota bacterium | reverse complement strand
CCGCGAGATGGGTGCCGGCCGCTCACCTGTCTCTGTCAATGCCAAGGCCTGAGAGTGGCTCTCACTTCTGCGGCTGCGGTGGCGATGGGTTGACCAGCCCCTCGGCCAGGGTTGTCGGGACGAGCTCACACAGCTCGTCGATGGTCCATATCCCCTTCTTGTGGATGCTCCTGATGATGGTGGGCTCGGAGTAGAGGCCGATGTCGCCGCCGTGGACGTCGAAGGTGCAGCCGTTGATGTCGCTTGCCTCGTCGGTGCACAGGAACACCACCATTGGGGAGACGGCCTCGGGCGCCATGGAGGCCAGGTCCATGCCGCCGCCACCGGGGAGGCCGGTCTCTCCCATGGTCTGCTGGCGCTTCTCCCAGGCGGCGGCCAGCTCAGGGGTCATGGTCATGCGCGTGGCGGCCCCGGGGCGGATGCAGTTGCAGGTCATCCCGTACTTGCCCATGTCCCGGGCCACCGTCCGCGTGAAGCCTACGATCCCCTCCTTGGCGGCGCTGTAGTTGGCCTGGCCCATGTTGCCCAGGCCCGCGGCCGAGGCGGTGTTGATGATGCGGCCGCTCCGCTGCTGCCGGAAGAGGATGCAGGCGTGCTTGGTGGTGTTGAAGTGCCCGTAGAGGTGGACCTTCATCACTATGTCCCACTCCTCCTCGGTCATGTTGAAGACCATGCGGTCGCGGAGCACGCCGGCGTTGTTCACCAGGAAGTCCAGCCGGCCGAAGGTGTCTACGGCCGTCTTGATGATGCCCTCCCCGCCTTTCATGGTGGCCACCGTGTCGTAGTTGGCCACTGCCTGGCCGCCCATCTTCTTGATCTCGGCCACCACCTCGTCGGCGGGGGTCTTATCGGCGCCGGTGCCGTCGGTGGCCCCGCCCAGGTCGTTGACCACCACCTTGGCCCCTTCGGCGGCGAAGGCCAGTGCGTGGCCCCGCCCGATGCCGCGGCCGCCGCCAGTGACGATTACCACCTTGTCCTTCAACCTGTTGCCCATTGCTCCCTCCTTCTCTCGGTCGTAGATTTCAGGACAGCCACTGCTGTTGGACCCGCCCCATCCAGGCTGCGGTGGGCCCGTTCCGTGTGCCCGGTCCCTCCCCATTGCCCATAGAGCAACCGTGTACGACGGGCGCCATCGCGGTTGGGTGGAGAGAGTCGATGCCTGCGACGTAAAGTGAAATGGCGTGTAAAGAAACGTAAGGGCGAGTTTAAGGATAAGAGGAAGGCCCGTCATCGTGGGTCCCTCGAGCTTGCGAGGGAACGAAAAACCTGCCCCCAGGCTGGTGGCTTCAGATACCGAGGCCAGAGGCATCTGACAGGGGCAGACTATCACGAAGCCTGCCCCTTGTCAAGAAGCCGCCCGTCCTGGCGGAGGGCACGGTTGACAACCCTGCCCGTCGTGAGATAACATTAGCAAACTGATAATATTAGTAATAATAGAGGGTGCCACCATGAGGCTTTCCACCAGGGGCAGATACGGGACCAGGGCCATGCTGGAGCTCGCCCTGCACTACGGCGAAGGGCCCATCCTGCTCAAAGATATCGCGCGCAGGCAGCAGGTATCGGAGCGCTACCTGGAGCAGGTGGTGACGCCGCTCAAGGCCGCCGGCCTGGTGACCAGCGCCCGCGGCGCCCGCGGCGGCTTCAGCCTGGCCCGGCCTCCCGCCGAGATCAGGGTGGCCGAGATCGTCGAGGTGCTGGAGGGCTCGGTGGCCCCCGTCGAGTGCGTGGACGACCCCGCCACGTGCCCCCGCGCCTCTGCCTGCGTCACTCGCGAAGTCTGGTCGGAGATGAAGAGGGCGGCCAGCGGGGTGCTGGAGTCCATCACGTTGGAGGAGCTGGCGCGCCGGCAGCGGGAGAGAGAGGGGCCGGAAGAGGCCATGTACCACATATAGGGCAACGAGGGAGGTAGATTTCAGTGCCCAGGATAGCGGAAGATATCACCGAGCTTATCGGCGGTACGCCCCTGGTGAGGCTGCGCCGGGTGGCGCCGCCGGGGGCAGAGGTAGTGGCCAAGCTGGAGTCCTTCAACCCCTGCGGCAGCGTGAAGGACAGGATCGGCGTCTCCATGCTCGATGCCGCCTGTGAGGCCGGGGCCATCACGGCGGACACCGTGATAGTAGAGCCGACGAGCGGCAATACCGGCATCGCCCTCGCCTTCGTCTGTGCCGCGCGGGGCTACCGGCTCGTCCTCACCATGCCCGAGACCATGTCGCAGGAGCGCAGGCAGCTCCTGGCCGCCTTTGGCGCCGAGATAGTGCTCACCCCCGGTGCCGAGGGCATGGCAGGTGCGGTGCGCCGGGCGGAGGAGATTTGTGCTCTGACCCCTGGTTCCTTCATGCCCCAGCAGTTCAAAAACCCGGCCAATCCCAGGATACACCGCGAGACCACCGCCGAGGAGATATGGAGGGACACCGACGGCCGGGTGGACGTCCTGGTCTCGGGTGTGGGGACGGGGGGCACCATCACCGGCGTTGCCCAGGCGCTCAAGGCGAGGAGGCCCGGTTTCCGCGCCGTCGCCGTTGAGCCCGCGGAGTCACCGGTACTCTCCGGGGGGAGGCCGGGCAGCCACCGCATCCAGGGCATAGGGGCCGGGTTCGTGCCCGAGGTGCTGGCGATGGACCTGGTAGACGAGGTGATCACGGTCACCGGCGATGAGGCCGCTGCCATGGCACGGCGTCTCGCCAGGGAAGAGGGCATCCTCGCCGGCATATCCTCCGGTGCCGCGGTGTGGGCTGCCGTGAAGGTGGCCCAGCGCCCGGAGAGCGAGGGCGCGCTCATCGTGGTCATCCTGCCCGATACCGGGGAGCGTTACTTGAGCACCGGGCTCTTCCAGGAGGCCACACCCTAACGGCGGGGGGCTCAACCGCGAGAGCCACGGTGCCATCATGCTATTAGGGATGTGTAGTAATGGCCTCCACCGAATGTCCTGAGAAATGGCGGGGGAAGATGACATGAAGCGGATATACCTGGACTATGCCGCGACGACACCGGTACACCCCGAGGTGCTGGCGGCGATGACCCCCTATTTCAGCGATGCCTTCGGCAATCCCTCCAGCATCCACTCCTTAGGCCAGGAGGCGAGGGAGGCCGTGGCCCAGGCGCGTGAGGGGGTGGCCGCCCTGATAGGTGCCCGCGAAGAGGAGATAGTGTTCACCAGCGGCGGTACCGAGGCGGACAACCTGGCCCTCCTGGGCGTCGCCCGTGCCAGCGAGGGGAAGGGCAACCACATCGTCACTTCGGCCATCGAGCACCACGCCGTCCTGGAGACGTGCCGGCACCTGGAGGGAATGGGGTATGCAGTGACCCGCCTCCCCGCAGGCGGCGACGGCCTGGTCTCCCCTGGAGACGTAGCCGGGGCCATCACCGAGAGGACGATACTGATATCGGTGATGCACGCCAACAACGAGGTGGGCACCATACAGCCCATCGCCGAGATAGGGGCCATCGCGCGGGAGAGGGGGATCGCCTTCCACACCGATGCCGTGCAGACAGTGGGGCGCATTCCCGTCGATGTGGACGGGCTCGGCGTCGACCTGCTCTCGATATCGGCGCACAAGCTCTATGGGCCCAAGGGGGTGGGGGCGCTCTACATCAGGAAGGGCACCAGGGTGGCGCCGCTCATTCACGGCGGGGAGCAGGAGAGGAGGCGCCGCGCCGGCACCGAGAACGTGGCCGGTATCGTGGGCCTGGGCATGGCGGCGCAGCTCGCGCAGGGGGACATGGACGCCGAGGCGCGGCGCCTGGTCGCGCTCCGCGACCGGCTGGTCGCGGGCCTCATGGCCCGTATCGAGGACTGCCGCCTCAACGGGCACCCCACGCGGCGGCTGCCCAACAACGTGAACGTGAGCTTCGCCTCTGTCGAGGGCGAGTCCATGCTGCTCAACTTAGACCTCGAGGGGGTCGCTGCCTCCACCGGCTCGGCGTGCAGCTCGGGGAGCATGGAGCCGTCCCACGTGCTCCTCGCCATGGGGCTGTCCCACCAGGCCGCCCACGGCTCGCTCAGGTTCAGCCTGGGGCGCTTCACCTCGGACGAGGCGATCGACCGTGTCCTCGCCGTGCTGCCCCCCATCGTGGCCAGGCTGCGGGCCATGTCGCCGCTCACCAGGCGTGACGGCTAGCGCGAGGGCCGGGTGGCGCGCCCTGTGTGACGCCTCACTGATAATATGCTAATATGGAAGTGTGAACGTGAGGAGGCAGGCCATGAGGAGAGAGGAGAAGATACTGAAGCAGAGCCACGTCGTCGCGGTGGTGGGGCTCTCGCCCAACCCGGAGCGCACCTCGCACCGCGTGGCCAGCTACTTAAAAGAGCAGGGCTACAAGATAGTCCCGGTGAACCCCGCCGCACAGGAGATACTGGGGGAGACCAGCTACCCTGACCTTGCATCTATACCGGGGCCGGTGGACGTGGTGGACATATTCCGCAGCCCAGACGAGGTGCCGGCCATCGTCGAGGAGGCCATCAAGATCGGGGCCAAGGCGGTGTGGATGCAGGAGGGGGTGGTACACAAGGAGGCGGCGGCGAGGGCCAGGGAGGCCGGGCTCATGGTAGTCATGGACAAGTGTATGTTCAAGGAGCACCAGAAGATGCAGGGAGGGGGTGCCTGAGATGGCGATAGACCCGGTATGCCACATGGAGGTTGACGAGGGGAAGGCGGCGGCCACCTCGGAGTATAAGGGGAAGACCTACTACTTCTGTGCCGTGGGCTGTAAGAAGGCCTTCGACGAAGACCCGGAGAGGTACTCGAAAGGGGAGGTCGGCACGGGAAGGGGCCATCCACCGAGCTGACCGGTACGGAGGCTCTTCCGCAGGTAGCGGAGCTGGATAGCCACGGTGTCGTTATAGCTATGGAGAGGGTAGTGGTCGCCATGAGCGGCGGGGTAGACTCCTCCGTCGCCGCTGCCCTGCTTCGGGATCAGGGGTACCAGGTCATCGGAGCCACCTTGCGGCTGTGGCCCCCGGCCGGGGCCGATACACCCGGTGGCTGCTGCGGCCTGGACGGGGTCGAGGAGGCGAGGAGGGTGGCCCAGGTGCTGGGCATCCCTCACTACGTGCTGGACATGGCAGACGTCTTTGCCCAGGAGGTGGTATGGCACTTCTGTGCCGAGTACTTGAGGGGGAGGACGCCCAATCCCTGCGTACGGTGCAACCGCTTCGTCAAGTTCGACGCCCTGCTCCACAAGGCCGGGGAACTGGGGGCCGACCTCGTGGCGACGGGGCACTACGCACGGATAGAGCAGGCCGACGGCGGATACCTGCTCAAGAAGGGCCTGGACTCGAGCAGAGACCAGTCGTACGTGCTGTACGCCATGGCCCAGCGGCAGCTCAGCCGTACCCTGATGCCGCTCGGGGGGCTGGCCAAGGAGAGGGTGAGGCAGATGGCTCGTGGCCTGGGGCTGCCGGTGGCGGGGCGGGCGGAGAGCCGTGAGCTCTGTTTCGCCCCCGACGGCGACTACGGCCGCTTTTTAAAGGCCGTCTGGCCACAGGCGATAGGGCCGGGCCCCATCCTGGACGGCGAGGGGAACGTGCTGGGGGAGCACGCCGGCGTCCTGCACTACACCGTCGGGCAGCGCCGGGGGCTGGGGGTATCGCGTGGCGGGCCCTGGTACGTGGTGGCCATCGACGGTGAGAGGAACGCCCTCGTCGTGGGGGCCCGGGAGGAGGTCTACGGCCGCGAGCTCATCGCCTCCGACGTCTGCTGGATAGCGGACGAGCCCCCACGATGGCCCACAGGGCTTAAGGCCAGGATAAGGTATCGCCACCAGGAGGCCGATGCCGAGGTGGCCCCGCTTCCCGGCGGAGAGGTGGCCCGTGTCGTGTTCCGGCGGCCCCAGCTGGCCGTCGCGCCGGGCCAGGCAGTAGTATTCTATCGCGATGACGTTGTGGTGGGCGGCGGGACGATAGAGCAGGTCGTGAGGTGATGGCAGGATGGCCAGGATAGTTGCGGTGTGCAGCGGCGAAGACAAGGGCGCCAAGAAGAGGCCGGCAGGCCAGGGGGTGCTCAAGGAGGGCTTCGGGCTTTTGGGCGATGCCCACGCCGATTGTGCCACCCATCGCCAGGTGAGCCTGCTCGCCATAGAGAGCATCGATACCATGCGGGCCCAGGGCCTCGACGTGGGGCCCGGCGACTTCGCCGAGAACCTCACCACCGAGGGTATCGACCTGGTGTCCCTGCCCGTGGGCTCCAGGCTCTCCATAGGCCAGGAGGCCGTCCTGGAGGTGTCCCAGATCGGCAAAGAGTGCCACGCCCCCTGCGCCATCTACCGCCAGGCGGGCGACTGTGTCATGCCCCGCGAGGGCGTGTTCGCCAGGGTCGTCCGCGGCGGGAAGGTAGGGGCGGGGGACCCCATCGAGAGAGGGGGCTAGCGGCATGGTGGAGGTGACCAGGGGTGTCGCCGTCCACAGGGTCTCGGCGCAGGGGCGGGCCCAGGTCGAGGACATCGTCGCCGCCGAGTTCCCCCTCACCATCGTCCTGGACGGCCAGGAGATAGTGACCCTGCTCTGCACGCCCAGTGACATGAAGCATCTGGCCATCGGCTTCCTCTCCTCCGAGGGGCTGATAGCAGGTGGGGCCGACATCGGCAGGGTGATGCTCGATGACCGCCGCGGCGTGGTGCGGGTCGAGACCGTGGGCGGTGGCGTGGTCGAGAGGGAGCTGCCCTTCAAGCGGCTGATCACGTCGGGCTGTGGCCGCGGTGCATCGTTCTACAGCGCCGCCGATGCCATGAGCCAGGCGGGCGTGGAGTCCGGGCTCACCATGTCTGCGGGCGAGGTCACCGCGCTGGTGCGGCAGTTCCAGCGGCGCTCGGAGATGTACCGGGCCACGGGCGGGGTGCACAGCGCTGCCCTGTGCCACGGCCAGGACATCCTGGTCTTCGCCGAGGACATCGGGAGACACAACGCCATCGACAAGGTGTTCGGCGAGTGCATCGTGCGGGGCATACCCACGGCGGACTGCGTAGTGGTGACCAGCGGCCGCATATCGTCCGAGATACTGATGAAGGTGGCCAGGCGGGACATACCCATGCTCATCTCGCGCTCGGCCGCCACCGATATGGCCGTGGAGCTGGGCCTGCGCCTCGGCGTCACCGTCGTCGGCTTCGTGCGGGGCCAGAGGATGAACGTCTACAGCCACGAATGGAGAGTGAGCGATGGATAGAGCTGCCGCCAGAGAGGCCCCCGTAGACTTCGATGCCAGGTTGAGGGACAGGGTGCTGAGCCTGAAGCAGGAGAGGCGGGCCATCATCCTGGCCCACAACTATCAGCTTGGCGAGGTCCAGGACGTCGCTGACTTCGTGGGCGATTCCCTGGAGCTCAGCCAGCGGGCGGCCCAGGCCGACGCCGAGGTCATCGTGTTCTGCGGCGTCCTCTTCATGGCGGAGACTGCCTCCATCCTCTGCCCCGACAAGACGGTGCTCCTGCCCGACCTGCACGCCGGCTGTGCCATGGCCGATATGATCACCGCCGATGCCCTTTGCGAGATGAAGAGGGAGCACCCCGGGGCCATCGTGGTGTGCTACGTCAACTCCAGCGCCGAGGTCAAGGCGGAGTCCGACATATGCTGCACCTCGGCCAATGCGCTGCGCCTGGTGTCGGGGATAAGCGCCGACAGAGAGATCATATTCGTGCCCGACCAGTACCTGGGCCACTACGTCTTCACCAGGACGGGGCGCACCATGCTGCTGTGGCCCGGCTACTGCCCCACCCATGCCCGCATCAGGGCGGAGGACATCGCCAGGCTCAGGCAGGGGCACCCCGCGGCCGCGGTGGTGGTGCACCCCGAGTGCCGTCCCGAGGTCATCGCCCTCGCCGACGAGGTGCTGAGCACCGGCGGCATGTGCCGCTTCGCCCGCGAGGCCGAGGCCCAGGAGATAATAGTGGGGACGGAGCTCGGGATACTGCACCGGCTGAGGAAGGAGAACCCGGGCACGCGCTTCTATCCTGTGTCGGAGCAGGCGGTGTGCCCGTGGATGAAGCTCATCACGCTAGACACCATCATCTTGGCGCTTGAGGACATGGCCCCCGAGGTCAGGGTGCCCGAGGATATCCGCGTGCGGGCCAGTGCCGCCGTACAGCGCATGCTGGAGGCGGTATAGCCCCGGCCAGCGGCAGGTGGGTGCCATGTGGTGGGACAGTGCGTGGCGTTGATTCAACGATGAGAGAGTTGAACCTGGATACCGTAAACCGCATGGTCCTCCGTAAGCAGCACCTCGCGGAGGATTCCCGGGCCCACGACGTACTCCGCGTCGCCGATGATATCTGTGGCCTGCATGCCACCGGCACCGTGGAGCCCTACCTGTCCCTGTTCGCCAGGATGCCCGGTTTCGAGAAGGGTGACCTCGACCAGGAGCTCTATGTCGACAGGAGTATGGTGAAGATGAGGTGCATGCGGGGGACGCTGCACATCCTCACCGCGGAGATGGCCCCCATGGTGCACGCGGCTACCAGGGCCATGGTGGACAGGCTGTCCAGCCGCTACGCCCAGTTTCGAGGGCTGGGGGCAGAGCGATACCCAGGGGTCTCCCAGGCCATCATGGAGGTGGTGAGGGGCAGGGAGATGACGCCGGCCCAGATAAAGAGTGAGGTGGGTACCGATGACAACATCGCCGCCGCCATCAGCCTTATGTGCGACCATGGGTTGCTCGCCAGGATCGGGTCGAGGGACAACTGGAGGGCCAAGAGCTACCGCTATGCCGTCTTCGCCGAGCGCTACCCCACCATAGACCTGGCGAGGTACGGCGAGTCCGAGGGCGTGGCCCTCCTGGTTCACCGCTACCTGCGTTCCTACGGCCCGGCGACGGTGAACGATATCGCCTGGTGGAGCGGGTTGAGCAAGAGAACGGTGCTCGATGCGCTGGAGGTCATCGGGGGGCAGACGGTCACGGTGGGCATGGCGGGGATGGATGGCGACTTCGTGATGCTGCGTTCAGACGAAGGCCTCCTGGAGCGGGTGAGCCACGAGGGAGGGCGGACGGTGAACCTCCTGCCGGCGCTCGACCCCTACATCATGGGCTACAAGGAGCGCCGCCGGTACCTCGACCACGCTCGCTATGACCAGGTCTTCGACCGCGGCGGCAACGCCACCTCCACCGTCCTGGTCGACGGCAGGGTTGTCGGGGTATGGGCCTTCGTAGAGGGGCCTGAAGCTGCAGTCAGGCTGACTCTCTTCGAGGAGGTCGAGGGTGCCCTGTCCCGCCTTATAGAGGAGAGGGCGCGGCAGGTGGGCAGGTTCCTCGCCGGCGGTGAGGTCGAGGTGGTGGAGGGGGCATCTGGCCGTGGTCCGTCGCGGCCGTAGCTGTGCGGGGCGGGCCCTGTCGGCGATGGGTATAGCGTGGGCCAATTGAGAGTGGGAGAGATATGAGGGCAAGGGAGCTCAGAGACCTCGTCATATCGGCGCTCGTCCTGGCGCTGGCCTTTGGCATCGCCTTCTCCGGGGGGTTTCGGGCCTTTTCCTCCCCCCAGGTCATCCTCCTCATGTCACTCATGGCCCTGGTGGGTGTCTCCTCGGGCTTCATCATCCACGAGCTGGGGCACCGCTTCGTGGCGCGGAGGCTGGGCTGCCTCGCCGAGTACACCATGTGGCCGGCGGGCCTGGCCGTGGCCCTCGCCTTCTCGCTCTTTGGCTTCATCTTCGCCGCCCCGGGCGCGGTGATGATATACCCCCGTGCCGATGCCTCGGGCGTCGCGGCGCTCTCCCGTGAGAAGAGCGGCCTGATATCGATAACCGGGCCGGCGCTGAACATGGGCCTGGCGGTGGTATTCATCCTGCTGGACGTGTTCTACCCGACGCTGCTCTTCTCCCTGGGGGCGTGGATCAATAGCTGGCTGGCCCTTTTCAACCTCATCCCCTTCGGCCCGTTCGATGGGGCCAAGGTCTTTGCCTGGAGTGTGGCGACGTGGCTTGCCGCGGTGGTGGTGGCGGTAGCGCTCCTGGCGGTGCAGTACCTGGTGCTGTAGGCCCTGGGCCCTTGCGCGGAAGGCCCCTGGCTATTCGTCCTCGAAGATGAAGATATCCTCGATGGTGGTCTTCAAGGTGCGGGCGATGTGGTGGGCGAGCCGCAGCGACGGGTTGTACCTGCCCTGCTCCAGGAAGACGATGGTCTCCCTCCTCACCCCCACCAGCTCGGCGAGCCTCTCCTGGGTAAGGCCCTGCTGCGCCCGGTATTCCTTGAGCCTAGTCCTCATCCCTCTCCGCCCTCGCGCGTGGGACTTGTGGTGTCCCGCGGCGGATACCCCTCCCCTCGTGCGCCCGCTGGCCTGGTGACCAGGCCCTTGATGAAGATGACCAGGCTGCCGATGAGCCCCAGGGCAAAGGCGAGCGGGGACACGATGACTGCGATGATGAAGAATACCGGCTCCTCCACGTTGAAGAGGGCGCTTATCAGGTTGTGCAGCACGACGCTTATGATGAAGGCCCCGGCCGCTATCCCCGCCAGTGCCAGGGACCTAGATAGCATCCTCGACCACCTCTCGTCGAGCGATGGCCCCGCCCGGTCGTAGAACAGGTAGGAGAGGAGGTACACCATCCCCGTGGCGAGCAGCAGGCCGCTCACCACGTATTCCACTTCGGCGCGTGAGTTATTGGCCATGCCGAAGACCAGCACCAGGAAGGTGGCGGCGAGGGCGAAGAAGACGAACCCGTTGCGCACTGCCCTTAATGCGTTGTGGCGCATCCTCTCGTCGATGGCAGGCGGCCTCTCCCCCTTAAGCAGGTGCCACAGCTCGCGATGGCCCAGGAGGAGCGCGGCCACAAATAGCGCGATGACGATGTAGTACGCCTCCATCAGGAGGAGGATAGCGATGAATATGAGGGCAGTGACGATAACGGCCCAGAATATTCGCTTTTTTCTCACGGCCTTACCCCTGGCTGGTGCATAGCATGTTAGAATTAGATAACGTTAACCGTTTCTAACATACACCACGTCCGGCCACCTGTCAAGACCCCTGCCCCGAAGCGAGAGGCCCTGTGGGGTCAGACGGCGGCCTCGGCGTGGAGGCGCTGCCCGTCCCTGATGTAGGTTATGGACACCCGCCTCCCCGGGGTGAGTTGAGAGAGGGAGCGCTCCAGGTCGTCGGCGCCTCGTATCGGCCCCTGGTCGACCTCAGTGATGACGTCGCCGGGGGCGAGCCCGGCCCTGTGTGCCGGTGACGAGGGGGCGACTCCCCCCACGTAGGCGCCGGGCACGGCTGGCAGGCCCTTCTTCTGGGCGATCCTGCCCGCGTCGGCGATGCGCAGCCCGAAGGCGGGGCGTGCCGTTTCGTGGCGCTGGGCCAGCAGGCGCTCTAAGTGAGCGCGGTCGAAGCCCACCACCACCTGGTCGCCGACCGTTATCACCGGCACCCCCATCTGTCCCGACCTCTTTATCATCTCATCGGCGGCGGCCCTATCGGCAGACACGTCGTGCTCGGTGAACCTGACCCCCCGTGCCGAGAGGAACGCCCTGGCCTGGTGGCAGTAGGGGCATGTCGGTGTAGTGTAGAGGGCCACGTTCATTGGCTCATCTCCCCCTGGAGCAGGGCGGCGAGGGCATCGGCGTCGGTTGCCGGGCTTAAGCAGGCCAGGTGCCCGCACACGTACGCGGTGGGCCTGTCCCCTATCTGGCCCCTGTCCTGGAGCAGCGGGATATCGAGCCCCACCTCCTGCCCTGCCGGGTCGCGGCCGGCGAGCGCCTTGTGAGGCAGGTAGTGGCGGTACAGCACATCCAGCAGCTCCCTGGTCTTCGCATCGCGGGGGCTGCCCACCACTGCTATCTCCAGGGGTGGTGAGAGGTAGAGGTCGAGGGCAGAGAGCCAGTGGCCCAGTCCCAGGGGATAGCGCGCCATCAGCCCCTGCGCCGAGCGCAGGGCGGCGGCAGCGGCCCGCTCGTAGTCGCCACCTCCAGTCAGCCTCCCCACGCGCAAGAGGGTGAAGGCCGCTGCCGCCGGTCCCGATGGCAAGGCATTATCGAGGATATTTCTAGGCCGCAGTACCAGCTGCTCGTGGTGTCCCGTGGTATCGTGAAATGTACCCTGGGCCCCGTCCCAGAAGAGGGCGAGGATGGCCGCTGCCAGGTCGATGGCGGTACGCAGCCACCGCTCCTCGAAGGTGGCCTCGTAGAGAGCGAGGAGCCCCTCAGCGACCAGGGCATAGTCCTGGAGGAAGCCGCGGCCGCTGGCGTGGCCGTCGGTGTAGGAGTGCTTCAAGTATTCGCCGTCGAGGAGCGCATCTGCCAGGAAGGAGGCATTGGCCCTTGCCGCCTCCAGGTAGTCCGCCCGGTCGAGCACTGCTGCCGCCTCGGCGAGGGCGGCGAGGGCGAGCCCGTTCCAGCTCGCCACCACCTTCTCGTCCCGCCCCGGGGGTGTGCGCCCGCTCCTGCGCTCCATGAGGCGAGAGGTGGCCGCGGAGATCCTGGCCTCCGCCGCCTCGATGGTGAGCCCGGCCTCCGCTGCCAGCTGGGCGATGTCGATGGCCCGGCTCAAGACGTTGGCCCCGTCGAAGTTGCCCTGCTGCGATATCCCGAAGTACCTGCCGATGAGCCCCGCGTCCTCCCTGCCGACGACATCGGCGAGCTCATCGGCGCTCCAGATGTAGTATGTGCCCTCTGCGCCCTCGCTGTCGGCGTCCTGGGACGTATAGAGGCCGCCGTGGAGGCCCTTCATCTCCCGCAGCATGTAGTCCAGCGTCTTCTCGGCGGTGTGGCGATAGAGCGCCTTGCCCGTCGCCTGGTAGGCGTGGAGGTAGATGCGTGCCAGGAGGGCGTTGTCGTAGAGCATCTTCTCGAAGTGGGGGACCAGCCACTTCTGGTCGACGCTGTAGCGGTGGAAGCCGCCGCCCAGGTGGTCGAAGAGCCCTCCCCTGGCCATGGCCTGGAGGGTGTGCTCCACCATGTGCAGCGCATCCGGGTCGCCGCTGCGGTGGTGGTAGCGCAGCAGGAACTCGAGCGCCATGGGTTGAGGGAACTTGGGTGCCGAGCCGAAGCCGCCGTGTTCGTGGTCGAAGGTGTCCCGGAGCGAGGCGTAGGCCGCGGCCAGGGTGCCGGCCGTGAGCAGGTCGGCCGAGTGCTGTGGCGTGAGCGCCTGCTCCAGGTGGCTGACGACCTGCTCCGCCTGGGCCTCTATATCTTTCCTGCGCTCCCGGTAGCTCCGGGCCACTGCCTGGAGCACCTGGGAGAAGCTGGGCAGTCCGTGGCCTGGCTGTGGCGGGAAGTACGTCCCGCCGTAGAACGGCCTCCCCTGGGGGGTACAGAACACAGTGAGCGGCCAGCCCCCGTGGCCGGTCATGGCCTGGACGGCGTCCATGTAGATGGCATCGAGGTCTGGCCTCTCCTCGCGGTCGACCTTGATGTTCACGAAGTTCTCGTTCATGGTGGCGGCGGTCGCCTCGTCCTGGAAGCTCTCGCGCTCCATCACGTGGCACCAGTGGCATGCGGAGTACCCGATGCTGAGCAGGATGGGCCTGTCGCTCTCCCTGGCCAGGGTGAGCGCCTCGTCGCCCCAGGGGAACCAGTCTACCGGGTTATCTGCGTGCTGCCGGAGGTAGGGGCTGGTCTCGTATTGAAGTCGATTGGCCATGGCATGCCGCCTCCTGTCTCGCTGTGTCCAATTATAGGCGGCGCTCTGTGGTGTGTATGTGACTTTAGTATCATGGCGCCCGCGGGTGGCGGTCACCACACCGAGCTGACGTGCTGTGCTATTATGTCAATTGCGTTGAGGAGCTGGGGCGAGGGCAGGTGGTAGCTGGTCCTTATCCTCACGTGGCCGTGCTTCTGCTCTGGAAGGACGTTGATGCCGCCCTTCAGGGAGGCGAGGTCCACCTGGAGCAGCCTTTCTCTCAGGCGATGGTCGAGGTTGAGCCTCTGGGCCAGCGACGGGTCACCTCGCCACTCGATGTTCACCACCTTGCCCCTGATGCGAGCGTCCTTCTTCACCGCCATGGACGTCTTTTTCTTCTTCTCCATGAAGGCGAGGCTGGGGTTGTTCACCAGGTAGTCGAGGAAGTAGTTCACCCCGTACTGGCTGGCGACACCGACGACGCGTATGGAGTCGATGTTCCAGCGAGACAGGCGGATGGCCCCCGGCGAGGCCTCGCCGCGGCCGCGCCTTTTGCCTGCGCCGCTTTTAGCGCTACCCTCGTCCAGCGGAGACGTGGTGACGCCCATCCCCTCGAGGTGCTGGCGGAGCTCCTCCAGCTTCTGTGGCCCCCCTCTGCTGCGGCTCCTCAGCGCCAGGGGGAACCCCACGGCAAAGAGGAGGGCCAGGACGATGGTGGCGATGGTACCCCACTCCATAGAGACCCCTCCGATAGTCGTTCAGTCGGCGGCATCCGACAGTGCCGCCCGCGGATGGGCACGGCCCCTTTCTAGGACAGGGGCTCGCGGTGCAGCCTCAAGGTGATGCAGCGCAGGCTGCCGCCGCCGGCGGTCAGGGCATCGGGGTGGAAGGGGATGACCTCCACTCCCCTCCCCGCCAGGAGCGCCTGGGTCTCCCTGTCCAGTGCCGTGTCGTAGTGGAAGATGACCCCCGGCTCCAGGGGCACGAAGCTGCACGCCAGGCGGCGCTGCTCCGAGTCGGAGACGTTCACTATCTCGACCCCCTTGCCCCGCATGTGCTGGGCGAAGTCTATGGGCCGGGCCCCCTCCCTGGTGTAGAGATAGGTGGCCTTGAAGGCGGGGAGGTAGGCCACCGCCGTGTCCAGGCTGGCCCGGTTGTAGATGGTGTCGGGGTGCATGTAGCGCCGCGCCTTGGGGATATCGACGTAGATCACCTCTTCGAACTGGGTGAGGGCGCTGTCGATGAACCTGAGAATTGCCTTCCGGCTGTGCCGCTCCGTCTCGGCGACGAGCACAGTCTGCGGTGAGAGCACCAGGCAGCCCTCGAAGGCCTCGCCTGCGCCGTCGAACTCCACGAAGATGGGTATGCCCAGCGTGGTGAGGGCCTCCCTCACCACCACCTCCTCGTCCCTTCGGCCCTCCCAGGCCATGGAGGAGAGGATGGCCCCCCGCCTTGAGATGACCGCGATATCGTGCATATACATCAGGTTGGGCATGCCCCTCACCATCTCGTGGTGCTCGTTGACGTAGTCGCCCAGCTCCAGCACCTCTACCCCGTGCCGCTGGAGCAGCTCACGGTAGCGGTCGTGCTCCTCGATGAATCGGGCGGCATCGGGCACGGCATCGAACAGCCAGTGACGGTAGTTGTCCTCGCCTATCAGCTCCAGCTCATGGCCCGGGCGGTGCATCATGACCGTGGTGAGCCTGCCGAACTCCTCGCAGCCGTATGGTATCGTCGCGTCTCCCATCACACTAGACCACCTCACGCTCTCGTTCACCGTGGACGCGTGCCGACGAGGGCCAGGAGGTTGTCGCCGTCGGGACTCGTGACCTGCTCCAGCGTCTCGAAGCCGTGCCGCTCCAGGTAGCCCTCTATCTGGCGACGAGTGTATTTACAGGTGAAGCCCAGGCGGACGACATCGCCCGCCGCGAGCGAAACCGTGCCCTGTCCGCACCGTATCTCGGCATCCCTCAAGATGTGTATCCACTTATGGGTCCGGTACAGCGTGCCCATGGCGCTGTCCGTGGGCGTGAGCTCGAGGTGGAACTGGCAGCCGTCAGGTGCCAGGCCGCGTCGTACCAGGGGGTCGGTATTGAAGCGCGCGTTGGGCAGAGAGCGGTAGGCCTGCTCCACCTGCTCCCGGCCCGGCACCCCGTCTCCTCCCGTGGTGGGGAGGAGGTGGCAGTCGAAGAGGAAGAGGTCGTCGGGCCCCAGCTCTCGGCGTACCGTGTCCAGGAGGTAGTCGGCCTCGTAGTTGCAGAAGTTGTTGCCCAGGAGGCACAGGAGCACCGGGGCGTTCCACAGCCCTTTGAGCGCGGGCAGGTCCTCCAGGAAGGCCACGATTCCGGTCTGGTCCACCTCGATGTCGGCGGCGGCGTCCAGGGCCTGGTCTACCATGTGGCTGCTTATGTCAACGGCGAGGTACCGGCATCGTATGCCCCGCTCCAGGAGTGCCCCCAGCAGCAACCGCTCCTTCTCGCCGCTGCCCACACCGATGCTCACCACGTCGAGGGGGCTGGGGACACGGCGGGAGATGGCGGGGAGCCCCTGCACAAGCAGCTCGGTGAGACGGGCAGAGATGGGGAACTCCGAGGAGTCGCTCAAGTCGAGCCAGTTCTTGACCCCGGAGTCGCCCAGGTAGAGGAAGCAATCGGGCATGTGCCGCTGCTCCAGGCACTCCTTGAGCCGCTCTTCCAGGCCCGAAGCGGTTACCAGCTCGATCTTGCGCAAACGACCTCACTCCCCTATTTAAAGCACTGGAGGCACTCGCCGCGGAGGGCGCGGTACGGGTCCTTGCCCTGGTTCACCCCCACGCTGTAGGCATATCCCCGGCACCCGATGCACTCGTCCAAGTGCTCGCAGGCGTGGCACTTCCCCTCCAGGTGCTGCTCTATGTTCCTCACGTACTGAAAGAGGGGGTCCTCGTAGACCTCGCCCAGCGACCTCTTCAAGATGTTGTGGGGGTACACCCCGTCGTGGCGGAGGGCTGGGTTCTCATCGAACTTGGTGGGGGCACAGGGCCTCACGTTCCCCTCGATGGTCACGTAGAGACTGTAGAGGTGCTGCAGGCAGCCGCTGGCCGCGAGGGGGGTATAGGGCAGCCAGTCGTAGCCGTAGGTGGTGCGGTCTATCTCCAAGAGCCTGAGCTTGTAGTCCCTTATCTCCTCCAGGGTCACGCTGTAATCGGGGAGCTCGCTCTTTGCCCTCCCCGTGGGGGTGAGTATCTCCATGTTGGGGAAGATGCCCCGCTCGCGGCAGAAGTGCCAGATCCCCTCGATCTCGTCCAGGTTTAGGCGGTTGGTGACGAAGGATACCCCCAGCCTGAGCCGGCGCCGGTCTTCCACCTGGGTGAAGCCGGCCTCGATGAGGTTGTTGAGGCCCCGCTCGATGCGCCGGAAAGAGCCCTTGCGCCCGGTGAGGAAGTCCTGCACCTGGGGGCGCAGCGAGTCGAGCTTGCCCATTACCGATGCGTTCTTCGCGTAGAGGAAGCCTGCGAGCTCCCTGGTCATGGTGATGGTGTTGGTGAAGACCATGGGGACGATGTCCAGCGAGTGGATGAAGGAGATGAGCTCGGTGAACTGGGGGTGGATGGTGGGCTCGCCGCCGCCGATCACCACCACCGAGTGAACGCCCAGCTCCTTGGCCTGGGCAACGATGTCGGTGAGCGCTTCGTAGCCGAGCTCGCCCTCCAGGCGCTCCCCGCTCTCGGCGTAGCAGTAGCGGCAGCGCAGGTTGCAGGAGTGGTTGGTCTCCAGGCGTATGGCCAGCAGGCGGCCCTGGTCGCGTGCCCTGTAGGCGTCTTCGGGGTCGTAGGTGTAGCCCACCAGTATGGGGGGACGGTGTAAGGTGTGACTATCCGCTGTAGCGCTGTCCCGGTATATAGGGCTCCATTCCGTCGGTCCCGCCACCGAACTGTACCGCCTGTTCTAGAGAATGCGCCCATTATAGCAAAGGGGCGGCCAGGGGGCAAGCGATGGCACTGCGCTGTGGGCACGCGTCCACGGGCCGCTCGCCGCGCACCTGGGACTTTCCCGTCTTGACTTTTTTCGGGAGAGTAATTTAGAATGTCACCGCCTCCATTTCAGAAGTGAGTCGTTGTGCTCCCTCACCTGGTGCCCGATAGGGCATCTTTCTACTCTAGCTCTTTTTCAATGACCCCTGTCAGCCCGGTGTAACGTGGCGAGAGGCCACTTCGCCGTTCGACCCGTCCGTGAGAGATGGTGTGTAGGGAGGAGTATATTCGTGGAGAGGGTGCTCGTAAGCGGCAATGAGGCGGTGGGGTGGGGGGCCATCTATGCCGACTGCCGCTACTTCTTCGGCTATCCCATCACCCCGCAGAATGAGATCCCCGAGTTCATGTCCCGGGAGCTGCCCAGGGTGGGTGGTGTCTACCTCCAGACAGAGGACGAGCTGGCATCGATAAACATGGTCTACGGGGCCAGTGCCGCCGGGGCACGGGCGATGACCTCTACGTCCAGCCTCGGCTTCAGCCTGATGCAGGAGGCCATATCACACATGGCCACCAGCGGTGCCCCCGGCGTGGTGGTGGACGTGGTGCGGCTGGGGCCGGGCACGGGCACCATTCAGACCGGCCAGACCGACTATCGCCTGGCGACGAAGGGAGGGGGACATGGCGGGTATCGCTGCATCGTGCTCGCCCCGGCCTCGTCGCAGGAGACCTTCGACCTCATGCAGCTCGCCTTCTACCTCGCCGATAAGTATGGCATGCTGGTGCTGGTGCTCTCGGACTTCATCGTCGGGCACATCATCGAGCCAGTGGTGCTCCGGGCCATCGACTTCGGGCCTCTCCCTGAGAAGGAGTGGGCCTTGAAGGGCACCGACCAGAAGGGTGGGCGGCGGGACTTTCACATGGGGATACTGATCGGCGGCATCCCGGAGTTCCACAGGCTGCTCGTCGAGAAGTACCAGAAGGTGACCGAGGCCGAGGTCAGGTACGAGACGTACCATGCCGATGACGCGCGCCTGCTGCTGGTGGCCTATGGCTCGTCGGCGAGGATAGCGGGCAGTGCCATGGACATGGCCCGGGCCCAGGGGCTGCCCGTGGGGCTGTTCCGGCCCATCACCCTGTGGCCCTTCCCCGGCGCGGCCTTGAGGGAGGCGGCATCGCGGGCGGGGCGGGTCCTGGTGGTGGAGGACAGCCAGGGACAGCTGGTGGAGGACGTGGAGCCCACGGTGAGGGGCGAGGCCTCTGTGCACTTCCTGGGGGTATGGGCGCGGCATAACTCCGGGTCGGGCGGCGTGATACATCCTGAGAGGGTCCTGGAGGAGATCAAGGAGCTGATATGAGCGAGGGCGCGATTGCCAGGGAGCTGGTCTGCGGGACGCCGCGGTTGAAGATGCCGGGGGTATCGATGTTCTGCCCTGGCTGCCACTACGGTACCATCGGCAGGCTGCTGTGCGAGGTCCTCGAGGAGATGGGGATCGCCGGGAAGGCCATATGCGTGGTATCTGCCAGTTGCAGCTTCTCCCACGCCCTCCAGATGGCCATCGACTTCATGCTGGCCCCTCACGGGCGCGCCGCCGCGGTGGCAACGGCCATAAAGCGTGTCCACCCCGATGCCGTGGTGTTCACCCTCCAGGGAGACGGAGACCTGGGCGCCATTGGCCTGGGCCACTTCATGCATGCCATGCTCCGCGGCGAGAGGCTGACCACCATCTTTTTGAACAACGCCGGATACGGCATGACCGGTGGACAGATGGCCCCCACTACCCTGCTGGGGATGCGCACCACCACTACCCCCGCGGGGCGAGACTGCGATACCACCGGGTTCCCGCTGCACGTCGCCGAGCTCGCCGCCACCATGCGCGGCGTGGCATACTCGGCGCGGTGCACCGTACACACGCCGGCCAACTACCGTCGGGCCAAGAAGGCGGTGGCGACGGCGTTTCAGAAACAGGTCGATGGCGTCGGCTACGGGCTGGTGGAGTTCCTCTCGGCGTGCCCCACCATATGGGGCATGCGCCCTGAGGAGTCCCTCGAGTTCGTAGGGGGTGAGATGGCGGCGGAGTACCCTCTGGGTGAGTACAAGGACGCAGGGGACATTTGGTAGGCGGGGTCGAGGAGAGCGCTGGACGTGAGAGGGGTGCCACGGTGGTGCACAGAGGCCATTCTTACCACGAGCTGATGATAGGGGGGATGGGGGGCAGGGGTGTGCTCATGGCTGGGCAGTTGCTGGTTGAGGCCGGGGCGTCGGCGTACGAGCACGTGCTCATGTTCCCCAACTACTCCGGGGCGATGAGGGGCACCGACAGCGAGTGCACCGTCATCCTCTCCCACCACGAGATATGGTCGCCGGTGGTGTTGCATCCCCAGGCGGTGATGGTCATGTCTCGGGCACTGCGCGGGCCTTTCGAGGAGAGGCTCACGTCCGGGGGGGCTGTGCTCGTTGACAGCACACTGGTCGACGGGGAGGCGAGCCGCAGCGATGTGGAGACGTTCTACATCCCCGCCACCAGGGTGGCCCAGGGGCTGGGCTCGGCCCTCGCTGCCAACCTGGTGCTCCTCGGGGCATACGTCGAGCTCACCGGTGTCTTCCCCATAGAGTACCTGGAGGGGGCCGTAGAGCGGATGATGGTGGGGGGGAGGAGGGAGTCCCTGCTGACCACCAACCTCAAGGCCCTGCGGGAGGGGGCCAGGCTGATGGCGAAGTACCATGGCTAGACAGTAGCCGTGATGGAAAGGGGGTGAGAGGGCCGAGAGAGAGGAAGGTGCGCTGCCCGATGGCCAGGTCAAAACGTGGGGGAGGAGAACAATGGACTGGCGCACGGAGTACAAGAGCAGGCTACTATCTGCGGAGGAGGCGGTGAAGGAGGTGAAATCAGGGGACCGGGTGAGCATCCCGGTGGGGACAGAGCCCGGCTCCCTCATCCGGGCGCTTTTCGATCGGGCGAGTGAATTGAGAGGAGTTACCGTTAATACTGTGGCTGCGTCTACGGACGTGGGCTGGTACGATGAGGGCTATGAGGACTCATTCACCATCGACGTAGTCAACTATGCCGGGGGCGTGGCGCGCCGTGCCCTGGATGCCAAGAGGGCCACCTTCACCCCCGACATTCACCACATGATGAACAAGGTCTACAGCGACGAGCGGAGGAGGGGCCAGAGGAAGGAGATAGACGTCTTGATGATACAGACCACCCCGCCCAACTCGCAGGGCTACGTCAATATCGGCCCCTCCCTCTGGTGGAAGAGGCTCCATGCCATGAGGGCGCGAAAGGTACTGGCAGAGGTGAACGAGAAGCTGCAGTGGTGCTTCGGTGATACCTTCCTCCACGTTTCCCAGGTACACGGCTTCACCGTATACTCCCCCCTGATGCTCTCTCAGGAGGAGGTAGAGCGGCGTCTCCAGGACGACGTGCCCGAGGGGCGCCGGGAGAAGGTGCGCCAGTTGCTCATGGAGCGCCCGCCCGATACCTGGGAGAGGATGCTCGCGCTCATCGGCACCGCCCCACAGAGCGTCTTCGACTGGGCGATGCGGGTCACCGGCCTTGCCGATCCCACGGATGTGGAGAAGACCATCTGGCAGTACGCCCAGACACTGATAAACGATGGCGACTGCATCCAGATAGGTGTGGGCACCCCCAGTGCCTACTGTCACAGCTGCCGTGCCCTGGACGAAAAGGTCGACCTGGGCTATCACTCTGAGATGACGGCGAGGGGGATAGCCCAGTACATCGATGCCGGGGTGATCAGCGGCAGGCGCAAGAACTTCATGCCCGGCAAGGCCATCGCCTCCGCGTGGGAGGGGGCCAGCCCCATGGATCTGGAGATAATCGACAGCAACCCCCGATTCGAGCTCTACAACCCTACGTGGACAGAGGACCCCCGTGTCCTGTCCCAGAACGATAACCAGGTGGCGATAAACAACGCCATCTACATAGACTTCACCGGCCAGGTAAACGCCGAGACCGGTGTTGGCGGTCGTATGATAAACGGCCTGGGTGGCCAGCTCGACACCGTGCTCGGAGCCCTCCTCTCCCGGGGCGGGAGGAGCATCCACCTTCTGCGCTCCACCGGCCTCGATGGCGCGGTGTCTTCCATCGTGCCCCAGCTCGAGGCGGGGATGGCAGTGACCACGCCGCGGGGCCTGGTGGACTACGTGGTCACCGAGTACGGCATCGCCAACCTCATGGGCAAGAACTTCAGAGAGCGGGCCGCCGAGCTCATCGCCGTCGCCCATCCCGATTTCCGCGCCGAGCTCACCCGGGAGGCGCAGGCACTGTTCTATCCTTCGTAGGCAGCGGGGCGACGAGGCGAGGCCCTACGCCGCCAGTGGTGATGGGGTTTGCAGGTGGTCCCGAGGGCCAGCGCGGTCTTGTGACAGCCGAGACAGGAAGTGGAGGCCGACACTATCGGCCTCCACTCTTTACCGCATCCGGGTTCCCGGTGCCACGGCAACGCCACACGTGGGCATTGCCCTGCCACGGCTGCCCTGTGTATCCGCTTCGGTATGGCCTGGGCAGGCGCCTCCGGGGCGCCCCTGTCGCCGCCGCTACATCATGGTGTAGCCGCCGCTCACGCTCAAGGTCTGGCCGGTGACGAAGCTCGCGGCATCCGACGCTATGAACACCGCCACCCTGGCCACATCCTCGGGCTCACCCAGTCGGCGCAGGGCATAGCTCTTGGACGCCTTCTCCTTCATCTCGTCGGTGAAGAATGCCAGCCCCAGCTTGTGCATGCTCTGGTCGCCTATCTCATCTGCGCTGCTGGGGAGGGTCATCCCCGGGCACACCACGTTGAGCCTGACCCCGTAGCGGCCGGTCTCCCTGGCCACTGCCTTGGAGAAGGCGATCTGCGCCCCCTTGCAGCCGCCGTAGACCGCCTCCCGGTACTCGCCCATGCGCCCGGCATCCGAGCCTATGCTCACGATGGAGCCGGCCTTGCGCTCGACCATGTGGCCCAGCACTGCCTTGGTGCAGTTGAGCATACCCTTGTAGTTGATGTTTATTATCTTGTCCCAGAATTCGGGCGTGGTATCGATGAAGAGCTGGAGCTGGTCCCAGCCCACGTTGTTGACCAGGATATCGACGCAGCCGTTATCCTTGATCACCTTGTTCACCATGGCCTCGACGCTTTCGTACTGGGTGATGTCTGTCTTGATCACACTGGTCTTGCCGCCCAGGGCGTTGGCCTCGGCGGCCACCTTCTTTCCCTGCTCCTCGTCTATCTCGGCGATGGTGATGGTGGCGCCCTCTTGGGCGAAGGCGAGGACGATGGCACGCCCTATATTGGAGCCGCCGCCAGTCACGATCACCGATTTCCCCTTGAGACCCAGATCCATCTTTCAGACCTCCTTTATTTGTATTGACCTCTCGATATCAGGCTTCGGTAAAGGTGGTGCCAGCGCCTAAACCCAGGAGGGCCGCTTTTTTACTAGCGCCGCGGCAGGCCCAGACCCACGGTGGCGATGACGCTCCGCTGTATCTCTGGCGTGCCGCCGGCGAAGAGAGAGCCGAGGTGGCTGAGGTATGCCGCCTCCATGCTGCCCTTCATCGGCGCCCACTTAGAGCCCTCGGCGAGCTGGCCGTGCAGCCCCAGTATCTCCATGGCCAGGGAGGCGATGTGGAAGTTCACCTCGTCGGTGTAGAGCTTGGCTATGGAGGCCTCGTAGCTGGGGATCAGGCCCTTCTTCTGCATCCATATCACCCGGTACACGAGGAGCCTGGCCAGGCGGACGCCGATGGCCATATCGGCCAGGCGGTGGCGCACCCCGGGCTCCAGGGCGACGCGATGCCCGTTATGTTTGAGCTCTTTGACGTAGGCCACCAGGTCGTCGACCGTCCGCCTCGCCATGCCCGCCATCGAGGCCAGGGTACCCCTCTCGTAGTTCAGGGTGGTGACCATGATCATCCAGCCCTGGTTCCTCTCTCCCAGCATGTTGTCCTTGGGTACGCGCACGCTGTCGAAGTAGACCTCGTTGAAGCTGTGGGCGCCCAGCATGTTTATCAGAGGGCGCACGGTGATGCCCGGGCTCTTCATGTCCACCAGGAAGTAGCTCAGGCCCTTGTGCTTGGGGACATCGGGGTCGGTCCTGGTGGTCATGTAGCACCAGTCGGCGTTGTGGGCCAGGGTGGTGAAGATCTTCTGCCCGCTTATGATATAGTCGTCCCCGTCCTCTACGGCGCGGGTCTGGATGCCGGCGGAGTCGGAGCCGGCGTTGGGCTCCGAGAAGCCCTGGCACCAGACGATATCGGCGCACGCCGTGGGCAGGAGGAAGCGATTCTTCTGCTCCTCGGTGCCGTGGACTAAGATGGTGGGCCCTACTATTCCGGTGCCCATGGTATCGACCCGGGGCGCCCGGTGGTATGCTGCCTCCTCGTTGAAGATGATGCTCTCCATGCCCGTGAGCCCCAGCCCGCCGTATTCCTTGGGCCACGAGATGGCGGTCCAGCCCTTCTCTCCCAGCTTCTTGGTGAATGACCGGGCAAACTGCCACTGCTCGCCTGTCTCCCCTTTCCAAAGCGCGCCGCCCGTATCGCGGTGAGGGAGCTCTCTCTGTAAGTACTCCTGTACCTCTCTACGAAAGGCCTCCTCCTCTGCGGTGAACCGGAAATCCATGGCTACCCCTTTCTGTGGTGGCTGTACTGGTGTTTCCCTCTGTGGTCAGGTCGACGTGGCTTATATGGGTGCTGTGCACCTTGTGGAAGGGACCGACACTGGCTGCCGGGCGCGAGGTGCATGATGGTTGTGGAGGGCTGCCCTTCCCAAGGGAGAATTCTACCACCACGGTGCGTTGCCGTCAATCGATTGGGCGGCTTGCAGCGTTATGTCTATTTGTCGTGCTGCGGTGGTCATGGGAATGGCTATGGAGACCGCCTTGGGGGCGCGAAGAGGCAACGTTGCTTGCGAGGGCTCAAGGGCAGGTGGTACAATGGGGCCCAGGCCATGTCGAGGGTGTCCCTGTAGCTCAGTGGATAGAGCAACTGCCTTCTAAGCAGTGGGTCGCTGGTTCGAATCCAGCCAGGGACGCCA
>JAXHUE010000025.1:0-25234 GCA_034189655.1 Chloroflexota bacterium | reverse complement strand
TTCATGGCTTTCGGAGCGGTGAGTTCAGTAACCATCCCGAGCGATAAGTTCAGCGGACGGCCGAAGGGGTTTGCTTTTGTTGAGATGGGCTCAAAAACTGAATCCGAAGCCGCAATCGCCGGCCTTAACGGCAAAACGATAAGAGAGCGAACCATCGTGGTCAATGAAGCCCGCCCTCGTACCGATAGCAGAAGTGGTGGTTCCTATGGTGGCAGAGGGGGTGGTGGCTACGGTGGTGGATACGGCGGCGGCGGCGGTGGCGGTGGCAGAGGTGGTAGATCGGGAGGAGGGAGGCAGCGAAGGTACTGAATCGCTGGTCATCATGTGCGCCCGTAAGACTGCACTGTACACCAGTGATAGCGAGCGGCCAATGATAGACAGCCACGTTTCCCCTAAAGGGGGCACTATGAATAGCTACCCAAATACATTGAGTGGTCCCTTCCATAGGAGGGGCACAGGACTCGATAGTTTACCGAGGAGATTTAATGGGTTTTGAAACCTTCAACCTTCATCCGAGTGTCATGGCAGGTGTACGGGCGCTCGGTTATGTTACACCCACACCAATCCAGCTTCAATCCATCCCACTAATAATGCAGGGCCGTGACCTCATTGGTCTGGCTCAGACCGGGACCGGCAAGACTGCAGCGTTCGCGCTACCCGTGTTGCAGCGCCTACTGCGAGGCCCACGGGGTCGGGTCGGTGCTCTCATAATCTCGCCCACACGTGAACTGGCCGAGCAGACCTGCGAGGCTATCGGTGAGTTAGGGCGACAGACTGGACTGCGGAGCATTGCCATTTACGGCGGGGTGAGTTTAGGCCAGCAGATCTGCGGGCTGCGTAGTGGGGCCGAGATCGTTGTCGCCTGTCCCGGCCGCCTGCTCGATCACATTTGGCAGGGGACAATCGATCTATCACATGTGGAAGTCCTGGTAATCGACGAGGCCGATCGGATGTTTGACATGGGCTTCCTGCCCGACATTCGGGGTATTTTGAGGTGTATGATAAACCCGCGGCAGACACTGCTTTTCTCGGCCACCATGCCTGACGATATCCGGCTCTTGGTACAAGACACCCTGCACGATCCGGTCACGGTGCAAATCGGCCGCACATTACCGGCAACCACGGTATCACATGCATTGTACCCGGTTGAACCACATCTCAAAACTGCACTGCTGCTGGAACTGCTACGCCGTACCGAAATGGAGTCGGTGCTTGTCTTTACGCGTACCAAGCACCGTGCCGAGCGTGTTGCGCGCCTGCTGGAAAAAGCGGGCTACAATGCAACCTCGCTGCAAGGTGACCTGTCTCAGTGTAGGCGACAGGCCGCGCTTGATGGCTTCCGTGCTGGCCGGTACAAGATCCTGGTGGCGACCGAGATCGCCGCTCGTGGCATCGATGTCTTGCGCATTTCGCACGTCATTAACTACGATATGCCCGGCAGCACCGATGCCTACATTCATCGAATCGGCCGCACGGGACGGGTTGACAGGACTGGCGATGCATTCACATTCGTGACAGGGGAAGATGCGGCCATGGTGCACGCCCTTGAGCAGATCGTCAACACGAGACTGGAGCGCCACACGCTGCAGGGCTTTGATTACACGGTATCTGCATCAAAAAGCGAGTTCACCCACTCTCCGCGACAATGGCGACGGCGCACGGTGCAACGGGAGCGGATCGGTAACAGATAGCTAAAGAGTGGCCCTCGCGGTGAGCCCGCTACTCCACCACCCTGACCTGCACGTCGATCCCGTTCTCACCTATGGTGACCAGCGCCATCGACGCCGGGGTGCGGAAATCGGGGTAGGCCTGCCCCGGGTTGACCAGGAGCACATCGCCTATCTGGGCCTGGTATATATCGTGGGTGTGCCCGAAGAGGATGAGGTCTACACCGTGGAACTCCTGCGCCACTGCCTCCTCGATGCCGAAGGGGGCCCCGCCCCAGTGCGGGTGGATGACCCCGATGCGCCTCCCCTCCACCTCGAACACCGTCTTCGCCGGCAGCTCCTCCCGCACCTCGCGCTGGTCCACGTTGCCGTGCACCCCCACGAAGTGCCGCGACACCAGGCGCAGCTCCGTAAGCAGCGAGAGGTGGGTGAAGTCGCCGCAGTGCACCACGTAGTCGCTCTCGGCGAGCGCCTGCACTATCCCCTGTGGCAGCTCCTTCAAGCTCCGGGCGTGGGTATCGGATATCACTGTGATCCTGGTCATAGCAGCCCTAGCGGGGCACCAGCTCCACCACGGTAGCGCCGTTGCCCCCCTCGTAGATATCGGCGGGGCGAAAGGACTTGACCAGCGGGTGGCTCCCCAGGTGCACCCGCACCGCCTGGCGCAGCGTCCCCGTGCCCTTGCCGTGGACGATGCGCACCGAGGGCCACCCGGCGATGAAGGCATCGTCCAGGTAGCCGTCGAGGCGGTACAGCGCCTCGTCCACGGTCAGGCGTCGCAGGTAGAGCTCAGGCGGCACCTCGTCGCGGCTGCGCCCTGTGGGGTAGCGTTCGTGCTGCACAAGAGGCCCCCTTCGCCGGCACGTCAAGTCATAGCATTATAGCAGCAAGAGGCCCTTTATTGCCAGCGCCCGTCCATGGGTGGTATACTTTTACCTTTGAGGAGGCCATTTTGCGAAGGCTCGACGGCCGCGCCAACGACCAGCTACGCCCGGTGCGCATAGTAACCGGGTTCCAGCCCTATGCCGAGGGCTCGGCCCTGATCGAGATGGGGCAGACCCGTGTGCTGTGCGCCGTGAGCGTTGAGGGGCGAGTCCCCGCCTTCTTAAGGGGCGAGGGCAGGGGCTGGGTCACCGCCGAGTACGCCATGCTGCCCCGGGCCACGCTCACGCGCACGCCCCGAGACGAGGGCCGGGCGTCGGGGCGCACCTACGAGATCCAGCGCATCATCGGGCGCTCGCTGAGGGCCATAACCGACCTCGATGCCCTGGGAGAGCGCACCATCACCGTGGACTGCGATGTGCTCGTGGCCGATGGCGGCACCCGCACCGCGGCCATCACCGGCGCCTACGTGGCCCTGGCCCAGGCCGTGGATACCATGGTGCGGGGCGGCCTCATCCCCCGCTCCCCTTTAAGGAGCGCCGTGGCCGCGGTGAGCGTGGGCATCGTCGGCGGCGAGCCCCTCCTCGACCTGTGCTACGATGAGGACTACTGGGCCGAGGTCGATTTCAACGTGGCGATGACCGACGACGGCCAGTTCGTTGAGGTCCAGGGGACGGCGGAGGCCTCGCCCTTCTCCAGGGACGGCATGGATGGCCTGCTCGCCCTGTCCAGGAAGGGGATCGAGCAGCTGTTTCGGGCGCAGCGTGTCGCCCTGGAGGGCCTCTAGGGGCCCCGGGGACGGGGGCGCGTCCTACCCTATTCCTGTTTGGGGACGGTGACCAGATGAGGTGGTGCATCGGGCGACGTACAGAGACCAAGGGGGGCCTGCTCTGGTTCTCCGAGGTGTTCCTGCCGCTGCACCAGAGGGCCAGGGACATCATCCTGGGCGTGGCCCAGGTCGCTGTCGGCTGCGGGGTGAGCTACCGGGCCCAGTGCCCGCTGACGACGGAGGGAGATGACACCCGGTGCTGGGACTGGTGGCAGAGGCACCCGGTGAACGGGAGGATGCTATTGGCATTCAACATCGTCCCCTGGGAGCGGTGCGACGAGGAGCGGGAGGCGATGTACCAGGCCCTTGACCGGGCCCAGGCTGACCTGAAGGCGGTGCTCAAGTCGCTCCACGCAAGCCCCAGGCCGTCGGGTGATGAGATGCAGGCCATGGGCCAGGAGTTTGAGAGCTGCCTGCTGATGTACGTCACCAGCTTCAGGTATGGCATGAGGTACCTGAAGGGGCTCTCGGCGGCCCGCGGCTCGCAGAGGGAACCGGGGATACCGGTGCAGCTGGGATGGCTGGGGGGCTCGGCGCTTGCTGCGGACAGGATGAGCCAGTGTGCCGACGACTTGAGGCGGCGCATCGAGAGCAGCCAGTCGTATATCAACGAAGAGAGGCCCCGTGTCTGAAGGTGCCCTCTCCGGCCTGGTGGTGCTGGACCTCTCGGAGGGCGTGGCTGGCCCCTTCTGCACCCGGCTGCTCTCTGACTACGGGGCCCAGGTGCTCAAGGTGGAGCGGCCCGGCGTGGGCGACTGCTCCCGCGCGGTCGGCCCCTTCCCCGGCGACCAGCCGCACCCGGAGCGGAGCGGTCTCTTTCTGCTGTTAAACGCCGGCAAAGAGGGCATCACCCTTGACGTAGAGGGCGAGCGCGGTGCCGAGATACTCCGCGAGCTTTCGGCCTCGGCCGATATCGTGGTGGAAGACCTTCCACCCGGCGCCGTGGCCCGCCTGGGGCTCGATTACCAGGCGCTCGCCGCCGTAGACCCTTCCCTGATATGGGCCTCTATCTCGTATTTCGGCCAGAGTGGGCCGTACCGCGAGTGGCAGGGCTCGGCGCTCGTGGCCCAGGCCGTGGGCGGCCTCATGGCCATAACCGGGGAGGCAGGGCGCGAGCCGCTCCGGCTCCCCGGCCCCCAGGCCGAGTTCCAGGCCGGGTTAAATGCCGCGGTGGCCATCCTGTGCGCCCTCCATTTCCGCGACGAGAGTGGCCAGGGGCAGCACATCGATGTGTCCGTCCAGGAGGCGGTGGCCTCCATACTGGAGTCCTCGGTGCTCGCCTACGGCTACAGCGGGTTCCGCCGCGGCCGCCTGGGCCCGCGGCACCCGCTTCAGTGCCCGTCGCTGCTCATGCCTGCCAGGGACGGCCTGGTCTACGTCCAGGCGGGGGCGGAGTGGGATCACTTTGCCACCTTTCTCCAGGCCCCCGAGCTCGTGGAGCCGCGGCTGTCGTCGCCGCTGCGCTATCGCTATGCCGATGAGGTGGAGGGGGCCATCGCCCCCCGCCTCGCCGAGCGTGATGCCCGCGAGCTGTTCACCGCCGCACAGGAGTGGCGCATACCATTCGCCCTGGTGCTGGGCATAGACGAGCTCTTCCAGGATCCCCAGTACCAGGCGCGGGGATTCTTTCGCCAGGTAGAGCACCCCGCTGCCGGCACCCTCACCTACCCCGGTGCCCCCTTCCGCATGGGCGAGACCCCCGCCGAGGTCTGTCGGGCGCCGCTCCTGGGGGAGCACAACGAGGAGGTCTACGTGGGCCGGCTGGGTATGGCACGGGAGGAGGTGGAGCGGCTGTGCCGGGCGGGGACTATATAGGGAGGACTCCAACGAAGGCGCTGGAAGGCTTGAGGGTGATCGACCTCTCGCAGGTCTATGCCGGCCCCTATGCCACCAAGCTCCTCGCCGACATGGGGGCCGAGGTCATCAGGGTGGAGTGCGCCGCCCGCTCGGGGCGGGGGGGTCGGCTGCCGCGCACGAGGCCCGGCGGGGCCTTCGGCGCCCAGTTCCCCGGCGGCGATACCGGCGGGAGGTCGTACAACCGCTTTGCCTACTACAACGAGCTGAACCGCAACAAGTACGCCGTCACCCTGGACCTGACCCACCCCCGGGCCGTGGATGTCTTTAAAAGGCTGGTGCGCATAAGCGACGTGGTGGTGGAGAACTTCAGCCCGCGGGTGATGGGCAACCTGGGCCTCGACTATGAGTCTCTGCGAGAGGAGAACCCAGGCATCGTGATGGTGTCCATATCGGGGTACGGGCACGACGGCCCCTACCGGGACTACGTCACCTACGGCGAGGGCATAGAGGCCATGAGCGGCCTCTGTGCGCTCACCGCCTATCCCGGCGGCGGGCCGCTGAAGCCCGGCGTGGCCTACGCCGATGCCGTGAGCGGCCTCCTCGCCGCCTTCGCCGCCCTCGCCGCGGTGCGCCACCGCCGCCAGAGCGGCCAGGGGCAGCACATCGACCTCGCCATGCGGGAGGCGCTCACCCCCCTGCTGGGCGAGGCCCTCATGGACTATGCCATGAACGGGAGGGTGGCCCCGCCCATGGGCAACGGCCACCCTGCGATGGCGCCGCACGGGTGCTACCGGGCGCGGGGGGAGGACTCGTGGGTCGCCATCGCCGTCACCTCCGACGAGGAGTGGCGCTCCCTGTGCCGCGCCATGGGGTCTCCCCCCTGGGCAGAGGACGGGCGGTTCGCCTCCGCCGCCGGCCGGGTGGCGCACCGTGAGCAGCTCGACGGCCTCATCGGGGAGTGGACGGCCAGGCACGACCACCGCGAGCTCATGGGCTCGCTGCAGCGGGCCGGGGTGAGGGCGGGGGCGGTGCTCACCGTCGATGAACTGGTGGCCGACCCCCACCTCCAGGAGAGGGGCTTCTTCGAGCGGCTCACCCACCCCGAGGCCGGGACCCACCTCCACCCCGGTGTGTCGTGGCGCATGTCGCGGACGCCGGGGGCGCTGCGCCTGCCCGCGCCCTGCTTCGGCGAGCACAACCGCTACGTCTTCGCCGGGCTCCTGGGCATGTCCGAGGAGGAGATGGCGCAGCTCGCCGAGGAGGGGGCCACCGCCCCGGAGCCGCTCCCCTGGGAGGAGCTGTTCCCCCTGGACGAGCCATACGAAGTGGAGGACTGACGTACGTGATGGAAGGACAGGTCACTGAAAGGCCACGCTCCCTGCTCCCCGCCGTCCCCTGGACGATGAGTGACATCGTCAAGAGCATAGGTATGGTACTTGGCCTCTTCATTGTCATATTAGTCGCTACCTTCATTGCGGTATTGCTCATCGCGGTGGGCATGCTCTATGGGTCGGGGGGGATCGAACCTGAGAGCATCGAGCAGCTGCTCACCTCTGCCGAGTTCATGCAGCGAGTGGTATTGGTGAGCTTGATCGCAAGCGTGCTCATGCAAGGGGCCATTTTCTTCGGCGCCTGGTTTTTCAGCCTGCGCAAGTACAAGTGTGGCTGGCGAGCACTTGGCTTTCACTCCTTCGAGGTGAAGCGGGCTCTCATCTTTGTGCCGGTAGCGCTTGTCCTCGCAATCCTGGTCAACTTAATCTACGAGTGGGTACTGACCTCCTTCGGCGTGGAGCTCTCTCCGTCTCTCCCGCCGGAGTTCACTCAAGGCATAGCCAATATGGCGATAGTATCCTCTCTGGCAATTTTCGTTGCCCCCTTTGCTGAAGAGACCTTTTTCCGTGGCTTTCTCTTCGCAGGCATAAGCGAACGGTTCGGTTATGTGTGGGGGGCCCTATTGAGTGCCCTGCTCTTTGGCTTTCTCCATTTCTTGACCTCCCTGCAGTGGTCAGTCTTCCTTCCCATCTTCCTCCTGGGTATCATCCTGGCCTGGCTCTATTTCAAGACTGGCTCTCTATGGCCTTGTGTTATCACTCACTTCGTCTATAATCTTTTAGCCATACTGCTCACGCTGTTATTGCCGTAGTAGTTGTGATATGATTTATGGTGAGGTCAGATACGATGGTGTGTCGAGGTATCAGGGGGGCGACGACGGTAGAGCAGAACAGCGGGGAGGATATCCTGGCTGCGACCAGGGAGCTCCTCGAGGAGATGCTCACCAGGAACGAGGTGCTGCCCGACGACATCGCCTTTATCTATTTCACCACCACGGCCGACCTGAACGCCGAGTTCCCCGCAGTGGCGGCCCGGGAGATGGGGCTGTGGGATACGCCGCTTCTGTGCGGCCACGAGATGAATGTGCCCGGCAGCCTGCCCAGGTGCCTGCGCATCCTGGTGCTGGTCAATACCGAGAGGCGGGCGGACGAGATCGTTCACGTGTACACCAAGGGGGCACAGGGCCTGAGGGCCGTGAAGACCATAGGGAAAGGAGAGCAGCAATGACCCCACACTTTGGAGGTGGAACCGATGATAGTGATTATGAAGGGAGATACCGGGGACATAGAGATAAACGGGGTCCTGGAGCGGCTCTCCCAGGAAGGCTTCAAGGGACACCTCTCCAGGGGTGTCGAGCGGACGGTGATCGGGGTCGTCGGGAGCACCTACCCCGAGCTCAGGGACGTCTTGGAGCGTCTCCCTGGCGTTGATGAAGTCGTCCCCATCAGCAAACCCTACAAGCTCGCGAGCAAGGAGTTTCAGCCCCAGGACACCACCGTAACCGTGGGCGATGTCACCATCGGCGGCAACGAGCTGGTGGTGATGGCCGGCCCCTGTGCCGTGGAGAGCGAGGAGCAGGTGTACCAGACGGCGCTCGCGGTGAAGGCGGCGGGGGCCACCATCCTGCGCGGCGGTGCCTTCAAGCCCAGCACCTCTCCCTACAACTTCCGCGGCCTGGGAGAGCAGGGCCTCAAGATACTGGGAAAGGTGCGCCAGGAGACGGGCATGCCCGTCGTCACCGAGGTGCTCTCCCTCCGGGACGTGGAGCTGGTATCGCAGTACGCCGACATCCTCCAGGTGGGGGCGCGCAACATGCAGAACTTCCCCCTCCTCGACGAGGTGGGCAAGTCGCGCAAGCCGGTGATGCTCAAGCGGGGCCTCTCCGCCACCATCCAGGAGTGGCTGCTCTCCGCTGAGTACATACTGGCCCAGGGGAACCACCAGCTCATGCTCTGTGAGCGCGGCATCAGGACGTTCGAGACCTACACCAGGAACACCATGGACATAAGCGCCATACCCATCATCCAGAAGCTGTCCCACCTGCCCATCATCGCCGACCCCAGTCACGGCACCGGCAAGTGGTACCTGGTGCCCCCCCTGTCTATGGCCTCTGTGGCCGCCGGGGCCGATGGGTTGATAATAGAGGTTCACCCGGCACCGGACTATGCACTGAAAGACGGCGCCCAGTCACTCACTTTCGAGAACTTCAGCGCCCTTATGCGGCAGGTGGGCAGCGTCGCCGCGTCTGTGGGGCGTGGTATCGTCCAGGGCAGCGAGGGCAAATTGACAAAGATGACATAATGATGTAGCCTGGGATGGAGCTCGGGATGAAGGGGGGTAGTTATGCAGCAGAGGGAGAAGGGCCGAGCGGCGGGAGCAGCTACCAAGGTCAGGGAAGAGGTGGGCAGGTACATCCAGCTCATCGACGACGTCAACGAGGGCTACGTAATAATCCACGGCATGCGCATAGTGTTTGCCAACAAGCGTTGTCATGAGTACGTGGGGCTTGCCTGTGGCAGCCTGATAGGGCGCCCCTTCATCGACCTCGTGTCCCCCCAGTCGCGGGCAGAGGCGATGAGGCTGTACCGCTCGAGCGCAGGCGGCAGGGGACTCTCGGAGCAGCACGAGTTGGCGCTCACCAGGAGCGACGGCTCAACGTTCATCGCCGAGCTCAGGTTCCGAGAGATGGTGATGGACGGCCACAAGGTGGTCGCCGCCCTCATCAGGGACATCACCGAGCGCAAGCAGGCGGAAGAGGCGCTCAAGGCCTCCAGGGAGAAGTACCATCGGCTGCTGGAAGACTTGAGCGATGGCTTCATCGTGTTTCAGGATGGCGGTGTGGTGTATGCCAACAGCAGGTGCAGCGAGATACTGGGCTACGGGCCTGAGGCCATAGGCCAGCCTTTTACCAGCTTCATACCCCCTCGGCTGGCAGAGAGGGTCTCTGAGCTGCGGGAGAAGGCCGCCCGGGGTGAGTTCACAGAGTGGCCTCTTGAGACCATCGTGCTGAACAAGGACGGGGTCGAAGTGCCGGTGGAGGTGAGCGGCCGTGTCGCCGAATATGAAGGCCGTCCTGCCTTCAACATGCTCATCAGGGACATCTCGGAGCGCGAGCGGGCTGAGGAGGCGTGCCGGGATAGCCAGGAGTTCAGCGCAAGCCTGCTGGCCAGCTCCCCCAATCCCATAATAGTGTTGAACCAGGATGCCTCGGTACGGTACATCAACCCGGCGCTGGAGACACTCACCGGCTACTCCTCCCCGGAGGTCATCGGCACGGTGCCGCCGTTCCCCTGGTGGACAGAGGAGACAGGGCACAAGACAGGCAAAGACCTCGTGGAGGCCATGGGCGTGGGGGCACGACGGCTCGAGCAGCGCTTCCAGAGGAAGGACGGAGAGCGTTTCTGGGTGGAGATAACGGCCGAGCCCGTAAGGAGCAATGGCGAGCTCAAGCACTTCATATCGAACTGGGTCGATATCACCGAGCGCAAGCGTGCCGAGGAGGCCCTCCAGGAGAGCAAGCAGCTCCTCCAGCGGACGTTTGACGGCCTGCGCGACGCCGTGTTCGTCTTGAATGCCGATGAGGTCGAGATCCTCGACTGTAACGATGCCGCCACAGAGGTGTTCGGCTACAGCCGCGAGGAGATGCTGGGCCACACCGCGGCATTCCTGTACGTAGACGAGCAGGACCTCGATACCTTCAGGAGCTTTCTCTATCCCGCCGTCGATAGCAGCGGCTTTTTGAGCGATTTCGAGTTCCGCATGAAGCGCAAGGACGGCGCCATCTTCCCCACAGAGCACACTGTGGTGCCCCTCGATGACGAGGAAGGCAGGCACGTCGGCTGGGTGGGCGTGGTCCGCGATATCACCAAGCGCAAGCGCGCCGAGGACGCGCTCACAGAGAGCGAAGAGCGGTACCGCAACCTGTTCAACTCGTCGCTGACCGGGACACTGCTCACAGAGCTTGATGGCACCATCATCGCCGCCAACTGGGCCGGGGCCGGCATGCTGGGCTGCTCCCCTGGTGAGCTGGTCGGCCGCAACATAGCCCAGTTCTACAGGTATCCTAATAGCAGGGAACAAATACTCGCGGAGATCGCTCACGGCACCATTATCAGCTATGAGACGGACATGGTGAGGGACGACGGTACCACCATGACCGCTCTGGTACACAGCACCACGGTTGACTTCCAGGGCAGGAAGGCCCTGCTCACCTCGGGGCTGGACATCACCGAGCGCAAGCGCGCCGAGGAGGCGGTTGCGGAGAGCGAGGGGAGGTACCGCAACCTCGTGGTGAGCAGCCTTGATGCCATACTCATCGTTCAGGGCCAGGAGGTGAAGTTTGTCAACCCGGCGGCGCTGGGGGTATTCGGGGTCGAGCGCGAGGATGACATCGTGGGCCATCCCTTCACTGACTTCGTGGCACCCGAGTACCGCGACCTGATGAATGAGCGGGGCCTCTCCAGGGAGGCGGGGGGAGACGCGCCCGGCCGCTACGAGTTCAGGGCGCTGCGCCGGGATGGCACCCAGTTCGATGCCGAGATATCGGTGAGCGCGGTATCCTACGACGGAAGCGTGGCGCGGCAAGGGATAGTGAGGGACGTCACCGAGCGCAAGCGCGCCGAGGAGGTGTTGCGGAGGTCGGAGCAGAAGTACCGCACCGCCATCGAGGCGGCGCGCGACGGCATAGTCATCATCGCCCTCGACGGCACGATGGTGGACACCAATGAGGCCAACTTCCGCGCCCTGGGCTTCGAGTCCAAGGAGGGGCTCCTCGGTCGAAACCTATTTGATTTCATTTCCCCCCGCTCGGCCCGGGCGGCCAGGAAGGCGATGGATGCCGCCCTGAAGAAGGGTCACGGCGTCCAGATCGAGGGCATGGCGCTCTCCAGTGCGGGCACAGAGATCCCGGTGGAGGTGGGCATCTCACTGTTGAGGGGGGAGGAGGCGCAGCCCCAGGGCTTCTTCATGGTGGTGCGGGATATCACCAGGCGCCAGCGCATACAGGAAGAGCTCTTGAGGCAGAACCGGCAGCTCGCTGCCCTCCACGCCATTGCCGCCACCGTGAGCCAGACCCTTGACCTGGACGAGCTGCTGGAGGGTGCACTGACCAAGGTACAGGAGGTCATGGACGCCGACGCCTCAGCGATATACCTGGCAGACTGGCAGCGGCGCCAGGTCGTGCTCAAGTCCCACCGCGGATACTCCGATGCCTTCCGCTACCGGGACCGCGTGTGGTATATCGGTGACGAAGAGGTGGAACAGGTCGTGGGGCTGGTGGAGCTGCCCGTGGCCGTAGAGGCCGTGCTGGGTGGGGCCAATACCTCCCGCATGGCAGAGACACTGAAGAGGGAGCGCATCAAGTCGCACATCGCCGCCGGGATGTGGTCGCGGGGGGTGCTCCACGGGGTCATCATCGCCTCCAATCGCAGTGAGCGCCTGTTCACCACGGAGGACGTAGACCTGCTGAATGCCATCGGGAACCAGATCGCCGTGGCCGTAGAAAATGCCCGCCTCTTCCAGGAGACCCAGTACCGGGCGGAGCAGATGTCGGTGATGGCCGAGCTCACCAGGATCATCGGCTCCAGCCTCGATATCGGCAGGGTGTACGAGACCTTCACCGACGGGCTGGGGAGGCTTCTGCAGTTCGACCGTGCCAGCATCGCCCTGGTCGAGGAGGGGATGGTCAGGTTCCTCGCCGTCTCCTCTGAGGTGAAGACCGAGCTGGAGACCGGGGTCCTGGTGCCGCAGGGGGGCACCGCCATGGAGTGGGTGATGGAGCACAAGAGGACCAATATCGAGGCCGACTTCGCCCAGGAGATGCTGTTCCCCGTAGACGAGGCCCATCTCAGAAGCGGCCTGAGGTCCGCCATCCGCGTCCCTCTCTACTCCAAGGGGCAGATAGTGGGTACCTTCAACCTCTCCAGCTGCCAGCCCGGCGCCTACGGAGAGAGGGAGCGGGAGATCGTCGAGGAGCTCGCCGGCCGCATCGCGGTAGCCATAGAGAACAACAGGCTGTTCGGGGAGATAAGGGAGGGCAAGGAAGAGCTGCAGGCGGCCTACGACAAGCTGCTGACGAGCAACGAGGCCCTGGAGCGGAGCAAGGAAGAGCTCGAGGACGCCTACCTGAAGGTGGCCAAGACCCTGGTGATAGCCCTCGAGGCCCGCGATTACTATACCCGTGGCCACTCAGAGAGGGTGGCCCAGATAAGCCGCCGCATCGCGGCGGAGCTGGGGTTCTCCACGGGGGAGATAGCCACCATAGAGCGGGCCGCCATGCTCCACGACCTGGGGAAGATAGGTATCCCCGACGCCATACTGCTCAAGCCGGGCCCGCTCACCCCCAGCGAGCGGGTGGAGGTCCAGCTCCACCCCACCAAGAGCGTGGACATGCTGCGACACCTGGCATTCCTGAGGTCGACCCTGCCCATCATCGAGCACCACCACGAGCACTACAATGGCAAGGGCTACCCTCACTGCTTAAAGGACGAGGACATCCCCGTGGGGGCGCGCATCCTCGCCGTTGCCGATGCCTACGATGCCATGACATCGGCCCGTCCCTATCGCGCCATGATGAGCAGTGAGGAGGCCATCGATGTACTGAAGGAGGGAGCGGGCACGCAGTGGGACCCCCAGGTGATAGACGCCTTCCTGCGCGCCTTTGGACTGTAAAGGAGATGGTGGCGGAAGATGAGCTGGCGAGGGTGGTTCCACAGCGGGACACTGCGCTCACCATCGGCGTTTTCGATGGTGTCCACCTGGGCCATCAGCGCCTCATCGGCAGGCTGCTCGCGAAGGCGGCCAGCGAGGGCCTTCAGAGCGGCGTCATCACTTTCAATCGCCACCCCCGCCTGGTGCTCTCCCCGCAGGCAGGCCTCACCTACCTGACCGACATCGAGGAGCGGGTGAGGCTGATACGAGGCCTCGGCGTGGAGTTCGTCGTGGCCCTCACCTTCACCCCTGAGCTCTCCCGGCTCAGCGCCCGCGAGTTCGTCATGCTGTTGAAGAAGCACCTGCGGGTGCGGGCGCTGGTGATCGGCCCCGACTTCGCGCTGGGCAGGGGCAGGGAGGGCGACGGCACTGCCCTGAAGGCGCTGGGCGAGGAGCTGGGCTTCTCAGTCGAGGTGGTGTCACCCCATCTCTCCCAGGGGGCGGTGGTGAGCAGCACTGCCGTGAGGGCCGCCCTCGCCCGCGGCGATGTGAGAGAGGTGGGCGCGCTGCTGGGCAGGCCCTTTGTGCTCTCCGGGCCGGTCTCCCGGGGCGAGGAGCGGGGCCGGGGCCTGGGGTTTCCCACCGCCAACCTGGTCCCGGGGCCGGAGCAGGCCCTGCCCGCCGACGGTGTCTATGCCACCCGCGCCCTGCTCGGCGACGAGGCGTACCAGTCGGTCACCAACATCGGCATACGGCCCACCTTCGGCGGGGGCCAGCGCTTGATAGAGACCCACCTCCTCGATTTCGAGGGCGAGCTCTACGGGCGGGCGCTCACCGTCGAGCTGGTGGAGAGGCTCCGCGGCGAGATGAAGTTCCAGGGCCCCGACGAGCTCAAGGCCCAGATAGCCCGCGACATCGCGCGGGCCCGCGAGATTCTGCGAGCGTAGGCAGCATATGGCAAGAGACATCCCCTATATCTTGAGGCGCGGCGTCGCCGAGATCATCGTCGAGGAAGAGCTTACGCGGCTGCTCGAATCGGGGCGCACCCTTCGCCTAAAGCAGGGCTTCGACCCCAGCCGCCCCGACATCCACCTGGGTCACGTGGTGGGGCTGCGGAAGCTCAGGCAGTTCCAGGAGCTGGGCCACCAGGTCATCCTCATCATCGGTGACTGGACGGCGCAGATCGGCGACCCCAGCGGCCAGTCGCAGACCCGCCCCATGCTCTCCGCGGAGGAGGTGCGTGCCAACGCCGAGAGCTACATGAGGCAGTTCTTCGCCGTGGTGGACCGCGAGCGGACCACGGTGGTGTGGCAGAGCGAGTGGTTCGGCTCGTTCACCCTGGCCGACGTCATCTCCCTGACCCGGAGGTTCACCGTGGCCCAGATGCTGGCCCGGGAGGACTTCGGGAGGAGGTATGCCCAGGGCCGCCCCATCGCCATCACCGAGCTCCTCTACCCGCTGCTCCAGGCCTACGATTCCGTCGTCATCGAGGCCGACGTCGAGTTCGGCGGCATAGACCAGAAGTTCAACTGCCTGGTGGGGCGCGAGCTCCAGGAGATGGTGGGGCAGCGGCCACAGCAGGTGTTCCTCATGCCCCTCCTCGTGGGCACCGACGGCAGCCAGAAGATGAGCAAGAGCCTGGGCAACTACATCGCCGTGGACGAGCCGCCCCAGGAGATGTACGGCAAGGCGATGAGCATCACCGACGGGCTCATCATGGACTACTTCGAGCTGCTCACCGATGTCCCCGATGCCGAGCTCGACGAGGCCCGGGAGGCCCTCGCCCGCGGCTCGGCAAACCCCATGGGGCTCAAGAAGCGCCTCGCCCGCGAGATCGTGGCCCAGTTCCACGGCGACGGGGCGGCGCAGGCGGCGGAGGCGGAGTTCGAGCGGGTGGTGCAGCGGGGCGAGGTGCCGCAGGCGGTACCAGAGCACGGGCTGCCCCCGGACGCGTTCGCTGCCCCCGTCTCCCGCAGGGGGCTCGAGGTCATCCTGGTGCAGGCCCGCCTGGCCGAGAGCCGGGCGGAGGCCAAGCGCCTCCTCTCATCGGGCGCCGTGGAGCTGGACGGCCAGAGGCCCGCCGGCGATGCGGTGGCCATCCGTGATGGCAGCATCGTCAAGGTGGGCAAGCGCCGCTTCGTGCGGCTCGTGGCCTCGGACAGGCAGGCCATTCCCGGCCCTCCTTAGGACACACGAAAGGCCCCAGGCCCCATCGTCGTCGCCGTGTAGCCTCTCGCTCTTCGGCCCGCGCACCCCTGGCAGGCGGCCGTCGCTTTCCGGCCTGCCCGCGCTTTGCCGGTGCCAGTTTTTCGGGCTGCCGTCCCGGAACTGGCGTACGGGGAGCGGCCTACCATCTACCCCAGGTGGCGCTTATCTGCTATAATATTTCAAGAGCAAGTCTTTACACTGGAGGAACCGATGCAGCTTCGTGTACCTGGTCCAACCCCAATCCCACAGCACATCCTTGAGGCCTCGGCCCAACAGATGATAAACCACAGGGGACCTCAGTTCACCGAGATGATGCACAGGGTAACGGACGCCCTGAAGGAGATATTCCAGACCAAGGGAGACGTCCTTATCTTAACCGCGTCAGGCACCGGGGGCATGGAGGCGGCCATCGTCAACACCCTCTCCCCCGGCGACAAGGTGCTCTCGGCGAGCTGCGGTGTCTTTGGCAACCGCTTCGCCGATATCGCCCAGGCCTTCGGCGCCCAGGTGGAGCGGCTCACCTTCGAGTGGGGCACCGCCATCGATGCCCAGGCGGTGCGCCAGGCCCTGGACGGGGACAGCTCGATAAAGGCGGTGCTGGTGACCCACAACGAGACCTCCACCGGCGTCACCAGCGACATGGCCGCCATAAGCGCCGCGGTGAAGGGGCACGGTGCCCTTCTCCTGGTGGATGCCATAAGCAGCCTGGGTGCCATCGACCTGCCCGTCGATGGGCTGGGCTGCGACGTCGTCGTCACCGGCTCCCAGAAGGGGTGGATGGCCCCGCCCGGCCTGACCATGGTGAGCGTGAGCGAGCGGGCGTGGCAGGCCCACCGCCAGGCCACCATGCCCCGGTTCTACTGGGACTTCACCAAGGCCAAGAAGTTCTTCGACGAGAAAGGCCAGACGCCGTGGACCCCCGCCGTCTCTGTGTTCTACGCCCTCGATGCCGCACTGGAGCAGTTCAAGCGTGATGGGCTCAAGGAAATCGTGGCCCGCCACGCCCGCATCGGGGCAAAGGCCAGGGGGGGCGTGAAGTCGCTGGGGCTCCCGCTGTTCGCCCAGGATAGCTGTGCCTCCAACACGGTGACAGCGGTTGCCGCCCCGGAGGGGCTGGATACCAAGCGGCTACTCAAGCTCCTCAGGGAGGAGTACGATACCGTGCTTGCCGGCGGCCAGCAGAGCCTGGACGGGAAGATATTCCGCATCGGCCACCTGGGCTACGTGACCGAGGGCGATATCGACGAGGTGCTGGCCGCACTGAAGGCGGCCCTACCCCGGGCCGGCCTCGCCGTATAGTAGAGACGGGAGGGCGCACAGAGATGGAGATAGAGGAGATCGGTGTGGGCGCCGTGCTGGGGGCGCGTGGGCTCAAGAACATGGGAATGATCGAGGTATCGCAGGACCCCGAGAGCGGGGGATTCGTCCTGGTCATCAGCAAGGGCATACGCGAGAGGTGGTACCGCAAGTGGCTAAGGCTCAACCTGCCCGAGGCCATGTGGCGGGTGAGGTGCTCCCGGGAAGAGGTGCCCCAGGTGGTGAACAGCTTTCTCGTAGAGAGGATAGTAGCATAGGTAAGAGAGGGGCGGGCGGCCCAGGCTGTACGGCAGAGGGGCCGTGGCGCCGTGCTTATACAGGAGAATTGGAGTGATGGCAAGCAGTGAAAAGATGAGAGTGCTTATCGCAGACCGCATCGCTGAAGAGGGCGTCGAGGCGCTCAAGACCCGCTTCGATGTCGATGTGAAGCCGGGAATGGGCCGCGACCAGCTCATCGCCACCATCGGCGACTACGACGGCCTGGTGGTGAGGAGCGAGTCCCGTGTCACCGCAGAGGTGATAGCCGCCGGGAAGAGGCTTCAGGTCGTCGGCCGCGCCGGAGTGGGAGTGGACAACATAGACATCGAGGCGGCAACCAGGCACGGCGTCGTCGTGGTCAATGCCCCTGCGGGCAACACCATCTCGGCCGCGGAGCACACCATCGCACTGATGCTTGCCCTGTCGCGTAATATACCCCAGGCCAATGCCTCGCTCAAGTCGGGGCAGTGGCGCCGCCAAGAGTTCATGGGCATAGAGGTGAGGAACAAGAGCCTGGGCATAATCGGCCTGGGCAACGTCGGCTCCGAGGTGGCGAGGCGGGCCAAGGGGATGGAGATGCGCATCATCGGCCACGACCCCTTCGTGTCGGTGGAGTATGCCCGCACCCTGGGGGTAGAGCTGGTCTCCATCGAGGAGCTGCTCAAGGAGGCGGACTTCATCACGGTGCACACCCCGATGAGCGCGGCCACCAGGGGGCTCATCGGTGCCAGGGAGCTGGCCACGGTCAAGCCATCGGTGCGCATCATTAACTGTGCCCGCGGCGGCATCATCGACGAGGACGCCCTGTTACGCGCCGTCGAGGAGGGGAAGGTGGCCGGGGCCGCCGTCGACGTGTTCTCCGAGGAGCCGGCGACACACAACGTCCTCTTCGGCAGCGACAAGATCATCGTCACCCCTCACCTCGCGGCGTCCACCGCCGAGGCCCAGACCACTGTCGCCGTCGACGTGGCGGCCCAGGTCATCGCCGTGCTCGAAGGCCAGCCTGTGAGGTATGCAGTGAACGCCCCGCTCATCCTGCCCGAGACCCTGGCCGTGGTGACGCCGTTCATGGGCGTGGCCAGGCAGGTGGGGCAGCTCCTGGCCCAGCTCGCCGAGGGCCAGGTGAGCGCCATCACCATCAAGTACGAGGGGGAGATCGCCAACTACGACTCGGCAGCGCTCAAGGCGGCCATCCTGGGCGGCCTCCTGGAGTCGGTGAGCGAGGAGAGGGTGAACATAGTGAACGCCCACCTCATCGCGCAGGGCAGGGGGATCAAGGTAACGGAGCAGAAGGACCCGGAGTGCCAGAACTACGGCAACCTGATCACCACCGAGGTGACCACCAGCACCGCGGTGAGCACGGTGGCGGGCACCGTGATGCGGGAGCAGCCCCACATCGTCCGCATGGACGACTACTGGATCGACGTCGTGCCCTGCGGTGCCTACTTCCTCTTCAGCGACCACCGCGACCGCCCCGGCCTCATCGGGACGGTGGGAATGATACTGGGCGACGCCGATATCAACATCAGCTCCATGCAGGTGAGCAGGCTGGAGCCCAGGGGCCGGGCACTCATGGTGCTGGGACTCGACGAGTCCATCGGCGAAGAGCAGCGGCGCAAGCTCCTGGACATCCCCGATGTCTACACCATCAAGGTGGTAAGGCTGTGACCGCAGGGGGGTGAGCGCTGTGGAGGGTGTGGCCCGCCGCATCGAGGAGCTGCGGCAGCAGGTCAGCTACCACAACTACCGCTACTACGTGCTCGATAGCCCCGAGATATCCGATAGCGAGTACGACGCCCTCATGCAGGAGCTGCTCCGCCTCGAGGCGGAGCACCCGGAGCTGGTGACCGCGGACTCCCCCACGCAGCGGGTGGGCGCCGCCCCGGTCGAGGCCTTTGGCGTCGTTGAGCACCGAGAGCCCCTCCTCTCCCTGGCCAACTGCTTCTCCTACAGCGACCTGGAGGCCTGGCACAAGAGGCTCTTGAACCTGTTGCCGGGGCAGGGGCCGGGGGTGGACTTCTGCTGTGAGCTCAAGATGGACGGCCTCGCCGTGGCCCTCACCTACGTGGACGGCCGCCTGGTCACCGGGGCCACCCGGGGCGACGGCTACCGCGGCGAGGACATCACCCAGAACCTGCGCACCATTAAGAGCATACCCCTCTCCGTCCCCGGGGACGCCCCCAGGAGGTTCGAGGTGCGGGGGGAGGTGTTCCTCCCCCGGCACGGCTTTGCGCGGCTGAACCGCGAGCGGGAGGAGGAGGGCCTGCCGCCCTTCGCCAACCCGCGGAACGCCGCCGCCGGCTCGGTGCGCCAGCTCGACCCGCGCATAACCGCCCGGCGCCCCCTGGATATCTATATCTACGCCCTGGGCTACGTAGACGACGCCGGGGGCACGATACCATCTACCCACCTGGAGACCCTGGAGTACTTGAAGTCCCTGGGGTTCAAGGTGAGCCCCTACAACGCCCATGTGACCGACATCGCAGGCATAGAGCGGTACTACCAGCGCTGGCTCAAGGAGAGAGAGAAGCTCAAGTTCGAGGCCGACGGCATCGTGGCCAAGGTCAACTCCTTCGAGCTGCAGCGGGAGCTGGGCACGGTGGGCCACGACCCGCGCTGGGCCGTGGCCTACAAGTTCCCCGCCGTCCAGGGCACCACCCGCCTCCTCGACATCGGTATAAACGTGGGGCGCACCGGAAGCCTGAACCCCTTCGCCATCCTGGAGCCGGTGGCCGTGGGCGGGGTCACCATAAGGCGGGCGGCGCTCCACAACGAGGAGGACATCTGGCGCAAGGACATCCGCATCGGCGACACCGTGGTCGTGCAGCGCGCCGGCGAGGTCGTGCCCGAGGTGGTGGCACCGGTGACCTCGGTGCGCACCGGCGCAGAGAAGGCCTTCGTCATGCCCTCCCGCTGCCCGCGGTGCGAGAGCGAGGTGGTGAAGCCGGAGGGCGAGGCCATGACCCGCTGCATAAACGCCTCGTGCCCGGCCCAGCTCTACGAGCACCTGGCCCACTTCGTTGCCCGCGGCGCCATGGATATAGACGGGGTGGGCAAGAAGCTGGTCGCCGCCCTCTTGGAGCAGGGGCTGGTGAAGGACGTGGCCGACCTGTACTATCTCACCTATGACCAGCTCATGGAGCTGCCGCGGATGGCCGATAAGAGCGCGCGCAACGTGCTGGCCGCCATCGACGGGAGCAAGGGCCGCCCCCTGGCCAGGGTGCTCTTCGCCATGGGCATCAGGTACGTGGGGGCGGAGACCGCCGAGGTCATCGCCGCTCACTTCGAGAGCATGGAGCGGCTGGCCGCGGCCTCCAAAGATGAGCTGCTCTCCGTACCAGGGGTCGGCCCCAGGATAGCGGACAGCGTCGTCGCCTTCTTCGCCGAGGGGCGCAACCGGCGCACCATCGAGAGGCTCAAGGAGGCCGGGGTCAGGCCGGGGGCAGAGGCGGCGCCGCAGGAGATGCCTCTCGCCGGAATGGAGTTCGTGTTCACCGGGGCGCTCTCGGCCTTCACCCGCAGCGAGGCCGAGGCCCGCGTCAGGGGGCTGGGTGGCACCGTGGGCTCGACCGTCACCAGGAAGACTACCTACGTGGTGGTGGGACAGGACCCGGGGGCCAAGCGGGAGCGGGGGCGGGAGCTGGGGGCCCAGGTCATCGATGAGGGCGAGTTCCTGCGCCTCCTTGGCCCCTAGCCATGTCGTATATACAGTCGATAGGTGAGAGACCATGAGTGAACAGAGAGAGGACCCCTTCGCTCATCCCGCCACGGGCCGGCCCACGCCGTGGTCGGTGGTGCACAACGGCATCGAGTACCGGGGCGAGGTCGTCGTCGCCGATGCCTGGCGCCCTGAGCTGGGCGAGCTTGGGCCGGGCGATACCCACTTCCGCATCGTGGTGCTCACCGAGCACGGGCCGGCACCCGCTATCGCCGATGGCCGCATCGCCTGCTGCGTGCCCGGCGAAGGTGGGGGGCGCGCCGTGAGGGAGGAGAGGGCCACCTACGGTGCCGGCGGGGTGGGAGCCGGGCACGCAGCCCGGGGCGGGGAGGCGCGCCGCTACGCCGCGGGCACGGTCTACACCGCCGCGGGCCCCGCCCTCGATGCCGCCGCGGTGTTCTCCGAGGAGGATAGCGGGGAGAGGGTGGCCGGCATCGCCTCCGCCCTCCTCGCCGCCGCCTACGATGCCGCGCTGCCCATAGACACATCCTCCCTGAAGAGGGCGCTCACCCCCGTGGAGGTGGCGAGGGTCTTCGAGGGGTTCTTCGGCCCCGAGGCCGACGCCGAGGCCAGGGACGCCTTGAAGGCGTTCGCCGCGGCACTGGGCCTGGCGCGGCGCCGCAGTCCAGCCCGCCTCGCCCCGGAGGGGTGCCCGGTCTTCCCCCTCATCGAGCGCGAGCTCGACGAGGGCGGCGGCACCGTGCCCGTGGCCTCCCTCTACAGCGCACTCAGCGCCAGGTATGGCCTCACCTGGCCCCTCATCACGCTCTACCTCCTGTGTTATGTCTACCACAGTGGGCCTTCCGTGGAGCTTGCCTTGAGGCCCGATGCCGGGCTGCGCCTGCGCAGCGGGGAGACGCCCCCCCAGGGGAGGCTCACCGCTGACCTGGTGCCCCGTGTCTGCTTCAGCGACGGGCTGGCGCAGGCCTTCGACTGCCTGTGCCGCAGCGAGGAGACCACCGGTGAGGCCCTCCTCCCCTACCTGCGCGTCCTGGTGACGGGGCCCGCGGAGGCGGCCGCGGCACCAGGGGGGCCGCTCTGGGAGAGGCTGGCCGCCATCGGGCAGGAGGTAGCCGACATCGAAGGCCACGTAGAGGCCCTGGCCCCCAGGCTGGGGGGTGCCCCGGCCGCGGTCTCGGCGATGCTGGGACGGCTGGGACGCATCGCCCGGTGCCCCGACCTGCCCACCCTCCGTGACGCGGTACAGGCCGAGTACGACGCCCCCGGCTCCCTGGCCGATGACGTCTCCCTGTGCCAGCGCCTGGCGGGGCTGGGCGACATCGCTGGTGAGGTGCTCGCTGCCGCCTCCTTCCTCGGTGAGGCGCATCTCAGGGAGGGCGACGGCGAGCTGGCCATGGACCGCCGCTCCCTGGAGGCCCAGCTTGCGCTGGAGAGTCTCCTGCCCAACCTCCACCTGTGGCCCGGCCTGAAGTCACAGGTGGAGTGGTTCGAGGCCCGCTACCGCGCCGCCTATGCCGCTCATCACCAGGGCTATCACCGGGAGATGGCCACCCTGCACCACGTCCTCGAAGACTGTGCACCGGAGGTGGCCGCCCTCGACCTGGTCAACACCCTGGAGGAGCTGGGGCCGCCCGTGGGAGGGGAGCTCGTCGAGCAGCACCGGTGGCTCCTGGCCCGCGTCGTGCCCTGCCCCGTCGCCGAGGGCGGCGATGCCTCCCTGGACGAGGGGCCGCGGTGCCCCCGCTGCCAGGTCTCGCTCACCGATGAGCCGCCGCGGGGAGACGTAGAGCGCTTCACCCGCGGCCTCAAGCAGGCACTGCGGGAGCAGCAGCGCCGCCTGAGCTCGGAGGCGGTGAGACAGATCCTGGCCGAGAGCGGCGAGCGGCGCATCGACCAGTTCATAAAGGTGGTGCAGACCTCCGACCTCTCCGCACTGGTCAACACCATCGACGAGGAGCTGGTGGAGTTCGTGCGCAGCCTGCTCGGTGAGGTCCACATCGACGTGGAGTGGCGCCTGGTGTTCAGCGAGCTCTGCGAGAGGTTCCCCTACATGGTGGAGGACGAGGTGGATACCGCCTCCACGGAGTTCACCTGGGCGCTCCGCGAGGCCTTTTCCCGGGCCAGGCGGGAGAACCCGGGCAAGCGCATCCGGCTCCGGCTCCGGTAGCATGGGAGGGCTGTACGTCATCGCGGCGATGAAGCTGATAGTGGGACTGGGAAATCCGGGGAAGGCCTATGCCGCCAACCGGCACAACGTGGGCGCCCAGTGCCTGGGACACTTCGCCCGGCTCTATGGCATCCCGATAGCGGAGCGAAAGGGGCGGGCCAGGGTGGGCAGCGGTGAGGTGGCGGGGGTGCCGGTGGTGCTGGCGCGGCCCCGGACCTACATGAACCAGAGCGGCCAGGCCGTGGCCCCGCTCATGCGCCGGCTGCGGCTCTCCACCGAAGACCTGGTCGTGGTCTACGACGACCTCGACCTGCCCCTGGGCAGGGTGCGCATCCGCCAGCGTGGCGGCTCAGCCGGTCATCGCGGGGTCGAGTCCATCGTCTCGCACCTGGGGAGCCAGGAGTTCGCCCGCGTCCGCGTGGGCATCGGGCGCCCCGAGGCAGGCGACGAGGTCTCCTACGTCCTCTCCGATTTCACCGCCGCAGAGATGGGGCCCATAAGGGAGGCGATGGCCACCGTGTCTGAAGCCCTCTACTCCATCCTCACCGAGGGGGTGGCGGCGGCGATGAACAGGTACAACTAGTAGCCCCCCCAGGCCCCTTTATTGCTGCCGCCCACACCGAAGTGCTATAATTCCAGATAGCCAGGGGAGAGAGGTGCTCCAGATATGGATAGAGTACGGTTTGTATCCGTCATCGGCGGGGAGGAGTGCTCCCACGAGGAGGCGCAGCTCGCCGAGGAGGTGGGGCGGGTGCTGGCGCAGCGCGGCGTCACCGTGATATGCGGTGGGCGCCGCGGCGTCATGGAGGCGGTGTGCCGCGGGGCGGCGTCCCAGGGGGGCACCACTGTCGGCATCCTGCCCGGAAACAGCCGCCGCGAGGCCAATCCTTATGTCAAGATACCCGTCGTCACCGGCATCGGCTATGCCCGCAACGTCATCGTGGCCAAGTCGGGCCAGGCCGTTATCGCCGTCGGGGGCCACTACGGGACCCTCTCCGAGATCGCCTATGCCCTGGAGGACGGCATACCGGTCATCGGCCTGGGCACCTGGTCGCTCTCACAGGGGGACAACGAGGACAGCTCCATAGTGGTCGCGAGCAGCGTCGCCGAGGCCGTGGAGAAGGCCCTGGCCCTGGCCAGAGACTAGTCTTACATGGAGGAGACAGTGGCTACCATCGAGAGTGTGAGCGCCAGAGAGGTCCTCGATTCCAGGGGCAACCCCACGGTGGCGGTCGAGGTGAGGCTGTTCGATGGCACCCTGGGGTGGGCGGCGGTGCCCTCGGGGGCATCCACCGGCGCCCACGAGGCGCTGGAGCTGCGCGACGGCGATAAAGGGCGCTATGGCGGGCTGGGGGTGCTCAAGGCAGTAGAGAACGTGAACACCCGGATAGCCCCCGCGATAAAGGGGATGTCGGCGCTGGAGCAAGAGGCCGTAGACCAGGCCATGCTCCACATGGACGGCACGCCCAACAAGGCCAACCTGGGCGCCAACGCCATCCTCGGCGTGTCCATCGCCGTGGCCCACGCCGCGGCCAGCTACCTGGGGGTCCCCCTCTACAGGCACATAGGCGGAGAGGGGGCACGCACCCTGCCCGTGCCCATGATGAACATCTTGAACGGCGGCAAGCACGCCGCCGACTCCACCGACCTCCAGGAGTTCATGGTGCTCCCCGTAGGGGCGCAGAGCTTTGCCCATGCCCTGCGCATGGGGGCCGAGGTCTACCAGTCGCTAAAGCGGGTGCTCAAGAGGGAAGGGCTCAACACCAGCGTCGGCGACGAGGGCGGCTTTGCCCCGTCGCTCCGCGCCAACAGCGATGCCGTGGAGCTCATCCTCGCCGCCATCGAGGCCGCGGGGTACCGCCCCGGCGTCGACTGCTACCTGGCCCTGGACCCGGCGGCCACCGAGTTCTACCAGGACGGCAGGTATGTCCTGGCCCGGGAGGGCCTGGCCCTGTCCCCCGCCGAGATGGTGGACTACTACGCGAGGTGGGCCGCGTCCTACCCCCTGATCAGCATCGAGGACGGCATGGCCGAGGACGACTGGGAGGGGTGGTGCATGCTCATGGAGAAGGTGGGAGAGCGGGTGCAGCTCGTGGGTGACGACCTCTACGTCACCAACGTGGAGCGCCTGGAGCGGGGCATCGCCCAGCGGGCCTCCAACTCCATACTCATCAAGCTCAACCAGATAGGGACCCTCACCGAGACCCTGGCCGCCATCGACATGGCCCAGCGGGCGGGCTGGACCGCGGTGGTGAGCCACCGCTCCGGCGAGACCGAGGACACCACCATCGCCGACCTGGCCGTTGCCCGCAACACCGGCTTCATAAAGACCGGGGCGCCCTGCCGCTCCGAGCGCGTGGCCAAGTACAACCGCCTGCTGCGCATCGAGGAGGAGCTGGGGGACGGCGCCCGCTACGCCGGCATGGGCGCGTTCTCCCACCTGGGGAGGT
>JAXHUE010000024.1:0-25504 GCA_034189655.1 Chloroflexota bacterium | reverse complement strand
CCCGACGAGCCCAAGCACAAGGGCATCACCCTCCTCCTCGCCGACATGAAGACCCCAGGCATCACCGTACGGCCGCTGGTGAACATGGCCGACGAGCACCACTTCAACGAGGTCTTCTTCGACGATGTCAAGGTACCCAAGGCCAACCTCGTCGGCGAGGAGAACCGCGGCTGGTACCACGTGGTCATCGCCCTGGACTTCGAGCGCACCGCCGGCGTCTCCATGGCCGCGGGTGCCAAGCGCACCCTCGACGAGCTCACCGCGTACGTCAAGGAGACCACGGAAAATGGCAAGCCCCTGTCCAAGGACTACACGGTGCGGCAGAAGCTGGCCAACTGTGTCATCGAGGCCGAGGTGGCCCGCGTTATGGCCTATCGCGTGGTGTGGATGCAGACCAAGGGCCTCATCCCCAACTACGAGGCATCCATGATCAAGGTGTTCGCCTCCGAGGGGATGTACCGCCTGTCCAACATCGGCCTGCAGATAATGGGGCTGCACGGCCAGCTGGAGACCGACTCCAAGTGGGCCCCCTTGAATGGGCGGCTGGAGCGCGCCTACCTGAGCTCAATCGGCATGCTCATCGCCGCCGGCTCCTCGGAGATACAGCGCAGCATCATCGCCATGAGGGGACTGGGTCTTCCCAGGGGGGCCTAGCCGGGGAGAAAAAGGAGAAAAAGGAAAGGGGGCCCGCAGCCTCGTGCCGGGCCCCCTTTTTTAGTGCCTCTCCACTACCTCTTGGAGTACTGCTTGGCCTTGCGGGCGCGTATCAGGCCGTACTTCTTGCGCTCCTTCACCCGCGGGTCGCGCGTCAGCATACCGTAGCGCCTCATGAGGGGCCTCATGCCCTCGTCCGACACCACCAGGGCACGGGCGATACCGTGGCGTATCGCTCCCGCCTGGCCGGAGATGCCGCCGCCGGTCACCTTGACGGTGACGCTGAACTGGTCAGTCGTCCCGCTCACCGCGAGGGGCTCCGCGATGGCCTTCCTCAGCCTCTCTAGCGGGAACACCTCGTCGAGAGGTTTGCCATTGACCACGATGACGCCCTTGCCCGAAAACAGCCTCACCCGGGCCACGGCGCTCTTCCTTCTCCCGGTGGCGTAGTAGTATTCCTTGTTGCTCACGCGGCTCCCCCCTCTCCGGTTCTCTCGGCGCGCACCTGGGCCTGGTGGGGATGTGCATCGCCGGCATACACCTTAAGCCTCTTCATCATTTCCCGCCCCAGCCGGTTGTGGGGGAGCATGCCCCGTACGGCATGCTCTATCACCCTGGTGGGGTGGGTCGCCATCATCTGGGCGTAGGTGGTCTCTTTCAACCCGCCAGGATAGCCAGAGTGACGGCGGTACATCTTCTGCTGCGCCTTCCTGCCGGTGACCCTGACCTTGGCGGCATTTATCACCACCACGTAGTCGCCGGTGTTCAGGTGAGGGCTGAAGGTCGGCTTGTGCTTGCCCCTTATCAGTACCGCCACCTCCGTGGCCAGCCTGCCCAGGGTGCGCCCCGAGGCATCAATGACGTGCCATTGGGGGTCGATATCTTCTTTCTTGGCGACAAATGTCTTCATCCAAACGCTACCTCATGGGGATAATTGACCTTGACCAGACACAGCCCGTGGGGGGCGAGGGCCGGCCTGGCCACACCGGGCCTCCCGGAGCGTGCGAGCAGGCGGAAGGTATCGGCATCGCTCCTGCCCAGGCCCACCTGCACCAGTGCACCTATGGTGTTGCGCACCTGGTGGGTGAGGAACGAGCTGGCCACCATGCAGAACGTCACCAGCTCCCCGCACCTCGATACCCCGGCGTGGTATACCATGCGCACCGTGCTCTTCCCCTCGGCCACGGGTGAGGCGAACGGCGCGAAGTCGTGCCACCCGACGAGGGCCTCGCAGGCATCGTTCATCGCCGCGATGTCGAGGGGCCGCGACACGAAGTACGCCCTCCTGCTCATAAGTGGCGAGGGGGTAGGGCTGTTCCATATGAAATAGCGGTACTCCCTGCTCTGGGCCCTCCTCCTCGCATCGAAGTCTGGGGGGACACAGAATGCCCCCTTGACCACGATATCGGGAGGCAGGTAGTGGTTCAAGGCGGAGACAAACGCCTCCCCGGGTAGCTGTGACCGGGTGTCAAACGCCACCACCTGGCCCGTGGCGTGGACCCCCTGGTCGGTGCGGCTGGCGTAGGAGATGCCGGTGCCCTCCCCGCTCACCCGCCCCAAGGCGCGCTGGATCTCGCCCTGTACCGTGGGCACGTCCCTCTGCACCTGGAACCCGTGGTACCTGGTGCCATCGTACTCCACGATGAGTGCCATCCGCCTGGCAGCCATTCCCGCCCTACTCCACCAGCTCGATACGGGCCATGGGCGCCCCGTCGCCGTGACGGCGCCCCAGCCTGGTTATGCGCGTATACCCCCCAGGGCGACTGGCGTAGCGAGGGCCAAGCTCGTCGAAGAGCTTCTCCGCCACCTTCTTATCGGTAACGAAGGCGAGCGCCCGCCGCCTGCTGTGGAGGCCGCCCTCCTTGCCCAGGGTGATTATCTTCTCCGCCATGCCCCGTATCTCCTTGGCCTTGGCCTCCGTGGTATCGACCTTCTCGTACCTCAGGAGGTCGGTCACCAGGTTGCGATACATCATGAGCCTGTGATCCGTCGGCCGAGAGAACTTGCGTCCTGCAACACGGTGCCTCATTCCCTAAAGGTCCTCCTCCACGTACTCCTCTTCATCGCGCTCCACCTCCCCCCACCCGTCGTCCCGGTCTTCCTCTTCCTGGTCCTGGGCCTGCTCAGGGAGCAGTCCCATGTCCTTGAGCCTCTCCTTGACCTCTTCGAGGGCCTTCTGCCCGAAATTCCGCACGTCCAGGAGTTCCTTGTCGCTCCTCTCCAGGAGCTCACCCGCCTTGGATATCCCGGCCCGCTTCAAGCAGTTGTAGGTGCGCACCGACAGGTTGAGCTGCTCGATGGGCGTATTGTACTGCTCCAGCGGAATGGGCAGGGCGGGCTGCTTCTCACCGACCTGTGCCGGGGCCCTGGTGAGGTCGTGGAACAGCTGGAAATTGTCGATGAGCATCTGAGCGCTCTGGCTCACCGCCTCGATGGGCGATATGGTGCCGTCTGTCCACAGCTCCAGTATCAGCCTCTCATAGTTCGTGAGCTGCCCGATCCGCGTGGGCTCGATGATGTAGTTTACCTTGCGCATCGGGGTAAACACCGCATCCACCGGAATGGCCCCTATGGGCAGGCCCTCGCTCTGGCCTGCCGGCTCGTATCCTTTGCCCTGCTCCACATTGAACTCCACCGAGAGCCTGCCATCTTCAGAATCGATGGTGGCCAGGTAGAGATCTGGGTTCACGACCTCGAAGTCGGCTGCGGGCCTGATATCGCTGGCGCGCACCGTGCCCACGCCCTCCACGTCGAGGAACATCCTGCCCTCGTCCTGCGACTGCCGCCGTATGCGGATGGCCTTCACATTGAGCAGGAACTCTATGGTATCCTCCTTCATGCTGGGAACGGTAGAGAACTCGTGCTGTATCCCATCTATCTTTACCCAGGTCACCGCCGAACCTGAAAGTGAGCTGAGAAGCACCCGCCTCAAGGCATTGCCCAATGTGGCGCCAAAACCCCTCTCCAGAGGCTCAGCGACAAAACGCCCGTACCGCTCATCGCTCTCCTCGCACTCCACCCGCAGCGTCACACTCTCATACAACGTTTCCACCTCCGAATACTACCGCGAGTAGTACTCAACAATGGTCTTTGCGTCTATAGTCACGTCGATATCACCACGGCCAGGGAGGGCGAGCACCCTGCCGACCAGCCTATCCCGCTCCAGGGCCAGCCAGTCGGGCACCACCTTATCGCCGATGCCCTCCGCCACCGCCTTGTAGAGCTCGTTCCTGGTGCTGCGCTCCCGCCACGCGACGACGTCCCCTGGCTTTACCAGGCACGATGGTATGTCCATCTTCTTCTCGTTCAAGGTGATATGGCCATGACACACTATCTGGCGGGCCTGCCTGCGGGAGTCAGCGAAGCCGAGGCGGTAGACCACGTTGTCCAGCCTGGTCTCCAGGATCTGGAGCAGGTTGTCCCCGGTGACGCCGGGGCGCCTGCTCGCCTCGTCGAAGTGCTTGCGGAACTGCCGCTCCAGGACCCCGTAGGTGTGCCTCCCCTTCTGCTTCTCCCTAAGCTGGAGCCCACGGTCAGAGACCTTGCGCCGCCGCATGCGCTGCTGGCCTGGTGGCAGGTTGCGCCGCTCAACGGCGCACTTCTTCGTGGTGCACCGCTCCCCTTTCAGCATCAGCTTATCGCCCTGACGCCGACATTGCCTGCAGGCCGGTCCTGTATATCGAGCCATATCTCGTTCTACTCCCTCTTTCCTCTAGGCGCTGCCATCTACCGGCACCCACCCTATATCCTGCGCCACGGCCTCCACGGTGCATCCCTCCCGCTTTAAGCGAAGGTCGTAGTACAGCAGGGTGGCAGCAACGATGGGTATGGGCAGTACGACTATCGCCACCACAGTATTCACTATCGACGTCGCTATTGCCGGCAGCCACCAGGTGAAGAGCCCCACCGCCACATTGACGCCCATCACTATCAGCCACAGCACGAGCAGGATGCCCAGCACCCGCCACCAGTTGCCCTGCACCAGCTCGTCGCTCCGCGAGAGGGCACTGCGCGCGCCGCGGCCGTCGAGTATCACCGCCTGCCATATGAAGGCCCACCGTATGGAAAAGTACAGAGTGGCCACCAGGGCCCCAAGGCCCAGGAGCACCGAGAGGGCAATGCCTATCCCCCCCAGGGCCACCGTGAGGGCGAACCCCGCGAGCCCGGCGGCGACTACGATGGCCAGCATGAACAAGGCGACCAGCACAGAGGCCCCTACCAGCGCCCCTATCCTCTTCCAGGCGAACCTGTAGGAGCGGCCCACGCCGAGGGCCGCGAAGTGCTGCTCCGCCGTCGCATGGATGACCGCTCCCTCCATGAATGGGTAGAGCACCAGCGTTGCCACCAGCACCACCACCGCCCACACTATCAACATGACCCCAACGGTCCCTATCCACGTCCAGTCGCGGACTACCACCACGCTGCCGAACATGGCCAGGGGAACGGCCTGCGACAGCACGGCGAGCCCGACCTCCACGATGGCCACCATGGCCAGCAGATGCCAGAAGTTCCTGACGTATACCCTGAAGGCCTCGCCCAGGATACCGCCCAGGTCCCTGGAGGGGAGAGCGCTCACACCCGTCTCCTCTTCCTGGGACGGCAGCCATTGTGCGGTATGGGCGTTATATCCTTGATGCCGGTAATGGTTATCCCCGCCGCCTGGAGGGAGCGTATCGCCGCCTCCCTGCCGCTGCCCGGCCCTTTGACGAACACCTCAACCTCTCGCAGGCCATGCTCCATCCCCCGCCGCGCCGCCTGCTCCGCCGCGAGCTGTGCCGCGTAGGGCGTGCCCTTGCGCGAACCCTTGAAGCCGGCAGAGCCCGAGCTCCCCCAGGCAATGGCATTGCCCGAAAGGTCGGTGAGGGTGATGATGGTATTGTTGAAGGTGGACTGGATGTAGGCCCTCCCCTTGGGGATGGCCTTCCTCTCCCTCCTCTTGATGCGGGCCGGCTTCTTCTTGTCTGCCATTCGCTCTCCTTTACTTGCGGGACACGGTGCGGCGGCGGCCGGCCACCGTCTTGCGGGCACCCCTCTTGGTGCGGGCATTGGTCCTGGTACGCTGGCCGTGAACGGGCAGCCCGCGACGGTGCCTCACCCCCCGGTAGCTGCCTATCTCGATGAGCCGCTTGATGTTTAGGTTGACCTCCCGCTTCAGCTCCCCCTCGACCCGGTACTCCTTATCGATGAGCTCGCGTATGCGGCCGACCTCGCCCTCGCTCAAGTCCCTCACCTTGGTATCGTGATTGATCCCGGTCTGGGCCAGGATCTTCTTGCTGCTGGAGGGCCCGATGCCATAGATGTAGCACAGCCCTATCTCCACTCTCTTGTCCTTGGGAAGGTCGACCCCAGCTATCCTTGCCATGTTCTCCCTGCTCCTCCGATCGGTTGAAGGTACCCCTCTCTAAAACGGGAGCGGGGCGCCGCTACAAAGTCCCCTCTCACCTATCCCTGGCGCTGCTTGTGCCGCGGGTTTTCGCATATCACACGCACAACGCCCTTTCTCTTCACCACCTTGCACTTTTCACACCTTGGCTTTACCGATGCCCTCACCTTCATACCATGCCCCCTACTTGAAGCGGTAGGTTATCCTGCCCCTCGTGAGATCATAGGGGGATAGCTCTACCAACACCTTGTCGCCACGCAGGATCCTGATGTAGTGCATCCTCATCTTCCCCGACACGTGGGCTAGCACCCTATGCCCGTTCGCCAGCTCTACGCGAAACATGGCGTTGGGCAATGGCTCTGTCACTGTCCCCTCTACCTCGATAGCGTTCTTCTTGGGCATATATCCTGCTCGCCGCCCCCTACCGAGAGGTACTGGTGAGTACCTCGGCACCGCCATCTGTTATGGCTATGGTGTGCTCGAAGTGAGCGGAGAGACCTCCATCCTCCGTGGAGACCGTCCAGCGGTCGTCGCCCACCCTGGTGCGCCAGCCGCCGGTGTTGACCATGGGTTCGAGTGCCAGGGTCATCCCCTTCCTCAGCAGCGGCCCCCTGCCGCTTACGCCGTAGTTGGGTATCTGCGGGTCCTCGTGCATGTCCCTGCCGATGCCGTGACCCACATACTCGCGCACCACCGAGAACCCCCGCGACTCGGCAAACGACTGGATGGCCTCCGATACGTCTCCCAGGTGTGCCCCTGCCACCGCCTTCGCTATGCCGGCATCGAGCGCACCTCGCGTCGCCTCGATGAGTGCCTGGGCCTTGTCGTCTATCTGGCCCACTCCCACCGTGATCGCGGCATCGCCATGGAAGCCGCCCAGTATCGCCCCCAGGTCCAGCGACACGATATCACCCTCACGAATCACCCGCTTCCCCGGTATGCCGTGGACCACCTCGTCGTTTATCGATACACACAGGTGCGCCGGGAACCCCCGGTAGCCCTTGAACGATGCCGTGGCCCCGTGTCGGCTGAGCTCACTCACCGTTATGGCATCGAGCTCCTCTGTAACCAGGCCCGGCCTTATCTTGGCCGCGAGCACCTCAAGTATGGCGGCCACCACCCCCCCCGCCCGGCGCATGATCGCTATCTCCTGTTGCGATTTTACTATTATCCCCATCTACTGACCTATCGCCATGGTGCTCGCACTACGTTATCGCCGCTACCATATCGGCCCCCACCTCGTCTATCCCACGCTCACCGTCTATCTCCACCAGCCTCCCCTGCCCCTGGTAATAGTCGATGAGAGGCGCCGTCTCTTTCAAGTAGACCTCTATCCTCTTCCGCACCGTCTCTGGGGTGTCATCGGCACGCTGGTAGAGCTCGCCTCCACAGCGGTCGCACTTCCCCGCTACCCTGGGCGGCGAGCTTACCTCGTGGTACGGTGCCTGGCAGCTACGGCATATCCACCGCCCCCCCAGCCTGCGCACCAGCTCATCCGCCGATACGTTTATATACACCACGCGGTCTATGGCCTTGCCCTTCTCCCCGAGCGCCCCGTCCAGTGCCTGGGCCTGCTCCAGTGTCCGCGGAAAGCCGTCGAGGATGAAGCCCGCGGCACAGTCGGGCCTCTCGATGCGCTCCAGTATCATGCTGATGGTGACGTCGTTGGGGACGAGCAGGCCCTGCTCCATGTAGGACTTCACCTTCTGCCCGAGCTCATCGCCCCTGCTCGCCGCCTCGCGAAACAGGTCGCCAGAGGCCACGTGGGCCAGGCCCAGCCGCTGCGATATCTGCCCCGCCTGAGTACCCTTACCCGATCCCGGAGCACCAACGAGCACTACGTGCACTGTCAAACCCCCTCGCTGCCGATCACTTGATGAAGCCCTCATAGCGCCTCATCAGGAGCTGCGACTCAAGCTGTCTCATGGTGTCCAGTGCCACGCCCACCATGATCAGGAGCCCGATGGCGGGCAGCACCAGCACAGTGATATTGGTCACGCTCTGCACGATGAAAGGCGACACGGCGATGATGGCCAGGAACAGGGCCCCTCCCCAGGTGATCCTGGTGACCACCTTGTTCAGGTACTCCGCCGTCTGCTTGCCCGGGCGTATGCCGGGCACGAAGGCCCCCTGTCGCTGCAAGTTCTCAGACAGGCTCTGCTGCTGAAATATCACCATGGTATAGAAGAATGTGAACCCGATGACCATGAAGAAGTAGATAAGCCAGTACACCCAGCTCGTGGCCGCGAACAGGTTCTGTATGGTGTTGGCGAAGTTGGGATCCTGGCCCGCCGGATTGGCAAAGAAGCTCGCTATCACCCCGGGCAGCATGAGCATCGCCATGGCGAATATGAGCGGGATCATCCCCGCCGAGTTCACCCTGAGCGGTATGTGGGTGGAGCCCGACTGCCGGTACATCCGCCCACCGCGATAGAGGCTGCGTGCATACTGCACCGGGATGCGGCGGTGGGCCTCGGTGAAGATGACGATGGTGACCACGATCACCAGCGACAGGGCCAGGAACACTATCAGGCCAATGATGCCACTGCCGCCCTCTGTCGCCAGGATGCCGCGTCCTATCATGTCGGGCAGCGTGGCCACGATGCCGGCGAATATGATGAGGGAGACGCCGTTGCCGATGCCGTACTCCGTGATCAGCTCTCCCAGCCACACCAGGAACATGGTGCCGGCGGTGAGCGCTATGATCATGGTTAAGGTGGGGAGCAGCGCCGCACCCGAGAAGCCGAAGTTGCTGACGATGGGCCCATGGGGCGTGCTCACCGTCTGGAGCGTGGTCATCATGCCGTAACCCTGAAGTGCCGCCAGCGGCACCGTCATCCAGTGGGTATACTGGTTGATCCTGTTTCTCCCCGCCTCGCCCTCTGCCGAGAGCGCCCTCAACCTGGGTATCACCGGGACCATGAGCTGCATGACGATCACGGCGGTGATGTAGGGATAGACCCCCATGGCGGCAACGCTCATGTCCTGCATGGCGCCGCCGCTGAACAGGTTCAGCATCCCCAGGAGGGGGCCCAGTCCCTGGCCCTGGTCAAGGAGCCACTGCATGGCGGCGCCGTTGGCCCCGGGCACAGGTATGTGGGCCACGAAGCGGAATATGACCAGGATGCCCAGGGTGAGCAGGATCTTGCGCCTCAAGTCGGGCTGGCCAAAGGCGTCGATCATGGCCTGTAGCAGCCGTGGTCTGGTGCTCTTAGCTGTCTGCTGCATCCTCTCCTGCCTGCGGGCTCCCCGCCGCCGCGATCTCCTCCGCCCGGCCCCCTGCCCCCTCTATCTTGGCCCTCGCTGTCTGCGTGAACCTGTGGGCCCTCACCGTGAGCGGCTTCGTGAGCTCGCCGTCGCCCAGTATCTTCACCGGCCTCTTGAGCGACCTTACCAGCCCCGCCGCGAGCATGCCCTGGGGCGTTACCTCGCTCTCCTCCTCGAAGAGGTTGAGCCGGTCCACCCTCACCGTGGCATACTCCGTCCTGAATATATTGGTGAACCCCCGCTGCTCCGGCAGGCGCTTCACTATGGGGAGCTGCCCGCCCTCGAAGCCGCGGCGTATTCGATACCCGGAGCGCGATTTCTGTCCCTTGGTGCCCCGGCACGCGGTGCAGCCGTGGCCACTCCCGGTGCCTCGCCCCACTCGCTTGCTCTTGTGCCTGGCGCCGGGTGCAGGGCCGATATCATTCTGTCTCACCGCACTCCTCCACCTTGACCAGGTGTCTTACCTTCATTATCATTCCCCTTATCGAGGGCGCATCGTCATGCTCGATGGTCTGGTTCAAGCGGTGGAACCCCAGCGCCTTAAGCGTCCTCCTCTGGTCTCGCTTATAGCCGATATCGCTCTTCACCCACGTTATCTTGAGCCTAGCCACCCGACGCCCCCCCCTCCCCCTCCGCAGGGGCCGGACTGGGCTTCCGCCTGGCCACCACCTCTTCAGGGTCCCGCAGCTTGCGGAGCGCCTCTATGGTCGCCTGCACCACGTTTATCGGGTTCGAGCTCCCCAGGGACTTTGTCAGTATGTCGGTTACCCCCGCCACCTCCAGCACTGCGCGCACGCCCCCTCCGGCTATCACCCCGGTCCCCGGCGCCGCCGGCTTGAGCATGACCTTGGCCGCCCCGTAGCGGTTCACTATCTCGTGAGGGATGGTGCCGTCCTTCATCGGCACCCTGATGAGCTGCTTGCGGGCTATGGCCCCTCCCTTTCGGATGGCCTCCGGTATCTCCTTGGCCTTGCCCAGCCCGGCGCCCACGTGCCCCTGCCCATCGCCGACGACGACGAGGGCGGTGAAGCTGAAGCGCCTACCCCCCTTCACCACCTTGGCCACCCTGGATATATTGACCAGCTTCTCCGAAAGCACCAGCTCGTTGGTATCGATCCTGTTCATGGTCCCCCTAGAAAACGAGGCCCTCTTCCCTCGCGGCATCGGCGAGGGCCTTGACCCGTCCGTGGTATCTGTGGCCGCTGCGGTCGAACACCACCTTGCCCACGCCCCTCTCCTTTGCCCGCCGCGCTACCAGGGCACCCACGACCTGGGCCGCCTCGGTCTTCCTCTTTCCCTCTATGTCCCCGCGCAGCGCCGGCTCCACCGTCGACGCCGAGCATATGGTATGTCCTGCGCTGTCATCTATGACCTGGGCATATATGTGATTCAAGCTGCGGCTCACGCAGAGGCGGGGCCTCTCCGCGGTGCCCGCTACCCTGCTCCTGATTCGCCGATGTCTCCTCTTCCGTGCCGCCAGTGTGTCTTTATCCCGTGGCATCTCTATCTCTTCTTCGCTCCAACCTTGCCTGCCTTGCCCGGCTTTAAGCGCACCTGCTCGCCCGTATACCTGATGCCCTTCCCCTTGTACCGGTCCGGTGGCCTCACCGCCCGGATACGTGCCGCCACATCGCCCACCAGTTCCTTGTCAATGCCCCTCACCTTCACCTGGGTGGTTCCCACCACCTCCAGCGTTATCCCCGGAGGGGGCACCACCTCGACGGGGTGGGAGTGCCCCACCTGGAGCACCACCTTGTCCCCTTCCTTTCTCGCCCTGTAGCCTACACCCACTATGTCCAGGCCCTTCTCTATGCCACTGCTCACCCCCTCGACCATGTTGGCGAGCAGGCTCCTGGTGAGCCCGTGGAGCGAGCGGTGGACGCGGTTGTCGCTGGGCCGGGACACCGTGAGCACACCATCGTCCAGCGAGATGGACATATCGGGGTTGAAGGAGCGGGTGAGCTCCCCCTTGGGGCCCTTCACCGTAACATCGCTCCCCTTCATGATAACCTCGACCCCCGGTGGCACCGGGATCGGCATCTTCCCTATGCGGGACATCTATTTCCTCCTGTCCCCTCTACCAGACATAGCACAGCAGCTCGCCACCGACCTTCTGATACCACGCCTGGTGACCGGTCATCACCCCTTTGGGCGTGGAGAGGACCGCGACGCCCAGGCCGCCGTAGACGCGGGGTATCTCCGCCCTCTTGACATACACCCTGAGCCCGGGCTTGGAGACCCTCTTAAGCCCGGTGATCACCGGCTCTTTCCGATCCAGATACCTGAGATACACCTTGATCATGCGCTGCGGCTTGCCCCTGAGCACCTCGTAGTCAGCGATGAAGCCTTCCTCCTTCAGGATGCGGGCAATGGAGAGCTTCATCTTCGAGGCCGGTATCAGCACGAAGTCGTGCCGTGCCAGGACGGCATTTCTTATCCTGGTCAACATATCAGCAATGGGATCGGTCATCGCTCTATAAGCCTCCCTCTTCCCCCTGTGGCCCTCTCCCCCGACGGGGAAAGCTCACCAGCTTGACTTGCGCACGCCGGGCAGCTTCCCCTCCAGTGCATACTTGCGGAAACAAATGCGGCACAGCCCGAACTGGCGGATGTACGCCCGCGGCCTTCCGCACAGGGTGCACCTGTTCCTCTGCTGCACCTTATACTTGGGAGGGCGCTGTGATTTGACTATCTTCGATACCTTTGCCATATCTCCTATCTCACCCTGCTCGCTCCCAGGGTCTTCGTCCCTCTGGCCCCACTAAAAAAGGCCCGCCCCCGCCCATCCACTACGCCTTAACCAGCGGCATCCCCAGAAGCTCCAGGAGCCTCCTCCCCTCGTCGTCGTTGCTGGCGCTGGTGATAATGGATATCTGAAGCCCCCGTACGCGGTCCACCTTGTCGTACTCTATCTCAGGGAAGATGGTCTGGTCTTTAAGCCCCAGTGAGTAGTTGCCCCGACCATCGAAGGAGTTGCGGGGGACGCCCTGGAAGTCCCGAATGCGGGGCAGGCTCACGTTCATCAGCCGGTCCAGGAACTCATACATGCGGTCGCCCCTCAGCGTCACCATCATCCCGATGGGCATGCCCTTGCGCACCTTGAACCCGGATATAGGCCGCTTGGCCCTGGTGATGACCGGGTGCTGGCCGGTGATGGTGGAGACGTCCTTCTCCGCCGCCTCGAGGGCCCTGGGGTTCAAAATGGCCTCTCCCAGGCCGATATTGACCACCACCTTCTGGAGGCGGGGTACCTGCATCACATTCCGGTACCCGAACTCGCTCATGAGCGCGGGCAGGACCTCGTCTCGGTACTTCTCCTTGAGCCTGGGCACTGCTGCACTGACCACGCTAATCGATGACCTCCCCGCAGCGGCGGCATGTGCGCACCCTGTTTCCCCCTTTGAGCTGGGCAGAGCCTACGCGCGTGGGGTGGTTGCACTTGCCGCATACCAGCATGACGTTCGATACATGCACCGGCATCTCCCTCTCGATGATGCCTGCCTGCCTGGTCATCGCCCGGGCCCTCATGTGCCTCTTCACCACGTTCACCCCCTCCACCACCACACGGTCCTCCCTGGGCAGGGCGCGTCGCACCTTCCCCTTCTTCCCCTTGTCCTTGCCGGCGATGACCAGCACGGTATCGTCTTTGTGAATATTCATAGGCTAACCCTCACAGCACCTCGGGAGCGAGGGACAGTATCTTCATGTAGTTCTTGTCCCTGAGTTCCCGGGCCACCGGGCCAAATATACGTGTCCCCCTGGGATTGTTCTTATCGGTCAGGATCACGGCAGCGTTCTCATCGAAGCGTATATAGGAGCCGTCGGGGCGGCGGTAGGGCTTGGCAGTACGCACCACCACCGCCCTCACCACATCGCCCTTGCGCACCTGGCCCCCGGGCACGGCCTCCTTCACCGAGGCCACGATGATGTCGCCCACGCGCGCATAGCGGCGCCGCGTCCCGCCAGGGACGTTTATGCACATGATGCTCTTGGCACCCGTGTTGTCCGCCACCCTGAGCCTGGTATACGGCTGAATCATGCTATTCTCCCGAGAGGCCCCCTAGGCCTTGCTGCCAGGTGATACTATCTCCACCACCCGCCACCTCTTGTCCTTGGAGAGGGGCCTGGTCTCCTCAATGCGCACCGTATCGCCCACCTTGCAGGAGTTCTTCTCATCGTGGGCCTTGAACCTCTTGATATGCCTCACCGAGCGCCGGTACAAGGGGTGTGGCCGATAGTACTCCACGACGACCACCACGGTCTTGTCCATGCGGTCGCTCACCACGCGGCCCTGCTTGGCCTTCCTCTTTCTCTCTCTCTCCGCTTGAGTCATCCGCTCTCCTCGCTATATCGCCGATGCACCGGCGTATGCTGGGGCATCGGCCTATGGTCGGCCCTACGGGCTCACCCCTCTTCTGTGAGCTCTCTCTCCCGCAGCACGGTCTTTATCCTGGCCACCCGCTTCCTCACCCGGCGGAGCTCGGTATTGTCCACGATCTGCCTGGTGGACAGGCGGAACCTCAAGTTGAGCAGCTCTCGATATGACTCGTCGAGGCGCTTCTTCAGCTCAGGCGAGCCTAATGAGCGAATCTCCTGGGTCTTCAACTTGCGGTACCTCCCTGGACCGGCACATCGATATCGCGGCTTACGAAGCGGGTCTTTATGGGCAGCTTGTGAGATGCCAGGCGCATCGCCTCCCGCGCCGTCTCTTCACCTACCCCGGCGATCTCGAAGAGGACCCTGCCCGGCTTCACCACGGCCACCCAGTAATCCACCGCCCCCTTGCCACTGCCCATGCGCGTCTCGGCGGGCTTCGATGTCACCGCCTTGTCGGGGAATATACGTATCCACACCTTGCCGCCACGCCTGACGTGCCGGACGATGGCGCGCCTCGCCGCCTCTATCTGCCGCGACGTGATCCACGCCTGCTCCTGTGCCTGGAGCCCGTGCTCACCGAAGGCAACCGTGTTGCCCACCATGGCCTTTCCCCTGCGGTGCCCGCGGTGCTGTTTCCGGTACTTCACCCGTCTCGGCTGCAACATGATGCCATCCCCTAACCGTCGGGCTTCTCGTCGCCCGTATCTTCGCTCGCGGCTGCCTCCACCTCGGGCTGCTCGCCGCTCTCGTCACCGGCCCCTTCACTGGCCTCGCTCTGCGCCTCCGCCGCGGGCGCGGCCTCCTCTGCCAGTGGTGCCTCCGCCGCGGGCGCGGGCGCGGCCGCTGCCGTCGCCTCAGCCGCCACTACGCCGGCCTCCCCCTCGACCGCGTCTTCCGCCTCAGCAGCAGAGGCCTCCACGGCCTGTGCCTTGGACTCGGGGAGGATATCGCCCAGGTAGACCCAGACCTTGACCCCGGTGCGGCCCAGCGTGGTGCGTGCCTCGGCGAGGGCATAGTCGATATCGGCGCGCAGGGTGTGCAGGGGCACACGGCCCTGGTGCAGTGTCTCTCTACGCGCGTACTCGGAGCCGGCGAGCCTCCCGGAGCACATCACCTTGATACCCTTCGCCCCCCCGTCCATCGCCCTGGTGATGGCCTGCTTCATGGCGCGGCGGTGAGAGATGCGACGCTCGATCTGCTGAGCGATATTCCGCGCCACGAGGTAGGCGTCCAGCTCCGGCTGCCGAATCTCCTGGATGTTCAGGCGAATGCGCTTCCCGGTGACCGCCTCGAGGAGGTTGCGCGTCTCGTCCACGCGCTGCCCCCCCCTGCCGATGACGATGCCCGGCCTGGCCGTATGGATGGTCACCGTGACCTGGTTGGCGGCGCGCTCGATCTCGACGCGTGATATGTCGCCCTCGGCATACTTGGTCTCGATGGTCTTCCTGATCTTCAGGTCTTCCTGGAGGCAATCAGCGTAGTTCTTATCGGCATACCACTTGGCCTGCCAGTCCTTGATTACACCGAGCCTGAAGCCTATAGGATGGACCTTCTGCCCCACTTACTCCTCCTCTTCGACGACTACCGTGATGTGGCTCGAGCGCTTCAAAATGGGCTTTGCCCGACCCCGGGGGCCCGCCCGATACCTCTTCATGGTGCGCCCTTCATCGACATATATGCGTACTATCCGCAGGTCAGAGGGGGTCATCTCGTAGTTGTTCTCGGCATTGGCAGCGGCAGACTTGACCACCTTGGCCACCGTCCGCGCCGAGGGCGAGGGGAGGTGCTTCAAGATGGTGAGCGCCTCATCAACCTTCACCCCCCGCACTGCGTTCACGATGGGACGCAGCTTGCGCGGTGATGTCCTTATATATCTCGCGGTAGCGCTTACCTCCATGGTCTCCCCCTGCCTACTTCCTCTTCCTCTGGTCCCTCTTTATCCGGGCCACCCTCTCCGACTTGGAGGTATGGCCGCGGAAGGTCCTGGTGAAGGCGAACTCGCCCAGCTTGTGGCCTACCATGTTCTCGGTGATGAAGATGGGCACGTGCCGCCTGCCGTCATGGACGCCCACGGTATGACCTATCATCTCGGGCACGATGGTCGAGGCACGCGACCACGTCTTTATCACCGCCTTCTGCCCCGACGTATTCAGGGCAACCACCTTGCTCAAGAGCTTGGTGTCTATGTAGGGGCCCTTTTTAGACGACCTGGACATCTCTTCGACCTCTCACTCGATATCCCTCCGCCCGCACCGCACCATTGCAGGGCGACGTGCTACGCATACCACCCCCTCGATATATCCGCCGCTGCCACCGACCTGCCGCTCTCACTTCCGCCGCCTCCTCACTATCATGTTGTCGGTGGCCTTGTTCCTGCGTGTCCTGTAGCCCAGAGCGGGCTTGCCCCACGGTGTCTTGGGCCCGGGCAGCCCGATGGGGGACCGTCCCTCGCCGCCGCCGTGGGGATGGTCTCGGGGTGTCATCGCCGAGCCACGCACCTGGGGTCGCCGCCCCATCCACCTGGTGCGGCCCGCCTTGCCCAGCTTGATGTGCTGGTGGTCCACGTTGCCCACCTGCCCGATGGTGGCAAAGCACTCGGCGTGTACCCGCCGTAGCTCCCCCGACGGCAGCCGCACCAGGGCGTATCCACCCTCCAGTGCCATGAGCTGGGCCACGTTCCCGGCGCTGCGCGCCATTTGCCCGCCCTTGCCCCGATGGAGCTCTATATTGTGGATGGCCGTGCCGGTGGGTATCGCCCTCAAGGGCAGCGCGTTCCCCACCTTTATCTCGGCATCGACGCCGGCCTTGATGGTGCTGCCCACCTTGAGCCCTACCGGGGCCAGTATGTACCGCTTCTCACCGTCGAGATAGTGTATCAGGGCGATGCGTGCCGAGCGATTGGGGTCGTACTCGATGGCGGCCACCTTTCCCGGCACGCCCAGCTTGTCCCGCTTGAAATCGATGATGCGCAGCATCCTCTTGGAGCCACCGCCGCGGTGGCGCACCGTTATCCGGCCCTGATTGCTCCGGCCTGCCTTTTTCTTCAGGGGCTTCACCAGCGAGCGCTCCGGCTCCTTCTTGGTGATCTCCTCGAAGCTGGAGCCGGTCATCCCCCTGCGCCCCGGCGATGTAGGTTTATATACCTTCAGCGGCACCCTGTGACCTCCCTATACCCCTTCAAAGAACTCTATCTTGTGTCCCGGCTTCAAGGTGACCACGCCCTTCCTCCACGAGGAGGTCTTCCTCCTCATCCGTCCCGGGCCACGCCACCTTCCGGGGCAGTTCATCACGTTGACCTTCTCCACCTCTACCTTGAAGGCCACCTCGACGGCCTGCTTTATCTGCTGCTTGGTGGCCCCTCTCGACACCTCGAAGGTATACTTGCCCTGCTCTTGGAGCGCAATGGTCTTCTCGGTCACGATGGGCCGGCGCAGTACCTCCAGAACCTGCATCTACACTTACACCTCACCCCTGTCGCTTACACCGGCTACCGGTGTGCCTCTCTCACTCGACGTGGTGACCATCACTCTCCTCGATCGGTGCCATTTTTGCCCGTGTCCGCGTCCCGCTCTCTCTGCGGCGGCGTCCACACCTCCTCCACCTTTCTTATGGCGGGGACCGTTATCAGCAGCTTTCGATAGGTGAGCAGGTCAGCCACGTTGAGCTGGGTCGCCGGCAGTGTCTTGGACCGCTCTATGTTCCGCGCCGACCGGTAGACGTTGGGGTTGGCATCTGCGGTGACGATGAGCACCGAGCGGTCGATGCTCAAGGCGCGCAGTATGCCCACCATCTCCTTCGTCCTCGGCCTCTCCAGCGAGAGCTGGTCCACCACCACCACCTCGCCATCGGCGACCTTCGCCGAGAGCACCCCCCTTATGGCGAGGCGGCGCATCTTCTTGGGCATGGCCTGGCGATGGTCCCGGGGATGGGGGCCGAAGATGATGCCACCTCCCTTGAGCAGCGGCGAGCGCGAGCTCCCCCGCCTCGCTCTGCCCGTTCCCTTCTGGCGGAAGGGCTTGCGCCCTCCCCCCGCCACGTAAGACCTGGTCTTGGTGTTGACCGTCCCCTGGCGGGCGTTGGCCAGCTGTCTCACCAGCGCCTGATGCACTACAGCACGGTTGGGGGTAACGCCGAACACGTCGTCGCTTAACCCGATGGTATCCACCACCTCGCCAGCCGTGTTGTATACCGAGACCTCTACCATATCGCTCTTCGAAGGGGCCGCCTAGCCCCTGGCCCTCCTTATCATGAGGATACCGTTCCTCGCCCCGGGCACCGCCCCCCTCACCAGGAGCAGGTTGCGCTCGGGATCGGCCTGTATCACCTTGAGGTTGCGCACCGTCACCCTCTCGTTGCCCATGTGACCGGCCATGCGCAGCCCCTTCCACACCCGGCCCGGCGTCGTCGTCGCCCCGATGGAGCCGGGGGCACGGTGGCGGTCCGACTGTCCGTGGGTCTTGGGGCCGCCGCTGAAGTTGTGCCTCTTCACCACGCCGGCGAAGCCTCTCCCCTTGGACGTGCCGGTCACGTCCACCAGGTCGCCTTTCTGAAACATGCCCACGTCCACCTTGCTCCCCACGCTCAAGGCACCCACGTCTGCTGCCTTGAACTCCCGCAGGTGTTTGAGCATCCCCACCTGCTTCAAGTGCCCCTTCTGCGGGGAGTTGAGCCGCTTCGCTGGGCCGAACCCAAGCTGGACGGCATCGTAGCCGTCGCTGGCCGCCGTCTTGACCTGGGTGACGAAGCACGGCCCGGCCTCAATGACAGTGATGGGCTCCACCCGGCCATTGCCCTCGAAGACCTGGCTCATGCCCAGCTTTTTACCTATGATTCCCTCAACCATCATCCCTCTTCCGGCGTCCTGGGTGCATAGACCCTCGTCTCCAGGAAGAAGTCCCTGGCGCTGACGCTCTGCTGCAAGGGCCGCTGCTGGTCTATCAGCATCTGGTACCTGCCAGACCTGGCATCAGTGCCGTCCGCCATGGACACGAGAAAGGCCTCCATCGTCATGGGCCTCACTATGGCACCCCACTCAAGCTCTCCATGATGACTGGCCACTATATGTAATAGGCCCCAGCTATATCGCTTGGGAAAACCACCCAGCGTGTGCATCGTGTCTCTCACCATGAAGCAGCCCAGCAGGGTGTGTCCCAGCAGGTACCCGATATCGGTATAGGTGACGACCAGGTCGCACGCCATCTCCTGCAGCTTGCCGATGTCGTGCAGCAGCGCCCCCGCCAGCAGCACGTCCCTCTCGACACTGTAGAGCTGGCTGTAGTGCTCACACAGGCTCACCACGCCCAGCGTGTGCTCCAGAAGCCCCCCGGTATATGAGTGGTGCACGTCCTTCGCCGCAGGCCATATGCTGAACCTGGCGGCGACGTCACCGTCTGTGAAGAGAGAGAGGAGCAGCTCTCTGCAGCATGCCTCCTCGATGGAGTCGATCACCTTGAGCAGCTCCTGCCACATCTGGCCGACGTCCCTTGTCGTGCTGGCCAGGAAATCGCCCTTGTCCACCTCGCCACTGAACCTGTCTATCCTCTTGATATTGATGTTGCTGTACCGCGAGTTGTAGGTACCGCTCACCATCACGGGGTCACCTATGCTGTACGCCGTGGGGAGCCTGTCGCAATCGAACATGAGGCCGGGCACCGTGCCCGTCCTGTCTTTGAGCGAAAGTGCGAGGTACGGGGCGCCTGTCACAGACTGCTTTATCTCCATGCCATCCACCGCGAACAGACCGCCATCGACGGGCCTGTCCCCGTTCCACCCCCTGATCTCTTCTGCAAACACTGTCTTCATGGTGCTACAACCGTTACAGCTTTATCTCTATATCGACCCCCGCCGGCAGGTTGAGCCGGGTGAGGGCATCCACCGTCTTGGACGTGGGGTCGAGGATGTCGATGAGTCGCTTGTGGGTGCGGATCTCGAACTGCTCCCGGGAGTCCTTGTCCACGTGGGGAGAGCGGATGACACAGAACTTCTTGACCCGCGTGGGTAACGGGACCGGCCCTGCCACCCTGGCCCCGGTCTGCTCCGCCGCCTCCACTATCTGCTCGGCCGACTGGTCCAGTATCTTGTGATCGAAGGCCTTTAGCTTTATGCGTATCTTCTGCTTGGCCATCCTAGACCACTCCTCTCACTTTGGCAATGAGCTGGTCAGCGAGTTGTGTCGGCACTTCCTCGTGACTGTATAACTCCATGTAGTAAGTGGCCCGGCCCTGGCTCAGCGACCGCAGGTCGGTGGTGTATCCGAAGGTCTCGGCGAGGGGTACCAGGCAGCTCACCATCTTCAGCGTGCCGCTTGAGTCCATGCCCACTATATGCCCCCTCCTGGAGTTGATATCGCCTATTATCTCGCCCAGGAACTCCTCCGGCGTCGCGATCTCAAGCTTCATGATGGGCTCAAGAAGAACGGGGCCTGCTTTTCGCACCCCGTCCTTCAGTGCCATCGATGCCGCGATCCTAAAGGCGATGTCGCTGGAGTCTACCTCGTGGTAGCTCCCGTCATAGAGGACGGCCTTCACGTCGACTATGGGATACCCGGCGAGGGCGCCGCTGTCCAAGGCCTCCTTGAGCCCAGACTCTACGTGCGGGATGTACTCCCTGGGAATGTCGCCGCCCTTTACACTGTTGACAAACTCAAATCCGCTGCCGCGCTCCCCGGGGATGAGCTCGATCCAGACATGCCCGTACTGGCCCCGGCCGCCGCTCTGCCTAATGAACCTGCCCTCCGACCTCACAGGCACCGTGATGGTCTCCTTGTATGCCACCTGGGGCCGTCCCACGTTGGCCTCTACCAGGAACTCGCGGAGCAGCCTCTCCACGATGACCTCGAGGTGCAGCTCCCCCATGCCCGATATGATGGTCTGTCCCGTCTCCTCGTTATATCGCATCACGAAGGTGGGGTCTTCCTCAGCGAGCTTGCCCAGTGCCAGTGCCAGGCGGTCCTGGTCCGCCATTGAGCGGGGCTCTATGGAGACCGAGACCACCGGCTGCGGGAACTTGATGTCCTCCAGCACTATGGGGGCATGGGGATGACACAGGGTATCGCCGGTGAGCGTGCCCCTTAGGCCCAGTGCGGCGGCTATGTCCCCCGCCTCCACCCCTGGTATCTCTTCTCTGTGGTTGGCGTGCATCCTGAGCAGCCGCCCGATGCGCTCCCTCTGCTGTCCCCGCGAGTTGTATGTCTGGGCACCGGCCTCGACCTTGCCCGAGTAGACCCTTATATAGACCAGCCGGCCCATAAACGGGTCGGACACCACCTTGAAGGCCAGGGCGGCAAAGGGCGCCTCGCTGCTCGGCGGGCGCTCAAGCTCCTTCCCATCCCTGGGGTCTACGCCTCGCACCGGGAGCACCTCGCTGGGCGAGGGCAGGTAGTCCACGATGGCATCGAGCACGGGCTGCACACCCTTGTTTCGGCGGGCGCTGCCGCATAGAACAGGAACCGCCTTGCTTTTGAGTGTTGCCTGCCGCAAGGCGGTCCTGATGTCCCCACCGGTCACCTCACCTCCCTCTAGGTAGAGGGACATGATACGGTCGTCTCCATCGGCAAGCCTCTCGATCAGCTTCTCGCGGTACCGGCGCGCCGCCTCCTCGTACTCAGCGGGTATCTCCTTCTCCACCGGCTCTACAGTGGAGCCATCAGGGAAGACCCAGGCCTTCATCTCCACCAGGTCGATGACGCCCTCGAAGGAGCTCTCATCGCCCAGGGGCAGTTGCACGGGGAGGGCATCGGCCTCCAGCCTCTCTCTCATCATGTCTACCGTTCTATAGAAGTCGGCACCGACGCGGTCCATCTTGTTGACGAAGCATATCCGGGGCACGCCGTATCTATCCGCCTGGCGCCACACCGTCTCCGACTGCGGCTCCACGCCGGACACGGCATCCAGCACCACCACCCCGCCATCGAGGACGCGCAGGCTGCGCTCCACCTCCACGGTGAAGTCCACGTGTCCGGGGGTATCTATGATATTAATGCAATGGTCCAGCCAGTAGCATGTCGTCGCTGCCGCGGTAATGGTGATACCCCGCTTCCTCTCCTGCTCCATCCAGTCCATCACCGCCGTCCCCTCGTCGACCTCCCCCAGCTTGTAGGTCCTTCCAGTGTAGAACAGCATCCTCTCAGTTATGGTCGTCTTTCCGGCATCGATATGGGCAATGATACCTATATTCCTTATCTTCTCCAACGGGATGGTCCTGGGCATGTCCCTCACCTACCAACTCATCACCAGCGATAGTGCACAAAGGCCCTATTTGCCTCAGCCATCCGATGGACGTCCTCACGCTTCTTGATGGCGGCACCCTGCCTGTTCACCGCATCCATTATCTCGGCGGCCAGCTTCTGCTCCATGGACTTGCCCGGCCGCGCCCGCGCCGACCTCACCAGCCAGCGCATCGCGAGCGAGTTGCCCCGGACCGCCCTCACCTCTACCGGCACCTGGTAAGTGGCACCGCCGACGCGACGAGGCCTGACCTCCAGGAGCGGGGTGAGATTCTTGATCGTCTGCTCAAGTATGTCTACCGGGTCCCTCTTCGTCTGCTCCTCTACTATGGCGAGGGCGCCGTAGACTATGTACTCCGCGGTGTTCTTCTTCCCCTGGAGCATCACCTTGTTGATGACCTTGGCCACGGTCACGCTCTGGTACCGTGGGTCGGGGGCTATCTCTCTCTTTGCTGCCCGTGCTCGCCTTGACATACGATATAACCCCTAACCAGCAGTGGGGCGCTTCGGCTGCTTTGAGCCATACTTGCTGCGGCCCCGATGCCTGTTCTCCACACCACCCGAATCGAGGGCACCACGGACGATGTGGTACCTCACGCCGGGCAGGTCTTTCACCCTCCCACCGCGCAGGAGCACCACCGAGTGCTCCTGGAGGGTGTGCCCCTCTCCAGGGATGTAGGCGGTAACCTCCATCCCGTTGGTCAGCCTGACCCTTGCCACCTTGCGCAGCGCAGAGTTGGGCTTCTTGGGCGTCACCGTCTTCACCTGGGTGCACACACCGCGCTTCTGCGGCGAGCCCTTTCCCTGCTCCATCTTCCCCTTCAGCGAGTTGTAGGTATACCTCAGCGCTGGGGACTTGGTCTTCTTCTTGGCGCTCTTGCGCCCCTTCCGTACAAGCTGATTTATCGTAGGCACTGCATCCTCACTCCAGACCACAATGGTCCCGGGGGACTTCCATTCAGAGCATAGTTAAAGGCCGAAAGCTTCCTGTCTGAGCCCGGCCTCACAAGTTATGAGCACGGTCCTCGCCGGCCTTTCGGCCTCTTTCCGGCCATCACCCGAGTGCAACGAGCACTAATAAGATAATTTATCACTGTTTAGACAATCTGTCAAGCAATCTTGTAGCCACGACATGGCTCGGCTATAATATTGTTCAGCTATGGAATTGTTGCTCATTATCCTGGTCATACTAGTGCTGGCCCGCCTCGCCGGTTTTGCCATGGAGAGGATCGGGCAGGCAGCCATCCTGGGCCAGTTGCTGGCCGGAATCGTCCTGGGCCTCCTGGTGATGAGCTTTCCCGGCGCACTGCCCCACTTCGTGGACATCGGGGACAACCCGGTGTTCAATGCCATCACCGACCTGGGCATCTTCTTCCTCATGCTCATGGCGGGCATGGAGATGAGGCTGGAGCAGCTCGCGGAGGCCTCTCGCAGGGGCGCCGTGGTGGCACTGGGCGGCATCCTGCTGCCCCTCGCCGCCGGGTTCCTCATGGGGTGGCTGTGGCTCCCCGACTCGGAGTACAAGGTGGTACAGTCCCTCTTCCTCGGCATCGTGATATCGATAACCTCTGTCGCCGTGTCCACCGGCATCCTCATCAACCTGGGACAGCTACGCACCAAGCTGGGTAACACCACGGTGAGCGCCGCCATCATCGACGACGTGATCGGCCTCGTCCTGCTCGCCGTCCTGGTGAGCATAATAGAGATCGGCGGGGCCCCTTCAGGGGCAGAGCTCGGCATCCTCGGCGCCAAGATCGCCGGCTTCTTCCTCCTCGCCTTCCTGGTGGGGCGGTTCGTCGTCCCCCCTCTGGGGGCCATGGTGCACCGGGTGACCATGGCCGAGGTCGGGTTCAGCGTCGCCCTGGTCCTCGCCCTCCTCCTGGGGGTCACCGCCGAGCTCCTGGGCATGCACTTCATCATCGGCGCCTTCACCGCCGGTCTGCTCGTCAACGACTCGACCTTCGGGGAGTCCACCGTCCGGGACATCCAGGAGAGGGTATCAGGGATAACCCTGGGGTTTCTGGCCCCCATCTTCTTCGCCTCCATCGGCCTCGGCCTCGACCTCTCGTCACTGGGCACGGCCCTGCCCTTCGTCACGGTGCTGGTCGTGGTTGCCATAGTGACCAAGCTCGTCGGCTGCGGTCTCCCGGCCAGGCTGCTGCGCTTCACCACCAGGGAGAGCCTGGCCATCGGGTCGGCGATGACGGCGCGGGGCGAGGTAGCACTCGTCGTGGCCACCATCGCCGCGCAGGCGGGCATCTTCGCCGTTCCCGCATCGACGGCGAGCACCGTGCTGTTCTCGAGCGTGATCACAATGGCCATAGTGACCACCATCGTGGCACCCATAGGGCTGCGCCTTTTCTTAAAACCGCCGGGGGACGAGGCGCCCGCTCCTTGACGCACGTCGCCCGCCGCCTTACCATGTAAGCGATGACGCGCAGGCTCGATCTGCTGGTGCTGGAGAGGGGGCTGGCCCCCTCGCGGGAGAAGGCCCGTGCCCTGATCATGGCCGGAGAGGTCCTGGCCGATGAGCGGGTGATGGACAAGCCGGGGGCCATGGTGCCCGATGACGTGACCCTGCGCATCGTGGAGAGGCCCCAGTTCTGTAGCAGGGGAGGGATAAAGCTGGCCCACGCCCTCGACGAGCTGCACATAGACGTGACCGCGATGGTGGCCCTGGACGTGGGCGCCTCCACGGGCGGCTTCACCGACTGCCTGCTCCAGAGGGGGGCCAGCCGGGTCTACGCCCTCGACGTGGGGTACGGCCAGCTCGACTACCGGCTGCGGTCTGACCCGCGGGTAGCGGTCATGGAGCGCACCAACGCCCGCTACCCCTTCTCACTGCCCGAGGCGGTAGACCTGGCCACCATCGACTGCTCCTTTATATCGCTGGAGAAGGTGGTGCCCACCGCGGCGGCGTGGGTGAAGCCGGGGGGTGGCCTGCTCTGCCTGGTGAAGCCCCAGTTCCAGGCGGGCAGGAGGGAGGTGGGCAGGGGAGGGCTGGTCAAGGACCCCCAGGTGCACGCCCTGGTGCTGGGCCGCTTCATCTCGTGGGCCATCGGGCAGGGCTTTCGCATCGCGGGGCTGGTGCCCTCGGCCATAACCGGTGCCTCTGGCAACCGCGAGTTCTTCGTCCTCTTGAGGGTCGCGCAGTGAATGCGGAGGGCTTCTCCCTCGCCATCGAGGGGTTCTCCCTCGCCGGCCAGCTCTACGTCCCGCAGGGGAGCGGGCCCTTCCCGGCACTCTGCATCTGCCACGGCGTCCCCCGCGGCGGGGTGAGCGACCCCGACGACCCGGGATACCCGGCGCTCGCCGAGCGGTTCTGCGAGGCGGGGTTCGCCACCGCCATCTTCAACTTCAGGGGCAGCGGCGAGAGCGGGGGCAACTTCGATATCCTGGGCTGGACCCGCGACCTGGGGGCGGTCCTCGACCACCTGGCCGCGCGCCGGGACGTGGCGGGCATAGCGGTGATGGGCTTCAGCGGCGGTGCCGCGGTATCGGTCTACGTCGCCGCGTCCGATCACAGGGTATCATCCGTCATCGCGTGCGCCTGCCCCCAGGCGTTCCGCTGGGCTTCGGACGCCGAGAAGGCCCAGGCC
>JAXHUE010000023.1:0-30000 GCA_034189655.1 Chloroflexota bacterium | reverse complement strand
TGACTGCTTGTAGGCACACGGTTTCAGGGTCTATTTCACTCCCCTCCCGGGGTTCTTTTCACCTTTCCCTCACGGTACTTCTGCACTATCGGTCGTCAAGGGTATTTAGCCTTGGAGTGTGGTCACCCCTGCTTCCCACAGGATTTCCCGTGTCCCGTGGTACTCAAGGTCACAGCGGGAGCCTCCCCCTTTCGTCTACGGGACTTTCACCCTCTGCGGTGGACCTTCCCAGATACCTTCGACTAGGGTTGCGGTTTGTAACTCCCTTGAGAGGTCTCGAGCCCTCTCTGCCGTGCCTTACAACCCCCCATGGACTTAGGTCCCGAGCCCACTTAGTCCATGCGGTTTGGGCTCCTCCCCTTTCGTTCGCCACTACTCAGGGAATAATCTCTTTTCCTCGGGGTACTAAGATGTTTCAGTTCCCCCAGTTCCCTCTTCCTGGCCTATGTGTTCAGCCAGGAGTGCTTGAGGTTTGCCTCAAGCGGGTTGCCCCATTCGGGAATCCCCGGCTAAGCTCGCTAGACAGCTGACCGAGGCTTATCGCAGTCTTGCCACGCCCTTCTTCGGCCCTTGACGCCAAGGCATCCACCGTGTGCCCTTAGTAGCTTGACCTACATTAAAAGGTGGACATAACTCTTTCCCTATTCTGTTTTTAAGGTGCCATGCCCGTTTTGGCATAAAGATAGCGGCTTGATGCACACAAGCCGCTCAAGCTGTGCTCACATCCCGCCTACGTACGCAACCTATTCAATTCTGCCACGTACTCCATCCTGCGACTATGATATCACGGCAATACCCGCTTGTCAAGCGCCCGTGGCCCATGCGGTCGCCTCTACTGGATGTGATATACTGGGGGCAGGAAGATGGCTGCTGAGACCTCGTACCGGGCCGATATCACCATAGTGGGTGCCGGCGTGATCGGGCTCGCCGTCGCGGCGCAGGTGGCGAGGGGTGACCGGGGGGTCTACGTCCTGGAGAGGAACGCGGGCTTCGGCCTGGAGACGAGCAGCCGCCACAGCGGCGTCATCCACAGTGGCATCTACTACCCCCACGGCTGGCTGAAGACCAGGATGTGCGTCGACGGCAATCGTATGCTGTACCAGCTCTGCGAGCGCCGTGGCATCGGCCACCGCAGGCTGGGCAAGCTCGTCGTGGCGACGAGCGATGACGAGACGGCGGAGCTGGAGGGGCTCCTGGAGCGGGGCCGCCGAAACGGGGTGGAGGGCCTGCGCCTGGTGTCGCGGCGGGAGCTTTCCCGGCTTGAGCCCCACGTGGCGGGGGTGGCCGCCCTCGTGTGCCCATCGAGCGGGGTCATCGATAGCCACGGCCTCATGGGCTACTACGCCACACAGGCCAGGGAGGGCGGCGCCCGCATCGTCTTCGGCGCCGAGGTGGTGGCCATAGAGCGCGCCGACCGCGGCTTCCTGGTCACCGTGGCCGACGGCGGCGGTGGGCTCTCGTTCACCACCAGGGCCCTGGTGAACTGCGCCGGCCTGTACAGCGACCGCGTGGCCCAGCTCGCCGGCATCGACGTGGAGGGGGCAGGATACCGCCTCCACTACTGCAAGGGGGAGTACTTCAGCGTCGGCGGCGGCAAGGGCAGGCTGGTGCAGCGGCTGATATACCCGGTGCCACCGCCCCACCTGGCCAGCGTGGGCATCCACATCACCATCGACATAGACGGCAGGGTGAGGCTGGGCCCCAGCGCGCGCTACGTGGACGCCATCGACTACAGCTGCGATGCGTCGCAGAGGCAGCCCTTCCTGGACGCGGCGCGGAGGCTCCTCCCGGCCCTGGGGCCCGACGACATCGAGCCAGACATGGCGGGCATCAGGCCCAAGCTCCAGGGGCCGGGTGACGAGATCCGTGACTTCGTCATCAAAGAGGAGCGCGCGAGGGGGCTGCCGGGGCTCATAAACCTCATAGGCATAGAGTCACCGGGCCTCACCGCCTCCCCGGCCATCGCCGAGTACGTGGCGGGCCTCGTCGCCGAGTCGCTGGGCGAGTGACACCCGCGGCATACCCGGGCCCCACGCGTTACAGAGCTCACAGGGCGTAGTGTACCCTGGTGCGCAGCACCGCCTCCACCGTGGGGTATGCGTCCTCGGTGATGCCTGCGAACAGTGTCTGGATGGCCTCTTGGGGCAGGGCCTTCATGCCATCGGCACCCACGATCAAGGCCCCGGAGCGGGCCACCCACGGGTTGCACACCTGGGTGTGGCGGATTATGTTCACCACCGAGGTCTTGCCAGAGCCCAGCGCCCTCTCCATGGCGGGCCTGATCTCGGCCTCGCTGGTCACGAACTCGGTGTGGCAGCCCACCTGCTCGAACATCAGGTCGTACCTGATGTCGGGGGTCATCCCCCAGCACTCGTTGCCCCAGTGGCGGAAGAAGTTGTCCCACAGGTAGCCCATCCACCTGCTGTTGTTGTCCAGGACAAAGCAGATGGGCAGGTTGAGCCGGGCCGCGGTCTCGATGTCCATCCCGGCCAGGCCCATGCCGCCATCGCCAATGAGCACCACCACCGGCTTGCCCGGCCGCGCCAGCTGCACCCCGATGCCCATGCCCACGCCGTGGCCCACGCCGGTCTGGGTGCCGGCGTCCATGACCTGGCCGGCGAAGCCGGCCACGAGCTGGTCAGAGGCATAGGACGAGATGGTGAAGCCGTCCAGGATCAGGGTAGTCGAGCTGTCGAGGGCGGAGAGTATCTCCTGGGCCATGAGCCTGGGGTGTATCGGCTCTTCCTTGCGCGCCCTCTCCGCCTCCTCGGCCATGGTGCCGGCGGCGGCCTGTTTGGCCTCCGCCAGTTGCCTTATCCACTGTTCCCGGCGCACGGGCTGCTTCGCCATGTCCCGGGCGCAGTCGATCATCTGCTTAAGCACCAGCCTGGGGCTGCCCATGATGGCGAGCTCGGTGGGGAGGCCTATGTTGAACTCCTCGATGGCCTCTCCCACCTGGATGAACCTGGTCTCCCGGTTCCACGGCCCCGGGTTCAGGATATCGGTGGGGGCGTTTCCGTAGCCTTCCAGGTGATTCACCAGCATCCCCATGACCACGGCGATGTCGGCGCTGCCCAGGAGCTTTCCCCTGGTGCCCGGCCCGCGGAAGGCGAGGGGGTGTGCCTCTGGCAGTGCCCCGCGGCCCATGCGCCGGGTCTGCACCGGCACCTGGAGGAGCTCGGCGAGCTCCTTGAGCTCGGCGGAGGCATCAGACCAGTAGAGGCCATCGCCCCCGATGATGACCGGCCTCTCCGCCTGGAGCAGCATCCTGACTGCCCGCTCCACCGCCGCCGGGTCGGCGCCGGGCCGGGAGGGGGCCACCTGGAAGGCGCCCAGGGCATAGCCCTCCTGTGCCGCCTCCTCCGCCCGGGCCCACATCACGTTCCACGGCAGGTCCAGGACCACCGGCCCCGGTGGATAGGCCATGGCGTCCGTCAGCGCCCTCTTCACGTTGAAATAGAGGCTATCGATGTTGACCACCCGCCTGGTCCACTTTGCGATGCCGTTGCAGAGCTCGGCGCCGTAGGCCTCCTGGAGCGGCCCGCGGCCGTCGTAGATGGGTGTATGCTGGCCCATCAATGCCACCACCGGGCTGCGGCAGAGGTAGGCCTGAGAGATGGCGCTCACGATATTGGTGGCCCCCGGCCCCGCGGTGACGAAGCACACCCCCACCTTGCGCGCGGCCCGTGCATAGCCATCGGCGGCATAGCCCGCCGACTGCTCGTGGCGGAAGGGGTGGACCTGCCTTATGCCATGCCTGTCCATACCCGCCATCAGCGACCACACGTGGCCGCCGTGGATGCCGAAGGCATACTCCACGCCTCCCTCTGCCAGGACTTGAGCGACGAGGTCTCCTCCCCAGGTCTCTGCCATGACAAACACCTCCCTCACATAGTTACGGCCTTGTACACGATGCATGATACGGGGCGATAGTGGCGGGTGGCACGGCAAAGATACCGAATGGCCGCCGAAATGTCAACCGCGGGCCCGGCGAGGTGGCCCCGCCCGCGAAGGGGGGCACAGGCAGGGCGTCGGGCGAGGCGGCGACCGGGCTATACGAGCACGTCTGCTTGACATTTGTCCACGGCGGGTGATAGATTAGGGCCACCAACGCACTGAAATTAAAGGAGGTGAATCGTGGCTACCGAAGCGGGTCAGGAAGTCCCCCTGGGCAAGAGAGAGCTGTACCCCAATGCCTCCCAGCTCATCGCAAACGTGCTCAAGGAGCAAGGGGTGGAGATCGCGTTCGGTGTACACGGCGGCCACATCTGGCAGCTGGTGGACGCCATCAGCGAGGCCGGGATTAAGACCGTCACGGTCCGCCACGAGCAGTCAGCGGTGTACGCTGCAGAGGCCTACTCCAAGGTGACGCGGAGGCCGGGGGTGGTCTACGCCACGGTGGGTCCGGGCGTGGCCAATACCGTGAGTGCGGTGCAGCAGGCCTTCATAAGCTGCTCGCCCCTGGTGCTGCTCTACGGTGGCGTGGAGCACATGCACGACCACACCTACACCATCCAGCCGTCCTACGTTGACGACCTCTTCCGCCACATCACCAAGTGGACGCAGCGGTGCATAGACTCCAGCATGTTCGAGCACTACCTGACCAAGGCCTTCAAGGACTCCCAGATACACCCCAAGGGCCCCATCGCCCTGGAGATACCGCTCGCCGGGGCCCTGGCCCCGATGACCATGCCCAGCTTCACCCAGATGATGTTCGGGGCCCACGCCCTCTACACCGAGAAGTGGCGCGGCGACCAGACCCCGCTGCCCCTGACCTCGGCGGGGGACCCCGAGCTCATCGCCAAGGCGGTGAAGCTGATATGGGAGTCCGGGCGGCCGGCCATCATGGCTGGCGACGGGGCCCACTGGTCGGACTGCGCCGCCGAGCTCAAGGAGTTCGTCGAGCTGGCGCAGATACCGGTCTCCAACCGCCGTATAGCCCGCGGCGTGCTGTCTGAGGACCATCCCCTGTACCTGGACTCCCGGACCGCCCGCGAGGCGCTGCGAGAGGCCGACCTGTGCATAACCCTGGGCATGAAGATAGGGTTCTTCGACGACTACGGGCAGCGCTGGCCCCGGGCCATCCAGATAAGCGAGTCGGCGGAGCACATCTGGACCTACTTCAAGACCGAGGTCGCCCTGGTGGGGAGCCCCAAGGTGGTGCTGCGCCAGATGATCGACTATATCAAGGGCAACAACTTGAAGCCGCCGGCGGCGAGGGCGGAGTGGGTGAAGAAGGCCACCGCCACCCAGGAGCAGGGCTACAAAGAGCGATTGGCCAAGGCAGACAAGTACAAGGCCCACAAGCCGGTGCACTTCGGCTACCTGGCCAAGGCCATCTGGGAGTTCAGCGAGGAGCGCTACGGCGGCCGCAACCGCGTCATCGTCGATGGCTACACCATCTCCGACTACATGCCGGCGTTCATCCGCGCCCGCTACTCAGGGCAGGTGATGGACGCATCGGAGCAGGCCGGCGTGGGCCACGGCATCGGCATGGCCATCGGCGCCGCCTTCGGCGACCCTGAGGCCAGGAACTGCCCGGTGCTGGCCCTGATGGGCGACGCCGGGGTGGGCCTCGCCGGGTTCGACATCGAGACCGCCATCCGCTACCACCTCCCCATCGTCTACGTGGTCACCGAGAACAACGGCTGGATGGGAAGCATGAGGTGGGTGCACTACGGCCAGAACTGGGAGGTGCTGGGGTCGCAGGACCGTGAGTACGGCGAGGAGTGCCTGCCCGGGATCAGGTACGACAAGCTCACCGACGTCCTCGGCGCCGGGCACGGGGAGTACGTGGACGACCCCGCCCAGATAAAGCCCGCGCTGGAGAGGGCGTGTAAGGCCGCGGAGAAGGGCACCACCGCCATCGTGAACTTCAAGATGGACCCCTCGGTGGCCAACCGCCAGACCTACAGCCCCATGTACCAGCTCTGCTGGGCCCACATCAAGTGGGACGACCTGCCCAAGCGCGGCAAGGCGCTCAGGCGCAACCTGGTGCCGCTGTTCAACTGGGACGAGGCCGGGGTACCACCCATGCCTCTGCCCGACCCCTGGGAGCCGGTCTCGGAGGAAGAGGCAGCTCCCTAGGCGATCGAGGCACCTTCTCTCGACAGTCCCCACACCAAGTGGGGCCTCTCACAGTCCCCGGTACCGGGGGAGGGTATCTCTTTGCCCCTCACACCCCGGCACCATCGCCCGTGTCCCCGAAGGGAGGTGACAGTGCCATAGTGTCCCGCCGTCTGTAGGCAACGCGAGACGTTTGGAAAGAAGGAGGTGAAGGATGGTCATAGAGAAGAAGAATAAGGACGTCCCCCTGGGAATGAGGGAGCTCTACCCCAACCCGCTGCAGCCCATCGTCGATTGCCTCACCGAGCAGGAGGTTGAGGTAGCGTTTGGCGTCCATGGCGGCCACTTCTGGGCGCTGATGGACGGGATGAGCAATGCCGGGATAAAGCTGGTCACCACCCACCACGAGCAGACCGGTGTGTACGCCGCCGAGGGCTACGCCCGCACCACGGGAAAGGCGGGCGTCTGCTTCGCCACCACCGGGCCGGGGACAGGCAACGCGGTGAACGCCATCCAGCAGGCCTACTTGAACCAGTCCCCCGTTGTGCTCCTCCTCTCCGGCCACGAGGCAGTCCACGACAAGGCCTTTGCCCTCCAGGAGTGCCACGCCGAGGACCTGATGCGGCACATCACCAAGTGGACCAGGCGCATACGAAACCCCAACGAGTACATGCGCTGGACCACCAAGGCCTTCAAGGACGCCCAGGCGTGGCCCAAGGGCCCGGTCGCCATCGAGGTCGCCGTGGACAACATCTTAAACGCCGTATTTCCCGGCTCCCCAGGCCTCTTCGGGCCCAACCCCCTCTACGCACCCAAGTGGCGCGGCGAGGACACGCCGAAGCCGCTCACCCTTGCCGGCGACCCCAGGCTCATCGAGAAGGCGGTGCGGGCCATCTTCGAGGCGAAGCGGCCGGCGATATTCGCCGCCGACGGCGTGCACTGGGCGGGCGCCGGCCCACTGCTCACTGAGTTCGCCGAGATGGCCCAGGTCCCGGTGAGCGGGCGCCGGCTGGGCAGGGGTGCCCTGTCCGAGGTCAACCCGCTGCGCCTAAGCTCCCGCATCGCCGGCCGCGTCCTCGGCGACTGCGACCTGGTGACCGCCATCGGCATGAAGGTCGGGGGCTTCGACGGCTTCGGCGGTGCGTGGCCGCGGTGCATACAGATCAACGAGTCCACGGAGCACATATGGACCTACCTCCAGAACACCGAGGCCGCCATCGTGGGCACCCCGTCCATCGTGCTGGAGCAGATGATCGACTGCGCCCGCTCCCTGGGCTTAAAGCCGCCGTCAGACAGACGGGAGTGGACGGAGAGGATCTTGAATGAGCAGAGGGCATCCGACGAGGAGCTCCGGGCACGGGCGGAGAAGTACAAAGACCACAAGCCCGTCCACTACGGCTACCTGGCCAAGGCGGTGTGGGACGCCTGCGAGGACCTCTACGGCGGCACCAACCGCGTGGTCATGGATGGCTACACACTGGCCAGCTTTGCCCCGCCGTTCATCAAGTGCCGCTACAGCGGGCAGTACATCGACTGCGGCGAGCTGGCCGGCGTGGGACACGGCGTGGGCATGGCCATCGGCGCCGCCTTCGGCGACCCCGAGGCCCGGAAGCGGCCCATCGTGGTCTTCATGGGGGACGGCGGCATCGGGCTCGCCGGCTACGACGTGGAGACCGCGGCCCGCTTCAAGCTGCCCATCGTGTTCATCGTGAGCAACAACAACGGCTGGTTCACCGGGATGAAGTACCTCAACTACGGAAAGAACTGGGAGGCGCTGGGGGAGCAGGACCGCCCACTGGGCCACGAGTTCCTCCCCGACTTGAGGTACGACAAGATAAGCGAGCTCATGGGCTGCCACGGAGAGCACGTCACCGAGCCGGGCCAGCTAAGGCCGGCCCTGGAGCGGGCGTTCAAGGCCGCCGAGGGGGGGCAGCCGGCGCTGGTCAACGTGGCCGTGGACGCGAGCATCAACAACCGCGAGTGCTACACCATATCCTACGCCATCCTGTGGGGGCACATCCCGTGGGAGAGGCTGCCACAGCGGGGCAAGGCCATCCGCCGCAACATGCTGTTCACCCTCCCCTGGGACGACGCCGGGGTGCCGCCGATGCCCATGCCCGACCCGTGGGTGCCGGTGAGCGAGGAGGAGCTCAAGACGTAGCCATGCACGGGCTCCCCATATAAATAGTACAGGGGCACCCCCTCCGGGGGTGCCCCTTCCATTTAGCTGCGATGGGGCAGGTCCCAGTAGGGCTCCCCGTAGGGAGGGATGGACGCCAGGTCCATCCTGGGCTCGTTCCACCGGGTGGGCTCCTTGATCACCCGCCCGCTCTTGGTGCAGTAGGGGCGGAGCGAGCGGCCCAGCACCCACTCCAGCACCCGGCCCAGCTGCAGCACGCGGTCGATATCGACGCCGGTCTCTATCCCCATCTCGTCGAGCATGACCAGCACGTCCTCGGAGGAGGCGTTGCCCACGATGTCCGAGTTGGTGTACAGGGGCCCCGTCCCCAGGCCGGGCACGCCGTCGACGATGAACGCCGGCTGCCCGCCAAGCTGGCCGAGCGAGGTCTCCACCAGGTCGGCGCCGGCCATGAGCGCGACGAGGTAGTTGGCCAGGGCCATACCACGGGCATCGTGGAAGTGGGCCACCTTGAAGACCATGTCATCGTGCTTTCCGAAGCGGTCGACCAGGGCCGACATATACTCGTACGCTACGAGCGGGTTGGCCTCGCCCGTGGTGTCGCACGGGGTGAACCTGCGGATGCCCATGTCCAGGCCCCGCTCTATGAGCTCGATGGTGTTCTCGATGGGCACCGGGCCGGCGATGGGGGAGCCGTAGACACAGGAGATGGCCATATCGATCTCGAAGCCGTTCTCCTTGGCCACCTTCACCATGTCGGGTATCTCCTCCAGGTACTGCTGCCTGGTGCGGCCGGCGTTTCTCATGCAGTGTCTGTCCTCGGCCGAGATGGTGAAGGCAACGCTGTGCGGCCCGTACCCGTTCTGCACGGCCTCCGCGGCCCGCTCGAAGGCCTTCAAGTTCATGCCGTAGCACTTGTAGTGCACCCCTTCCTTGCGTGTGATGCGCTTCAAGACCTCATCGGCGTCCTTATGCTGGGGCAGGCCGCGCGGGTTGGCGAAGTTGGTGACCTCTAGAGCAGTGAATCCCGCCTCCTGGCACTGGTTTATGAACCACACCTTGGCCTCAGTGGGGACGAAGCGAGACTCGTGCTGAAGGCCGTCGCGGGCGAATAGCTCCAGCATCTGCACCTTCCTGGGCAGCTTCTCCCTAATGTCTCGATTCATGCCTGGACCCTCCTTTTTAGATGACCTCCTGCTCCATGAGCTGAGCAACCTCTTCATGGCTGTAGCCCGCTATATCGGTGAGCACGTCCATGTTGTGCTGGCCCCACTCAGGAGCCGGCATCCTGATGGCCCCCGGGGTCTGGGAGAGCCTCACCGGTATGCCCACCAGCTTGACCGGCCCTGCCGTGGGGTGATCGAAGTCGACGATATAGTCGTTGGCCGCCATCTGGGGGTCGTGGGCCAGTTCCTCGTAGTCCTGGACGCGGGCGCACGGTATGTCCACCTCTTCGAGCCGCCTAATCCACTCGTCCCTGGGCTTGGTGAGGAAGTGCCTGTCGAGCAGCGAGGTGAGCTCGGCGGCGTTGTCCCTCCTGACCTCGATGGAGCTGAACCTGGCGTCGTTCTCCAGCGCGCCGTAGCCGATGGCCTGGCAGAAGCTGGCCCAGTGCCGCTGCGACTGAAGCATGGCGATCACCATCCACCTCTCGTCCTCGGCCTTGTACACGTTGTAGACCGGGTTGCCCAGGGCGCGCCGCGACACCCTCCGCGGTGCCTTCCCCGAAAACAGGTACCTCTGAAAGCCCAGTTGCCCGAACCACGCCTGGCTCCCCAGGAGCGACACCTCCACCTCCTGCCCCACCCCCGTCCGCTCGCGGTTGAACAGGGCCACCATTATCCCGTAGGCCAGCACCGCGGCCCCGACCCAGTCGGCGCCGCCGTTCACCTGTATCAGCGGGGGCGGCTCGTCGGGCTCTCCGGTCACGCTGAGCATCCCGCCCCGGCCCTGGGCCAGGACGTCGAACGAGGGCTTGCGGGCATCGGGGCCTCGGGAGCCCCAGCCGTTGGCCGAGGCATAGATGAGGCGGGGGTTTATCTGTGCCAGTGACTTGTAGTCCACGGCGAGCCTCTCCACCACGCCGGGGCGCAGGTTCTGGACGAAGACGTCGGACTTCTCCACCAGCCTGTAGAGCACCTCCCTGCCCCTGTCCTTGCGCAGGTCGAGGGTGATCCCCAGCTTGTTCCGGTTGTGACACTCGAAGTAGGTGGCCAGCGCCGTCTTGTCGCCGCGCCAGATGAGCCCACGGCCGGGGTCGCCGCCGACGCGCTCCTCTATCTTGATCACCTCTGCCCCCATGTCGGCGAGCGCCTGCGTGGCCACTGGCCCCTGCTGCCATATGGTGAAGTCTAAAACCCTCACTCCCTCAAGAGCCATTGTCATCTCGTGTCCTCCCTCTGTAAAAATACGTATCACGGCACTCCGTGATAAGGTTATGGGTATCCCTCCCGTGCTTTGCTCGGTGGCCACGTGGAGGGAGAGGAACGGCAGCACCCCGTGGGGCGCCGCGTGTGTAAGAGGCAGAGGGGCCGCGGTCCATTGCATCGACATCGGGCCTCCACCTAGTGAGAGGCGATGGTCCCCAGTACGAACACGGAGACCTATCGACCAGATGGGCGTTCTATATGAGGGTATACTCTACCCCTAGTATTCTAGTATAAACAATGCCAATAGCGATGGCAATATACGCAAGGCGCACCCCATCGCCGCCCCAGGGCGGGGATTGAACTGGTGCCAGAGGCGCGCTATAATTCGTAGCACCACAGGTCTCATCCTGACCCGAGCCGACGGGGCTCAAAGCACCACGCGCCACGCGCGCTGTTACCAGTACGCACCGACCATCGCAGAGAGGATGCTGGAGAGGCTGAAAGGAGGTCTTATCGCTCGAAGGGCCTTACGCGATCCCAAGCGCACTCGTATCTCCGTTCGAGGAAGGAGGTGTACCAATGTCTGATGAAACGTGTCTGGGCGATATCCGAGTCCTTGACCTGTCAAACGAGAAGGGGGTCTACTGCTCGAAGCTGCTCGCCGGCATGGGCGCAGATGTCATCAAGGTAGAGCCGCCGGGGGGAGACCCGATGCGCACCATCGGCCCCTTCTACCACGACATCCCCCACCGTGAGAGGAGCCTCCACTGGTGGCACTTCAACACCAACAAGAGGAGCATAACCTTAAACCTTGAGAGCGCGGATGGGAGGGAGATATTCAAGAAGCTGGTGAAGACGGCAGACATCGTGGTGGAGACCTTCCACCCGGGATACCTGGACCGCCTGGGCATAGGCTACGACGAGCTCAAGCGGCTGAACCCCGGCCTGGTCATGGCCTCCATCACCGATTTCGGCCAGAGGGGCCCCTACCGGGACTACAAGGGCTCCGACATCGTGGACCTGGCCATGGGGGGCTTCATGTACCCGTGCGGCCACCCCGATACCCCCCCGGCGATGGCCTACGGCGAGCAGGCGTACCACACCGGTGCAACGTACGCCGCCATCGCCTCCCTGATGGCCCTGTACAACCGGGACGTGACCGGCAAGGGGCAGCAGATAGATATACCGATACAGTCCTGCGCCGCCTTCACCCTGGAGTTCGCCAACCTGTGGTATATCTACTGGGGCACGGTGCTGCCGCGGCGGGGCTCTCGACACGGGTCGCAGCTCCCTGGGGGCACCCTGGGCAACCTGGCCCCGGCCAAGGACGGCTACGTGTGCGTGTTCCCCGGCATCCTGCCCACCGACTGGATGGACGCCGACGGCATGGTCGGCGACCTGAAGAACCCGGAGTGGGTGATGAAGATCTTCCTGCGGATGACCCCAGAGGAGGAGGCCTACGTGGTCAAGATGCGGGATGGCTGGTCCCGAACCCACACCAAGCTTGAGCTCATGGAGGGCTGCCAGAACATGCACATCCCCTGGACCGCGGTCAACACCCTGGAGGATCTGTTCACCGACCCCCAGCTCAAGTACCGCAACTTCTTCGTCGAGACCGAGCACCCGGAGCTGGGGGAGCGCTTCCTCTACGCCGGCGCCCCGTGCCTCATGCCGGAGAGCCCGTGGCAGAGGCCGAGCAGGGCGCCCTTCATCGGGGAGCACAACGTGGACATATACCAGGGCGAGCTGGGGATGACGCCCCAGGAGCTCGAGGTCCTCGCCGGGGGCGGGGTCATCTAGGGGCAACGGGCATCGTACGAGCGAAGGGAGGAGCTATAAATGGAACGAAAGTACCCTCTAGAGGGGCTACGGATACTGGACTTTAGCTGGGTGCTCGCCGGGCCCGGGGCCACCAGGATGCTCGCCGACCACGGTGCCGAGGTCATCAAGGTGGAGCGGCCTTCAGGGGAGATCGCGCGCAACGTGATCCCCTTCCGCAACGACGTGAGGGGAACCAACTTGAGCGGCTACTACAACAACATCAACCGCAGCAAGTACGGCGTGGTCATCAACCTCACCGACCCGCGGGGCAAGGAACTCGCACTCAAGCTGGTGAAGGTCTCCGACGTGGTGGTGGAGAACTTCAGCCGCGGCGTGATGGCCAGGCTGGGCTTAGACTACGAATCGCTCAAGGCAGTGAAGCCCGATATCATCATGGTGAGCATGGGGGGCTACGGGCAGACCGGGCCGTACCAGGACTACGTCTCGTTCGGCCCTGCGCTCCAGGCCCTCTCCGGCAGCACCTCTCTCATGGGCTTCCCCGGCCACGAGCCGGCGGGGTTCGGCTGGTCCTACTCCGACTACGCCGGGGGCTGGCCCACGCAGTTCGCCATCCTCGCCGCCCTGCGCTATCGCAACAAGACGGGGAAAGGCCAGTACATCGACGTCTCACAGCTTGAGGCCAACTGCGTGCTCCACGGTGCCGGCATCCTGGACTACTCGGTGAACAGGAGGGCGGCCACGCCCACGGGCAACAGGCTGCCCCACCGCAGCGCAGCGCCCCACGGCGCCTACCGCTGCCGTGGCAACGACCGCTGGTGCGCCATCGCGGTGTTCACCGAGGAGGAGTGGCAGGCCTTCTGCAAGGCCATCGGCGCGCCGGCGTGGACTCGCGACGAGCGATTCGCCACGCTCCAGGCCAGGATGAAGCACCTGGACGAGCTGGACCGCCACGTGGAGGAGTGGACCTCGGCGCGCACCGCGCAGCAGGTGATGAGCGTGCTCCAGCGCCACGGTGTCGCCGCCGGCGTGGTACAGAGCTCCAAGGACCTCTTCGAGCACGACCCACAGGTCAAGGAGTACGGCCTCTTCAAGGAGATGGAGCACCCGGAGATAGGCCCCATCGCCTACGAGAACGTGCCCTTCAAGCTGATGGACACGCCGGGAGAGGCGCGCTGGCCGGCCCCGCTCCTGGGCCAGCACAACAGCCACATCTTCAGCAAGGTCCTGGGGCTCTCCGCCAAGCAGATAGAGACGCTGACCGCCGAGGGGGTCATCGGCGCCGATACCGGTGGCGGTATCCAGGCCCTGGGCATCAAGATGGACCAGCCGGACTAGCAGGCCAGCGGCCGGCCTGGACTTGGGCCTCTCGCCCCCGCGGGCGACCGCTCCGTCACCGTCGTCGACGGTGGTGACGGAGCCCACAGAGGGGCTGGTGCCGCGTGAAAGAGGGAACGGTCGGGAGGAGGGCCATGGCAGAGAGTGGCCCTCCTCCTTTTCTACGCATAGAGCGGCCGCCGCTACCGGCGCCCCTGCTACGAGATTGCCCTTATCCCGATGACTTCCCGGCCCACGACCAGCTTCTGTATCTGGAGGGTGCCGTCGGGGGGGAGCATGGTCTGGGCATCCCTGAAGTACCTCTCCACGGGGTACTCGTCGGAGACACCCATGGCCCCGTGTATCTGCATCGACTTGGAGGCCACCCTTACCGCCATGTCGGTGGCGAAGCCCTTGGCCATGGCGGACTGCCAGCGGCAGCGCTCCCCCCTGTCCAGGAGGCTCGCCGACCGCAGGTAGAGGAGGCGCGCCGACTCCGTCTCGGTGAGGGAGTCGACGATCATCTCCTGCACCATCTGGAAGCTGCCGATGGGGCGACCGAACTGCTTGCGCTCGCGGGCGTAGCTTATGGCGGCGTCGATGGCGGCCTGGGCGATGCCGGTAGACATGGCGGCCAGCCAGGTGCGCGTCCCCTCGAAGCCCACCATCAGCGACCGGTAGGCCGCCGAGCCCTGGTCCCCTGACGGGGCGCTCAAGGTGTTCTCCTTGGGCACCTTGACATCGACGAAGGAGACCTCAGCGGTGGGCCAGGCGCGGAGCCCCACCTTGTGCAGCTCCCTCACCTGGTACGGGGAGGTCTCCCTCTCCGCCATGACCATGGTCATCCCCAGGGCCCCCAGGCTCTTGTCGGTGACACCGATCACCATCATGGCATCCGAGGTCTGGGCATTGGATATCCACAGCTTGGTGCCGTTGATCACCCAGAAATCGCCGTCGGAGGTGATGGTGGTCTCCACATGCCTGGAGTCGGAGCCCACGTTGGGCTCTGTGATGCCGCCGCAGCCGATGAACTCGCCGGTCCTGATCCGGGGGACGTACTTCTTCTTCATCTCATCAGACTGGCACATCGTGAGCATGTGCCCCATGTTGGCCAGCCGCACCGCCCCGCACAGGCCCGCCCAGGCGCGGGACAGCTCCTCGGTGAGCATGGCATCGATCTTGTGGTCGAGGCCGGCGCCGCCGAGCTCCTCGGGGTCCACGCCGTTGTAGTAGCCGAAGGGCATGAGCTGCTTGATGAACCCGACGAGCTCATCCCTGGTGAGCGTGCCCTTCCTGTCATACTCGTCGGCGACGGGCATGATCTCCCTCTCGATGAAGTCCCGGGCGTTGGTCCTCATCATTTTCTGCTCTTCAGTGAGCTCAAAGTCCATTTACGCCCCTCCTTTTTTTATTGCAGGACAAGCTACGATACGATTGCCCGCTCCGCGGCGGAGCACTGCGCGTCGATTGTATACTGCCTCTCTCCAGGCTGTCAATGCAGGCGAGGCATGACCCGGGCCGCAGACGGCCGCCCCGGGATTGACAGCGAGCCAGCATACGGTATAATACCGTGGCCACGGCGGCCGGCGGCGGCAGAGAGGGCGCGCCGCAGTCCCTGGCTGCAGAGAGGCTGGGTGCTCGATGAAGGGGGAGACCGCACTCCAGACATACAAAGACCTCTTGAGGGAAGGGTTCAATACGTACACCAGGGAGGCCTTCTATGCGCTCCCGCGGCTGGAGCGGCCCCGCATCCTCGACGTGGGGTGTGGCTCTGGTGTGCCGACCATGGAGCTGGCGAGGCTGTGCCGGGGAGAGATAGTGGCGCTGGACATCGACCAGTCCCTCCTGGACAGGCTCGCGAGAAAGGCGGAGGAGGCAGGGGTTTCAGAGCGGGTCAGCACCACGAGATGCTCGATGCTGGACATGGACTTCCCTGAAGAGAGCTTCGATATCATCTGGGCCGAGGGCTCCATACAGCACATCGGCTTCCAGAGGGGGCTCACGGAGTGGCGGCGCTTCCTGAAGCCACACGGGTTCCTGGTAGTCCACGACGAGACCGGGGACGTTTCCGAGAAGCTGGAGCACATCGCCTCCTGTGGCTACGAGCTGCGCCGGCACTTCACCGTGAGCAGTGATGCCTGGTGGGCCGAGTTCTATGCCCCACTGGAGAAGCGGATCAGTGAGATGAGGGCAGCAGGTATCGACGACCCCAGGGCCCTCGAGGAGGCCGACAGTGACCAGCGCTTCATAGACACCTTCAAGGAGGACCCCTCACGGTACGGCTCGGTGTTCTTCATCATGGAGAAAAGGGGCTGATGGGAGTGCTATCACGCGTGGAGGAGGAGGGGGTCTCTGGCGAGGAGAGGGCCCGAAGACGGGGCCATCGACGTGGCCCGGGGCCGCAGACGGCTGCCCCGGCCGTCCCTGTCGAGCGAGGGAGGGGTGGGCCTTGACGGGCGGCACGCCGTCGCGCTATCCTCCATAGAGTGCGCGGCGACTCAAACTCTATGCCCCCCAGCAAGCTGGGGGGAACCACTCGCTGGGGTTCCAAGGGGGCACAGCATCCCCTTGGTCAAGGGCGGGGTATTAACCCCGCCCGCGGAGCGGGGCCCCCGCAAAATCGCGGATTTTGTGGGGTTTATTCTGCCGCGGGCCATTCTATGCCGCGAGAGGTGTCGATGGGGATATCCACGGTAACGCCCGAGATCACGTTCCTGCACCTCGATACGCCGATAGCGGGGTACCAGCGCTTCATCGGCTCATACCTCCTCTGCGGCCAGAGAAAGGCCATCGTCGAGTGCGGCCCCAGGGCGGCCCTGCCCAGCCTGCTTGGGGCGCTGGCCGCCGCCGGCGTGAACACCGATGACATCGACTACGTGATACTCACCCACATCCACATGGACCACGCCGGCGGCATAGGGGCGGCGATACGCCAGATGAGCAGGGCCCGGGTGGTAGCCCACCCGCGCGCCGTGCCCCACCTCGTCGACCCCGGCGCGCTGTGGGAGGCCAGCCAGAAGCAACTGGGCCCGCTGGCCCACCTCTACGGCGAGATCGAGCCCGTGCCCCCAGACAGGCTCGTCGCCGCCCATGACCTGATGGAGCTGGACCTGGGCCCGGGACTCGACCTTCAGGTGCACCTCACCCCCGGCCACGCCTCCCACCACCTGAGCATATTCGAGAGGACGCGCGCCGTCCTCCTCGCCGGCGAGGCGGCGGGGGTGTGCATCGACGGCTCCACGAGGCCCTCCACACCGCATCCCTTCAGGCTGTCCCAGGCCCTCTCCTCCATAGAGCGCCTCATCGCCCTGGAGCCGCAGGTACTGTGCTACGGCCACATCGGCTTTCACCCCGATGCCACCGGGCGGCTTGAGGCAATGAGGGACAGGCTCCTGGCGTGGCACGAGCTGGTCACCAGGGCGGCCACGGCGGGCAGAGACCCAGAGGCCATCCTCCCTCTCCTCAAGGAAAGTGACCGCGGCCTGGACTACCTGGACGCGCTGGACAGCGACGAGCTGGAGAGGGAGCGCACCCTCATCCTGAACAGCATTGCCGGCCTGGCCCAGTGCGGCCCCTGACGGCGGCGCCCGTAGAAGGCCCACTCCTTGACTTACAGTACGGGTGTGTGCACAATGAGGTGACCACCCACACAGGACACACCTTGTCGATGGGAGAGAGTATTGTGAGTAGCGATATCCAAGACAGCCTGCACGGCCTCTTCTATCCCCGCTCGCTCGCCGTCATCGGTGCCTCGTCCACCCCGGGCAAGTGGGGATACAACATCTTCAACCGGTTGATTCGCTCGAATGTCAAGGCAGAGGTATACCCCATACACGCGAGCGCCGACTTAGTGCTGGGGCGGCGCGCCTACCGCAGCCTGGCCCAGGTCCCGGGCGCCATCGACCTCGCCGTGATCGTCATCCCGCCTGAGGGGGTCCCCGCGGCGATGAGGGAGTGCGTGGCGAAGGGGGTGAAGGCGGCCATCGTGATAACCGCCGGCTTCAAGGAGACCGGGGTCGAAGGGGGCATGCTGGAAGACGAGGTGGTGGCCATCGCGAGGGCAGGCGGGGTGCGCCTGGTGGGGCCGAACTGCAACGGCCACTTCAACACCGCCCTCGACCTGTTCACCACGGAGGAGGCAGGCACCGTCCCCGGGCCGATATCCCTGGTCTCGCAGAGCGGCAACTTCGGCATCTACATCCTGGAGCGCGCCGCGGAGAGGGGCGCCGGCTTCGCCAAGTTCGTGAGCAGCGGCAACGAGGCCGACCTCACCATCGAGGACTACCTGGAGTACCTCGCCGCGGATGAAGATACCAGGGTCATCTGCGCCTACATCGAGAGCGTCAAGGACGGCCGCCGCTTCCTGGAGCTGGCGCGGCGCATAACCAGGGAGAAGCCCATCGTCGCCATGAAGGTGGGGGCCTCGGCCGAGGGGGCGCGGGCGGCCCTCTCGCACACCGGCTCTCTCTCCGGCTCCGAGGAGGTCTACGATGCCGCCTTCCGCCAGTCGGGCATCATCCGGGTGCAAGAGGTGGACGACATGGTAGACGTGGCCCTGGCCCTGGTCGGGCAGCCGCTGCCCCGCGGCAGGAGGGTGGCCATCGTCACCGGCGGAGGCGGCTTCGGCGTGGTGGCCACCGACGCCTGCCGCCGCCGCGGCCTCGAGGTGCCGCCGCTCGCCGAGGAGACCGTACAGGCCCTCGACAAGTACCTGCCCCCCCGCTGGTCGCGGGGCAACCCGGTCGACATGGCGGGCCAGGTCGAGGGCTCGTATGCCTGCATCGGGAACCTGCTCAAGCTCGACTACATCGATGCCGTGCTCGCCATCGGCAGCATAGGCTTCCCCATACAGCGCTACGTATCGATAGACCGCGAAGACGCCGGGGCCCAGGCATACGTCAAGCAGATGATAGACGGTGAGCTCAAGATGGTGGAGGGCCTGATCGAGAGGGTGCACCGGCACGGAAAGCCCCTCATCGTCACCAGCACCCTCGGCGGCGACAGCTCCCCGGCCATCCACAGGCTCAAGGAGGCCGGCATCTACACCTTCGGCACGCCGGAGGCGGGGGCGATGGTCACCTCTTACCTTGCCAGCCGCGCCGAGTACCTGGGCCTGGTGGGGCCACAGCAATAGAATGGCCCCTGTGCCCCCCTGTGGGCCCCTCCCCTCACCCCGGCCCCACACGCGGTCAGGGGAGCGCGGTGCGGAAGGGCAGGCCGTCGCGGTGACACAGGAGCTGCGCCACGTGACGCCCGGAGCAGAGGCAGGGGCCCACGCCCCCGCCGGGCATCACCCACTGGCCCGCCATGTAGAAGTTTGACAGGCCGGGGAGCGTCCGCTCGATGCGCTCGTTTACCACCTGCGGCGTCATCAGCCAGCCCCCCCAGGCCCCCCTGTAGTTCTGGGTATAGCGCCACGTGGTATAGGGCGTGGCCACGTCGCTTACCTCCACCTGGGACGAGACGCCGGGGAAGTGCCTCTCCAGCCGCTCCAGCACCTCGGCGGAGACCCGCTCCTTCTCCGCGGCGTAGCGGGCGCGGTCGTCGCGGTGCAGGCCTGCCCAGCGCTCCCACTCCGCCTCGAACTCCACCTGGAGCACCGTCTTGCCCGGCGGGGCAAACCTCTGGCTGTAGTTGAAGATGCGCACCAGGAGCCCGTCTATCTCCTGCCCGCCGGCCACCAGTGGCCGCTCCAGCCTCACCGTGGTGAAGGGCGGCTCACCGGGGAACTGGCGCGCCACGCCGTAGCTCACCATCACCATGGGGCGGCACAGCGCCCAGCGGGCATAGCGCCCCTCTACCTGCGCGCTCACATAGCGCCCGCCCAGCAGGCGGTAGATGGTACTGTATCCGTCAGCGGCGGAGACCACGACTGCGGCGCGGAGCTCGCTGCCGTCCGAGAGGCGCACGCCCACGGCGCGGTCGCCCTCCACCAGCACCTCGGCGACGTCGGCCTGGTAGGTCACCTGCCCGCCCAGGTCGCGGTACCTGTCCTCGATGGCCCCGACGAAGTCGCGGCACCCCCCCTCGAGGAAGGCCATCTGGCCGTCGGCGAGCAGCCCCAGCACCATCAACACGAACCACACCGGCACCTCGGGCAGGAACAGGCTGCGGAAGAACTGGCGCAGCCAGGGGTCGGCCACGCCCTGCACGTAGTCGTCCACCGACGCGGCGTACCTCCCGGTGAAGTAGCGCGCCGCGCCGCGCAGGTGCCACATCTCCCCGAGGCGGTCTCTCAAGCCCAGGAGCTCCGGAGGCCTGCTCATGCCCACCTCGCTCCAGTCCCGCCCCCGGAACGCCCGCGCCCCGGCGATGACCTCGTCTATCGCCCTGGCATCGCCGGGTGAGGCCGCCTTCAAGTCGTCGGCCAGGCGGCCCAGGTCTGCGGTGACGTCCACCGAGCGGCCGCTCCGCTCGTCGACGAAGCGCCCGTAGGCCGTCATCTCCACGAAGCGGGTGGCCGGTACCACCCCCAGCTCGCGGTAGGTGCGGTGCAGCGCCGTGTCCCGCCGCTGCCCCATGACGAAGTGGATGCCCCCGTCTACCAGGTACTCACCCCGCTGCCACGCCGCCGCCACCCCCCCGGCCCTGGTGTGGCGCTCCACGATGTGGCTTGTGTAGCCGTTCATCTGGGCGTAGCACCCGGCGGAGAGGCCGGCGAGCCCGGCCCCAACGATGAGCACCGACCTATCGGCCACTCTCTCCCCCCGTCTGGGCCCTGCCTGCACGGCACCGCCCTGGAGACGCCGTCCGCGCCCCTAGAAGCCACGCCAGGTAGTGACGGCGTCCAGCGGCTCCCGCTCGCTCTTGAGCCTGTTTGCCGGGAAGTCCCAGTCGGGGTAGCCGATGGCGATGCAGACGACGATGCGCTTGGAATCCGGTATGCCGGTGTATTTCCTCACCACCTCAGGGTACATCACGCCCTGGCCCTGGATGCACGTGCCCAGACCGTGGGCGAGCGCGGCGAGGCATATGGTCTGGGCTATGGAGCCGAGGTCGAACAGGGGCCACGATTCATTCAAGGACCTGTCCACCGAGAGGACGATGGCGGCAGGGGCATCGAACAGGCGGAAGCCCCTCTGCATCCACTCTGCCCTCTTCTCCTTGTCCTCCCGGGCAATCCCCATGAGCTTGAATATCTGGACGGCCAGGTCGACCTGGCGCTGCCTGTAGACCCCCTCGAAGGCCTGGCTGGGCATGTCCGGGTTGGGCAGGGTCCCCGCCGTCAGCATGTCGACGCCCTCCCGCCGTATGCCGTCCAGGGCATCGCCCGCGACCACCGCTATCTCCCACGACTGCGTGTTCATGGAAGATGGCGCGCGACAGGCGACCTCAAGCACCTCCCGGAGCACCTCCTGGGGGACAGGATCGGGCTTAAATCCCCTTATGCTCATGCGCGTGCTGATGGCCTCGATGACATCCACGATAGAGTCTCCTTTCACGATACAAGGTGCCACTTAAGGCGCCGGTTCGGCAGACCCCGCCATCTCCAGGAACGGCGGCAGCGACGGCCGGTGCCTTATGTCCGTAAGCACCGGGTAGCGGAAGCCGGCCTTGTGTGTCTCCTCCAGGCCTTTCATCACCGCCTCTACTTTGCCCTGGGGCATGGCGAATATCAGCTCGTGGTCCTGGGTGGAGCCGAAGACGCGGTCGCCGCCAGAGGGCAGGATGAACTGGCAGCGGTCGCCCCTGGTCGTCCGCGCCACGACGTCGCCGCAGTCCATGCTCCCGGTGGCCACGGCCGACACCCCTCCCTCTCCTGCCGCCTGCACCAGGCGCATCGCCTGTGCCGAGTTCACGTAGAGCACCACCGCGTCTGGCTCGAAGGCGGCGCCCGTGATGGGGGCCGCCAGCAGGTGGCTGTAAGTGCCGAAGTCCAGCATCTTCTCGGCGTCGGCCTGGGACATCGCCGGCGACTCCTTCACGAAGCCCATGGCGGCGGCGCCGCCGACACAGCACTGGTCCTCCTTGCCGATAGCCATCGTCCAGCCGAACCTCCGCGCAAGGCCAATGCCCTGGCACAGGGTGACCTGGTACCCCAGGTCGCGCTGGGGCCGGCGCACCTTCTCCGGCAGCTCGCCCTCTGAGCGGCACAGCTTTAAGGCGACGGGGAAAGTCTGCGGCCTCACGTAGTAGGTGAGCGTCTCGTTGACCTGCTTGAGCTCCATGACATCCTCCTCCTGGTACAGGGTTTCAGTGAGGCCTGTGGCCTTAAAAGACCCCCTGGGCACGGGGACTAGCTCTCGGCGTGGGCCGGTAAAGACCCTCGCGGGGCGAAGCGATGGGGGTATAGCCCAGACACGGCAACTCTACCAGAGGAGGGGGCACCAGTCAAGGGCAGCACGTAAGCGGCAGGCCGCCCCACGACGGGCGCGGCCGCCCGGCACCATGCACGTGGCACCCAGGGAGACCAGGGGCTGCATGCGAGAGAGACCGCGCCCACGGGGTGCGGTCTCTCTTTCATCCTCGGCTTGCTTTACGGCCTAGTCCACCATGCAGTAGCCGCCGTTTACCGAGAGGAGCTGCCCGGTTATCCACGAGGCGCGCTCGGAGGCGACGAAGGCCACGGCGTTGGCCATGTCCTGGGTGGTGCCCAGGCCGCCCCGGGCCCGGGCCAGCGGGTACTGCCGCATCACGGCCTTGCGCCGCTCCTGGGCCTCAGGCGAATCGGCCCCGGTGAGCGTCGAGAGGAAGGTATCGTCCATGGCCGAGGATACCACGGCATTGGCCGTTATGCCGTAGCGGGCCACCTCCTTGGCCACCGCCTTCAAGAATCCGTAGGTGCCCGCCTTGGCCCCGGAGTACACCACCGTCCTCTGCTCGCCTATCCTGCCGGCGTCGGAGCCGACGCTGACTATCCTCCCCCCGCTGCCCTGCTCTATCATGTGGGGGATGGCCGCCTTGGCCAGGTTCAGGAGCCCGTAGAAGTCGATGTTGACCCACTTGTCCCACGTCTCTTTGTCCGTCTCGTGGAAGAGGGGGGCCAGTGCCAGCAGCCCGGCGGTCTCCAGGAGCCCTGCCGGGATACCGGCGTTGTGCACCACGATGTCCACCCGGCCCAGGGTATCGACCACCTTCTTCATCATTGCGATGACCGCTTCCGTGTCGGTCACGTCGGCCTGGACCCCTATGGCCTCTCCCCCCTTCGCCTTGATCTCCTTGGCCACCTCCTCGGCGCGCTCCAGGTAGAAGTCGTTGACCGCCACCGTGGCCCCCTCCTCGGCGAGGGTGAGGGCTATGGTGCGGCCCAGCCCGCGGCCGGCCCCACTTATCACCGCCACCTTTCCCTTGTAGCCCAGATCCATTGGAAACCTCCTTCTCTCGTAAAACGATTATGGTGCGCAAAGAGCCCCTGTAGCGCAGGCCCAGGGGCTACGTGAAGGCCCTGATGCCGATGACCTCGCGGCCCATCACCAGCTTCTGTATCTGGGTGGCGCCGTCGGGGATGGTCATCATGCGGGCATCGCGGAAGTAGCGCTCCACCGGGTACTCGTCGGAGAGGCCCATGGCACCGTGCACCTGGATGGCCTTGGACGTGGTCCACACCGCCTGCTCGCAGGCAAAGGCCTTGGCCAGGGACGACTGCCAGCGGCAGCGCTCCATCTTGTCGATGAGGTCGAAGGCGCGGTAGGCGAGGAGGCGCGAGGCCTCGGTGGCGGCGATCATGTCGACGATGAGCTCCTGTATCATCTGGAAGCTGCCGATGGGCCTGCCGAACTGCTTGCGCTCCCGCGCGTAGGTGATGGCGGCATCGATGGAGGCCTGGGCCATGCCCACCGACATCACCGCCAGCGTGGAGCGGCCTATCTCAAAGGTGTACATCGTCTGCTTGTAGCCCATGGTGGGGTCGCCCAGGACGTTGGCCTTGGGCACGCGACAGTCGACGAAGGCGAGCTCGGCGGTGGGGAAGCAGTTGCAGCCCAGGTGCTTGAGCTCCCGCGCCTGGTACGGGGAGACCTCCTTCTCCACCAGTATCGACGATATGCCCATTGCCCCCTGCTCCCTGTTGGTGATGCACAGCACGCTGCACCCATCGGCGATGGTGCCGTTGGAGATCCATATCTTGTTGCCGTTTATCACCCACTCGTCGCCGTCCAGGACCGCCTGGGTCTGCATGGCGGCGGCATCGGAGCCGGCGTCGGGCTCGGTGATGGCCCCGGCCCCGATGTAGTCCCCCGCCATGATGCGGGGCATCACCTTCTTCTTCAGCTCCTCGCTGCCCGAGCTCTCGACCTGGCTCCCCAGTGAGGCGATGAGGATGAACCCGGCGAGGCTGGCCCAGGCCCGGGCCAGCTCCTCCATCAGGATGCCGTTGTCCAGGTGGCCCAGGTTGGAGCCGCCGTACTCTTCCGGCAGCTGCCCGATGTAGTAGCCGAAGGGCATGAGCTGCTTGATGAAGCTACGGCCCTCCTCCGCGGTGAAGGAGTACCCCCTCCTCTCGTAGTCGTTCACCTGGGGGACGATCTCACGCTCCAGGAAGTCCCGGGCATTGGCCTTCATCATCCTCTGTTCTTCGCTTAAGTCGAAGTCCATCGCCATCCCTCCTTGACATATTGTGCGGGCGCTTCCACGCCTCCCCACCCCCTCTCGAGAGCAGACGCCGCCCCTCAACGCGAGGTACCACGTATTATATACCAGTGGGCACCCCGTCGCCATCCCCCCCAGAGAGACGCGCGCTACGCCACCCAGCGGTCGACGGCGTGAGCGCACGCAGGGTGTAGGGAAAGGGGCAAGGTGGTCTCCAGGGTCTTGCGCGCCGTGCGTGCGAGGATGCCTCATCACGGGGAGGGGCGGGAGGGGCCGCTACCGGTGGGACGGCCTTACAGGGGGCGCGGGCAACGATGCCCGGCGGTCTATGGCGAGCGCTGCCTCTCTGCGAGCCAGTGCTCGAAGTGGGCGATCTCCTGTGCGGCGTTGTTGCGGTGCTTATCGGGCAGCCAGAACAGGCTCTGCGCCATCCCCGCCTCCAGAGCGAGCACGGCCACGTTGGACTGTGCGATGCCCAAGTGGTCGGCGATGCGCTTTAGGCGCTTCCACGTCTTCTCTCCGCTGCAGTACACCGTCTTGCTCAGCTTGTTCGCCGATATGTGGACATCGAACTGGCTCTTGAGCAGCTCCAGGCGCTGGCTCTCGTCGCCCTCGAGGTACGCCCTGTCCATGAGCTCCTTGAACGAGGGCACGCCCTTCACCATCTCCTCCAGGACGGGCAGCCCCACCTCGATGAGCGCAGCGCTCACGTGGGCCCCGGAGTCCAGCTTGGGGTGCTTGCCGCGCAGGTAGAGGACGGTGGCCCACACCACCTCGGGGAGGCTGCGGATGCGGACGGGCACCATGTCCGCCACTACATCGGACATGTGCTCGCTCACGTAGGTCTCCAGGAAGTTGCCCCCGGGCATGAGCGACTCCAGTGCCTCCAACCTGCTGTGGCGGAACAGCCTGCGATGGCCGTCCTCGCCGCCGGTGCCACCTTCCACGTCACTGGTCGCAGGGGGGGTATCGGCCGATGCCCCGCGGAGCGATGTCGTCTCGGGGCCCTCGGGGCCCTCGGTGCCCCCGAAGCGCTGCCCGCCACCCGCCGGGACCTCGCCCCCGGTGCCGCCGAGCCTGTTCACTATGGGGACCCTCTGGCCCACGAGCTCAGCGGGTGCCGCCTCCTGTCTGGCCTCAACGCGCTGCGCGCCTCCGGCGACGGCCTCGTGCTCTGCTTCCCTTGCCTCGTCGGCCGCAGACGGTGCCTGGGAGACGGCGCCCTGCTCCACCGCTGCCTCCACGGGGGCCGGGGCCTCTTCCCTTACCTCCACGGGGGCCTCGTCCTTCGCCTCTACAGGGGCCTCTTCCTTGGCATCGCTTGTACTGCGCCCCTCGCTGCTTATAGAGAACACGTTGCGCAGCACCTCGCGGGGGGTGGTTATCCCCCTCTTCACCTTAATCATGCCGTCCCGCCGCATGGTTATCATGCCGTCCTTCACTGCCTGGGCGCGCAGCTCATCGGTGCTCGCCCCGGAGAGTATCAGCTTGCGGAACTCCTCGGTTATCAGCAGCACCTCGAACACGCCGGTGCGTCCCAGGTAGCCCGTCCCCGAGCAGCGATTGCACCCTGCGCCGTAGTAGAAGTGGGTCCTGGCCTCGCCCATCTCCTCCTGGTAGGCCACCTTCTCCTCAGGGCCGGCCTCGGCGAGGTCGCTGCAGTGGGGACACACGCGACGCACCATCCGCTGGGCCACGATGCCGATGAGCGCCGAGGACAACAGGAAGGGCTCTATCCCCAGGTGCAGCAGGCGAAAGATGACCCCGGCGGCGTCGTTGGCGTGGACCGAGGAGAGCACCAAGTGCCCGGTGAGGGCCGCCTGGATGGAGGTGTTGGCAGTCTCGCTATCGCGCACCTCGCCCACCAGGATGACGTCGGGGTCGAGGCGCATTATGGCCCGGAGCCCGCTGGCGAAGGTGATATCGGCCTTGGGGTTGATCTCACTGGGGCAGATATCGTCGAACTGGTACTCCACCGGGTCCTCGACGGTGATGATCTTCCGCTCGGCGTTGTCAAGCTGGTTGAGCGATGCGTACAGGGTGGTGGTCTTGCCTGCCCCCGTAGGGCCGGAGACCACTACCATGCCCAGCGGCGACCTCAAGACCTCGCCATACCGCGTGAGACTCTCGGAGAGAAAGCCCAGCTCCGACAGGGAGAACAGCGGCAGCGACTTGTCCAGTATCCGAAGGACGGCCATCTCCCCGTACACCGTGTTGAAGGTGGCAACGCGGATGTCCACCTGCTTGTCCTTCAGGTCGTAGGTGAGCTGGCCGTCCTGGGGGCGCCTGCGCTCGGCGATGTCTATCTGGGCCAGCACCTTGATCCGCGAGAGCAGCGGGGAGTGGTAGTCCAGGCTGATCGAGGCCACGTCGTGCAGTATGCCGTCGATGCGATACCTGATGCGCAGCCGGTCTCTCTGGGGCTCGATGTGGACGTCGGAGGCGCGGTCCCTCACTGCCTGGCGCACGATGAGGTCGACGGAGCGGACTATGGGGGCCTCGGACACGGTGCTGAGCAGCATGTCGGCCCTGATCCCGTCCTCGTAGCTCTTGGGCGCGAGGCGACTAAGCTGCTCCTCTATCTGGTTGCCCAGGTTGCGCCGGGGCTGGCCCTCGGCCTGCTCCGCGAGGGGGACGGCCTTGGTGGGCCCTTCCCACAGCTCGCTATCGAGCTCACCCCGCAGGCCGTAGTTGACCTCTATGGCCCGGCACACGTCCTGGGGGTAGGCGACGGCGGGCAGCACCTCCATCCCCGTGTAGCTGGCCACGTCGTCCCTGGCGCGGATGTCCTCGGGGTCGGCCATGGCCAGCACCAGGGCATTGCCCACGACGTCCAGCCCTATCACCCGGTGGCGAAACGCGAGCTGTGCCGGGACCAGCTCCAGGGCCTTGGGCTGGACCTGGTGCCACTTCATGTCGATGAGGGGCACACCCATGTCCAGGGAGAGCAGCAGCGCCAGCTCCTCGTCCGACGCCCACCCACGCTCGGCTATGACCTGGCCCAGCCTCTTGCCCGACTCCTGCTGTATCCTGCGGACGTGCCCCAGCTCCTCCTCGCTCACCACCCCCGCCTTGACCGCGGCGAGCAGGGGCTCTCCACCCTGGGGCATATCACATTGCTCTATCACTGCGCCCGCTCCCCCCGCTGCACCCCGCCGGGCACGAACCTCAAGTGCTCCTGGACGGAGTGAGCCCCGTCCCCCTGGTCAGTGCCGTTCAGCCCCAGGAGGGAGCCCACGGTCTCCACCAGCACGTCCGGTGCCACCGGCCTGGCGAGGTAGGCGCTGGCGCCCGCCTTCTGCCCGGTGCCCCGCTCGCTCTCTCCGTCCTTCGGCGCAAGCAGCATGATGGGCAGCTCGGCGGTGGCAGCGGCGCTGCGCAGGCGATGGCAGAGCTCGAAGCCATCCATGCCCGGCAGCATGACGCCTTGCACTACCAGCGCCGGCCCCTCTTCCTGGGCCAGCCGAAAGCCGTCCAGGCCGTTGGTGGCAGTGACCACGTCATAGCCGCCCTGCTCCAGCGAGCAGGAGACGAAGTTCAAGGTCTTGGCATCGTGGTCAACGATGAGGATCTTTCGCCGCATAGCAATCGTCAGCCGAGGGTATCGCCGGGGCGCCCGGCCCTGGGTCACCCCTACTGGATATCGCTGGTGGTGTTCCCCCGCAGCACGTTCCTGGCCACCTGGCGTATCTCACCTATGGAGAACGGCTTCACCAGGTAGCGGTCGACGCCCATCTCCTTGCAGCGCTCAAGCGTATCCTCGGAGGGATATCCCGTGGTCACGATTATCTTCACCCCCGGCGATTCCTCCCTGGCCCGCGCTATGATCTGCATGCCATCCATGACCGGCATGCGGAGGTCGGTGATGATGAGGTTGTATTCCCTCGCGGCGAGGGCATCGACCACGGTGCTCCCGTCGGCGAGATACACCTGGTACCCACACGAGGTGAGGGCCTCGGTCATCACGCTGCGCACGTTGTACTCGTCGTCGATGACCAGGATCTCCACCATGTTGGGGTCCCTCTTCGGTCTTCCCTTTCTGCTCGACACCTGCGCGCTGTGCCCGTTATCACCCATGTCCAGCCCCCGACACTTGAACTATTTATAATATAATTATAATATCGTAAGTTATTACATACCATATTATGCGCTTATTGTCAACATTATTCGCAGGTTTTCATGGTACCGTGGTACCGCTCTGCCCTGGTGCCGCCTCGCCTGGGCCGCCGCGAACACCCGGTACTACCCCGAAGGTGGCCGTGGCAAGTAGCGCCCCTGGCCCGGCACGAGACCCTTACGCCGGGGATGGTGTATAATTGGCCTGCACTGGAGGTACGCCCTGATACCTGGAGGTGGGAAATGGATGCCCTTATCGAGCAGGCGGCGAAGACCCTGGCGGAGAGCAGATATGCCATAGCGCTCACCGGCGCCGGCATGTCGACGGAGTCCGGCATCCCGGACTATCGCGGGCCCGACGGCGTCTGGACCAAGAACCCGGATGCCGAGAGACAGGCCTACCTCGCCTACGACAAGTTCAAGTCCGACCCCAAGAAGTACTGGGAGGAGCGGATGAGCCCCGATAATACCTTCTGGCGCGCATTTGCCGAGAGGTTCAAGGAGATCACGCCCAACCCGGGACACCTGGCCCTCGCCGAGCTGGAGAAGATGGGGGTCTTAAAGTGCATCATCACCCAGAACGTCGATGGGCTCCACGGGAGGGCGGGAAGCAGCACCGTCTACGAGTACCACGGCGGACTGGAGAAGCTGAGGTGCCCCCGCTGTAACACCAGATACCAGCGAGAGCACTTCGACCTGGAAGGGATGTACCGCGACGGCCGGTTGCCCCCGCTCTGCGAGCGGTGCGGCGCAGCGGTGAAGGAGGACGGGGTGTTCTTCGGCGAGCCCATCCCCCGCGACGTCATGGACATGAGCGAAGAGGAGGCCCAGAGGTGCGATGTGATGCTCATCTGCGGCACGTCGGCCGTGGTCACCCCCTTCGCCTACCTGCCGCGCATCACCAGGTACCGGAAGAGCGCCACCGGCGCCGCGGGCTCAGGGCCGGGGACGGGGGCCGCCACCATAATAGAGGTGAACGCCGAGCCCACACCCCTGACCGCCGAGGGGATATCGGACTTCCTCATCCGCGGCAAGACCGGCGAGGTGCTGCCCCGCATCGCGGAGGAGGTTAAGCAGCTCAGGCGCTAGGCGGGCCCCGTGCTCTCCCCGGCGGCGGCACACGTCCCCTGGCGGACGCGCGGGGAAGGGGCGGCCCTCGGGCGGCATGTTGCGCAAAGTAGAGGCATAATGGTATAGTGGTGACGCCACCGGGGCTTTCGGCACCTCTATCCGGGGACGGCCTTACACTACCGCCGGCCAGGGCGACAGGGGGACACCATGCAGAAGTGCGCCATAACCAGCTGCGAAAGCAGGGGCAACAAGAGGATAGTGCTGGTTAGGGGGAGCCAGTGGCACAAAGGTGAACCGGACCTGGCCATACCTATCTGCGACCACCACTACAAGATGGTCCACCAGAAACGGAAGCCCGAGCGGAAAGGCGCGGTGGCCCCGGCCATGCCCGACGAGGACGACAGGACGGTGGAGGAGGCCTTCGAGAAGGTGAAGGAGATCGCGCAGACCTACCTGGACAGCTACTACCCCTCTTCTCCCGACGCCAGCGATTTCGCGAGCGCCATCGTCCAGGCCCTGGAGGTAGCTGGCCTCCTGCCGATATTCAACGTCAACGAGCGCAGGAGGTGGTGAGGACGTCACCAGCCCGCCTGCCGTGAGGCCCACCGGCACCCC
>JAXHUE010000022.1:27517-34210 GCA_034189655.1 Chloroflexota bacterium | reverse complement strand
CTCCTCTCTCGACCTACCTGCGGCCCCTGCCGCCCCCCACACCATGGTACCCCTGGGGCGACTCGAACGCCCGACACGCGGTTTAGGAAACCGCTGCTCTATCCACTGAGCTACAGGGGCCCTATACCTCTACGCTCGGCCGTCGCCTGATTATCCTCTTGGGCAGGTTGCCGGCAAACAGCTCCCTGAGCTCCGATTGCCGGGAGTGCGGCGCCTCTTTCCGCGTGGCCGCCTGAAGCGGAGCGACCTCGACGTGCCGCTCGCACTGGTCAGAGCCCAGCCTCTCCATTATCTCGTTCTGCTTTATTTCCAGGAGACGGACACACTCGGTGAGCCGGTCCAGCTTCTCTGCGTGCTCATCCAGCAGCCTGTTGTGGTCCTTAAGCTCGCTGACAGTAGACGGTATATTCAGGCCGACAAGCTCGTTGATGACATCCCTGAGCCCCTTCGCCACCTCGATGCTCAGATGGGTCTCGTCCATACCACTCCTTGGTGGAGCTGGGGGGATTCGAACCCCCGACCTCCTGCATGCCATGCAGGCGCCCTCCCAACTGGGCCACAGCCCCGAAGGTCGCCCCAAGTGTAGCACATCATTATTGGAAATTCAAGCCAACTCCCCAGAGGACGGGTGCGCTTGACTTCACTACAGGGGTTTGCTAGAATTGGCCGAGACATAATGCCAGGGGCGGTTAGCTCAGCTGGTTAGAGTGCTGCGTTGACATCGCAGAGGTCAGTGGTTCAAATCCACTACCGCCCACCATTGTGGGCCTCCTGGACAGGAGCGCGGAGCCTTCCGTTCATGTATGGGGCGGGGGTTTTATTTTCGCCGGGATGATCCCCCAGGGCACGGGCAGAGAGCAGGTTTTAGGCGAGGAAGATGGCTGCTGGCGCACACGGTGAAGACGGTCTTCTGGAGAGGATACGACACTCGGCATCACACGTGATGGCTGAGGCAGTGGCCCAGCTCTTCCCCGGGGCCAGGTTCGGCATCGGGCCCACCATCGCCGACGGCTTCTACTACGACTTCGACCTGCCCCGCCCGCTCACCCCCGACGACCTCCCCGCCATCGAGGCGCGGATGGCCGAGATCATCGCCGCCGACGTGCCCTTCACCAGGGAGGAGGTAGGCAAAGAGGAGGCCAGGCGCATCTTCGCCGAACAGCCCTACAAGCTGGAGCTCATCGACGAGATCGAGGGCGATACCGTGAGCGTATACCGCAGCGGCTCGTTCATCGACCTGTGCCGCGGCCCCCACGTGAGCTCCGCGGGCGAGATAAAGGCCTACAAGCTCCTCTCCATCGCCGGGGCGTACTGGCGCGGCGACGAGGGGCGGCCCATGCTGCAGCGGATATACGGCGCCGCCTTCGAGAGCGAGGGGGAGCTCACCGCCCACCTCGACAGGCTGGCAGAGGCGGCGAAGAGAGACCACCGCCGCCTGGGGCGGGAGCTCGACCTCTTCAGCATTCACGACGAGGTGGGGCCGGGCCTGATCCACTGGCACCCCAAGGGCGCGCTGGTGCGGCGCATCGTCGAGGACTTCTGGGTGGCAGAGCACCGCAAGAGGGGGTACGACATCGTGTATACCCCCCACATCGCCAAGCTGGACCTGTGGAAGCAGAGCGGGCACTGGGAGCTCTACCACGAGCACCTGTACTCACCCATGGACGTGGACGGGCAGCTCTACCTCATCAAGCCCATGAACTGCAACGGCCACATCATGATGTACAAGAGCAGGCTCAGGAGCTACCGCGAGCTGCCACTGCGCTGGGCGGAGCTGGGCACCGTCTATCGCTACGAGCGCTCAGGCGTCCTCCACGGCCTCACGCGGGTGCGCGGGTTCACCCAGGACGATGCCCACATATTCTGTCGCCCCGACCAGCTTGAGGACGAGGTGGTGGCCGTGGTGGAGTTCGCCCTGTTCATGATGCGCACCTTCGGCTTCGAGGAGTACGAGGTGTACCTCTCGACGCGGCCTGAGAAGTACGCCGGCACGCTCGAGATGTGGGAGGAGGCCACCCAGACGCTGGAGCGGGCGCTCACCCGCCTCGGCGTCGCCTACACCGTGGACCCCGGAGAGGGGGTGTTCTACGGCCCCAAGATCGATATCGGCCTGAAGGACGCCCTGGGCCGGGCATGGCAGGGCCCCACCACGCAGGTGGACTTCAACCTGCCCCAGCGCTTCGATGTCACCTACGTGGACAGCGACGGCGCCGAGCGTACCGTGGTCATGGTGCACCGCACCGTGCTCGGCAGCATGGAGCGCTTCCTGGGCTGCCTCATCGAGCACTACGGCGGGGCCTTTCCCTTCTGGCTGGCACCGGTGCAGGCGGTCATCATCCCCATAGCCGACCGCCACGCGGACTACGCCTTCGCGGTGGAGGCCGAGCTCAAAGGCAGCGGAGTACGTGCCCAGGCAGATGCCCGCTCCGAGAGGATGAACGCGAAGATCCGCGAGGCCCAGGTGCAGAAGGTACCCTGCATGCTGATCGTCGGCGACCGCGAGGTGGAGACCGGCACCGTCTCGGTGAGGCTCAGGAGCGGCGAGGACATGGGGGCACAGACCGTGGCGGCGTTCAAAGAGATGGCCTGGGCCCAGGAGATAGCGCGGGCACCTTGATTTTTTGGTGCATATGTATGTAGTATAGAGGTGCCCACCCTGGGGGCGTTGCGTAATTCATTCGATCGGGGGGCGTGCAATACCAAAGCAATATCGGGCAACGGTATCAAAGCAGTACCGCGTGAACCAGAGGATAGCGGCCAGAGAGGTGCGGCTGGTAGGCGAGGATGGCCAGCAACTGGGTGTCATGCCCACGGCCCGGGCCCTGGAGATCGCCCGGGAGCAGGGGTATGACCTGGTGGAGGTGGCGCCACAGGCAGAGCCGCCGGTGTGCCGGCTCATCGACTACGGTAAGTTCAAGTACGAGCAGACCAAGAAGGAGCGCGAGGCGAGGAAGAAGCAGAAGACCGTCGTGCTCCGCGAGGTCCGCTTCAGGCCCAAGATAGGCCAGCACGATATCGAGTTCAAGACCAGGACCATCAAGAAGCTCCTGGAGGAAGGCGACAAGGTGAAGGTCTCGGTGCTCTTCAGGGGGCGCGAGATCACACACCCTGAGCTGGGAAGGGAGCTGCTGGAGCGCGTGATAGCAGAGGTGGGGGAGGTCGCGGTGCTGGAGAAGATGCCCACCATGGAGCAGAGGAATATGCACGTGATCCTGGTCCCGGCCAAGGAGAGAAAGGCGGTAAAGGGGACACCAGATGCCCAAGCTGAAGACACATAAATCGGCGGCCCGCCGCTTTCACGTTACCGGGAGCGGCAAGATAATGCGTACCAAGGGGGGCAAGAGCCACTTGAGGCGGAAGAAGCCCGGCCGGACCAGGCGCCTCTACGACGAGAAGCTGCCCCTCCACCCTGCGGACCGGGCCCGCATTAAGCGGCTCATTCCCTATTCGTAGAAGGAGGATGTCTTGACCAGAGCCAAGGGTGGCGTGGTGACTCGCCGCCGCCACAAGAAGATACTGAAGCAGACCAGGGGCCACCACGGCACCAAGCATGCCCTCTATGGCCGTGCCAACGAGTCCCTGATGAAGTCGCTGAGCTACTCCTACCGGCACCGGCGCGAGAAGAAGGGGGACTTCAGGAGGCTGTGGATCGTGCGCATCAACGCCGCGGCGCGGCAGGAGGGGATATCGTACAGCCGCTTCATCGACGGCCTCTCCAAGGCCGGCGTCGCCGTCGACCGCAAGATGCTCGCCGATATGGCGGTGCGCGACCGCGAGGCCTTCTCCCGGATGGTGGCCATCGCCAGGGAGCACACTCACGCCAGCTAGTGCCATGCCCCTTCCCTGCCGTAGACGCCGGGAGATGCCCCACCCTTTTTCAGCAAGGGGGCACCTCCCCGGAGAGAGACCTTGTCGGTCGCTCGATGGCCTGGCGGTCTCTATAATGGTTCCTCGCTACGGGTCTACTGCGTGGGGTGAAACTCCTCTCCGTCCCACGTGACCGAGCCCGGTATAAGGCCGTCCGGGCCCATGGGTGTCGTCTCTATCAGCATCGCTACCGTGCCTTCATCCAGGTCTACGTGTGCCGCCCAGCTCCTGTCCCCCATCTCGATCTGCACCTGCACCATCGAGAGCGAGAAGTCCACGGGCTCTCTCTCTCCGCTGTCGCTCACCCTCATGCCGAAGGCGTACAGGGGTGAGCAGCCGCCTATGGTGGCCCCCTGGTCGAGGAGCCCCTGGACCCCGGGGTCGGCGGCGGCGATGGCGATGGCCTCCTGCTCCTCGGCCTCGGTGAGCTTGGGGGTGAGCACCACGTTTACCGCCTTGAGCTCCAGGTCGACCTCGGCGACGACGAGCGCGCCGAGCTCCCCGCCACATACCACCGTCCCCACGCCGTCTACCACCTTCACCACGCTCAACGTCGCTACATCCCCACCGAGGGCGTCCCTCACCTCAGGGCTGTTGTACGCCATGTCCGCGGCCTGGGCATACGCGGAGGCCGTGCCCGCGTGCGGTATGCCCACGCTCAGGCCGATGGCGATGGCGACCGCCGCCGTCGCTACCAGGGCCACCTTCCACACCGGCTGCCTGGATACCAGACCTCTCATCACTCTATCTCCTCCTCCTCTCAATGTAGACCTCGCCAGGCCCCAGAGCGCCCCCTGTGGCCTCTCCTCGTGCTCGAGTCTCCCCTCGAGCTCGGCCCACGCCTGCGATGGAGGGGGGGCCGTGCCCGCCGCCGTCCCCAGCGAGCGCCGCAGCTCAACCCGGCAGGACGCGATGGCCTCCAGCTCCTCCCGGCAGCGGCGACAGGCGGCCAGGTGGGCCTGCACCTGCACCCTCTCTTCGGGCCTCACCTCGTCGTCGCTGTAGGCCACGAGCATATCCTGTACGTCTTTACAGTCCATACCCTCTCTCCCTTCTCCGCATCTTCCCCGCTCTCCCCTTCATCACCGCTATCCCGGCGATGACCGCGACCAGTGCAGAGAGCACCACTATCGACCTCTTCATCACGCCTCCCCGCACCTCTGGCCCTCTGCCACCAGCAGGCGGCGCAGGCCGCGTAGTGCCTGGCTCAGCCGGGACTTCACTGTCCCCAGCGGTATGTCCAGTGCCTGGGCGATCTCCTGGTAGGAGAGCTCGCCGTAATACCTGAGGACGAGCACCGAGCGCTGCCTCTCGTCGAGTGAGCCTATGGCGGCCATCATCCTCTCGTGCTCCCACTGGCTCATCGCGAGCTCCTCCGGCGAGTCGGGGTGCGACGGCCACTGCCTTTCGAGGTGGGCCTCCGTGGCCTCCTCCAGCGGGACGGTGGCCGCCCGCCTGGTGCGCCTCCTGCTCGCGCAGTGGTTGATGGCGATGCGGTGGAGCCACGTAGAGAGGCCTCCTCTCGCCGGGTCGAAGGTGGAGCGCGACCTCCACATGGCCACGAATATCTCCTGGAGCGCGTCCTCGGCCTCGTCCCTGCTGCCCAGCATGATGAGGGCAGTGGTGAACACCGACCTGTAGTACTGGTGGAAGAGGGCCTCGAAGGCGCTCACGTCGCCTGACTGCCACCGCTCTATCACATCCATCGGTTGTAATACTATACGCTATTTCGGTGCAAAAGGTTCACCCCGCCCCTCTCCTTGACCCCGTAGCTGTCTCTCGCCTATAATAGCTGGTGATGCGCGAAAAGCTGGAAGTCATAGAGGACAGGGCCAGGCGCGAGCTGGGCGGAATAGAGGCCGCCCAGGGGCTGGAGGAGTGGCGGGTTCGCTACCTGGGGCGGCGGAGCGAGCTCACCCAGGTGCTGCGCGGCCTGGCCTCGCTGCCCATAGACGAGCGGAAGGCCGTGGGCGCCCGCGCCAACGAGGTCAAGGTAGCCCTTGAGAGGCTCCTCCAGGAGAAGGGCGAGTCCCTGAAGCAGAAGGCCTACGGGGAGCTGGAGCGGGGGCGAGGGCAGGAGAGGGCCGACGTCACCCTGCCCGGCAGGCCCCTCGCCCGCGGTGGGCTTCACCCCACCCACCAGATGCTGCGCCAGGTCTGCGACATCTTCGTCGCCCTCGGCTTCCAGGTGGTGGAGGGGCCGGAGGTGGAGTGGGACTACTACAACTTCGAGGCGCTGAACATCCCCAAATACCACCCCGCCCGCGATATGTGGGCCACCTTCTGGATAGACCTCCAGGCAGAGAGCGGGGAGCGCTCCATGCTGCTGCGCACCCACACCTCCCCGATGCAGATAAGGGTCATGGAGCAGACACGGCCGCCGGTGCGGGTGGTGGTGCCGGGGAGGTGCCACCGCTACGAGGCCACCGATGCCACCCACGAGAGCATGATGTACCAGGTAGAGGGGCTCGCCGTGGACGAGCACATCACCTTGACCGACTTGAAAGGCACGCTCTACGAGTTCGCCAGGCGCATGTTCGGGGCGGAGCGCCGCGTGAGGTTCCGCTGCGACTACTTCCCCTTCGTCGAGCCTGGGGTGGAGATGGCCATCGACTGTTTCGCCTGCGGAGGAGAGGGGTGTCGCCTGTGCGGCGAGAGCGGCTGGATAGAGATACTGGGCGCGGGCATGGTGCACCCCGACGTGCTGCGCCGCGTGGGCTACGACCCTGAGGTCTACACCGGGTTTGCCTTCGGCATGGGGGTGGAGCGCATCGCCATGCTGAAGCACGGCATAGAGGACATCAGGCTCTTCTATGCCAACGACGT
>JAXHUE010000022.1:0-27417 GCA_034189655.1 Chloroflexota bacterium | reverse complement strand
TGCGCCGCGTGGGCTACGACCCTGAGGTCTACACCGGGTTTGCCTTCGGCATGGGGGTGGAGCGCATCGCCATGCTGAAGCACGGCATAGAGGACATCAGGCTCTTCTATGCCAACGACGTGAGGTTCTTACAGCAGTTCTGAGCGGTGCCGGTCTACAGAGACGGGAGCGCCGCTGCTTATAGTGGGGGGGGCCATGAAGGCGCCCATACGCTGGCTTAAAGAATACGTCGATATCGAGCTTCCGCCTAAGCGGCTGGCGGAGCGGCTCACCATGGCCGGCATCGAGGCCGAGGCGGTGGCGGTGGCCGGGGGCTGGGAGGGCGTCGTCGTCGGCCTGGTGGTGGCGCTGGAGCCCCACCCCGGCGCCGACCGCTTGAGGCTGGCCACGGTCGATATCGGCGGCGAGCGCCTGACATCCGTGTGCGGCGCCCCCAACGTGGCGGTGGGACAGAAGGTGCCCTTTGCCGCCATCGGCGCCCGGCTCATCGACCCGGAGAGCGGCGAGCTGGTAAAGCTGCGCCGCAGCAAGATCAGGGGCGTCGCCTCCGAGGGCATGGTGTGCTCGGAGCGGGAGCTGGGCGTCTCCGAAGACCACCAGGGGATAATGGTGCTGCCCGGCGACGCCCCCGTGGGCATGCCCCTCGACGAGTACCTGGGCGATACCGTCCTCCACCTCGACGTCACCCCCAACCGCCCCGACTGCCTCTCCGTGGTCGGCATCGCCCGCGAGGTGGCCGCCCTCACCGGGAAGGAGGTGCGCCTGCCCCAGGTGCGCTACGAAGAGGAGGGCGGTGATATCCGGGGGCAGGCCTCGGTGGAGATACTGGACAGCGACCTGTGCCCCCGCTACTGTGCCAGCCTGGTCACCGGGGTGCGCATCGGGCCCTCGCCGCAGTGGATGCAGCGGCGGCTCTTCTCCTGCGGCATGCGCCCCATAAACAACGTCGTCGACGTCACCAACTACGTCATGCTGGAGCTCGGCCAGCCCCTCCACGCCTTCGACTGCGAGCGGCTGGCGCGGAGCAGCATCATCGTACGCCGCGGCAGGGAGGGCGAGGTCATGACCTCCCTGGACGGCGTCGAGCGTGTGCTCTCCCCAGATATGCTGGTCATCGCCGATGCCGAGGGCGCGGTGGCCATCGCCGGCGTCATGGGCGGTGCCGAGAGCGAGGTCACCGAGCAGACCCAGTCGGTGCTCATCGAGTCGGCCAACTTCGACCCGGTGAGCCTGCGCCGCACCGCGGCCGGGCTCAAGATGAGGAGCGAGGCCTCGCTCCGCTTCGAGAAGGGCCTGAGCCCGGAGCTGCCCCTGCCCGCGCTCACGCGGGCCACCCAGCTCATGGCCCAGCTCACCGGGGGGAAGATAGCCAGGGGCATCATCGATGTCTATCCCGGGGCGGCGCCGCCGCGGCAGATAGCGCTCACCGCCGAGAAGGCCCGCCGCGTGCTCGGCGTGGACGTGGGCGCGGAGCAGATGGCCGCGGTGCTCCGGTCGCTGGGCTACGGCTGCGAGGGCGGCGGCGCCGGCGCGCTCTCCGTCACCGTCCCCTACTGGCGCACCGACGTGCGCCTCGCCGAGGACCTGGTGGAGGACGTCGCCCGTATCATAGGCTACGACGAGCTGCCCACCACCATACCCGGTGGCGCCCTCCCCAGGTGGGAGCCCGACCCAATGAGCCAGCTCAAGGGCAGGCTCAGGGACTGCCTGGCAGGGTTCGGTCTCCAGGAGGTGGTGTGCTACTCCTTGACCAGTGCCAGTGCCATGGAGAAGGCCCTCCCGGGCACCCCCCTGGCCGCCCTCAAGGTGGCCAACCCGCTGAGCGTCGAGCAGGAGTGCCTGCGGGTCACCCTGCGCGCCGGCCTGCTGCAGACCCTGTCTGCCAACGAGAAGCACGAGGAGGGGGGCTTGAGGCTCTTCGAGCTGGGCACGGTGTTTGAGCCCCGGGGCGATGACCTCCCTGACGAGCACCCCATGCTGGCCGCGGTCATGGGCGGCCCGCGCTGGGAGATGTCGTGGCACGGCGACGGCGGCGACATCGACCTCTTCGATGCCAAGGGGGTGCTGGAGGCCCTCTTCGAGCGCCTCGGCGTCGAGGCCCGCTTCGAGCCCGTGGGGGACCTCGCCTTGAGGCCGGGCACGGCGGCGCTCGTCACCGTGGGCGGCGAGGCGGTTGGCATCATCGGGGAGCTCCACCCCCGGGTGGCCGAGGACTTCGCAATCCAGCGCGCCACCCACCTCTTCGAGCTCGACGTGGAGCGGCTGCTCCCGCATACGCTCAAGCCCAGGAGGTACCGCCCGGTAGCGAGGTTCCCGGCCACGCGGCGCGATATCGCCGTCGTGGTAGACGTGGAGCAGCCGTCGGCCGAGGTGGAGCGCATCTTGAAGGGCTCCCCCCTGGTGGTGCAGGCCACCCTCTTCGACATCTACAGCGGGGAGCAGGTGCCGCCGGGGAAGAAGTCGCTGGCCTACAGGCTCCTCTACCAGTCGCCGGAGCGCACCCTCACCGACGGCGAGGTGAACCAGGAGCAGGGGCGCATCGTGGAGCGCCTGCACCGCGAGCTGGGCGCCACCTTGAGGGCCTGAACGTCCGTTCGGCCCACTTTGCTTGACATAGCACCTCGTTTCTGCTACATTCCTCGCGGGAGCTTCGTATAGGAGCATCCTGGCAGGTCTTCACTGTCTACTGGATTGGTCTCTCCCCTTTCGAGGAGCCCCCGATGGCCGGGACCGAAACCGCCATCGGGTTTAGCAACGGTGGCCGCTCAGCCTCAGGCGGGCCCACAGGGTGGGACACAGTCCTGGCTGGGCGATGAGGGCGCGGCCGGTAGGGCTGCCCTGGGTATGGTGAGGAGGCATTTAGAGATGCCGTGGAAGATGCTGGAGGCGCTGCTCGACCACCTCGTCGGCATGGGCATTCAGGCCGAGCTGGCGAACCGGGGGAGGGCCATCGGCGTAAAGGGGCAGTCCATAGACCTGGTCCACCTCGCGGCGAGCGCGGTGGGCCCCGGCGGGCACCCCTTGGAGTGGCGGGCGGTGTTTATCGTCTGCATCGATCACCCCGGTGTGTGGTCGGCACAGATCCTGGACGCGCATACCAGGGACGTGAAGTCGCGGCGGTTCTGGGGCCACGTGGTGGGCATCGAGTGGGTGGGCGGTGAGCTCGCCGACGTGCTGAACGGGGACCGGTGGCTCAACCAGGTGCTCATGGAGCAGGGGCAGACCATGGTCGAGATCGGGTATAAAGGGGACGACGTGGAGATCGTGAGCCCGCCCTTCGCCAGCAAGTCGCAGATCACCCCCGTGGCACACGCATTCCCGGCCTACAACAGGATCGCCAAGCACGTGCGGCTGGTCGCCGCCCAGCTCTAGCGGCAGCCCGGCTGCGGGCCGCTGTCCCCCCCCGTCACCTGTCCCGCCCGGCAGAGAGCAGGTCGTAGAGGCGGTCTATGTTCATGCGCTGCACCGAGGGCCCCATGGCCTCCATGCCTTGCCCCATGGGGTAGCGGTCGAGGAAGGATATCTCGGCCTGCGCCTGCTCCCTGGACAGGCCCCGCTCCACGGCGTCGCGCACCGCCGCCACCCACTCCTCGATGAAGGCCGCCTGCTCGGCCAGGTAGCCCCGGTCGCACACCTCCCCGTGGCCGGGCACGACGACTGCTGCGTCCAGCGCGGCTATCCTCTCCAGCGACTGGAGCCACTCCTGGGGGTGGGCCTGGTGCAGGAATGTCTGCACCCGGTAGAAGACATTGTCGCCCACAAACACCACCTTCTCCTCCGGGATGTAGACCGCGAGCTCGCTCGCGGTGTGCCCCGGCATGTGCATGAGCTCGAAGGTGTGGCTGCCCAGGTACAGGGTGAGGCGCTGGGAGAAGGTGATGGTGGGCCCCTTCAGGCGGTACCCCTCCATGAGCGCCGCGCCATCGGGGTCTATGGCCTTCGTCCGCTCGATGAGCTCTGCGAGCGACAGCGCGGAGAGGGCCTCCCTGGTGCCCTCGTGGGCGACGACTGTGCCGGGGAAGAAGAAGTTGCCCGTGACGTGGTCGCCGTGGGGCTCGGTGTTGACCAGGTAGCGCACCTCGCCCCTGCCCTCCATCCGCCGCCGCCACTCGACGGCATCGGAGGGCCGCTGCGGGGAGTCTACCATCACGATGCCCTCGCTGGTGGTGACGAAGCCGGGGTTGCAGCCGCGATACCCCGTCTCCACGTAGACGTTGGCGCTTACCTTCTGCATACGCCCTCCCTCCGCTGTGGACTGCCCCCAGTCTACGCGCTGCCCCCTCGCTCGGTCAAGTGTGGCGCCGGTGTGTGCGGCGGCATACCGTGTGGTGCGGGGACAGATATTTCCCATCAGATGCCGAAGGTGGTACAATGGTACGGTGACCACGATAGTACTGTGTGGCGGGAGGAGCCGGAGGCTGGGGCGCGACAAGGCCCTGGAGGAGGTGGGGGGGAAGGGCCTCATCGAGAGGGTGATCGAGCGGCTGGCCCCGCTGGGGGCCGAGATAGTGCTGGTGACCTCGGAGCGCAGCCGGCACCTCTTTTCCCACCTCGGCCTCGAGATAGTGACCGACGACTTCCCCGGCAGGGGGCCGCTGGGCGGCATCTACTCCGGGCTCAAGGCATCGCCGGGCACCCACAGCCTGGTGGTGGCCTGCGATATGCCGTTTTTAAACAGCGACCTCCTGGGCCGCCTCGTCGAGCTGGCCCCGGGCCACGACGTCGTCATCCCGCGCCTGGAGGGCAAGGTGGAGCCGCTCCACGCCGTCTACTCCCGGGCCTTGCTGGTCCCCATCGAGGAGATGGTGCGTGAGGGCGCACTCAAGATCAGTGACCTGCTGGGCAGGGTGAAGGTCAGGTACGTCGAGGCCGCAGAGTGCCGGCGGTTCGACCCGGAGCTCTTGAGCTTCTTCAATGTAAACTCCGAGGCAGACCTGGGGCGCGCCCAGGCCCTCATCGAGAGGGAGAGGACTCTCTTTAGTATCTAGGAGGCGTTTTCTTATGGCAAGGCTGATGGAGAAGAGCATCGCTGAGCAGCTCAAGCCCATATTCGAGCCCCGCTCTGTGGCCGTCATCGGGGCCTCTGCCGACATGGGCAAGTTCGGCGGGCGGGCCTTCCTGCACCCGCTGCACACCGGCTACCGCGGTGCCCTCTACCCGGTGAACTCCAACCGCGCCGAGGTCGCGGGGGTCAAGGCCTACCCCAGCATCCTCGATATCCCCGACGAGGTCGACCTCGCCGTGCTCGCCGTCGCCGCCCAGTATGTCCCCCAGATCATGGAGGACTGCGTGAAGAAGGGGGTGAAGGGGGTGGTGATGATAACCGCCGGGTTCGCCGAGATAGGCGAGGAGGGGAAGCGACTCGAGGAAGAGGTGGTGCGCATCGCCCACCGCGGCGGCATCAGGTTCGTAGGCCCCAACTGCAACGGCATCTGGACCTCCAGGGTGAGGCTCAACCTCACCTTCGACTTCGCCCCCCAGCCCGGCCCCATCTCCTTCATCTCCCAGAGCGGCACGCTGGGTGGGTACCTCTTCCAGGTGGCCACCAGCAAGGGGTACGGCTTCAGCAAGTTCGTCTCCAGCGGCAACCAGGCCAGCCTGGGCATGGCCGACTACGTGGAGTACCTGGGCCAGGACGACGATACCAGGGTGATCGTGCTCTACATGGAGGGCATCCAGGGGGGGAGGCGGCTCTTCGAGGTGGCGCGCGAGGTGGTGAAGCGAAAGCCCATCGTGCTCTACAAGGGCGGGCGCACCGCCCCCGGCTCCAGGGCTACCAAGTCCCACACCGCCTCTCTCGCCGGCTCTGACGAGGTGTTCGAGGCGCTGTGCCGCCAGGCCGGGCTCATCAGGTGCTACGAGGCCATGCACCCCTTCGACATCGCCGAGGCCCTTTCGTACCAGCCCGTCCCCCGTGGCACGCGGGTGACCATCATCGGGAGCGGCGGCCAGTGCGTGACCACCACCGACGCCTGTGCCTCCATGGGCCTCGAGCTGCCCGAGTTCGACGACGATACCAAGCGCCGCTTGAAGTCGCTTTTGGCGGAGCACGCCCCGGTGCCCACCAACCCCATCGATACCGCGGCCACGCCCGACCCCATGATCGTTGCCAAGATACTGGAGGTGGTGTGCGCCCTGGACTACATCGACGGCGTCATCTGCTCCGGGCCCATGCCGGGGTGGCGCGGCACCGTGGACGATATCAGGAATACCCTGGCCCAGGCTGAGGCCCTCATCTCGATACCCAAGAAGTACGGCAAGTCCCTGGTGTGCACCGCCATGCGCTGGCACCGCTCCGAGATGGGCCTGGACCTGATGCGCCAGGCCGGCATACCGTACTACACCACGCCGGAGGAGTCGGCGCGCGCCATGTGGGGGCTGATGAGGTACGGAGAGATCAGGCGCCAGGTGGGTGCCGATGTGTAGGGGCACACCATGATCTCAGTGGAAGAGGCGCTGGGGCGGGTCTTACGCTACGTCTCGGTGCTGGAGGCCGAGGAGAAGCCCCTCCTGGAGTGCCTGGGCCAGGTCCTCGACGAGGCGGTCTACTCCGCGGTGGACGTCCCACCCCACGATAACTCGGCCATGGACGGCTATGCCGTGCAGGCGGAGAGCATCGCCGGCGCCGCCCCCTCGGCGCCCGTATACCTGGACGTCGTCGCCGAGGTCAGGGCGGGCACCGTCGCCGAGAGGGGGGTGGGGCCGGGCGAGGCCATACGCATCATGACCGGGGCCCCCATGCCCGCGGGCGCCGATACCGTGGTCCCCTTCGAGGACACCGATGAGGTGGGCGGCGGGCACCACCCAGGCCGGATCGGCATCATGAGACAGGCCGCGAGGGGGGACAACGTGCGCATGGCCGGTGAGGACATCGCCCGCGGCCAGCTCGTCCTGGAGCGGGGGACGTACTTGAGGCCACAGGAGATAGGTGTCATGGCCTCCCTGGGCAGGGCGCAGGCACAGGTGGTGCGCCGGCCGGTGGTCGCCATACTGGCCACCGGCGACGAGGTGGTGGAGGTGGGGCAGCCCCTCGCCCCGGGGAAGATATATAACAGCAACAGCTATAGCATCGCCGCGCAGGTGCTGCGCTACGGCGGCATCCCATGGGTGCTGGGCATCGCCCGCGACGAGGTGGCCGAGATCGAGGCCAGGCTGTCAGAGGCCCTGTCGGCGGACATGCTCATCACCTCGGGCGGCGTCTCCGCCGGGGACTACGACCTGGTGAAGGAGGTGCTGGCCAGCCGCGGCGAGGTATCGTTCCACACCGTGCGCATGAAGCCGGGGAAGCCCCTGGCCTTCGGCGTCATCCGCGGCGGGGGCCGGGCCGTGCCCCACCTGGGGCTGCCGGGAAACCCGGTGAGCTCCATGATAACCTTCGAGTTCTTTGCCCGCCCCGCCATCCTCACCATGATGGGCCGCAGGGCGGTGGAGAAGCCCATGGTGAAGGCCGTCCTGGAGGGGAGCGTACGGAACAGCGACGGGCGCCGCGTCTTCGCCCGCGCCCAGGTGAGGAGAGAGGGCGACCGCTACGTCGCCCGCCTGACCGGCCCTCAGGGCTCAGGGGTGCTTACCTCCATGGCCCATGCCAACGGGCTGGCCATAGTCCCAGAGGAGTGGCCGTCGGCCGGGGACGGGGACATCGTGGACGTGATCATGCTCGACTGGAGCCAGGAGTAAGCCCCGCCGGGGCCGAGGGGAGGACGTGAAATCGGCGGGATGAGAGAGGGAGTGAAGCGCCCAGACAGGGTGCCCGTGGTGTCGATCGTGGGCCGCTCAGGGGTGGGCAAGACCACACTCCTCGAAGGCGTGATAGCCGAGCTCAAGCGGCGGGGCTACCGCGTGGCCACCATAAAGCACAACGTCCACGGCTTCGAGATAGACCGGGAGGGCAAGGATAGCTGGCGCCTCGCCCGTGCCGGGAGCGACGCCGTGGTGATAAGCTCGCCCCAGAGGCTGGCCCTGGTCAGGCACCAGGACCACGATGCCACCATCGAGGAGATAGCGCTGTTGATCGGCAGCGGGTACGATATCGTGCTCACCGAGGGCTTCAGGGAGGACAGGGCCCCCAAGATAGAGGTGCACCGCAAGGGGTTCGGGGACGGCCCCCTGTGCTCCCCTGGCGAGCTCATCGCCGTGGCCACCGACGAGCCCCTCGCCACCGCCGTGCCCCAGCTCCCCCTCGCCGACCCCGCTGCCGTCGCCGCGTTCATCGAGAGCGCCGTCATCGGGGCATAGAAGAAGACCCCCACCTTCCCTTGCGCCGGGCGGGGGCCGACCTGCTCGCTGTCCATGCGCCCTCTAGAGGAAGCGGAATCCCTCCCATATCTCCACGCTATCGACCACCTGCGCCAGCATCACGCTCTTGCGCCACTTGATGTACTCCAGCACCCTGTCCTTGTCCTCTACCGGGAGCTCCACTGCCTCCATGAGGATCTCCCTGAGCCTGTGGTCCTCCAGGAGGAGGGTGAGGTTCTGCGAGTAGCTGTCGGGGTGGCTGTCGATGAAGTAGCTGAGCGGCCTCTTGAGGGCGCGGGCGATCTGCTCCAGCGTAGAGAGGTAGATGCGCCTCTTTCCCAGCTCGTAGTTGGAGAGGGCTGACTGTGTGCACCCGATCCGGGCGGCGAGCTCTGCCTGCGAGAGCCCCGCCTGCTCCCGTGTTCGCTGCACTCGTTTGCCGATGTCAGCGTAGGCCATGGTGCTGGAGCTCCGCCCCTAATCACAATCTGTCGTATATTTTACCACAAAACGGTGAAAATTACAACAAAGGGTGTTGACAAACTTGTGACAAAATGTTATAATCACCATGACGGAATGTGGTAGTGTTGGGGGGTGAGGCAATGTTTATCGAGATCACGCCCAACGAGGCAATAGCCATCGACCATCTGTGCAAGAACGACGATCTCCCGCGGGAGATGTTCCTCCAGATCGGACAGGTGCTGCTCTCTGGGGAGCCGGCGCCGGTATCGGTCTCCGAGGGGGAGCTGTGGCGGCTGCGGGAGGTCGTGCCCTATGCCTATACGGTGGGAAAGGAACCTGTAGGACTCAGTCTTAAGCATAAGGTGTTTCAGTGCCTGCTCGATATGGACATGGAGCGGGAGGTGGGCATTCCTCTGGGCTCCATTGAGGAGCCTGCCTACGACAAAGAGCGTCTGGTGGAGCGCAACCATCCCGACCATGTTCGGAAAGGAGGAGAGCAATGCCTATAGAGTCGCCAGTCAAGACACCAGTCATCACCCCGGTTATCAGCCCACAGCCGGGACGGAGGCTTGCTCCCGATATCCTGTGTGAGCCTCAGAAGAAAGACCTGACCAGAAAGATCAAAGAGGTCTTCAGATGATGCTCTTCACCGACCCGGACACCTCTGCCGAGCAGAACGAGCGTATACTCCAGCTGTTCGCTCAGGCGCAGAAGGACTACTACACCACCCAGGTCAAGTGGGAGGCCCTGGTGCGCCGGGTGATCGGAGTGCTCCAGGAGTGGTACGACGCCATAGAGGAGGGTACCGCCAACTACCGGCTGCCCAGCGCCGGCTGTCCCATAAGCGATGAGCAGGCAGACGCACTTATCCAGGTGATCGACCAGTTCTTCGTGGACGAGTACACGGAGTACAACGAGTACTGGACCAAGCGCATGCTGGTCGATGCGCCCCCTGAGTTCTCGCGGCTGGAGATCACCGCGAGAAAGGCCCTCGCCGAGGATCTGTACAGCGTCTTGGCTGAGGCCGAGGCGGCCAAGGCCTCTCCGCAACAGGTTCGGTAGCCCATTAATGATGTTTGGTACTGGTCACATGATATGCCGTTACCGTGTGGGCGGTCTCCACGACAGTCACCGTATTCCAGCCGGAGGCCGCAGGGCTTTATAGGGGCTAGTGCCTACGTACATGAGCCTATAGCCGCTCTCAATACGCCACCTCAAAGCGGCTATAGGCTCTCTTGTATCCAGACCACTCGACGTCCACCCGCTCTACCCAGGCGCCGCGAGGCCCCTCCTCCAAAAGCCGCAGCAGTCGCAGAAGGCTGTCCCGGTCTCCCTCGGCCACGACCTCCACGGCACGCTCCAGCAGCAGGTTGCGCACGTACCCGGTCAGGCCCAGCTCCCGGGCGTGGCGCGCGGTGAAGGCGCGGAAGTTCACCCCCTGGACTACGCCGTATATCGTGGCGTGAAGGGTTGCTTGCTCCGACATCTGCTTGTGCCCCCGTGCTCTCCCGCCCGGCCTCTCATCCAGGGCGCGGCTGAGGCCGCTCCATCGCCGTCCTGGACTTCACCCCGTCGAGCCTGCCCAGCCCGTAGCGTAGCGCCAGCGCCACTGCCGCCGCGTACTCCTCCGTGGTGAGCGGCCGGGAGAGGGCGGGGAGCCTGTGGGCGCGGTGGGCGGGGCGGTACTGCGCCATCACGTTCAGATAGGTATGAGTGGAGACCTCGCTGGCGATGAAGCGCACCACGCCCTCGGTGCCGGCCAGCCCGTTGGGCAGGACCAGGTGGCGCACCAGGAGGCCCCTCTGTGCGATGCCCTGGTCGTCCAGGGCCAGGTCTCCCACCTGGCGGTGCATCTCCCTGACCGCCTCGCGGTTGGCCGCGGGGTAGCCCTTCACCCCGGAGAGGCGGCGGGCCGTGGTCTCGTCGCTGTACTTCATGTCCGGCATGTAGATGTCCACGACGCCGTCGAGGAGCCTCAATGTCTCCAGCGACTCGTAGCCGCCGCAGTTGTAGACCAGGGGGACAGAGAGCCCCTGCGCCGCGGCCTCGATGAGCGCCTCCAGTATCTGCGGCACCACGTGGGTGGGAGTGACCAGGTTGATATTGTGACAGCCGCGCCGCTCCAGGGAGAGCATCATGGCCGCTATCTCCCCCGCCGTCGCCGGCCACCCCTCGCCCCGCTGGCTTATGGTATAGTTCTGGCAGAACATGCAGCGCAGGGTGCAGTTGGTGAAGAAGATGGTCCCTGAGCCGTGCCTGCCCACCAGCGGTGCCTCCTCGCCGAGGTGGGGCCCGTAGCTGGAGACCAGTGCCGTGGCCCCGGTGCGGCAGGCCCCGCTCTCGCCGCCGCTGCGGTCGACCTGGCAGCGGCGGGGGCAGAGGTGGCACGGGGAGAGCATGGCCCGTGCCCGTGCCGCGCGCGCGGCGAGCTCGCCACTCTGGTACAGCGTCTGGTACGATGCCATGGCAGTGCTTAAACGCCCGCCCACACAAGGTGTTGTGGCCCCGGAGAGGGGCCCATATCCAGTGAGGGCGTGCTCCGCCCCCAGTTTAGCAAAGGGGGTTTATCTTGACAAGGCAACGCCGTAATTGATACAATCATCCATTGAATTGCATGGCCCCGGACCGGTACCAGGCCCCGTAGTGTAGCGGCTTAACACGCCACCCTGTCAAGGTGGAGATCGGGGGTTCAAATCCCCTCGGGGCCGCCATATGGCTTTGTAAAGGAAGATATGCCGTGAAATTGGGACCATCGAGAAGGAGGAAATAACTGATGACGACTGCCGAGATAATAGGCGCGGCGAAGAAGGAGGGAAGGGAATATCTGACCGAGGTAGAGTCCAAGCAGATACTCAAGGAGGCGGGGATAGCGGTCACCGAGATCAGGCTGGCCCGCTCCAGGGAAGAGGCCGCTGCCTTTGCAAAGGAGATCGGCATGCCGGTGGTGCTTAAGATAGTCTCTCCCGACGTCCTGCACAAGACCGATGCCGGCGGGGTCAAGCTGGGCCTCGGCAGCGAGCAGGAGGTAGGCAAGGCCTACGACGATATCCTGGCCTCGGTCAAGAAGCACTATCCCAACGCCGCCATCGAGGGAGTGGCCGTGCAGAGCATGGCCCGGCCGGGCACAGAGGTGATCATCGGCATGTCCAAGGACCCCCAGTTCGGGCCGGTGCTCATGTTCGGGCTCGGCGGTATCCTCGTCGAGGTGCTCAAGGATGTATCGTTCCGCATCGTCCCCCTCACCAAGAGGGACGCCCGCGAGATGATAAAGGAGATTAAGGGATATCCCCTCCTCGAGGGCTATCGCGGGCAGGAGCCGGCCAACGTCCCGCAGTTGGAGGAGTTGCTGCTCAAGGTATCCGATTTCGTGGAGAAGACGCCCGACATCAAAGAGCTCGACATCAATCCCCTGTTTGCTTACAGTGATGGCGCGGTGGCCGTGGATGCCCGGGTGATCCTGGAGGGCAATTCCTAGCTCTCGGACAAGGGGGCGGCGTGGCCGAACTGGCGCATAGGCTGGACCGGGTGTTCAACCCCCGCTCTGTCGCCGTCGTCGGCGACAAGCAGGAGATGGGCTACATGTGGCTCAGGGGCTTACACGAGTTCCAGGGCAGGGTGTACTCTGTCCAGGTCGACGAGCGCGAGTTGCCCGGTATCGAGGCCCTGGGGGTGAAGAACTACACCAGCCTCCTCGACGTCCCCGACGAGATAGACTACGTCATCGTCGCTGTGCCGCGGGCAGTGGCCCCCAGGATAGTCCAGGACTGCATCGAAAAGAAGGTGGGGGGGGCCATGTTCTTCACCTCGGGCTTCGCCGAGACCGACACCGAGGAGGGGATCAGGCTCCAGCAGGTCATCACCGGGATGGCCCGTGAGGGCGGCCTGAACCTCATCGGGCCCAACTGCGTGGGCATATTCAATCCCCGCATCGGCCTAAAGCACGCCGTCGACCAGTACAGCGGGGATGGCGGCAGGGTGGGCTTCATCTCCCAGAGCGGCACCCACGCCACCTTCTTCAGCATGGTAGGGATGGCCAACGGGATCAGGGTCTCCAAGTCGGTGAGCTACGGCAATGCCGTGGTGCTGGACAGCGCAGACTACCTGGAGTACCTGGGCCAGGACGAGCAGACCGAGGTGATAGGCATCTACGTGGAGGGCCTGCGGAAGGGACGCCAGTTCTTCACCACCCTCCACGACGTCGCCAGGAGGAAGCCCGTGCTCATATGGAAAGGGGGGCGCACCGAGGCCGGGGCCAGGGCCACGGCCTCCCACACCGGCTCCCTCGCCGAGTCGCCGGCGATATGGGATGCCGCGATCAGGCAGTGCGGCGCCATCAGGGCGAACGACCTGGACGAGATGATAGATACCGTGAAGGCCCTTCTTTATGTAAAGCCAACCACAGGGGACAGGGTGGGGCTCATCGCCATGACCGGGGGGCAGTCGGTGGTGGTCACCGATGCCTTTGCCACGCAGGGCCTCTCCGTGCCCCTCCTCACCCAGAGGTCTTACGACCAGTTCGCCTCGTTCTTCAGCGTCATCGGCAGCAGCTACCGCAACCCGCTCGATATAAGCTCCAATCTACAGTCGGTGGAGCTCATCGTCAGGATGCTCGACATCTTAAATGCAGATGAGAACATAGATGCCGTGGTCCTGGAGATATCGGTGATGTTCTTGACCCGGCTGACGTGGGTGTCCCCCACCTTCTTCGACGACCTCATCGAGGCCCTTGCCCTCTATCAGGCGCGCTCCCAAAAACCGTTTCTGACCGTCCTGGTACCGGCCCACGCTGAGCGCGAGGCCATCGAGGCCAGGCAGCGGCTGATAGACAAGGGCATCCCCAGCTTCGCCTCTTTCGAAAGGGGGGCGAAGGCCTTAAGGAAAGTCGTGGAGTACCACCGGCTTCACAGCTCGTAGGCTCCGCGCCGACGGATGGTGAATAGCGCAGCCCATGGTGAGGCTGCCTTCGCCTGCCAGTTACGTCTCCCGTCACCCTTTAACTGCGCTGATGTGAAAGCGCCAGTCCTTTAACGTGGGATAGGTATACCCTTTTTTAGCGCCCCTCTTTGTGGGGTACCGCGTCCCTGTCTGTGGTGCCGGCACACGGAGTGCCGGCCTTCGGGCGCGCCGGGCCTATTCACCGCGCGCGGGGGTGGGGTGATGCGTGGGGACAGTCTTCATCCGGCACTGTGAGCGCGGCTTGATTAATTATTCATGTGGCGAAAGAAACGAAGGGAGAATCACGTGGACTGGAGAGACGAGTATAAGAAGAGACTGGTCTCCGCCGAGGACGCGGTAAGGGTGGTGAGGTCGGGAGACCGGGTGGTCATCCCCCTGGCGCAGCAGCCCGACGTGCTGGCCACGGCCCTCGCCGCCCGCAAGGACGAGCTTAAGGGCGTGGAGATACTGCAGGGGGTGACCGGCAGCGTCTATCCCTGGTACCAGCCGGGGTACGAGGAGGCCTTCACCATCAACTGTGCCCAGTACACCGGGCCCCGTCCCCGGCCGCTTATGTGGGAGCGGCGCGGCGACTTCACGCCGGTGACCTATGCCATGGAGTTCAAGGACATAGACGAGCGGCGTCCTGGCTGCATCGACCCCGACGTGTGCGTCGTAGTGGTCTCTCCCCCCAACGAGCACGGCTTCTGCAGCTTTGGCGAGTCCCTCTGGGAGAAGAAGGAGTACGTGAAGCGGGCCAAGGTGACACTCGCCGAGGTCAACGCCCACCTCATCAGGACGCATGGCGACAACTTCGTCCACGTGTCCGAGATCGACCACTTCGTGGAGGCCACCCCGTACGAGCCTACCCCAGAGGAGCTGGAGGAGCACGTCTACTCCAAGATGCCCGACGAGATACGCGACCGCTTCAGGACCATGATCGCAGAGGTGAGCGCACCCAGCCCCGGCCTGTGGCGGATGAAGGACAGCATGGAGGGCATGATCGCCATACTGGGGGCCGAGGGCTTCTACCGCCTCTACCGCGACAGCGTGCTCGGCGCCGGCGATGTCGCGGAGCACATCTTCGGCATCGCCCACTACCTGGGCATGCTCATACACGACGGGGACTGCATCCAGATAGGCACCGGCAACACCTCCAACCCACTGGTGCGGGCGGGGGTGTTCGAGGACAAGCAGGACCTGGGCTTCCACTGTGAGACCGCCCCGCCGGGCATACCGTCCCTGGTCTACGAGGGGGTGTTCACCGGCAGGTACAAGAACATCGACCAGGGCAAGGCGGTATGCACCTCGTTCTGGCCCTGCTCCAGCCAGAACCAGAGAGACCTGGACATCTTGAACGAGAACCCGCTGATAGAGCTCTACGGCTCGCACTACACCAACAACGCATCGGTGATAGCCGCCAACGATAACCACGTATCGATAAACAACGCCCTCTACGTCGACCTCACCGGCCAGATAGCGAGCGAGACCATCCCCGGGTTCCTGCTGTACAACGGGCCCGGGGGCCAGATGGACTGGGTGATAGGGGCGCTGAACTCCAAGGGGGGGCGCTCAGTGACGGTGCTGCCGTCGATGGCGGTGGGGGGCTCGATATCGCGCATCGCGCCGCTCATGGAGGAGGGGATAATGGTGACCGTGCCTCGCACCTATGCCGACTTCATCGTCACCGAGCACGGCATCGCCAGCCTGCTGGGCAAGTCGCAGCGCAAGCGGGCCGAGGAGCTCATCGCGGTGGCCCACCCCGACCACAGGGTGGAGCTGCGCAAGGAGGCACAACGGCTCTTCTACCCGTAGAGCCGGGCGGCGCGGTATCCGTGTGAGCGTGCCCTGTCAGAGGGCTTGGAGCGGCGGACGAAGAAAAGGAGGGGCTATGGACTGGAGAGAGGAGTACAAGAGCAAGCTGGTCTCCGCCGAGGAGGCAGTGAGGGTGGTGAAATCGGGGGACCGGGTGGTGCTGCCGCTGGGGAACCAGACCAAGGTGCTGGGATATAAGCTCTTCGAGCGTAGCCACGAGCTCGAGAACGTGGAGATAGTGAGCGGCACCGCCACCAACTACGGCTGGTTCGACCCCGGGTACGAGAAGTGCTTCTACCCCAACATCGAGACCTACACCGGGCCCGGCCCCAGGGACATGCTCCTGGAGCGGCGCGGCGACTTCACCCCCAACATATTCGGCCGCATGTTCAAGGCCTTAGACGAGGGCCGGCCCGGGGTGAGGCCCCCCGACGTGGTCATCGTGCCCCTCTCCACCCCGGACGAGCATGGCTACTGTAGCTTCGGGCACGACCTGTGGGCCAAGAAGGACTACATCCAGCGGGCCAAGAAGCGGGGCAAGCTGGTCATCGGCGAGGTGGACGACCACCTGATAAGGACCTTTGGCGACAACTTCGTCCCCGTCTCGGAGATAGACTACTTCGTCGACGTCACCCCGCAGTGGCCCACGCCGGAAGAGTACCAGGCACTCCTCGCCAAGTCCCCACCGGAGCTGCTCGACGACTACAAGCTCATATTCCGCGTGCTCGACCCGGGCCAGGTGGCCACCAGGGGGGAGCTCATCATGGATACCGACCCCACGTACATCAAGAACCTCCTCGGGCTGGGGCCGCCGATTGAGTCGACCAAGGCCATCTCCGGGTACGTGTCCACCCTGTTGCGTGACGGCGATGTCATCCAGATAGGCGTGGGCGAGGTGTCCACCGGCATGGTGAAGTCGGGCCTCTTCGAGGGCAGGTACAACCTGTCGCTGCACACCGAGATCGCCCCCACCGATACCGCCAAGATGGTGGACGCCGGCATCTTCACCGGCGATAGCCACCCCTTCCACCCGGGCAAGATCATCGCCACCAGCTTCTGGCCCAGCGCCGACCAGGAAGACCTGGCCATCGTGAACGGCAACCCCAAGTTCGAGCTTCACAGCACCACCTATGTGCAGACGGCGCGTAACATCATGCAGATAGACAACATGGTGGCGATAAACAATGCCCTCATCGTGGACCTGGCGGGGCAGATCGGCTTTGAGACCCTGCCCGGCTTCAGGCTGGAGAACGGGCCCGGCGGGCAGATAGACTTCCAGATAGGGGCGATGTACTCCCGCGGGGGTCGTGCCATAAGCCTGCTCCCCTCGACCGCGATGGGGGGCGCCGTCTCCCGCATCGTCCCGCTGATAGAGGATGGGGCGCTGGTGGACATACCGCGGCCCCTCGCCGACTTCATCGTCACTGAGTATGGCATCGCCAGCATGCAGGGCAAGAGCCAGCGGCAGCGTGCCGAGGAGCTCATCGCCATCGCCCACCCCGACTTCAGGGCCGAGCTGCGCAAGGAGGCACAGCGCATGCTCTATCCCGTCTCGTAGCCCGCCGCCGCGCAGTGGTGCCTGCGGTGAGCGTGATGGCCAGTCCTCTACGAGGAGGTGAGAGGTGACCTGGAGAGAAGAGTACAAGCGAAAGCTTCTGACCGCGCAGGAGGCGGCCAGACTGGTAAAGTCGGGCGACCGGGTTGCCATCGGTGGCTCCACCGATCAGCCCAAGCTCCTGCAGGAGGCCATATTCGCGCGGCAGGACGAGGTGCGGGGTGTCGAGATCGTGATAACACCGATGGTCACCCATCCCTGCTGGCTCATGCCCGGCTACGAAGAGTCCTTCAGCGTGACCATTGGCGGCTGGAGCGGCCCCTTCGGGCGGCCGCTGCTCCTCGAGAACAGGGGCAACGGCCTCATCCCCAATAGCTACTGGGGCTCCTTCATAAAGAGCGCCGAGCGGCAGGCCAGGGGGCCCCACGTGAACATGGACTGCTTCGTGATGAAGGTCTCGCCCCCCAACGAGCAGGGCGTGGTGAGCCTGGGGGGGTACCGCTGGATGAAGAAGGAGTTCGCCCAGCGGTCTCGGACCGTCATCGCAGAGGTGGACACCAACCAGCAGTGGTTCTGCGGCGACACCACCATGCCCATATCAGAGATTGACCACTTCGTGGAGTACACCGACCCTATGAGCACCCTCGGCGGCGTGGAGCAGGCCACGGCGGGCATGGCGGATACAGCGACGCGGGACAAGATACGGCGCGTGGCCGAGGAGATACTGCCCTACATGCGCTCGCTGCTCATCCCCATGCTCATCCAGTTCCCTGAGCAGTTCATGGGCTTCGCCGACGACGTCATCGGCGACCCGCCCCGCGAGGCCCAGCCCATCGCCGACTACATCGGGACGCTGGTGGAGGACGGCGACACGGTACAGCTGGGGGAGGGCACCCCCGCCGGGTTCGTGGTCCAGATGGGGGCACTGAACGGAAAGCACGACCTGGGGGTTCACACCGAGATCGCCTGCCACGGCATCGGCGAGCTCATAGAGGGAGGGGTGATCACCGGCAAGTACAAGGCGGTGCACACCGGCACGGCGGTCTTCCAGGGCTTAGATGCCCTCACCCCCAGGGAGACGGAGTACTGCGTGGAGAATCCCAAGGTGGAGGTCTACGGCCTGGAGCACCTGAGCGATGTCAAGCTCATAGCCGCCCACGACAACTACGTGTCGATGAACAACGCCCTCGCCGTCGACCTCACCGGGCAGATTTGCTTCGAGACCCTCTTCGGTGGGGTGCCGGTGCACGGCCCGGGGGGACAGCCCGACTTCCACCTGGGCGCGTTCTACTCCAGGGGCGGGCGGCCCATCACCCTGCTGTGGTCCACCGCCGCCGGCGGCGGCGCCTCCCGCGTCGTCTCCCAGTTCGAGGCGGGGACGGTGGTGAGCGTGGGGCGGGCTCACGCCGGCTACGTGGTCACTGAGTATGGCATCGCCAACCTCTTCGGCAAGACGCTCCGGGAGCGGGCCGGCGAGATGATCGCCATCGCCCACCCCGATTTCAGGGCCGAGCTCAAGAGGGAGGCGCAGCGCCTCTTTGACTACTGATGAGGTGTGTTCGAGGAGGTGGCTCATCGAGAGGCGAACACCCCATCAGTCATTTAGAAGTGGGCACTGGGCTCTTGCCCAGGCAGAACTGAAGGGGAGGTATGAGTTGGACTGGAGAGAGGATTACAAGAGGAAGCTGGTCTCCGCCGCGGAGGCGGTGAAGGTGGTGAAGTCAGGAGACCGCGTGGTCATCCCCCTGCTCGGTGGGGTGGACACCCTCGCCGAGGCGCTGGGGGAGCGAAAGGACGAGCTTCGGGATGTCGAGATCTTGCAGGGGGTGTGCGGTACGGGCTATCCCTGGTACCAGCCGGGCTACGAGGAGGCCTTCACGGCGAACCTGGCCCAGTACACCGGGCCTATCCCGCGACAGTTCATGTGGGACCGGAGGGGGGACTTCACCCCGGTGACCTACGCCATGGAGTTCAAGGACGTAGACGAGAGGCGTCCCGGCTACAAAGACCCCGACGTGGTCATGGTGAAGGTGACCCCGCCCGACAGCAACGGCTTCTGTAACTTTGGGGTAGACCTGTGGGAGAAGAAGGAGTACTGCAAGAGGGCCAAGATAGTGCTCGCCGAGGTCGACGAGAAGATGGTGCGGACCTGCGGCGATACCTACATCCACTGCTCCGACGTCGACTACTTCGTCGATGCCACCTCGTATGACCCCACGCCGCAGGAGATGGAGGAGGTCATGGCCGCCGTCCCGCCGCAAAACAGGGAGAAGGTGCAGGCCCTCTTCGACGAGATCAAGCCCCCTCCGTACCGGATATGGAAGATGAAGGGCGCTATAGCCCTGTTTCCACCCGAGACGCTTGCCGGCACGGTGATGGGTGCTGGCCCCATCACCGACGAGATCATAAGCATCGCCCACTACGTATCTTTGCTCATAAAGAATGGCGACTGCATCCAGGTGGGCACGGGCAATACCTCAAACCCTGTCGTTCGCAGCGGGCTGTTCGATGAGAAGCATGACCTGGGCTTCCACTGCGAGACCGCCCCGCCTGGGATTCCCACCCTGGTCAAGGAGGGGGTATTTACCGGCAAGTACAAGAACATCGATATCGGTAAGGCAGTGGCCACCACCTACGGCCCGGGGATAGAGTGGCGCCAGGACGAGCTCGACTACATAAACGATAACCCCCTCTTCGAGATCCGTGGCTCCCACTACACCAACAACCCCGGGGTCATCGCCGCCAACGATAACCACGTTTCCATCAACAATGCCCTCTACGTCGACCTCACCGGGCAGATAGGCAGCGAGACCACCACCGGCTTCCTGCTGTACAACGGCCCCGGGGGCCAGCTGGACTGGGTCATCGGGGCGCTTCTGTCCAAAGGGGGACGCTCGGTCACCGTTATGCCGTCGACCGCTGTCGGGGGCTCCATCTCCAGGATAGTGCCGCTGCTCGAGTCCGGGGTGCTGGCCACCATACCGCGCACCTATGCCGACTTCATCGTCACCGAGCACGGCATCGCCAGCCTGCTGGGCAAGTCGCAGCGCAAGCGGGCCGATGAGCTCATCGCCATCGCCCACCCCGACCACAGGGAGGAGCTTAAGAAGGAGGCGCAAAAGCTGTTCTGGCCGTAGCTCTTGGGGCCTTGACGGGAGGCCCTTGTAAGGAGGAGGTGTATAATGGACTGGAGGGAAGAATACAAGAGCAAGCTGGTCTCAGCCGAGGATGCAGTGAAAGTGGTCAAATCTGGGGACCGGGTGGTCATCCCGCTCCCCGCTCAACCAAGGCTTCTCCCACACGCACTGGCGGCGCGCAAGGATGAGCTACGCAACGTGGAGATCCAGGCCTCGGCCCCTACCCAGAACCCGGGGTGGTACTCTCTGGGCATGGAGGAGTCCTTCATCCCCACCATCGAGCTCTTCATCGCCGGCATTGCGCGCTCGTCGCACGATGAGAAGATTTGTACCTACCTGCCTGACCTCTTCTCCTTGAGGTTCAAGGGCATCGACGAGAGGAGGCCGGAGAGCCAGGACAAGCAGGTCGATGTGTTCATGACCGTGGTCTCGCCCCCCAACCGGCACGGCTTTGTCAGCCTGGGGGCGAGCCTGTGGCACAAGAGGAGCTATATCAAGAGGGCCGGGTGCGTGATAGCGGAGGTGGACGAGAACCAGGTGTGGACGTACGGCACCAGCGCCGTCCACGTCTCGGAGATCGACTACTTCGTGCAGCACACGCCGTTCCAGCCCACCAAGGAGCAGATCGCCGAGGTCGTCGCCGGGGTCCCCGAGGAGGTGCGCGGGCTCGCGGAGTACATGTTCAGCCAGGTCGAGCCTGAGTACTACTCCATGCTCTTCGAGATGGTGCCCATACTGGACGCCGCGGGGGTGAGGAGGGTGCACGGCATGCTGACCCCTGAGCCCGACGAGGCGGCCCACGGCATCGCCGAGAACCTGAAGTATGTGCTCAAGGATGGCGATACCTTCAACATCGGTGTCGGGCGTCCCAGCAGGTTCATGGTGGAGCTTGGCGTCTTCGACGGCTTCCACGACATGGGCATCCATACCGAGATGGGGGCCAGGGGGATGGGGATGCTGGTCAAGAAGGGGGTAGCCAGTGGGAGGCGCAAGACGCTGCACCCGGAGGTGGCAGTCTTCAGCACCTTCATGGGGTGCAGCACCGAGGACATCGAGTACATGGCGGAGAACCCCCTGTTCCAGCAGCTCGATACCGAGTACGTGAACAATATCCCTGTCGTCGCCAGGAATGAGAACATGGTGGCCATAAACAACGGGCTTCAGGTAGACCTCACCGGGCAGATATGCTCCGAGACCCAGTTCGGGCCGCGCATGATAAACGGGCAGGGGGGACAGCCAGAGATGCACGTGGGGGCCATGCTGGCCAAGGGGGGCCGCGGTGTCACCCTGCTGCCGTCGATGGCGGTGGGGGGGATGTCCACCATCGTGGGCCAGCTTGAGAAGGGATCGCTGGTCACCATTCCCCGCCAGCTCGCCGACACCGTGGTCACCGAGCACGGTGTCGCCCGCCTTCTCGACAAGAACCACCGCCAGCGGGCGGAGGAGCTCATCGCGGTGGCCCACCCCGACCACCGCGCCGAGTTGAGGAAGGAGGCTCAGAGGCTATTCTGGCCTGGATGATACGGAGCTCGCATTATCTATACACTATGTAAGGAGGGGGGCCGTGCACGCTCACAGGGAGACATTGCGCTATAGCAAGGACTGGCATGAGGACTACAAGTCCAAGCTGGTCTCTGCTGATGAGGCAGTAAGGCTTATCAAGTCGGGGGACCTGGTGGTCACCCCGCTGCCGGGGCAGCCCACCATACTCCAGGAGGCCCTGGCCGCCCGCGCCGCCGAGCTCAAGGACGTCACCATCCAGGTGTCGGCGCCGGCGCAGGACCCGGGATGGCTCACCATGGGTATGGAGGAGGCCTTCCGCGTGGTGGTAGAGCTCTTCATCGGGGGCAGGGCGCGGTCGGCCGCCGACGAGCGGAGGGTCGACTACCTGCCCGACCTGTTCTCGCTGCGCTACAAGGGGGTGGATGAGGGCCGGGAGGAGAGCGCCAGCAGGCAGATAGATGTCTTCCTCACCCCGGTGTCGCCCCCCGACGAGTACGGCTTCTGCAGCTTCGGCCACACCATGTGGCACAAGCGGAGCTATGCCAAGAGGGCCAGGGTGATCATCGCCGAGGTGGAGGAGGAGGCGATACGCACCTATGGCAGCAACTTCATCCACGTCTCAGAGATCGACTGCTTCGTGCAGCCCCCCTTCGAGCCGCCGCTGGGCGACGAGGAGTGGCAGGACCTCTTCGAGATGTTCAACAAGAAATCGCCCGAAGAGGTGAGGGCCAAGCTCAAGATGAGCAATGCGCGCACCTTGAGGACGCTCATCGGCATCCACCAGGTCATGGGCGAGGCCGCGGGCAACTTCGTCGCCCCCCACGTCGGCCTCGACGAGCCCACCGACGCCGCCAGGGGGATCGCCCACTACTTGAGGGAGCTCATAGACGACGGCGACACCGTCCAGGTGGGCGTCGGCCGCCCCAGCTCCTTCATGGTGAAGCTGGGCGTCTTCGATGAGCGGGTAGACCTGGGCATCCACACCGAGATGGGCTGTCCTGGTCTCCCCCTCCTGGTGAGGGAGGGCATCGCCACCGGCAGGTACAAGACGCTGCACCCGGGTAAGGCGGTGTTCTCCACCTTCATGGGCTGCGATGCCGACGATATCGAGTTCGTGGCCGATAACCCCGCCTTCGAGCAGTACGACAGCGAGTACGTGGCCAACATCAGGACGGTGGCCGCAAACGACAACATGAAGTCGGTGAACAACGGGCTTCAAGTGGATCTCACCGGCCAGATATGCTCTGAGACCCAGTTCGGCCCGCGCATGATAAATGGCCAGGGGGGGCAGCCAGAGACCCACATCGGGGCGCTCCTCTCGCGTGGAGGGCGCGCCATCACCCTAATCCCCTCGACGGCGCTGGGGGGCATGTCCACCATCGTGCCCCAGCTAGACAAGGGGTCGCTGGTCACCATCCCCCGCCAGCTGGCCGATACCATCGTCACTGAGTACGGTATCGCCCGCCTGCTCGATAAGACGCACCGCGAGCGAGCCAATGAGCTCATCGCAGTGGCCCACCCCGACCACCGCGAGGAGCTTCGAAAGGAGGCACAGAGACTGTTGTATCCCTAGAGAGAGAGAGATGTAGGCACGCATTGTAGACAAGAGAGAGAGGAGAGAACACATGGACTGGCAGGATGAGTATAACCGCAAGCTTTTAAGCCCTGAGGAGGCGGCCAAGCTCATCAAGTCGGGGGACGTGATAATGGCCATGGGGGGCTCCACCGATCAGCCCAAGATCATGCAGCAGGCCATATTCGCCCGCGGCGACGAGTTGGAGAACGTCTATGTCCTACACGGTTGCCCAATGACCGACCCGGGGTGGCTGCAGTCGGATCTGGGCGGCCCCTTTGAGGTAGATGCGACCGGGTACATCGGCCCCATAGGCCGGGCCGCAGTGAACGATAAGAAGACCGGCTTCATCCCCGTGTCCTGGGCCTTCACCTTCAAGCACTACGAGAGGGCGGGGGAGCACCGTCCCATAGACTGGGACATCATGACCCTGTCCCCGCCCAACAGGCACGGCTTCTGTAGCCTGGGCCACGCCCTGTGGTTCAAGAAGGACGTGATGAAGCTCTCCAAGAAGATCATCGCCGAGGTGGACGCAAACCAGAGGTGGTTCTACGGTGATACCACTGTGCATGTGTCCGAGGTCGACCACTTCGTGGAGTATACCCCTCCCATCGTCCCCGACGAGGAGCTGCCCCAGGCGCTGGCCGGGGTGGAGCCGGAAGAGAAGCGAAAGAAGATAGAGGAGTATACCAAGCATCTCTTGCCCAATATGCGTCCCAACGTGTTGGGCATCTTCATGCTGATGGACATCCCCAGCATAGACTCCCTGGCGGAGACGCTGGGCATACTCCCCTGCGATGGGGCTGATGCCATTGCCGGGTATGTCAACACGCTTATCAACGACAGGGACTGCTTCCAGATAGGGCAGGGCTCCCCCAGTGCCTTCCTCCACCGCTTCGGCGCCTTCGCTGGCAAGGAGGACCTGGGCTACCACGCCGAGATGACGGCGCGGGGCGTAGGCACCATGATCAGTGAGGGGCAGATAACGGGTAAGTACAAGACATTCATGCCGGGCAAGTCGGTCTTCTCGTCCCTGGATGGGTTGAGCCCCGATGAGCTAGTATATGCCTCGGAAAACCCCAGGGTAGAGCTGTACAGCACGGGCTGGGTGACCGCGATACCGGTGGTATGCAGAAACGATAACATGGTGTCGCTCCAGAACGGCATCTCGGTAGACCTCAGCGGGCAGATAAACTCGGAGAGCATCTTCGGCGGGATCATGCTAAACGGCCCTGGCGGCCAGCCCGATTCCCACATAGGTGCCCTGTACTCAAAGGGGGGGCGCGCCATCACCGTGATGCGGGCCACCGCGGTGAGTGGCACCGTGTCGTGCATCGTTCCCCAGATGGAGCCGGGCACGGTGGTCACCGTTCCCCGCGAGTACGCCGACTACATCGTCACCGAGTTCGGCGTCGCCAAGCTCATGGGCAAGTCACTCCGCGAGCGGGCAAATGAGCTCATCTCCGTGGCCCACCCCGATTTCAGGGCCGAGCTCAAGAAGGAGGCCGAGAGGCTCTTCTGGCCCTAGTGCCCGTAGCGGTTCACTATATGCGCTCATAGCAGCAGAAAGGAGGTGTAGAGATGTCATGGCAGAAGGATTACGCCGATAAGTACCGTACCCCGGATGAGGCGATAAAGGTGGTGAAGTCTGGCGACACGGTGAGGACAGGGTGGGGCTCCATCTTCACCACGCCGTGGGCCTTGAGCATGGCCCTGGCCAGAAGGGCGCCCGAGCTGGAGAACGTCAAGCTGGACACCACGTGGTCGCTCGCTGCCGAGCTGGGGCTGCTCGCCCCGGGCACAGAGAAGGCGTTCACCGTCTACGACGGCTTCGCCTACAGCCGCACTACCATGGCCAAGATGCAGGCCAAGGACGAGCAGGTCAACTACTTCCCCATATGGGCCACCTTCCTCCCCCTGGCCGATGGCCCCCACCGCGAGGACATGAGGAAGGCAGTGCGCGATACCGACGTGGCCATATGCCAGATATCTCCGCCGAACAAACAGGGCTTCGTCACCTTCGGCCACCAGCTCTGGCTGATGCGGCGCTTCGTGACCCACTCCAAGATCGCCATCGGCGAGGTGAACCCGGAGCTGCCCATCATCCCTGGTGGCGATAACTGGATGCACGTGGACAACTTCGACTACCTGGTGGATACCATGCCCTTCCCCCTCTACGATGCCCTCGCCGGTCTCTCCGAGACCCCGCCCGAGGAGCAGGAGGCCTCTGAGGTGATGTGCGCCCTGGGCGCCGAGCTCGTCGACGATGGCGACTGCGTCATGTTTGGCGGCGGTGCCTTCCCCATGAGGATATGGCCCTTCCTGGAGAACAAGGTCGACCTGGGCTGCCACACCGAGGTGGTGATACCCCTGGACCTCATAGAGAAGGGGGTGATCAACTGCAGACGGCGCAACTTCGTGCCGGGGAAGGTGTCCTGCACCGCGGTGGGCACCTTCAACAAGGAGGAGGAAGCGCTCATCGACGGCAGCCCCTTCTTCGACATCCGCGACATGACCACCAACAACGCCGCCTGGTACGTGCGCCAGAACGACAACATGGTGGCCTTGAACGCCCCACTGGAGATCACCATATGGGGTGAGATCGGCGTCGAGCGGGTGGGCATGCGCTACTTCAGGGGTGTGGGGGGACAGGTGGAGATGCTGGTCGGTGCCCTCTATTCCAAGAATGGCCGCTCTGTCCATGGGATGGTGTCCCGCAAGTGGTCCGAGTCCGAGCAGCGCTGGGTATCGAGCATCGTGCCCCAGTTTACCTACCCTGGGGCGGCCTCGATACCGCGCCACTTCGCCGACTTCGTCATCACCGAGTACGGCGTGGCCAGCCTCATGGGCAAGACCGAGCGTGAGCGGGCAGACGAGCTCATCGCCATCGCCCACCCCGACTACCGCGAGGAGCTGCGCCAGGAGATGAAGAAGGTGCTCTACGCGTGAGGCTGGCCATGAGCGCTACGCGTTGACAGGGAAAAATTGGCTATGCTATAGTGGTAGCAGCCCTAGGGGCTTGCTCACCTGGCAGCGTAGCTCAGAGGCAGAGCGGGGGACTCATAAGCCCTTGGTCGTAGGTTCGACTCCTACCGCTGCCACCACGGGTGAGGGGCCGGGGGCCCGTGTGCCGGGCGCGCCACCGCGTGCGCGGCGGGAGAAGTACGTGTATAAGACCGGGGGGTTCACTCCCCCCGGTCTTTTCTTGTGCCCGCGGTCAGGCAGGCGGGGCGGGCCCTTCGTCTCCGGTGGCTACCAGGTGATATACACCGCCTTGACTATGCCCTCCATGGGGAGTACCTCGAACTGGGGGCAGGGGGATATGAGCTGGTACTGGATCTGCTGCCCCTCCGCTACCGTGGCCAGGCTGTCCGAGGAGCAGGGGGCGATACCGACGTTGGTGACGTCGATGTAGACCAGGCCCCTGTCCGTGGTGTTGAAGGCGTTCAGGGCGTGGCCGGTATCGAGCTCGTAGAACTCGATGCCCACCCAGGCGGCGCTGATGCCCTGTAGCTCGGCGTTGTTGTGCAGCCTCTCGGCGAAGTCGGCGCAGACGAACACCCCTTCCTGGTAAGGGGTCTCGTCTGTCCGGTCGTCTTCGAGGAACGCGACAAGCTGTGACCAGGAGACGTCGGCTGCGGTGCTGCTGTTGCACAGCCGTATCTCGTGGCCGTCGGCCCCTACCTGGACGTAGGTGACCCCGTCTATCTCTATCTCGATGGTGCTGCACTGAAGCGAGGGGCCCGGCCCTTGCGTCGGTGTCGGGGTGGGCCCGAGCGCGAGCGGCGTGTGTGTCGGGGCGGGCGCGCCGGGTAAGGCCAGCGGTATCCCCATGAGCATGAGCACTGCCAGGACCAGGATGGCCCCGGAGAGCGTGGCGAGGACGACGACTATGGCCTTCAGCATGACAGACCTGTGAGCCCCTTTACTTTACATATAGTAGAGCTCTTATTATACCATACTCGCCATCGTTCAAGGAGGGAGAGAGCCCCGCTTTTGCGGGTGTGGCCCCCCCCTATGGTCTTGGGGGTTGGGGGGCCGTGAGTCGAGAATGTGGGGCCTTTTAAGGGGAATGGAGGGTGGGGTGCCGGTGGGCCTCACGGCAGGCGGGCTGGTGACGTCCTCACCACCTCCTGCGCTCGTTGACGTTGAATATCGGCAGGAGGCCAGCTACCTCCAGGGCCTGGACGATGGCGCTCGCG
>JAXHUE010000021.1:31030-34460 GCA_034189655.1 Chloroflexota bacterium | reverse complement strand
TCAGAGACCTCCTCCTCGCTGTCCGCCTCCCTGATGACCGCGGCTATCAGGCCGTGGCTCTTACAACTGGGGCACGATACGCTCAAGAACCACAGGTCATCGCGGTGGCCGAGCACCCTGATGTCGGCCCCCTCGTAGTGCTCGCCGCACACGGCGCACCTGATGGTGGCCATCAACCTCTCGATGAAGAATTCGTCCACAGCCGTATCTCCGTGCAATGGCACCTGGCCGAGTGCGCCAGGGCTATCCCTTGTCCAGGTCCTCCAGGTTCAGCGTATCGATGAAATCGACGAAGGCGCTCATCCTCCTCAGCTCCTCCTCGTTGACGGTGTAGTGCTGTCCCTCCTCCGAGGCAGGAAGCGGCTTGCCGCTCTCGCGGTCGAGGAGTATCCCCGCCTTATCGAGCACCCCCTCGTCGGCGTAGATGGGGACGTGAGCCCGCACCGCCAGGGCGATGGCGTCGCTGGGGCGAGAGTCGATCTCCATGACCTCGCCGTTGGTGCTGAGCATTATCTTGGCGTAGAAGGTATCGTTTCTCAGCTCGCTCACTATGATCGAGTTGACCGTGGCCCCCAGGGCATCGATGACAGAGCGCAGGAGGTCGTGAGTGAGCGGGCGGGGCACAGAGACATCCTGCAGCTTGACGGCGATAGAGTCGGCCTCCGACGGGCCGATCCAGATGGGCAAGTAGCGCTCCGACTCCTTCTCCTTCAAGATAACCACCCTCTGATAGTTCATCAGGCTCATGCGGATACTATCGATGGCCATCTCAATCATGACCGACCTCCCAGTACTTCTCCCCTGCAATTCTATACGACGCCCCTCTCTATTGTCAACCGCGCCACTCACTAGATAACTATAGAAAGAGGCCGCTCCCCGTACTTATTTATGTCACGTGTTACCCCCTACGCCACGGAGCCGCCCTCGCCAGCCTGGGGGAGCACCGCCCTGACCCTGCGCTCAAAGGTAGCCCGGTCCAGCGTGACGCGGCGGTGGCAGCGCTGGCAGCGGATGCCGATGACGGCACCCACGCGCACCACCTGCCACTGGTCGCTGCCACAGGGGTGCACCTTCCTGAGCTGCACGATGTCGCCGGGCCTCACTTCCACCGCTGGTCGCCCTCTGCGCCTGCGGCGCGAAAGCGCTCTATCTCGTCGCGCAGCGCCTGTGCCCTCTCCCGCGCCGCAGCGGCGAAGTCGCCGCCCCCAGAGGCATAGAGCACCCCTCGCGAGGCGCTGATGATGGCCCTCTCGCCATTGGCATCGACACCGTAGCGCACCGCGGCGGCGACTTCGCCGCCCTGGGCCCCGACGCCGGGGATGAGGATGGGCATAGCGGGGCATAGCTGGCGCACCCGTCCCAGCTCCTGGGGGTAGGGAGCGCCCACCACCAGGCCCACGTTGCCGTGGCGGTCCCACTCCTGGGCGCGCTGCGCCACCACCTCGAAGAGGGGCCGGCCCGTGTCCTTCAGCGCCAGGGCCTGGAAGTCGGCTGAGCCGGCGTTGGAGGTGCGGCACAGGATGAACACCCCGCGCTCCGCCCGCTCCAGGAAGGGCTCCAGCGAGTCGTAGCCCAGGTAGGGGTTCACCGTGACCGCATCGAAGCCCCAGGTATCGAAGAGCGCCTGCGCGTAGCGGCGCGCCGTGCTCCCGATGTCGCCGCGCTTGGCATCGCCGATGACCGGCACCGCGCCCCCGATGTGGGCGATGGTCCGCTCCAGCGCCTTGAGCCCCTCCATGCCCAGGGCCTCGTAGAAGGCCAGGTTTGGCTTGTAGGCGCAGACCAGGTCAGAGGTGGCATCCACGATGGCGCGGTTGAACTGGAAGCAGTCAGCGATGGGCATTAAGGCCGGGTCGGGGTCGAGCCCGATGCAGAGCAGGCTGCGGTTGCGGCGGGCGGCCTCGAGCAGCTTATCGAGGAAGCCGTTACTCACAAGGCGATGATACCGCCACAACGAGCTTACGTCAAGTGCCGGGAGCTTGAACAATGCCCCCCCCTGTGCTATCATGCCGAGTAGGGGCATGCGTGAGTGCGAGCTCTCCATCCAGGTAGATGAGCCATTTGGGGGCAGGCTGGACCAGGCGTGGCTGCGGCGGGTGGTGGAGGAGACCCTCGCCACCGCAGGGGTGAGCGCCCCCGTGGAGCTGGGGCTGGTAGTAACCGATGCCGAGACCGTGCGCCGCTTAAACCGCAGCTACCGAGGCCGGGACGAGGCCACCGACGTGCTCTCCTTCGCCCTCCTTGAAGACCATGAGGCCTCGTTCGTCGCGCCCCCCGATGGCGTGCTCCACCTCGGCGAGGTGCTCCTCTCGTACCCCCAGGCAGAGGCCCAGGCCAGGGAGCAGGGTCACACCGTAGAGTGGGAGGTAGCGCTGCTGGTAGTTCACGGTGTGCTCCACCTCCTGGGCTACGGGCACGAGGACGACGAGGGCGAGGCCCGGATGCAGGCCACCTCGGACCTGGTGCTGGCGCGGGTCGCCGCCGAGAAGCGATAGAGGGGTGATGTCCAGTGATAGGCCGCTACGAGCTGCCCCCCTTCAGGCCCCCCACCGAGGCCTACAGCCTCTTGATCAGGGCAACGCGCAACTGCTCGTGGAACCGCTGCCAGTTCTGCCGCATGTACGGCGATACCAAGCTGGAGATCAGGCCCGTGGAGGAGGTGAAGGGGGACATCCGCACCATGAGGCAGGTGGCCGACGAGCTCAGTGCGTGGGCGCGGCAGACCGGGCACGGCGAGCGGGTAGACCTGGTGGCGCGGGCCAACGGCATCCTGTGGCTCGACGAGAGGGGCGAGGTGAAGAACGTCTTCATCGCCGACTCCAACAGCATCATCATGAAGGCCACCGAGCTTGCCGAGATCTGCCGCTTCATCTACGAGACCTTCCCCTCCGTGCAGCGGGTGACCAGCTACGGCCGGGCCAAGACCCTGGCCAAGAAGAGCCTCCCAGACCTTGAGCTCCTGCGCGCCGCCGGCCTCACCAGGCTCCACGTGGGGCTGGAGACCGGCGACGACGAGCTCCTCGCCTACGTGGAGAAGGGGGCCACCGCCGCCGAGATGATAGCGGGGGGGAGGAAGGCCCTGGAGGCCGGGTTCGAGCTCTCGGAGTACGTCATGCCCGGCCTGGGGGGCCGGGAGCGCTGGGAGCAGCACGCGCGGGAGACGGCGCGTGTTCTCAGCGAGATCAACCCCCACTTCATCCGCCTGCGCACGCTGGGGCTGGCGCCGGGCATGCCGCTCTACGACAAGATGCAGCGCGGTGAGTTCACCATGCAGACGCTGGAGGGGCTGCTCATCGAGGTGCGCACCCTCATCGAGGGGCTGGACGTCACGTCCGAGTTCGTGGTGAGCGACCACTCGGCCAACTACTATATGTGGGGCATAGACGGCACGCTCCCCGGCGACCGGGGGCAGATGCTGGCGGCCCTGGAT
>JAXHUE010000021.1:0-30930 GCA_034189655.1 Chloroflexota bacterium | reverse complement strand
TTCTATCGCAAGTGGAGGCCCCAGACCCTGGCCCAGGTGGTGGGCCAGGGACACGTGACCCGCACGCTGCTCAACGCACTGGGCAGCGGTCGGGTGGCCCACGCCTACCTCTTCTGCGGCCCGCGGGGGACGGGGAAGACCAGCACCGGTCGCATCCTGGCCAAGGCAGTGAACTGCTTAGAGGGTGGGCAGGGAGAGCCGTGCAATCGCTGCGCCATGTGCATCGCCACCAACGAAGGCCGCGCCATGGACGTAATAGAGATCGATGCCGCCTCCAACCGCGGCATCGACGAGATACGCGACTTGAGGGAGCGGGCCAAGTTCGCCCCCACCGCGGCGCGGTACAAGGTATACATCATCGACGAGGTCCACATGCTCACCGAGCCCGCCTTCAACGCCCTGCTCAAGACGCTGGAGGAGCCCCCGCCGCAGGTGCTGTTCGTGCTCGCCACCACCGAGCCGCACAAGGTGCCGCCCACCATCCTCTCCCGCTGCCAGCGGTTCGACTTCCGCCGCATCTCGACGGAGGTCATGGTGGCCCGGCTCGCCGCCATCTGCCGAGATGAGGGCATCACCATCGAGGAGCAGTCGCTTAAGCTCATCTCCCGGAGCGCCACCGGCTCCTTGCGCGATGCCGAGAACCTGCTGGAGCAGGCCGTGGCCCACTTCGGCCCCGCCATCGGCCCAGGAGAGATGCAGGCCATGCTGGGGATAAGCGGCGATGCCCGCGTGGGGCGGCTGGCCCGTCACATCGTGGAGCGGGACATAGCGGCCGGGCTCAAAGACATCTACCAGGTGGCCCAGGACGGGCTCGACCTGCGCCAGTTCAGCCGCGAGCTGGTGGAGCACTTGAGGGGCCTGGTGCTGCTCAAGGCAGGGGCCGCCGAGGCCCTGGACACGAGCGCCGAGGCCCTCGCCGAGATGAAGGCCCTCGCCGAGCAGGCCTCCATGGAGCAGCTCTCGCGGGCCACCAGGCTCTTCCGCAGCGCCGAGCAGGAGGGGGACGGCTTCTCTTCCCTGCCCCTGGAGCTGGCCTTCATGGAGAGCGTCCTCTGCCGCGACGAAGAGGCCACCCCCCCGGCGCCGGCGCCACGGAGAGCGCAGGCCCCGGCGGCAAGGGCAAAGGCGCCGGCGCGGGCGGCGCCGCCACCCCCAGAGACCACCACGAGCGAGAAGACGCCCGCAGCCGAAGAGGCCATCGCGCCGCAGAGAGAGGCGGCGCCGCCCGCGCCCGGAGGGGCCGACGGGGAAGGGGCGTCGGTGGAGGGGCAGCCCCAGGGGGAGAGCGGCGATATCGAGCACTTCCGCAGCCGCTGGCGCGAGGTGGTCGATGCCACGCGGGGGCTGGGCTCCAAGGGGAACCTAGACGCCCTGCTCCGGAGCGCCTGCGAGCCCATGGCCATCGAGGGGGACACCCTTGTGCTCGGCTTCTACTACGCCTTCCACAAGGAGAAGATAGAGGACCCCAAGTACCGCCACATGGTGGAGCAGAAGGTGAGCGAGGTGTTCGGGCAGCGGTACAACGTCAGGTGCGTCCTCACCGTGCGCCAGAGCAGGGGCCGGGGACACCTGGTCGATGCCGCGCTGCGCATGGGGGCCAAGATCGTCGAAGGAGAGGAAGAATGAACAGGATGTTCGCCCGCCAGGCCCAGCAGCTCCAGCAGCGGCTGGAGAAGGCCCAGGAGGAGCTGGAGAACGCACGGGTAGAGGCCAGCGCCGGGGGCGGCGCAGTGACCGTGCTGATGAACGGCAACCAGCAGCTCAAGTCGGTGAAGATATCGCCGGAGGCAGTGAGCGCCGACGACGTGGAGATGCTGGAGGACATGGTCATGAGCGCGGTGAACGAGGCGTCGCGAAAGGCCCAGGAGCTCACCCAGAGCCGCCTATCCGAGATCACCGGCGGCATCAAGATACCGGGCATCACCTAGAGGGCACGCGGCGGAGGTTATAAAGAGAATGGCACACACCGTAGCTGTCCCTCAGCTGTGCTGGTACGGCAACACCGAGCTTGAGCTGGCATTCCCCGACTCGTGGCAGGTGGCCACCTGCACCATGCCGGGCCACGCTCGCGCCGCCATGAGCCGCCAGGAGATGGCGGCCTGCTTCGCCCACCCCGTAGGCACCCGCCCCATACGGGAGCTGGCCGCGGGGAAGCGAGAGGTGGCCATCCTCTTCGACGACATGACGCGCCCCACCAGGGTGGCGGACATCGTGCCCCTGGTGCTGGAGGAGCTCGCCGCCGCCGGGGTGCCCGACGAGGGCATCAGGTTCATCGCCGCCCTCGGCGCCCACGGGGCGATGACCCGCATCGACTTCCAGAAGAAGCTGGGCGACGAGGTGCTGGAGCGCTTCCTGGTCTACAACCACAACCCCTACGAGAACTGCACCCCCCTGGGCGAGACCAGCCAGGGCACGCCCATCTCGATAAACAGCGAGGTGATGCGCTGCGACTTCAAGGTGGGCATCGGCGGCATCCTGCCCCACCCCTTAACCGGGTTCGGCGGCGGGGGCAAGATCGTCCTCCCCGGCATAGCCGCCCTCGAGACCATCGTGGCCAACCACAGCGGCCTGACCATGAAGACCCTGGCCGCGGGAAAGAACCCGGCGCTGGGCATGGGGAGCTTCGCCGAGAACGTGGCCCGCATCGATGCCAGCGAGGCAGCGCGCATGGCCGGCCTCGATATCAAGGTGGACGCCATAGTGAACGCCCGCAGCGAGACCGTCGCCCTCTTCGTGGGCGAGCCCGATGCCGCCCAGGAGGCCGGGGTGAAGGTGGCCCGCGAGGTCTACGCCACCGAGCCGGTGGCGGACAACGATATCGCCGTGCTCAACAACTACGCCAAGGCCTCGGAGGCCTTCCTGGCCCCGCCACTGGCCACGCCGCTGCTCAAGGAGGAGGGCGGCGACCTGGTGCTCATCATCAACGCCCCTGAAGGCCAGGTGCCCCACTACCTGCTGCGCACCTTCGGCAAGAGCATGGGGGGCCAGCTCTGGTTCCCGCGCCCGCTGCCGCAGCGGGTGGCGCGGGTGATCATCTTCTCCCAGTACATAGACCTTGCCGCGGTGGACTGGATCGCGCCCCCCGAGTCGGTGGTCTGGGCCAAGAGCTGGCCCCAGGTCATCGCCCTGCTCCAGGAGGCCCACGGCGACCGCGCCCGGGTGGCAGTGGTCCCCGACGCCACCATGCAGTACTTCCCCACGGAGGGCCAGCGGTGAACGGCCCCCTGCCGGCACGGCCCATCGCCCGCTTAATCGAGGAGTTCCACAAGCTGCCGGGCATCGGTCCCAAGAGCGCGCAGCGCCTCACCTACCACCTGGTGCGCATGCCCCAGGACGAGGCCCGCGCCCTGGCCGAGGCCATCCTCGCGGTCAAGGAGAGCATCGTGCTGTGCTCCGTGTGCCAGAACATCACCGATACCGACCCGTGCGCCATCTGCCAGGGCACGGGGCGGGACCGCACCGCGGTGTGCGTCGTCGAGGAGCCGCTGGACATCCTCCCCCTGGAGCGCACCGGCGAGTTCCGCGGCCTGTACCACGTGCTGCACGGCGTTATCTCGCCCATGGAGGGCATCGGCCCCGACGACTTGAAGATCAGGGAGCTCCTGGAGCGGCTCAAGGATGAGACGGTGACCGAGGTGATACTGGCCACCAACCCCAACCTGGAGGGGGAGGCCACCGCGATGTACCTGCACCGCCTGCTGGCCCCGCTGGGCATCCGCATAACCCGCCTGGCGCGGGGGCTGCCCTTCGGCGCCGACCTGGAGTACGCCGACGAGGCCACCCTGACCCGCGCCCTGGAGGGACGCCAGGAGCTGTAGGCGGGCACACGCCGCGGCCGGGACGCCCCGGCCTTTCGATTTGAGATGACTGCGCCAAAGGTATACAAGACAGAGGCCATCGTGCTCAGGCGCCTAAACGTGGGTGAGGCCGACAAGCTGCTGGTGCTGTTCACACCCACCCTGGGCAAGGTGCGCGCCATCGCCAGGGGGGCACGCCGCCCCAAGAGCAGGCTGGGCGGCCACCTGGAGGTGCCCTGCCACTGCACCCTCATGCTGGCGCGGGGCCAGAACCTGGACATCGTGACCCAGGCCCAGACCATAGAAAGCTTCCTCCCCCTGCGCAGCGACCTGCGCCGCTCCAGCCAGGCCCTCTACGCCGCCGAGCTCGTGGAGCAGCTCACCGCCGAGCACGGGGAGGGCTACGCCGTATACGGGCTGCTCCTGGAGACACTGCGCCGGCTGTGCCAGGACACAAACCAGGAGCTGGTCATGCGCCACTTCGAGCTGAACCTGCTCACCCACCTGGGGTACCGCCCCCAGCTCTATAGCTGCCTGGAGTGCCGCGCCGCGCTCAAGCCGGTGCTCAACTTCTTCAGCCCCCACCTGGGCGGCGTGCTGTGCCCGGCGTGCGGGGGGTGCCTCCCCGACGCCCGGCCCATATCGCCCAACGCGGTGAAGGCCATGCGCTTTATGGCAGAGAGCCCCTATCCCCAGGCGAGCCGCCTGCGGATGGGGCGCGAGCTATCTGAGGAGATCGAGGGGCTGCTGCGCCGCTACATCCTCTACCTCCTGGAGCACGAGGTCAAGTCGGTGCAGTTCCTCGACCTGCTGCGGAGGGAGCCCATATGCTGACCAGCCACGGCCGACGACACCGCACTCCAAGCGGGCCTACCCCTGCCCCCTGGAGGCAGGCCTGATATGAGACTGCTTGCGGCGATAGTGGTGGGGGTAGCGAGCGGCACCGCCCTCGTGGTGCTGCTAAGCCTCGTGGTCGCCCAGTTCCAGAGCTACAGCCCGGTGGTGGCCGGTGTCATCGGCGGCCTCCTGGTGGCGCTGGCGCTGTGGGTGCTTTCCAGGGAGATCGGGCTCATCATCGGCATCGTGGTCGGGCTGGTGGTGGGACTGGCCGTGGGCCTGGCCCTGGCCTTCCTGCCGATACTGGTCGAGGGGGTACGGGTGGAGCAGGTGGTGGCGGTGGAGATAATGGCCTTCTCCTACTTCATGGCCGGGGTTGCCGCCGGCGCCTCCTTCGGGGCGAGCTGGGGCGAGGGGTACGGCTGGGGCCGGGGCACGCTGCTGCCTGGTCTGCTCTCCGGGGCACTGGTGTTCACCGTCATCTGGCTGATGGGGACACCCAGCTTCATCCAGCGCTTCGGCACCATCGGCGCCTTCTCCGACGTGGCCTCCACGGTGGTGCTCATAGTCTCTGCGCTGGCGCTGGGTGCGTGGGGCGGTGCCGTCGGCGGCCAGCTCGCCGGGGCGCGCTCCTAGCTAGATGCGGCGCTCAAGCATGTAGTGTGCCAGCTCGCAGAGGGCGCGGCGGGAGCCCTCCTGTGGCAGCCTCTCCAGCGCGCGGTGGGCCGTGTCCGAGAACTCGGCGGCGATGCCGTAGCACTCGTCGACGATGGAGGAGTCCCTGACCATGCCCACGACGCGCCGCACCCCCTCCTGCTCCCCGTCTCTCTCCCATATCTCCTTCAAGAAGCTATCGTCGCGGTGCCTCTCCACCAGGAGGATGAGGGGCAGGGTGGGGGTCCCCTGGAGCAGGTCGCTGCCCACCGGCTTTCCCAGCTCCGCCTCGTCGCCGACGAAGTCGAGGATGTCGTCCACTATCTGGAAGGCCATCCCCAGGTTGTTTCCGTAGTCGCGCAGGGCACCGACGGCGTCCTCGGGGGCACCGCCCAGGATGGCCCCGGACTCGGCGGCGAGGGCGAAGAGCGAGGCCGTCTTGCTCCGTATCTGCTCGTAGTAGTCGTCGCGGCTCTGCCGCCAGTCGAAGGCGCCCATGAACTGCTTGAGCTGCCCGCTCGATATATCGACCAGCGCCTGGGCGAAGAGCTCCATCACCCTGATGTTGCCCGTCTGGCACACCATCTGCGCCGAGCGGGCGAAGAGGTAGTCCCCCACCAGGAGGGCGACGCTCTTGCCCCAGAGGCTGTTCACCGTGGGCCGGCCCCGCCTGAGCTGGGACTCGTCCACGGCGTCGTCGTGGACCAGGGTGGCGGTATGGAACAGCTCGACGGCCACCGCCATGGGGAGGAGACTGTTCAGGTCATAGTGGAAGGCGCGGCCGGCGAGGAGGGTGAGCGCCGGGCGCACCCGCTTGCCACCGCTCTCCAGTATGTAGCTCATGGGCTCGGCCATCCAGGGGAGGTCGGCTCTCCCCACCGCCTTCAGCCTCTCCTCCACATCGACCATGCCCTGCTGGACTGGCTCGTAGATAGCAGCGATCGACAAGTGTCTCCTTTCGGCGCGAGTTATAGCGGCAGCCCGAACAGGCTGGCTGCGTTCCTGGCAGTGGCCTCCGCCACCTCCTGTGAGGCCATCCCTTTGAGCGCGGCGATCCGCTCCACCACCATGGTGAGGTAGGCCGGCTCGTTCCTCTTGCCGCGGTGGGGCTGGGGGGCGAGGAAGGGGCAATCGGTCTCGATGAGCATTGACCCGAGCGGCACCTCGCTGGCGACTGCGGCGGCGTCCGACGACTTGTAGGTGACGGGGCCGGCGACGGATATGAGAAACCCCATCTCGATATACCTAAGGGCCAGCGCCACGTCGCCGCTGTAGCAGTGGAGCACCCCCAGGGGGCCTGTCCTGCCCTGGGCCCACTCCTCGAGCAGGGCCAGCACCTCGTCGCGGGCGTTGCGGGAGTGGACGATCAGCGGGAGCCCCCGCGATGCCGCGAGCGCCATCTGCCGGCGGAAGGCGTCGAGCTGTGCCTCCAGTGGCGAGAGGTTACGGTAGAGGTCGATGCCGGTCTCGCCGATGGCCACTACCCGTGGGTGGCGGGCCAGCGCGGCGAGGGCATCGAGGTAGTCATCGTCCATAGTCCTGGCGTCGTGGGGGTGCAGCCCCACCGAGGCGTACACATCGGGGTAGTGCTCGGCGAGCGCGATGGCGGCCCGGCTCGATGCCAGGTCGGTGCCGATGGTGACCACCGCCACCACCCCGGCCTCGCGGGCCCGTGCCATCACCTGATCCCGGTCGCGGGCGAAGGGGCGCGCGTCCAGGTGGGCGTGGGAGTCCACTATCACCGCTCACCCCCCAGCCTGGCCTTCTCCTCGGCCGCCACCTGGTCGTCCAGCTTTAGGAACAGGGGCTCCGGGCTCTCCAGGCGCTGCCCCGGTGCGGGCAGGGCCAGTCGCCACCCCGCTGCCTCGATGCCCCCCTCGAAGCCGAGGAGGCGGTGCAGCCGCTCCGAGCTCCAGGGCAGGAAGGGGTAGAGCATGGTCTTCAGGCCAGATATGGCCGAGAGCGCCACGTAGAGCGCGGTGGCGGCGCCGGTGCCGTCGGTGCGGATGCGCTTCCACGGCTCCCTGTCGTCGAGGTAGCGGTTGGTCTCCTGCGCCAGCGACATGGCGGTGCGCAGTGCCTCGCGGAAGCGGCAGAGGGAGAGCTGGTCGCCGGCGTCGGCGAGCGACCCCTCTGCCCGTGAGATTAAGGCCCTATCGCCCTCGTTCAGCTCGCCTGGGTGGGGCACCGCGCCTGCGAAGTTGCGGTGGGTGAAGGTGAGCACGCGGTGCACCAGGTTGCCGTAGGTGGCCACCAGCTCGTCGTTGTTGCGGCGCACGAACTCCCGCCAGGAGAAGTCGGTATCCCCGCCCTCGGGCATGTTGGCCGAGAGGAAGTAGCGTAAGGGGTCGGGCTGGTAGCGCTCCAGGTAGTCGGGGAGCCACACCGCCCAGTTGCGGCTGGTGGAGAGCGCCCTCCCCTCCAGGGTGAGGAACTCGTTGGCGGGCACGTCGTAGGGGAGGTTGAGCCCCCCGCTGCCCATGAGCATGGCCGGCCAGATGATGGTATGGAACGGGATATTGTCCTTGCCGATGAAGTAGTAGCCCCTGGCCTCCCCCTGCCAGAAGCGGCGCCACCCCTCGTCGTCGCCGTGCTGCTGGGCCCACTCCATGCTCGCCGAGAGGTAGCCGATGACCGCCTCGAACCACACGTAGATGCGCTTGCCCTCGAAGCCTGCCACCGGCACCGGGATCCCCCAGTCGATATCCCTGGTGATGGCCCGGTCTTTGAGCCCCTCGGTGAGGAGCTGGGTGGTGAAGTTCGATACGTTCTGTCTCCAGTGCTTCTGTGCCTTCACCCAGTCGAGGAGCCTCTCGTTGAAGGCGCTGAGCCTCAAGAAGAAGTGCTCCGACTCCCGGGCCGCGGGCTGGCCCGCGCAGATGCGGCAGCGCGGTGCGATGAGCTCGACGGGGTTTAACGGCTTGCCGCAGCGGTCGCACTGGTCGCCCCGGGTGCCCTCGGCGCCGCAGAAGGGGCAGGTGCCCTCGACGTAGCGGTCGGGGAGGAAGCGCCGGCAGTGGGGGCAGTAGAGCATGGTCATGACATCGCGGTATATGTAGTCCCTCTCCAGGAGGGCGAGGAACATGTCCTGGGCCACGCGGTGGTGGAGTGACGTCTCCGTAGAGGTGAAGAGGTCGAAGGAGATGCCCAGGCGGCGCCAGGAGTCGAGGAACTCCTGGTGGTAGCGTGCCGCCACCTCCTGGGGGGTCACCCCCTCCTGCTCGGCGCGCACCGTTATCGGGGTGCCGTGCTGGTCAGAGCCCGATACCATGAGCACCTCGTTGCCTTTTAGGCGATGGTAGCGGGCGAAGATATCGGCCGGCAGGTATGCGCCGGCGATATGGCCCATGTGGAGAGGGCCATTGGCGTAGGGCCAGGCCACCGCGACTAGTATGCGCTCAGTCACACCATGGAATCCTCGACGAGTTACACGTCTATTCTATCACACTATAGCGGCAAAACTCAAAAAAAAAGTGCCCGCGGCCGGGCGTGGGTCTCCATGAAATGGCCTCGGCGCCCACTGGCCTGTAGGGGCGATGCCGGCCGCTGCGATGGCCCCCCGGTCTTAAAGCTCATGCCAGGCGCGGTACAGCTCTCTCCGGGGCAGCCCGGTCTCCCTGGCGAGGTGAGAGACCGCCTCCTTAACCGTGAGGCCCTGGTCGTGCATGCGGCGCAGCTCGGCCATGACGGGGGCGGTGAGCGCCGCGGCCTCCCTGGGCTGGCCGGCGATGACCAGGGTGAACTCCCCGATGGGCTCCTGGAAGTGGTCGCGGGCGGCGCTCACCGCCCCCCGAAAGACCTCCTCGTGGAGCTTGGAGAGCTCCCGGCACACGGCGAGCCTCCTGTCGCCCAGGCACTCCAGGATGTCGGTGAGGGCCGCGGTCAGGCGGTGCGGCGCCTCGAAGGCGACCAGGGTCCTCTCCTCGGCGGCGACCCGCTCCAGGAGGCGTCGGCGCGGCCCCTTCCTCCGGGGGAGGAAGCCCAGGTAGAGGAACTGGTCGGTGGGCAGCCCGGAGACGGCGAGGGCGGAGACCAGCGCCGAGGGGCCGGGGATGGCCACCACCGGTATGCCGCGCTCGATGGCGGCGGTCACCAGCTCGTAGCCCGGGTCGCTTATGCCCGGTGTGCCCGCCTCGGAGACCAGGGCCACATCGCCCGAGGCCAGGCGCGACAGGATAGCGGGGAGCTTCCCCATCTTGTTGTGCTCGTGGTAGCTGGTGATGGGCCTCTTTAAGCCGTAGGCAGCGAGCAACTGCCTGGTCTTCCTGGTGTCCTCGGCGGCGATGAGCTCCACCGCGCCCAGGGTGCGCAGGGCGCGAAGGGATATGTCCTCCAGGTTGCCTATGGGGGTGGCCACGATGTAGAGAGTGGGCATGGCGTCCTCCGGGAGACCCATTATATCCCAACGGCGGCCCCATCGTCCACCGGCGCCGCCCCACTCCTGGGCGAGGGAAGAGACCGTCCACCGTGCGATTGACTCCCCGTGCCCCTTCTGCTATAGTGTACTCTATACTGCACCATGGGCCCAGGAGGTATCGAGATGCCCGCCTCCTCATTCAAGGAGCTTTACCGCGCCTACGGCTTCGACGAGGTCGCCATCGTCCCCGGGGACACCACGGTGAACCCAGACCAGGTGAACACCGACCTCACCCTGGGGAGCCTGACCCTCCCCGTGCCCATCCTGGCCTCGGCCATGGACGCCGTGGTGGACAGCCGTATCGCCATCCTGATGAGCAAGCTGGGGGGGCTCGCCGTGCTCAACCTGGAGGGGGTGCAGACACGCTACCGTGATGCCGCGGGCGTCCTCGAGGAGATCGCCAGCGCCTCCAACGAGGAGGTCACCCTGCTCCTGCGCAAGGTATACTCCGAGCCCATCAAGGACGAGCTCATCGGCGAGCGCATCCGCGAGATCAAGGGGGCCGGTGCCCGCTGCGCGGTATCGGTGACGCCACAGAACACCAAGCGCTTTGCCCCCCTGGCTGCCGAGGCCGGGGTCGATGTCTTCGTAGTGCAGTCCACGGTGACCACCGCCCGCCACCTGTCGAAGAGCTACCACGGGCTGGTCTTCTCCGAGCTGTGCCAGGTGATGCCCACCCCCATCGTCGTGGGCAACTGCGTGAGCTACGGTGCGGCGCTGGAGCTGATGCGCACCGGCATAGCGGGCATACTGGTGGGGGTGGGGCCGGGGGCGGCGTGCACCACCAGGGAGGTGCTGGGGATGGGCGTCCCCCAGGTGACCGCCACCATGGACTGCGCCGCCGCCCGCGAGGCCTACCTCGAGGAGAGCGGGCGGTACGTGGCAGTGATAACCGATGGCGGCATCGGAAATGGCGGCGACCTGTGCAAGGCCTTCGCCTCAGGTGCCGATGCCGTGATGCTGGGCTCCATCCTGGCCCAGGCCCAGGAGGCCCCGGGGCGGGGCAGCCACTGGGGCATGGCCAACCCCCACCCGGCGCTGCCGCGGGGCACACGCATCCGCGTGGGGACACGCAGCACGCTGGAGCAGATACTGTTTGGGCCGGCCCAGGTGACCGGCGGGACACAGAACCTGGTGGGGGCACTGCGCACCGCCATGGGCATGTGCGGCGCCGTCTCCATCAAGGAGATGCAGCGGGCGGAGATGGTGATCGCCCCGGCGATAAAGAGCGAGGGCAAGTACCTCCAGTCGGTACAGGGCCTCGCCCGCTAGGAGAGAGCTCGCCATGGGAAAGGAGGCCTGCCATGTCCTTACTCCTCTATGAGAAGAAGGGAAGGATCGCCTACCTTACACTGAACCGCCCGGAGAGCAGGAACGCCTTGAGCTATGCGCTGATGGCAGAGATGGAGCGGGCGTGGCGGGACTTCCGCGACGACGACGAGGTGTGGGTGGCCGTCATAACGGGCACCGGCGCCGCCTTCTCCGCCGGCCTCGACCTTAAGGAGCGAGTGGCCCAGGGCTCCTTCATGACCGCCGACGAGCAGACGAAGACCATAGGTATGACCCCCAGCGCCCTGGGGATATGGAAGCCCATCATCGCCGCGGTGAACGGGTACGCCTATGCCGCCGGCTTCGTGCTGGCCATGGACTGCGACCTGCGCGTCGCCAGCACGGAGGCCCGCTTCGCCATCACCGAGGTGCAAAGGGGCCTGCCTGCGCTCGGCCTGGACCACCTGGCCCGCTACATGACCATGCCCCTGGCACTGGAGATGCTGCTCACCGGTGAGCCCATAACGGCACAGCGTGCCTACGAGATCGGCTTCGTCAACCAGGTGGTCGCCCCCGACGAGCTCCTGCCCGCGGCCACTGCACTCGCCGAGCGCATCGCCCAGAACGCCCCGCTCGCGGTACGCACCACCAAGGAGGCCCTCTACCACAGCCAGCACCCCTCCGCCCACGAGCTCCGCGACGCGCGCACCATCATGATGCCGGCGCTCTCCAGCGAGGACACCCTGGAGGGGATGAGGTCCTTCCTGGAGAGGAGGCCGCCCCAGTGGAAGGGCAAGTAGCAGGCAGAGGGGCGTCATAGTGGCCGATGTCCAGCCCTTCCCCGGCCTGCGCTACAATCGAGAGCTCTGCCGCGACCTCTCGGCGCTCATCTGCCCCCCCTACGACGTGATGTCCACCGAGGGACAGCTCCACTATCACCGCCGAAGCCCTTTCAACGTGGTGAGGCTTGAGCTCGGCCTGGAGCGCCCCGGAGAAGATAGATACCAGGGGGCGGCCACCACCTTGCGAGAGTGGCTCCGAGACGGGGTGCTTGTGGCCGAGGAGCGGCCCGCCCTCTACGTGGTGGAGCACCGCTTCCCCCAGGGGGGGGCGCTGCACCGCCGACTGGGCCTCACCGCGCGGGTGAGGCTGGAGACGCCAGAGAGCGGCGTCGTCCGCCCCCACGAGGCCACCACCCGCAGCCCCGGGGAGGACCGCCTCCGCCTCACGCGGGCGTGCCAGGCCAACGTGAGCCCCATCATGGGGATGTTCCGCGACCAGGACGGGGGGCTGCGCGCACTGTTCCCAGAGCTCGAGGGGCGCTCGCCAGACCTCGTCGCCGAGGACGATGGCGGCGTGGGCTACGCCGTGTGGGTGGTGACCGAGGAGCAGGCCATCGCCCGCGCCCGGCGCTTCTTCGCCGACAAGGCCATCTACATCGCCGACGGCCACCACCGCTACCTCACCGCCCTCGCCTACCGCGACGAGCGCCGCCAGGGGCAGCCCTCACCCACCGGGGACGAGGCGTACAACTTCGTCATGATGGGCTTGAGCTGGGCCCAGGACCCTGCCCTGCTCACCCTGCCCACCCACCGCCTGGTGCACGGCCTCGATGCCCACGACCTGGAGCGCCTGGATGAGGGGGTCGCGGCCCACTTCCAGAGCGAGGTGCTCCCCCTGCCCGGCGACCTGGGGACACTCAACCTGGGGCCGGGGGCCCTGCAAAGCGGGGACACCACCCCCATCGCCATCTACGGCCGGCACGGCCGCCACCTGTGCCTGCTCACCGCACGCGAGAGGGATGCCATCCGCGATATCGTGCCGGCGAGCGAGAGGGGCCCCCTGGAAGAGGTAGACGTCTACCTCCTCCACCGCGTCGTCCTGGGCCAGGCCCTGGGCATAGAGGGCGCGGAGCGGGAGGCGCAGCACCTGGAGTACACCCGCGACGCCGCCTGGGCCATCTCCAGGGTGGACTCAGGGGAGTACCAGCTAGCCTTCCTGTTAAACCCCATCCCGGTCGCGAGCGTCCTCGCCGTGGCCGATTCCGGCCACAGGATGCCGCGCAAGTCCACCCACTTCTACCCCAAGACCCCGGTCGGCCTGGTAGTGAACCCCCTGTGGGCAGACTAGCGCCCGGGCCCCGGAGAGGCCGGCCCACGCTCCCCCCGGTTTCAGGACGGGCAACGCCTGCGGGCACGGCCCTGGGCCGAAAAAGTACCCGCGAGGCTATTGCCATAACGGGCGATTTGTGATAGCATATTCCAATTGTGCACTGTATCGGTACCGGGGGCAGGGTTGACAAAGGGGCTGCTGATATGGTAAATGAATATAAATTAAGAAAAAATCCTTAAAAATTTAAGCCCTCTTCAGGGCGAGACGGAGGTCAGGATATGAGACTTGTTGTGGTAGGGCTGGGACAGGCAGGCGGCAGGATCGCCGACGAGTTCGCCAGGCTGGGGAAGCGGGCGGTAGCCCGTAGGAGCATCCAGATAATCACAGGCGCCTACGCGGTGAACACCGACCAGGCAGACCTCACCGGGCTGCGCACCATAAAGGCCGATTTCCACCACCGCATCCTCATCGGAGGCGGCAGGACGAGCGGCCACGGCGTGGGCAAGATAAACGAGGTAGGGGCCGCCGTCGCCACCAACGATGGCTACAAGCTCATCGATGCAGTGAGGACGGGCTCCCGCTTCTATGAGACAGACGCCTTCTTGCTGGTCGCCGCCGCGGGCGGCGGCACTGGCTCCGGGGCGATGCCGATATTCGTAGAGACCATAAAAGAGAGGTACCCCCACAAGCCGGTCTACGCCCTCGCCGTGCTCCCCTTCGAGCACGAGGAGCGGACCGAGGAGCGGTGCATCTACAACGTGGCCACGTGCCTAAAGTCCACCTACGCCGTGGCCGACGCCGTGATAGTAGTCGATAACCAGCGGTTCTTGAAGAAGGACGCAGGCCTGGTGAACAACCTGGAGCGCATCAACCAGGAGATAGTGAACCCCTTCTTCGACCTCCTCTGCGCCGGCGAGGAGGTGAAGCGCAAGCACATCGGGGCCAAGGTAGTAGACGCCGGCGACATCATGCAGACGCTGGAGGGCTGGACGGCGATAGGGTGCGGCAAGTCTGAGCTGGCGCCGATACGGCTGCCCTTCGAGAGGACGCGCACCTTCCGCCAGAAGGGCCGCGAGACCCAGCGCGGCCTCGAGGCCGTGGACCAGGCCATCAGCGAGCTCTCAGTGAGCTGCAACCTCCAGGACGCGGGCAAGGCGCTGTCCCTGCTCTCGGCACCACCCAAGGAGATGAACGTGGCCCTGGCCCGCGAGATGGCCGAGATCATGAGGGACATGTCCCCGGACGCCATCATCCGCTCCGGCGACTACCCCCGGGAGCGCAACGACGTGAGCATCACGCTGGTGCTCTCCGCGCTCCGCGACGTGCCCAAGGTGAGGTCGTTCTTCCAGAGGCTCAAGGACTCCGCCACCACTATCAAGCGGAGGAAGGAGGAGGCGGAGGAGAAGCTCAAGGAGATGGAGACCCTCATCGAGGACGTGCCCTGGCTGCTCCAGGACAGGTAGCAGGGTCCCCTCTTTCGCTACAGCAGAGGCCCGGACGGTGCTCGTCCCGGGCCTCTTTTCTTTGTCACTTCCGCGCAAAGGAGCGGGCCTCGCCGGCCAGCGGCGTCTAGGGCTGCTCGCGCAGCATGTCGATGAAGGCATCGGCGATATCGGGGTCGAACTTGGTGCCCTTGTCGGCCTCTATGGCGGCGATGGCCTCCTCCCTGGAGAGGGGGTTGCGCCAGGGGCGCTGCGAGGTCATGGCGTCGTAGGCATCGGCGAGGGACACGATGCGGACCGAGAGCGGCACCTCGTCCCCGTAGAGGCCGTCGGGATAGCCGCTCCCATCGAGGCGCTCGTGGTGGCCCCTCACGATGACGCGGGCCTGGGCGAGGAAGGTGAGCGGGGCCAGGACCTCGTCACCGATCACGGGGTGGAGCTTCATCACCTCCCACTCCCTGGGCGCAAGCTCACCCGGCTGGTTCAAGATTAGCTCGCTCACCCCGATGAGCCCGATGTCGTGGAGGCCGGCGCCTATCGCTATCGCCTTCACCTCGTGCTCCCCGAGGCCGATGCGCCACGCCAGTTGCTCGCTGAGCTGGGCCACCCGCTCCATATGGTCCCTGGTATAGCCCGTCCGGCCGCCGATCCAGGCGGCGAGCGTGTTCAAGGTAGCCAGGCACGCCTCCTCCAGCTCCGAGAACGACTGGCGGCTCTTCACCGAGAGCCCGGCCTGTGTGGCAAGGATGGTGAGCAGCTCTAAGTCGCTCTGGGAGAGCGGCTCCAGCACCCCCTCCTTGTACACGCTGAGCACGCCGAAGGTCTCCCGCTCGCTCCTCACCGGCAGGAGCAGCATCTCCAGCGCCCTGCCGTTGTCGCCGAGCAGGGGGTAGCCCGTGTCCAGCTTGCGCACCCGGCCCAGCAGACAGTGGTCATCGATATTGGTATACAGGCAGGGGCTCCCCATCTCTGTGATCCACGAGTCGATCCCCTTCTCCAGGACCAGGTTGGCCACCCTGGTCGCCGGCTCCCAGGCCCCGATGGCCGAGGCGATGACCAGCCCGCGCCTCCTGGTATCGAACAGTATGATGGCCCCGCCACTGGAGCGGGTCTGCTGCACCGCGGCGGAGAGGACGAAGTCGAGCACCTCCCTCTGCTCCGGGCTGGTGACCATGGACTCACTCACCTTGTAGAGGCCGACCAGCTCCTTGAGCCGCGAGTCCTCCACGGAGAGCCTCTTGCGCCGGAGTGCCTTGGAGACGGCGACGCACAGGTCAGCGCGCTCGAAGGGCTTCACGATATAGTCGTACACCCCCTGGCGCATGGCGGCCTGTGCCGTCTCGACGCTGGCATACCCGGTGATGAGCATGGGGACGGTATCGGGGCTGCGCTCCTGGAACCTCTGGATGAGCTCCAGCCCGTCCACGTGGGGCATGATGATATCGGCCAGGAGCAGGTCGAACTGCTCCTCCTCCGCCAGGTGCAGCGCCTCCTCGGCACTCCCGGCGCAGAAGGCCAGGTACCCCTCCCTCTCCAGCATTTCCTGCATCATCTCCCGCGCCCATGGTTCGTCGTCGACGATCAGGATCCTGCTCGTATTCATGGGCTACCACTCCTCCCTGGCCACGCCGACGGTATCGGCGCCCAGTAGCTCTGCGATGCGTACCGAGAGGTCCCCCTTGCTGAAGGGCTTGGCTATCACCCCGTCCACCTCGTCCAGCTCTTCGGGATTAAGCTGCACCCCCCAGCCCGTGATGAGGATGACCGGCGTCTGGGGCCTCCTGGCCTTGACCGCCCGGGCCACGTCGCGCCCCGACATATCGGGCATACCCAGGTCGGTGATGACCAGCCCATAGTCGCCCTTCTCGAAGGCGGCGATGGCCTCCTTGCCGCTCACCACCCCGGTCACGCGGTGGCCCAGTTGGTCGAGCATGAGCTCCAGCACCTTGCTCACCTGGCGGTCGTCATCGACCAAGAGGACGCTCACGCCGCGGACCACCGGCACCACGCCATTGGTGCGTGCCTTTCTCTTGGACCCCGATGACACGGGCAGTCTGATGGTGAAGGTGGTGCCCACCCCCAGCGTGCTCTCGACATCTATGGTGCCGCCGTGCCTGGTGATGATGCCGAAGGTCACACTCAGGCCCAGCCCCATGCCACCGTGTCCCTTGGTGGTGAAGAAGGGGTCGAATATCTTCTTTCTTATCTCCTCAGGGATACCGCTGCCGGTATCGGCGATGGAGAGCACCACCCATTCGTCCCGCTGCTCGCTCCGTATGGTGATCTTGCCCCCCTGGGGCATGGCGTCCATGGCGTTGAAGATGATGTTCATGAGCGCCTCGCGCAGCTCCGAGGTGTTGCCCTGCACCATGGATACCTTGTCCAGCTCGGCCGCGATATCGATGTCCACCCCGTCCATCTCGCGGCGCTCGATGCGGCGCGGCTCCACCATCTGCAGGGCAGTCCTCACCATCTGGTTCAGGTTCACCGCCTCGAAGTCGCGGTCCACCCTCACCCGTGCGAACTCCTGGAGGCGGCGCACCGTCTTGGCACCGTCGAGGGCAGTGCGCTCGATGATCTGCAGCCCCTTCCTCACCGCGGGCTCCTTGGTGTCCTCCAGGGCGAGCTGGGCCCGGCCCAGGATGACAGAGAGGATATTGTTGAAGTCGTGGGCCACACCCCCGGCCATCTCGCCCAGTGCGCGCAGCTTCTCCGACTGCACCATGAAGTCCTGTGCGGCCTTGAGCTCCTTGTACGCCCTCTCCAGCTCCTCCTGGTGCTCGCGGAGCTCGGTGAACAGGCGGGTGTTCTCCACGCCGACCGCTATCTGCCCCGCCACCTGCTCCAGGAACTGCCGCTCCCTCTCGCCGTAGGTATTGGGCAGGCTGCTGGTGAGGTTGAAGGTGCCGATGACCTCCCCCTTGGAGAAGAGAGGCACGCGGATGGCCGACTTAAGCCCACTGCGGCGGTGGGCCTTGTCCATGGCGAACTTCATTTCCAGGTCAAAGTCGCTCTCGATGTTGGTCGCCCTGTGCTGTATGACCCACTCCGTGATCGAGTCTGCGAGCGGCAGGCTGGTGCCGCCGCCGAACTCGGTATCCACCTCCTCAGAGACGGCGAAGAACCTGACCAGTTCCCCCTCCACCAGCGCGATGGAGGCGCGGTCGAAGTGCACCACCTTCTTGATCTCGGCGGCGAAGTCCTGGTAGACGTCGGTGATATTTAAGCTGGAGCTCAAGATACGCGACAGCTCGCTCATGGCGGCGAGCCGCTGCGCCTTCTCCTCGGTCTCGTGGTACAGCGTGGCATTCTCGATGGCCACCCCCGCCTGGTCGGCGAGCACGCGCAGCGGCTCCAGCTCGACCTCGGTGACCTCCGGCTTGGAGGTGAAGGCCAGGATGGTGCCCACCGTCCGCTCCTTGGCAAAGGCGGGGACATTGACGATGGTCCTCGCCCCCAGGAGCCCCTGCACGGCATCGCAGACGGCCTTGGTGAGCGGGGGTTCAGTGATGGGGTTCTCGCCGATCTCGAAGAGGTTGTGCATGATGGTGGTCTTGCCCGCCACGGCATTCTCGATGACGTAGCTGTAGCCACGCACGATAGGTATCTCGATCTCCTTCAAGGGGCGGCCCAGCGTCTGCTCCACGATCTCTACCATCCCGGCATCGGCGCTCGTGGAGAGCGCCGTCCCCCGCACGGCGCTGGCCTCCTCGTCAACCAGGAAGACCAGCGTGTGGTCCCAGCCCAGGTTGGTCACCACCGCCTCTGCTACCTGCTGCAGCACCTCGGTGATCTCCAGGGTGCTCTGGATGGAGGCGTTTATGCGCTGCAGGGCGAGGAGCTGATTGCTCCTCCGCTCCAGCTCATCTTTGCGGCGGCGCAGCTCCTCCTCGGCACGCTTGCGCTCGGAGATCTCCCTCACGATGGCAGACACCGCCGGCTTCCCCTCGTAGATGGTATCTCGGAAGCTCACCTCGACCGGGAACCGGGAGCCGTCGACCCTCACGAAGACGAACTCGCGCATCTCAGGCACCGCCTCCCCGCGCATGCTCGCCTCATAGATCTGCGCGGCCTGCTCTATCGACTCCGGGGCCACGAAGTCCAGGAAGCGCTCCCCGAGAACCTGGTCCAAGGAGACGCCCAGGGCCTCGGCGCACCTCCTGTTGGCAAACACGATGCGCTCGCCGCGGAAGACGATGTAGCCATCGTTGATGTTGTTTATCAGGTCGCGGTACTTCTCCTCCGACTCCTTGAGCTTGTCCGCCCTCATCTGGCTCTCCTCGTAGAGCCGCGCGTTCTCCACCGCGACCACCGCCTGGTTGGCCACGGTGAGCAGGATCTCCAGGTCGTCGAGGGTGTAGACGTCCTCGGAGAGCTTGGGGCCGATGACGATGAGGCCGGTCAGGAAATCGCCCGCCTTCAAGGGCACCAGCACCTCGGCCTCCAGTTGCCTGAGCTGTCCCTTCTCCGAGTTCCACAGGCTGCGCATCTGGGGGAGGCGGTCTATGTCCTCCGCGGTGAGACAGCGGTTGCTCTTGGCAAGGTGCTTGATCATGGGGTTCTCGCTGCCGAACCTGATGCGGTTGACCGAGTCGCTCTCATAGCCCACCAGCACGCGGGGGGCATAGCGCTGCGTCGTCCGGTCGAAGAGGAAGAGGCCCACCCTGGACGCCTGCATGGTGGCCTTCACGCTGTCCACCAGCCACTCCGCCAGCTCCTCCATGTTGAGCATGGCGCTTATCCTCTGGCTGGAGGCCATCAGGGTGTGGCGATAGTCGTAGGACTCCTTGTAGAACAGGCGGTCGACCCACCCCTGGACCCGGTGCTGCACCGGCTGAAAGACGACGGCGATGATGAGCGCCATTATCACTGCCGATATCCAGAAGCTATAGCCGGTGGTGGCCTTGAACGCCCCCTGGAGGAGGAGGGCCACGCAGATGAAGACGGCGAAGACGAATATGGTGAGCAGCGAGTAGATAAACCCGCGGCGCAGGACGAAGCTCACGTCGATGAGACGGTACCTGAGGATGGCATAGGAGAGGAGGAGGGCGTTTAAGAAGTTACCCGCCTGGTCGACGGGGTACCACGGCCACCCGGGCAGGAAGTTGGTCATGACCAGCACGGTGGCGATCGATATCCCGATGAGCGGGTACACGATGCGGTTGCGGGTGAAGGGGTCACGGGTGTGGCGGTACCCCTGCACCAGCTCGTAGATGGACACCCCCACGTAGCCGAGGGCCACCGGCGTCATGAGGAACACCGCCGTGCCCAGGTGGAGATGGTAGACACCCCCTTCCCAGTAAGCATAGTCCACGGCATATCCCAGGGCAGCAGTGACGACGAATGCGACACACAGCCCGTAGCCCAGCGTGAGCCAGTAGCGGGGAGGAGGTTTCATCAAATAGACGCGGACGAAGTGGAAGAAGGCCACCGATGCCGTCATAAGGAAGATCAGCAGGAAGCTGTTCCAGAAGAACGGGTTCAAGATGCCTGCCTTGGCGTAGACCATGAAGGAGCCGAAAGACCAGGCAGCGAGCAGGGAGGCATACCAGATGAAGAGCTGGTTCACCCTCTTGCGCCAGCTCTGCCTGCCCACCAGCACTATGAGCACGATGAAGCCCAGGAAGGCGATGAGCGGCACCAGGGCACTGGCGGTCATTTCGATACTACCTCATCCTTCATACCGAGCAGTTTCTCGATGGCCTCTACCGTGGGGTTCAGATGGGGCGGCCTCGAGCCGTTTCTGTCCCCGTTCTTCCTCTGCATCTCGGTATACCTGGCGAACGACCCTTCAGGCAGCACCGTCACCCTGATGGGCTTGAACCCCAGCATGTCCTCGATGGCGGCGTAGTCGTGGTCGTGGTCCTTCAGGCTCTTGTGGATGGCATACCTCACCTCCGAGGGCCGGCTGAAGTCGCCACTCGCACCGTCTGTGAGCTCGATGTAGACGTGGAGCACGGTCTTGCCCCCTTCCACCTCTTTCCGTACCGTCCAGCCCTCGTAGGGGACCCCGGCCTGGTCGATGGCGCGGCCGATGGCCCCCGCGGTGAGGCGGGCAAAGCCCCCGATATCGATGATGCCGTCCACGCGGTCGTCCACTGCGACCTGGGGCAGCTCGATGCCCAGCCGCTCGTTGCGCAAGGCGGTCACGTGGATCATGTCGCCGATGCGGTAGCGCGTGAAGGGTACCCCGTAGAAGCTGGTGAAGGCCAGCTCATAGCGCTTCCCGGCCTCTACTTCGTCGAGGAGCACGGTGGCAGGCTGGTAGCTGGGGTCTTCCTTGGACCTCAGGTGCTCCTCCTCCGGTATGAACTCCAAGAACACGATGTTGGGCACGAAGGTGAGGCCGCGGTAGTCCCACGCCTGCATCGCCAGGATGCCGGCCTCGGCGCAGGCGTAGGTCTCCAGGGGGTACCTCCCCCAGTAGCGCGCGATGCTCTCGCGGTAGGCGGCAGTGTCGGTGCCGGTACACGCCAGCCCTTTGAGCTTCCACAGGTCCTTGGGGTACAGGGGCCTCCCGGAGAGCCTGCTGCGCACCCGGGCGTTGAGCAGGCGGGGGAAGGCCCTTGGGTGGCGCAGGGCGAATGAGAGGGCGGTGCCCTCCATCTCCCGGCTCATCTGCTCGCCCAGGGCCACCAGGACGCTGGAGAGGGCGAATACGTAGTCCAGCCCCTCGCACATCGCGATGGATACCCCCTGCTCCATCCTCTTGGTGAAGGCCATGCGCTCTGCCTTCCCCATGGGCGGGAACACGTCGAGCACCAGCTCGCGGTGGAGCACACGGGCCATGGCGCCGGTGGGATAGGGGGGAGGTGCCATGCCGTAGAACAGCTTATCGTGGTCGCGATAGGCGATGTCGCCCCTCTCCCGGCAGGAGGAGAGGATGGCCCAGGCCACGATGTAGGTCCCTACCTCGGCGTAGAGCCGCTCCGTGACCGGTATCCACTTGAAGCGGTACTCGTCGGAGCGCCCCGAGGTGCGCTGCCAGAAGATAGGCCTATCCGGCAGGCCCTCGTCCCGCCTCCTGAGCAGGAAGGGGGCGTAGTCCTCGTAGGTGGTGAGGGGCACCTGGGCGCGGAACTCCTCCACCGAGGACGGTCTCGCCCCCCGCATGATGGTCTGCCCCAGCTCGCAGTTGGAGAGGAGCTCCACCTGCTCCATGAGGAGGTGACGCTGAGTGTCCATGAAGTCTTCCAGCGAAAAATCCAGAAATCCACAGTACTTCTGCCACATGGCTTCAGTCTTGCCGCGGCGCAATAGTTGAGATGCAGTGCTCACTTCACAGCCTCCCTTGGCTTCAGTGTCTTCACACAGGCCGCGACGCTTGCCCAACTGGGCACCAGCATCGGGGTCTGATGTCTATACTGCTCGTAGTCGGCAAACATCCGGGGAAAGACAACGCGATCCTGAACGACCACGCGGATCACGCCCATCGCCACCCATGCCGGAGCGGCGACGAGGAGCACCCAGGAGTGGGTGACGAGGAGGAGGGATACCAGGGTAAGGGTGTACCACAGCATCCAGGGGTGCCGCACCAGGGCATAGGTCCCCGTGGTTACCATGCCGGCCCCGGCGCCGTCCCTGAGATAGGCAGCAGTGAAGGGTATCTCAAGGAAGAGCGAGTAGATGAGCAGGAACGCCGAGAGGGGCAACAGCACCCACCCCAGCCAGGTGAGGGCCGTGGGCAGGGTGAACCGCTCCACCGCCCACACAGCGGCATAGAGGGCATACCCATGGAGGGCAAGTACCACGGCGATGAGTACCTGTTTCCCCCCAGGCAGGCCCTTTAAGGAGGCCCAGTCGAAGAGGTAGGCCACCAGGAAGGCGAAGACTCCGGCACCGAGCGCGTACACTCTCTCCCTCGCCTTTCAAGGATGTGGGTCACACCCTCGACTTGACCACTACGTTTAAGACCTCGGCCACATCCTCGATGCGGAAGGGCTTGCGCATGAGGAAGAGGGGCCCCCGGGAGATGGCATCCAGGGCTATGGGCTCGTCGCCGTGGCCGGTGATGATGACCACCACCGCCTTCTTGTCCTTGGCCTTTATCGCGGAGAGGGTCTCGACGCCACTCATACCCGGCAGCACCAGGTCGAGGAAGATGAGGTCGTAGTGACGCCTCTCTATCTCCTCCAGGGCCCGCTCCCCGCTCTCCACCGTCGCCACCTTGTACCCCTCCCTGGCCACCGCCTCCTCCAGCAGGTCTCGAATAGCTGGGTCATCATCTACGACGAGCACCGTCCCCTGGAGTGTCATCGTCGCCTGCTTGACCAGCCAGTCGTCCAGCATCTCCTTCTTGAACCTCCAATTCCCGCCTATCTTAGAGGCTGGTATTCGACCCTTCTGGGCCAGCTTATATACCGTCATATAGTTCAGCTTGAGGTACTCAGCTGCCTCCTTGGTGGTCATTAAGCTGCTCATCAATTCTTTAACCCCTCCGCGGTATTTTCATCCCATTCCATGGAATTTTATGTAATTTTGAGCAAGAGTGATTAGTCTACCATGACTCACCACGATTGTCAAGAGTCTTTACGTACAAATAGGCGCCCCCACAGCATTGACAGGCCTCTGCGGGGCACAGGCGGCCTCAGGTCGCGAGAGCTTCGCTTGACATCCCTCGGCACCCATGGTACATTTATCGTTGGTCTGCCCCACGTAGGGCCCATGCAAGTACCATACGGAAAGGGGGATGGGCGATGCCCAATATGATCGTTTGCGTCAAGCAGATAGCAGATCCAGAGGCACCCGCGGGCAGCCTCAAGGTCGATGAGGCGGCAAAGAAGGTCGTCCCCGCGGCGGGTGTGGCGCAGGTGGTAAGCCCGTTCGACGAGCAGGCCGTGGAGGCGGCGCTCCGCATCAAGGACGCCCTCGGCGGCAAGATCACAGTGCTGAGCCTGGGCAAGGACTTCGTCATGGATGTCATCAGGAAGCCGCTGGCCATGGGCGCTGATGAGCTCATCCTGCTTCAGGACCCCGCCTTCGATGGCTCCGATAGCTGCTCCACGGCCTATGCACTGGCCATGGCCATCAAGAAGGTGGGCGAGTACGACATCGTCTTCTGCGGCCGGCAGGCAGCGGACTGGGACGCCGGCCAGGTGGGCTCGGGCATCGCCGAGCTCCTGGGGGTACCGTGCGTCACCGTGGCCAAGAAGGTGGAGGTAGCCGACGGCACGGTGAAGGTGGAGCGCGTGGTCTCCGACGGCTACGAGATCATCGATGTCTCCACACCGGTGCTGGTCACCGTGAGCAACGAGCTTGGCGAGCCCCGCTACCCCAAACTGAAGGGCATCATGGCAGCGGCAAAGAAGGAGGTGCCCACGTGGAGCGCCTCGGATATCGGCGCCGACACCTCCAAGCTGGGCGCCGCCGGTGCCTGCAGCACCCTGCTCAAGCTCTTCGTGCCCGTTCGCGAGGCGAAGTGCGAGATGATCGAGGGGGAGAACGCCGAGGATATGGGGGCCAACCTGGCGCTCAAGCTGAGAGAGGCCAAGCTCATCTAGTCCGCTACCAAACGCTGCGAAGGAGGTTATGCTAATGGCTGATAATAAAGGGGTGCTCATCCTGGGCGAGATCGCAGAGGGAAAGCTCGCCGCCATCACCACCGAGATGCTCGGCGGCGGCCGCGGCCTCGCCGATGCACTGGGCGAAGAGCTATCGGTAGCGCTCATGGGGAGCAGCATCGGCGACCTGGCCCAGGAGGCCATCTCCCTGGGCGCGGACAAGGTATACGTCGTCGATGACCCCCTGCTCAAGGACTACCAGACTGACAGCTTCATCGCCGTGGCCGAGCGGGTGATAAAAGAGGCATCGCCCAGCATCGTCCTCATGGGCCAGACGGCCATGGGGCGCGACCTCGCCCCCCGGCTCGCCTTCAGGCTGAACACCGCGGTCTCCATGGACTGCGTCGAGCTCGCCATCGACCCCGACACCAAGGCCCTGCTGCAGACACGTCCCGTCTACGGCGGCACCGCGCGGGCGGTGTTCACCACCGATGCCCGCCCCCAGATGGCCACGGTGCGCCCCAAGGCCATGGACCCCCTTGAGGCAGACAGCTCGCGCAAGGGGGAGGTGGTAGCTGTCGCCGCCGGCATCGATGCCTCGATCATCAAGGCCAAGCTGGTGGAAAAGGTCAAGGAGGAGGTGGAGGGCATAAAGCTGGAGGACGCCGAGGTAGTGGTCTGCGGCGGCCGCGGGCTGGGAGGCCCCGAGGCCTTCCAGGAGCTAGAGGCGCTGGCCAAGGTCATGGGCGGGGCGGTGGGGGCCACCAGGCCCCCCTGCGACAACGGATGGGTGCCCGCCGCCATGCAGATAGGCCTTACCGGCAAGATCGTGAGCCCCACCCTGTACATCGGCATCGCCCTCTCCGGCTCCAGCCAGCACATGGCGGGGTGCTCGGGCTCCAAGAACATCGTCGCCATCAACAAAGACCCCGAGGCCAACGTCTTCAAGGAGGCCCGCTTCGGCGTCGTCGGCGACTTCAAGAAGATCCTTCCCGCCTTCACCGAGAAGGTGAAGTCGCTCATCTCAGGCTAGGGCCCGCGAGAGATATACCGAGGCCGCCCCGCTTAGATCAGGCAGGGCGGCCTTTCTGTATCGTGGTATTAGGTGCCTGGGTGGGCGGCACGCGTCAGGCGGCTACCCCTTCGCCTCCTCCCGCTCGGCGACGATGCGCTGCGCCATGTGGGCCGGCACCTCCTCGTAGTGGCTGGGCTCCATGGTGTAGATGCCCCGCCCCTGCGTCATCGAGCGCAGGTCGATGGCATAGCGCTGCACCTCGGCGAGCGGGGCCTGGGCCTCGATGACGTTGAATCCCCCGTGGGGGTTCATGCCCAGCACCCGCGCCCTCTTGCTGTTTAGGTCGCCCAGGATATCGCCGGTATAGCTCTCAGGCACGGTGATGCACATGTTGACGATGGGCTCCACGAGCACCGGGTGCCCCTGGGTGAGGCCCTTGCGTATGGCGTGGGAGGCAGCGATCTTGAAGGCGATGTCGGAGGAGTCCACCGAGTGGTAGCTCCCGTCGTAGAGGGTCACCCTGATATCGGTCACCGGGTAGCGGGCGAGCACCCCCTCGGCGAGTGCCTCGTTCACCCCCTTCTCCACAGAAGGGATGTAGTTCTTGGGCACCACGCCGCCCACGACGCGCTCGCCGAACTCGGCACCCGTCCCCCGGGGCAGCGGCTGGAGCTCCAGGAAGACGTGCCCGTACTGGCCGTGCCCCCCGGTCTGCTTCTTGTGCTTGTACTCGGAGTTGGTGGCGACGGTGATGGTCTCCCGGTAGGGCACCCTGGGCACCTCCATGTTGACCTCGACGCCGAACTTGCGCTGCATCTTGTCCGCGGTGACCTCCAGGTGGGCCTCGCCCATGCCGGAGAGGATGGTCTCCGTGGTATCGGTGTCGCGGTGGACGCTCAAGCTGGGGTCCTCCTCGACCAGGCGGGTTATGGACGAGCCCAGCTTATCGAGGTCGGCCTTGGTCTTGGGGTACACGGCGACGCTGAAAGAGGGCCGCGGGAACTCGATGGCGGGGAAGCGGAGCGGGTGCTCCCGCTGGCACAGCGTGTCCCCGGTGGTGGTCTCGGCGAGCTTGGCCACGGCGCCGATGTCGCCGGCTATGAGATGGGGCACGGCCTCCTGTGCCTTGCCCACGAGACGATAGAGCTGCCCGATGCGCTCGGCGCGCCCCTTGGTGCTGTTCCACACGGTGGAGTCGCTGGACATGGTGCCGCAGATGACGCGGAAGTAGGTGAGCTTGCCCACGTAGGGGTCGGCGCTGGTCTTGAACACCAGGCACCCCAGGGGACCACTGGGGTCGGGGGCTACCTCCTCCCCCTCGGTCGTGGTCTGCGGCCGCTCCAGGGGCGAGGGCAGGTACTGGCCGATGGCGTTGAGCAGGCCCTGCGCCCCCACCCCCTGCAGGGCGGAGCCGGCCATGACGGGCACCACCGCGCCCGACAGGATGGCCGCCCTCAAGCCGGCCTCGAGCTCCTCATCGGAGAGCTGCTCGCCGTCTAAGTACTTGGTGAGCAGTGCGTCGTCGGTCTCGGCCACGGCCTCCACCAGCTTCTCGCGCAGCTCCTCGGCCTGCCCCCGCAGCCCTTCCGGGACCTCACCCTCCTCCATCGTGGGGCCGGTGCGCGCCTTCATCGCGATCAAGTCGACCACCCCCTGGAAGCTGGCCTCGGCGCCGATGGGGAGCTCTATGGGCAGGCACCTGGCCCCGAACCGGGCCTGGAGCTCGGACACCACCTTGTCGAAGTCGGCGTTCTCCCGGTCCATCTTGTTGATGAAGACCAGGCGAGGCAGGGACTGCTCGTCGGCGTAGTCCCACACCTGCTCGGTGCCCACCTCCACCCCCGACGCCGCGCACACCACGACACAGGCGCCGTCGGCCACCCTGACCGCGGCCAGCACCTCGCCGACGAAGTCGGCATAGCCCGGGGTATCGATGATGGTGAGCCTGTTCCCCTGCCACTGGCACGGGAGGAGAGAGAGGTAGATGCTTATCTTGCGCTTGATCTCGTCGGGGTCGTAGTCCGACGTGGTATTCCCCTGGTCCACCCTGCCCAGGCGGCTCACCGCACCCGCGCTGTAGAGCATGGCCTCGGCGAGCGAGGTCTTGCCCGCGCCGCCGTGGGAGAGCAGGACTACGTTGCGCATCCTCTCCGGCCCCTGTTGCTGCACCATTCATCCCCCCTTGCTGATAGCTGGCTATCTGTGTCGCCGACCACTCATTATACCCTGTCTCGTGGTGACTGGCAATCTGGTGCCCGCCCGCAGGTAAGGGGCCCCATCCCCACCCCTGCCCACGGTTGCCACCCCCCAGCGATAGTGCTATAATCGCAGAATCGCCGCATAGTAAGAGGTCGTGCCGATGAAGATGAGCCGCGAGGAGGTAGCCCACATCGCCCTGCTCGCCCGCCTCGGGCTGTCCGAGGCCGAGCTGGAGCGGTTCCGCGAGCAACTCTCCGACGTGATAGAGAACTTCCAGGTACTGCAGCAGGTAGACACCAGCGATGTCCCGCCCACGGCGCACCCCATCGCGCTGGAGAACGTGATGCGCGAAGACAGGGTGGCGCCCTCCCTCCCCCAGGGCGAGGTGCTGGCCAATGCCCCGGCCAAGGAGGAGGGCTGCTTTCGGGTGAGGGCAGTGCTGGAATAACCGCGGAGGGGTAACTAAACAATGGACGGAGCACTCTACGAGTATCTCGACCGGTATCTTTTCAATCCCAGGTCTATCGCCGTGGTGGGGGCATCGAACACGCCCGGCAAGTGGGGGTTCGGCATCATCAACCGCGTCGTCGACACCAGGGACAGCCGGGCCATCTACGCCATAAACAACAAGACGCCCGAGGTGGCCGGGCTCAAGGCCTACAAGAGCGTGCGCGACGTCCCCGACGAGGTGGAGTTCGCGGTCATCGCCATCCCCTTCCAGGACGTGCCCCAGGTGATGGAGGACTGCGTGGCCAGGGGGGTGCGGGCAGCGCTGGTGATCTCGGCGGGCATGGGGGAGTCGGGCGAAGAAGGGGTAGAAGTGGAGCACCGGGTGCTGGACATCGCCAGGCGGGGCAACATCAGGTTCGTCGGCCCCAACTGCATGGGGCACTTCAACACCGCGGCCAACTTCTACACCACGGGCTTCGTCGAGCCCATGAAGCCGGGGCAAATCGGGATCGCCGCCCAGAGCGGCGGGTTCACCGGCCACATCCTGCACTGCGGGGTGCAGGCGGGGATAGGCTTCAGCAAGGTGATATCCACCGGCAACGAGGCCAACCTGCACCTGGAGGACTACATCGAGTACTTCGCCCAGGACGAGCAGACCAAGGTCATCGGGGCCTACGTAGAGGGGTTCCGCGAGGGGAAGCGCTTCTTGAAGCTGGCGCGCGAGGTGACCAGGAAGAAGCCCCTCATCATCATGAAGGTGGGCCGCACCGAGCCCGGGGCCAAGGCGGCCAAGGGCCACACCGGCGCCCTCGCCGGCTCCGACGTGGTGTCCGGGGCGGCGCTCAAGCAGGCCGGGGTCGTCCGCGTCGACGACATCGAGGAGCTGTTCGATACCGCGGCGGCACTCTTGCGGCAGCCACTGCCACAGGGGAGGCGCATCGGCATCCTCACCGGTGGCGGCGGCCACGGCGTGATCACCACCGACGCCTGCGCCCGGCTGGGCCTGGAGCTGGCCCAGCTATCGCCGCGGACCTTGAGCCGCCTGGACGAGGTCCTGCCACCCAGGTGGCCCCACCAGAACCCGGTGGACACCGTGGCCGCGGGCTTCGTCACCTACGACTGCCTGGGCCCCATCATGGAGGACGAAAACGTGGACGCCGTGGTAGCGGTGGGCGCCGTGGGCATGTCGGCGTGGTGGCGCCGCCGCGGCGACCTGCCCCTGTCCATGCCCTCTCACATAAGGCAGGAGGCGGACAAGATGATGGACTTCGTCGAGGTCGCCGAGCAGCAGCAGATAGAGACCGCCCTTGCGCGAATGGACAAGACGGGCAAGCCGCTCATCGTCATCGGCATGATGATGGACCCTGAGATCATGCAGGCCGCGGTGATACAGAAGCTGACACAGAACGGCATCACCGTATACCCCACGCCAGAGCGGGCGGCCAAGGCCCTGTCCAACCTGTGCTGGTACAGCGAGTACTTGAGACAGACGGCGTAACATGGAGCTGCTCCTGGAGATCCAGCCCCTCACCATCCACCGCTGTCACGAGCTCCTGCGCAACCGGGACATCTCGGCGATGGAGCTCACGGAGGCGGTGCTGGAGCGCATCGCCCAGGTGGAGGAGCAGGTGCACGCCTTCGTCACCGTGACCGACGATGACGCCCTGCGCCAGGCCAGCGAGGCCGACAGGCGCCTGTCCAGCGGCGACTTCACCCCGCTCACCGGCGTGCCCGCGCTCATCAAGGACAACATGTGCACCCGCGGGGTGCCCACCACGTGCTCGTCGCGGATGCTGGAGCGCTTCTGCCCCCCGTACGACGCCACGGTGGTGGAGCGGCTCCGCGACGCCGGCATGGTGATGGTGGGAAAGGGCAACATGGACGAGTTCGCCATGGGCTCCTCCAACGAGCACTCCGCCTTCGGCCCCACGCGCAACCCGTGGCACCTGGAGCGGGTGCCCGGCGGCTCCAGCGGGGGCGCGGCGGCGGCCGTCGCCGCCGGCGAAGCGGTGTATGCCCTGGGCTCGGACACCGGGGGCAGTATCCGCCAGCCCGCGGGCTTCTGCAACGTCGTGGGCTTAAAGCCCACCTACGGCCGGGTGAGCCGCTTCGGCCTGGTGGCCTTCGGCAGCTCCTTAGACCAGATAGGCCCCATCACCAACTGCATCGCCGACGCCGCCGTGGTGATGAGCTACATCGCGGGCCACGATGCCCGTGACTCCACCTCGGCACCGCGGCCCGTCCCCGACTACAGGCGGGCGCTCCGTACAGACCTCGAAGGGCTCACCCTGGGGGTGCCCCGTGAGTACTTCGTCGAGGGCATGGAGCCGGGGGTCGCCGCCGCCGTGCACGCCGCCATCGAGACGCTCGAAGGGCTGGGCGCCACCGTCGACCGGGAGGTCTCGCTGCCCTCCACCCGGTACGCCCTCGCCGCCTACTACATCATCGCCCCCTCGGAGGCCATGGCCAACCTGGCCCGCTACGACGGGGTGAAGTACGGCTACTCCCACCAGGGGGAGAGCATGTGGGACGCCATGGAGCGGACGCGAGAGCACGGCTTCGGCCCCGAGGTGAAGCGGCGCATCATCCTGGGCACCTACGCCCTCTCCGCCGGCTACTACGACGCCTACTACCTGAAGGCACAGAAGGTGCGCACGCTCATCCGGCGCGAGTTCGAGGAGACCTTCGCCCGCTACGACGCGCTGGTAACTCCCACCTCGCCCACGGTGCCCTTCAAGATCGGGGAGCGGGTCGACGACCCCCTCCAGATGTACTTGAGCGACGTGTGCACCCTGCCCATAAACATCGCCGGCATACCGGGGGTCTCGGTACCCGCCGGCTTTGCCGATGGCCTGCCGGTGGGCATACAGATACTGGGCCCGCCCTTCAGCGAGGAGGTGGTGCTGCGCATCGCCTACGCCTATGAGCAGGCGACGCGCTGGGGGCAGCAGCGACCTACGCTGCCGCGAGAGGGGGAGGAGGCATGAATGGGGCAAAGATATCGCTGCTGGTGATCCTGGGCGCGCTGCTCCTGGCCTCGGCCTGCATCGGGGGGCTGGACATCGACTTTCCCTTCACCCCCCCACCGGGCCCCACGCTCACCCGCTGCGAGATCGACCGCAACGCCATCCAGGCGGCGCTCGATTCCTATTTCGCCCAGTACCGGAAGTGGCCCACCGCCGATGGCACCCCCGGCGACATCGACTGGGACAAGCTGGTGCCGGCCTTCCTGGCGGTG
>JAXHUE010000020.1:0-35079 GCA_034189655.1 Chloroflexota bacterium | reverse complement strand
CCTCCTCTTCGGGACGGAGAAGGCAGAGGGGCTCACCCCCAGGGACTACTTCGATGCCTGCCTCTCCCCCTGATGCGGGCCACCTGCCGGGCCGTGAGCCTGTATAGAGCATCGAGAGACCGCCATGGACCTGTTTGACCTCCAGCGTAAAAGGCAGCTTGAGAGCGAGGCCCCCCTCGCCGCGCGCATGAGGCCCCTGGGCTTCGACGAGTTCGTCGGCCAGGAGCACATCGTGGGGCCAGGGCGCGTGCTGCGCAAGAGCATCGAGGCCGACCAGCTCTTCTCCATCATCCTCTGGGGCCCGCCGGGGAGCGGCAAGACCACGCTGGCCCGCATCATCGCCAACACCACGCGCTCCCACTTCAGCCCCATAAGCGCCGTCACCGCCGGCGTCGCCGACTTGAGGCGCATCATCGAGGAGGCCCGGGAGCGCCGCGCCCTGCACGGCCAGCGCACCATCCTGTTCATCGACGAGATCCACCGCTTCAACAAGGCACAGCAGGACGTCATCCTGCCCCACGTAGAGGACGGCACCGTGGTCCTCATCGGGGCCACCACGGAGAACCCCTCGTTCGAGGTGATAGCCCCGCTCCTCTCCCGCAGCCGCGTCTTCACCTTGAATGCCCTCACCAACGACCAGGTAGGCGACCTGGTGCGGCGCGCACTCACCGACGAGGAGCGCGGGCTGGGCGGGCTGGGGGTATCGCTCGACGACGAGGCCCTGGAGCACCTCGTCGTCATGGCCAACGGCGATGCCCGCATCGCCCTGAATGCACTGGAGGTGGCGGCCATGGCCACCGAACTCGTGGACGGCAGGCGGGTGCTCACGCTGGCCACCATCGAGGACGCACTGCAGCACCGCTCCCTGCTCTACGACAAGGCCGGTGAGCAGCACTACGACCTGATATCGGCGCTGCACAAGTCGCTCCGGGGCTCCGACCCCGACGCCGGCCTGTACTGGCTGGGGCGCATGCTCGAGGCCGGGGAGGATCCGCTGTACATCGCGCGTCGCCTGGTGCGGTTCGCCTCGGAGGACGTGGGCATGGCCGACCCCCAGGCGCTGGTGGTGGCCATGGCGGCGCAGCAGGCGGTGCACTTCATCGGCCTGCCCGAGGGCAACCTGGCCCTGGCCCAGGCCGTGGTCTACCTGGCGACGGCGCCCAAGAGCAATGCCCTCTACACCGCCTACTCACAGGTGCAGGAGGACGTGCGCCGCACCCGCAACGACCCGGTACCCCTCCACCTGCGCAACCCGGTGACCGGCCTGATGAAGGGGCTGGGGTACGGCAAGGGATACAAGTACGCCCACGACTACCCGGGCCACTTCGTCGAGCAGCAGAACCTGCCCGATGCCCTTAAAGGCAAAAGGTACTATACCCCCAGCGACCAGGGCCACGAGCAGGAGGTGAAGCGAAGGCTCAAGGGCTGGAGGGAGCGAAAAGGAGAGACAGAGCGATGACAGAGCGCGGCGTGAGCATACCCTGCGGCGATATATCCCTGGAGGGGGCGCTTCACACCCCCGACGGGCCGGGCCCCTTTCCCACCGTGGTGGTGTGCCATCCCCACCCCCTCTTCGGCGGCTCCATGGACAACAACGTCGTCATGGCGGTGTGCGCCGAGCTGTGCCGTACCGGGATAGCGGTGCTGCGCTTCAACTTCCGCGGCGTGGGCCGCAGCGGCGGCACCGTGAGCGGCGTCGGCGACCCCGACGATGTGAGGGCGGCCCTCTCCTTTGCCGCCTCGCTGCCAGAGGTGGACGGCGAGAGGCTGGGGGTGTGCGGCTACTCCGCGGGGGCCATTGCTGCCTTCTCGCAGGGGCCAGCAGACCCGCAGATCAAGGCAGCGGCCGCCATATCACCGCCACTGGCCATGTCCGGCCTGGAAGTGATGGCTACTATGGAGGGGCCCGCCCTCGTCGTGAGCGGCAGCGGCGACGACTTCACCCCGGCGGAGAACGTGCGGCGCTTCTGTGAGGCCCTGCCCCGGCCCAGCGAGTGCCACATAGTCGACGGCGCCGACCACTTCTGGTGGGGGTTCGAGAGGCAGGTCGGCGACGTGGTGGCCTCCTTCTTCGCCCGCTCCCTCTAGAGGAAGCTCGCGGGGGCCGCCCGCTGCACCCCCTTACCCCCCATGCCCAGGCCCCGGCGCAGCTCGTCGAGCGAGGGCATCGCCGGAAAGTGCGTCAGGTGCGCGCTGCAGCGGCAGTCGGAGGAGCCGAAGCGCGGTGCCACGGCCTGTGCCCGTGGCAGGCGCTGCACTGCCCGGTTCCACTGGCACTCCACACGCTCTGCGCCGTGCGCGTACCACACCTCCACCACCTCGGCATGGGCCAGCAGGTAGTCGATGTGCCAGCGCAGGCGCTTCTCCACCTTCAGGTGGCGCCGCACCCGGGCGCGGAGGCCCCCCTGGGCGCTGCCGACGTAGACATAGTAGCCTGCGGGAAAGGCGAAGCGGCCCAGGCGGCCCACCTCTATGGCAGTCGGCGTCGCCAGCGCTATTATCAGGGCATAGGTGCCTCTATCGTCGAAAACGTCCACCTCCCTGCCTTGCGTGTGCCTGGCCTACTATATCCCCGGTGGCGGGGGAAATCAACCGGCCACCGGCCACCCGTGTGCAGCTATGCAACCGAGAGTGGTTATGCTACACTGGGTTCATGCTGCACCTGGGCACATCGGGCTTCAGCTATAGCGACTGGGTAGGGCCATTCTACCCCGCGGGCATGCCCAAGAAAGACTGGCTGGTCTACTACGCGCGGGAATTCAGCGCCTGCGAGGTGAACTCCACCTACTACGCCATACCCCGGCCCCAGGCCATGGAGGCCATGGCGCAGAAGACCGGCGAGGGCTTCCTCTTCGCGGTGAAGGCCAACCGCGCCATGACCCACGAGCAGGGCGAGGGCGACGATGCCTTCCGGGCGTTCCGCGAGGCGCTGCTCCCCCTCGTCGAGCGGGGGAGGCTGGGCTGCGTGCTGGCACAGTTCCCCTACAGCTTCAGGTTCAACACCCGGAACCGTGACTACGTGGAGGAATTCGCGCCACGGCTGGAGGGCCTGCCACTGGTGGTGGAGATGCGCAACGCCCAGTGGGTGAGGCCAGAGGTGTTCGACTGGCTGCGGGGGCAGGGTATCGGGTTCTGCTGCGTCGACGAGCCGCCGCTGCCAGGCCTGATGCCCCCCGTCGCCATCGTCACCAGCGATGTAGCCTACGTGCGCTTTCACGGTCGCAACAGTGAGAAGTGGTGGCGTCACGAGCACGCCTACGAGAGATACGACTACTCCTACTCGCAGCAGGAGCTGGAGGAGTGGCTGCCCCGGCTCCGCCACCTCGACGCGCAGGCAGAGAGGACATTCGTCTTCGCCAACAATCACTGGCGGGGGCAGGCGGTGGACACCATCCGCCAGCTACGCCTGCTGCTGGAGTAGACCAGAGGCCCTAACGCCATGTCCCACGACGAGAAGGCCCCGAAGAGAAACCCCCCAGGCCGCCGAGGCAGGCTCTCCAGGGTGGTGCCCCTCCTCATCGGCGCAGTGTCCGTGCTGGTCCTTGACCAGGTGAGCAAGCTCGTGGTGAGGGCCGCCATGGTACCCGGCCAGTCGGTGCCGGCCGATGGGTTCTTCCGCATCACCTACGTGGTCAACACCGGGGGCGTATTCGGCATCATGCAGAGCGAGACCTTCCTCATCACCCTGGCCTCCCTGGCCGGCATCGTCGCCATCATCCTCTACGCCCGGTACGCCGTGTTCAACAGCGCCCTGCTCACGGTGGCGCTGGGCCTGCTCCTCGGCGGCGCGCTGGGCAACCTCATTGATCGCTTATCAGCGGGGCGCGTCGTCGACTTCATCGATATCGGCGTGGGCAGCTACCGCTGGCCCACCTTCAACGTGGCCGACAGCGCCATCGTCATCGGCACCGTCCTCGCCATCTACTACATCCTGGTCTCGACGAGGAGGCAGGCCCAGGGGGAGAGATGAGCGATAGGCGCGAGCTCACCGTCGACAGGGCGGGGGTCCGCCTCGACAGGTACGTCGCCGACGAGTGCGCCGACCTCTCGCGCTCGTCAGTGCAGAGGCTCATCGAGGAGGGCCTGGTCACCGTGAACGGCCGTGCCGCCAGGGCAGGCCTTAAGCTCAACGCGGGCGACCGCATCGTCGTCATGGCCCCGCCGCCACAGGCGACCGTGCCCCAGCCCGAGGCCATCCCCCTGCGCATCGTCTACGAGGACGGCGACGTCCTGGTCGTGGACAAGCCGGCGGGCCTCACCGTTCACCCCGCGCCGGGCCACCCCGAGCACACACTGGTAAATGCCGTGCTCGCCCACTGCCCCGACCTGGGCGGCACCGGGTCTGACGCCCGCCCCGGCATAGTGCACCGCTTGGACAGAGACACATCGGGGCTCATGGTGGTGGCCAAGAGCGAGAGGGCGTACCGCTCCCTCACCGAGCAGATGAGGTCACGAACCGTGACCAAGCGGTACCTGGCCCTGGTAGAGGGCCACCTGTCACCGGAGCAGGGCATCATCGAGGCCGCACTCGGGCGCGACCCGCAGCGGCGCATGAGGATGGCGGTGGTCTCCCAGGGCAGGGAGGCCGTCACCCGCTACCGCGTCATAGAGTACCTCGACGGCCGCACCCTTCTGGAGGTGACCCCGGAGACGGGGCGCACCCACCAGATAAGGGTGCACCTCGCGGCCATCGGCCACCCCGTGGTGGGGGACCAGGTGTACGGGTCGAGGTCTCCCCTCGTGGCGCGCCAGTTCCTGCACGCGTGGCGGCTCGGCTTCGAGCTGCCCGGGAGCGGCGAGCGCGCGGAGTTCGAGGCGGCGCTCCCGTCAGACCTGGAAGCGGCGCTCAAGGGCCTCGCACCATTGTAGAGCTCGAGGCGGGATGGTAGAATAAGCTCTAGTGACATGACAGGTTCAGTGCGCATCCGCTTCGCCCCCAGCCCCACCGGCACCCCCCACGTGGGCAACATCCGCACCGCGCTGTTCAACTGGCTGTTCGCCCGCAACCAGGGAGGCCGCTTCATCCTGCGCATCGAGGATACCGACGTCGCCCGCAAGGTAGAGGGGGCCGTAGATGACATCACAGACAGCCTGCGCTGGCTGGGGCTGGACTGGGACGAGGGCCCCGACGCGGGCGGCGACTACGGCCCCTACTTCCAGTCACAGCGCCTGGGGCTCTACCAGGAGGCCGTCCAGCGCCTGCTCCAGGGCGACAGCGCCTACCTGTGCTACTGCTCACCGCAGCGCCTCGACGAGATGAGGCGGGAGCAGGTACAGAGGAAAGAGCCCCCCAGGTACGACCGCCGCTGCCGCACTTTGAGCGAGAGGGAGCGGGCAGGGCTCCAGGCCCAGGGCACAGTCCCCGTGGTGCGCTTCAAGACACCGCTCGATGGCCAGATATCGTTCACAGACCTCATCCGCGGCGAGGTAGTCTTCGACGCCTCCACCCTCGACGACTTCGTGCTCCTGAAGTCCGACGGCTTCCCCACGTACCACCTGGCCAACGTGGTCGACGACCACGCCATGGAGATATCGCACGTGCTCAGGGCAGACGAGTGGCTCTCCAGCACCCCGCGCCACGTGCTCCTCTACAGCGCCCTGGGGTATGGGCCACCGCTGTTCGCCCACCTCCCCATGATACTGGGCAGCGACCGCTCCAAGCTGAGCAAGCGCCACGGCGCCACCTCCATCGGCTGGTACCGCGACCAGGGGTACCTCCCCGAGGCCATGCTCAACTTCCTCGCCCTGCTCGGCTGGTCCCTTGACGATAAGACCGAGCTCATGGGGCGCGAGCAGCTGGTGCAGAGCTTCTCCATAGAGCGCATCTCAAAGACGGCGGCCATCTTCAACATCGAGAAGCTGGAGTGGATGAACGGGGTGTACATCCGCCAGCTGGGGCCCGACGACCTCGTGGGCCGCATGATGCCCTTCCTGGAGAGAGACCTGCCCCGTGGCGTGTCCCGCCCTCTCTCGCCGCAGTACGTGCAGCGCATCGTGCCCCTGGTCCAGGAGCGGATGCGCACCCTCAAAGAGGGCGCCGAGCTGGTACAGTTCTTCTTCGTGGAAGAGCTTGAGTACGAAAGCGACGTGCTCCTGGGCAAGGGCGTGAGCCGGGAGACCGCCCTCAAGGCACTGGTGACGGCAGAGGAGCGCCTGGAAGGCGTCACCTTCGATGCCGCCTCGCTCGAGGGCTGCCTGCGGCCGCTCGCCGCCGAGCTGGGCCTCAAGACCGGTGTGCTCTTCGGGCTCCTCCGCGTGGCCTGCACCGGGCGCACGGCGGCCCCGCCCCTTTTCGACACCATGGAGGTGCTGGGACGGGAGCGATGCCTCCGCCGCATCCAGGGTGCCATCTGGAGGCTGGATAGAGGGGCATGAGCTGTGGTATCATAGGACTATGAGCGAGTGCGATGACCTGTTCTGCACCTCGTGCGTGTACTATAGCGAGGGCAGGTGTGCCCTGCACAGCGAGCTGGAGCCATCGCGGAGCGGCGCGTGGTGCGACGACTACGTGCCGCATGGCCTCAGCATCTCACCGAGCTCGGCAGGCTGCTGCGGGCTCAACAACCTGCCCTACCTGGGGCCCGCAGAGAAGAGTGAGGCCGAGCGGTAGGCTTTGCAGCGGCGGGCACATCATAGTATAATAGAGGCCGCTGGGGGATCGTCTAGTGGTAGGACGCATGGCTCTGGACCATGAAGGCGAGGTTCGAATCCTCGTCCCCCAGCCACTCACCAGCTACAGTGAAAGGGCCTGCCACATCTGGTGGGGCCCTTTTTCGGTACCACTGCCCGGAAAAACACTCCTTGACAATAGAACCTCCGCCATGTAGGATATGTGCACCCTGACCGTGTGCCTTCCCCATACCTCGCGGCACCCTTACAGAGATGGCACAAGTGCCGTCCCGTCCATGTGCTCGATGCATTGGCATCCATGAGAGTATCCGTCTCTACCTGTAGCCCCAGTCCCCGGGCTAAAGGTAGAGATACACACGCCATACGGCCAGCCGGCAGACTCCACTCGTTACCAGGTGCGGGCCGTGGTGTACCTTCCAGGTCGCGCTCATGCTGATGTCCAGCCACATATACGCATCAAGCGATTCAGTGCAAAGGAGGTGCCCTGTGAGTAACGCGCGTGGAGGTGAGCTGTGAGTGCCCATGACAGAGGCGAGACCCTGCTCGGCGGCCGCCGCGCCCTCGACCTCACCGACGAGAGGGGGTTCCTGTGTGGCCGCATCCTCGGTGACCTGGGCGTCGACGTCATCAAGGTCGAGCCCCCCGGCGGAGACCGTGCCCGCAACATCGGCCCCTTCTACCACGACGTCGTCGACCCGGAGCGGAGCCTCTACTGGTTCGGCTGCAACCTGAACAAGAGGGGGATAACCCTGGACATCGAGACCGCCGACGGGAGGGCCCTCTTCAAGAGGCTGGTCGAGGGCGCCGACTTCGTCATCGAGTCCTATCCGCCGGGGCACATGGACGGGCTGGGGCTGGGGTACCAGGCGCTCAGTGCCATAAACCCACGGGTCATCCTCACCTCGATAACGCCCTGGGGGCAGAGCGGCCCCTACAGTGAGTACAAGGCCACCGACATCGTGTCCTGCGCCATGGGCGGCTTCATGTCCATGAGCGGCGACGCCGACAGGCCCCCGGTGAGGATCAGCTATCCCCAGTCGTGGTTCCAGGGGGGTGCCGAGGCGGCGGCGGGCACCATGATAGCCTACTACCACCGCGAGACCAGCGGCGAGGGGCAGCACGTCGAGGTAGCCATCCAGCAGGTGAACTGCTGGAACATGATGAACGCCTCCCAGATATGGGAGTTCTGGCACCGCAATCAGCCCCGCGAGGGCGCCATCATGAGGGACCTGGCCACCGGCGTCATGCGCCGCGGCGTGTGGCCGTGCAAGGAGGGCCACGTGGTCTTCCTCATCGGCACCGGCCCCCTCTTCGGCCCCTCCATGAAGGCCATGACGGAGTGGATAGAGAGCGAGGGCATCGACACAAGCGCCCTCCAGGTAGACTGGGTAGAGAGGGGCCAGACCCAGATGACCCAGGAGGAGATGGAGATCTGGATCCCCCCGGTGGCCGAGCTGTTCAAGCGCTACACGGCAATGGAGATCTACCTCCAGAGCGTGGAGCGGCACATCATGCTCACCCCGTGCTCCAGCGCCGGTGACTTCCTCCACGACCCCCAGCTCAAAGATCGGGGCTACTGGATGGACGTCGAGCACCCCGAGCTGGGCACCACCATCACCTATCCCGGCGCCTGGTGCCAGACCAATGCCGCTCAGATGGGGGGATGGACCCGGGCCCCGCTCATCGGGGAGCACAACGAGGAAATCTACATGAAGGAGCTGGGCCTTTCCCCGCAAGAGCTGGCCACCTTGAAAGGGGTCGGCGTCATCTAGGCCTTGGTACCTGCGATACCTACCTGGAGAGAGGAGAGAGATGGGAGTATTCGATGGCATAAAGGTTGCTGACTTCTCCTGGGCCGCGGTGGGCCCGGTGCCAGGGAGGATCCTCGCCGACCACGGCGCCACCGTGGTGCGGGTGGAGAGCATCAACTGGCTGGAGATCGCCAGGGTGCTGCCGCCGTGGAAGGACTTCCGCTTCGGGGAGCCCAACACCAGCGGCCTCTATCCCCTGTACAACACCAACAAGTACGGTGCCGCCCTGAACCTGCGCCACCCCAGGGCGGCCGAGGTGGCCCACAGGTTCGTCGAGTGGGCCGACGTCTTCACCACCGCCGCCGGCCCCGGCTTCATGAAGAGGCTGGGCCTGGACTACGAGAGCGTGAGCAAGGTGAAGCCCGACATCGTCTACTACGCCACCAGCATGCAGGGCCAGACCGGGCCCCACTCGCGGCACGTGGCCTACGGCTCGCACACGGCGGCCCTCTGCGGCTTCGTCGGGCTCGCCGGGTGGCCAGACCGCGACCCGGCCATGCTCTACGGCGCCTACACCGACTGGTTCACCCCGCGCTACGCCGTGACGGTGCTCATCGCCGCCCTCGACCGGCGGCGCAAGACAGGCCAGGGTATGTACATCGACCACGCCCAGTACGAGACGGCGATACACTTCCTGGAGCCCATAGTGCTCGACTACACCGTAAACGGGCGTGTCTTCGCCAGGAACGGCAACTACGACCCCTACGCTGCGCCCCACGGCGCCTACCGCTGCCGCGGCGAGGACAGGTGGGTGGCCATCGCAGTGACCAGCGACGAAGAGTGGCAGGGCCTGTGCCGCGTCCTCGGTGAGCCGGAGTGGACCAGGGAGGAGCGCTTTTCCACCCTATCGGGCAGGCTCACCAACCACGCCGAGCTCGACAGGCTGCTGGAGGAGTGGACCGTCGACTTCCCGCCGGAGCAGGTCATGGCCATGATGCAGGCCGCCGGCGTGCCCGCAGGCGTGGTGCAGACACCGGAGGACTGCCACAGCGACCCCCAGCTCAAGCACCGGCAGCACTTCCGCTTCGTAGAGCACACCGAGATCGGCCCCTTCGGCCACGACAGCCCAGGGTTCAAGCTGTCCAAGACCCCCACGGAGTACTGCCGGTCGGGGCCGTGCATCGGAGAGCACAACGAGTATGTATACAAGGAACTCCTGGGCATGAGCGACGACGAGCTCGCCGACCTGGTGGCCGAGGGCGTTATCGAGTAGCGCACCGGCAAGGGCGAAGGAGGTGGATGGCTATGGAATGGCACCGTCAGTACAAGGACAAGCTGCGCACCGCCGACGAGGTCGCGGCCATGGTAAAGTCTGGAGAGCAGGTGATAGTGGGCTGTATGAGCGAGCCCCGCGCCCTGGGCGAGGCGCTCGCTCGGCGGGTGAACGAACTGGAGGGCGTCACCATCCTCCAGCCCATCATCACCCAGCACTTCGACTGGTTCAACCCCGGCTATGAGAAGGCCTTCAACGTGGTGACCGGGTTTGCCGGCAGGCCCGCCTACCAGGCGGTGCGGGAGGGACGGTTGACAAACACCATAAGCAGCGGCATACAGCCCACCATACCACAGCGGCTGCCTGCCGACTGGTGCACCTACGACTGGTTCTTCATCCCGCTCTCGCCGCCCGACGACAACGGCTACTTGAGCTACGGCTCCATGCTGTGGATGAGCCGCATCCTGTCGCGCACCTCGAAGCGGGTCGTGGCCGAGGTGGTGCCGGGCATGGTGCGGCCCTTCGGCGAGGGCTACATCCACATATCCGAGGTCGACTACATCGTGGAGGGCTCGGCCCTCCCGGCACAGTGGATGCCCCAGCGCGAGATAACAGACATCGACGCCCAGCGCATCGAGGCCATCGGCAGCCTGGTGGCCAGCCTGATAAACGATGGCGACACCATACAGATGGGAACGGGAACGGTGTCCTCCACCATCATGCCCTACTTCGAGGACAAGCACGACCTGGGCTTCCACAGCGAGCTCTCGCTGCCCGGCATCGTCCCCCTGGTGAAGAGCGGCGTCATCAACGGCAGGCGCAAGAGCCGCGAGCCGGGGAAGGTGGTGGCCACCTGCTTCGTCGTCGACGAGGAGGACTTCGCGTACATCGACTCCAACCCCGGCTGGGAGCTGCGCGACTGGTCTTACACCAACCACCCCATGGTCATCGCGCAGCAGGACAACATGACCTGCATCAACCAGGTGCTCACCATGGACCTCACCGGCCAGTCCACCGCCGAGTCCATAGGGCCCCGCATAATATCGGGTGCCGGCGGCGCCGTCCTCTTCGGCTTCGGGTGTAGCATGGCCCGCGGCGGCAAGAACATCCAGGTGGTGGAGTCCACCAACCCCAAGACCGGGGAGTCGAATATCGTGTCCCAGCTCCCGCCCCACACCGTGACCACGCTGCCCCGCGGCTTCTGCCAGTTCGTGGTCAGCGAGTTCGGCATCGCCAGCATGGCAGGCAAGACGGAGCGGCAGCGCATAGAGGAGATGATCGCCATCGCCCACCCCGACCACCGCGCCGGCTTGAGAGAGGAGGCCAGGAAGGTCTGGCTGCACTAGAGTGCGAAGTGGTGTGCCCTGGCGGCACCTTGTAGTGCCGTGTGTCCCATCGAGCTGAACAGCATCGATAAGGAGGATGCTCGTGGACTTCGAGCTCACCGACGAGCAGAAGATGATCTGCACCAACGCCCGCAATTTCATCGCCAAGGAGATCGCCCCGGTGGCCGATGAGTACGACCGCAGGGGCGCCCTCACCAAAGAGGAGGCCGTAGGGTTCATCAAGCAGCTCATACCCTTCGGATACTACAACGGGACCATGTCTGAGGAGTACGGGGGCATGGGGCTGGACTACTTAACCGACGGCATGCTCATCGAGGAGCTGAGCTACGCCTGGGCGGGGCTGGCGGGCATGATATGGCTGGCAACGCCGCTGGGGTTCACCGACGCCCCCGACGAGATAAAGAAGAAGTACCTTCCCCTCCTGAGGACCGGCGAGGTCATCGGGTGCGGCGGCATCACCGAGCCCAACGTCGGCTCGGACAGCGCCAACATGGAGACCAACGCCGTGCTCGACGGGGACGAGTGGGTGATAAACGGCTCCAAGATCTGGATATCCAACGGGCAGATATCCGATGTCTGCGTGGTGCTGTGCGTCACCGACAAGAGCAAGGGGCCGCTGGGGATATCGCAGATCATGGTGGACCGGGAGGCCTCCCCCTACGGGGTGAGGGGCCTGCACAAGCTGGGCCTGCGGGCCTGGCCCACCGCCGAGATCTCCTTCGTCGACTGCCGCGTGCCCAGGGACAACATCCTGGGCGACCCCTCCCTGGGCTACAAGCACATCATGCTGTACTTCGAGTCGGCGCGCGCCCGCCTCGCCGCGATGTCCACCGGCATCTCCCAGGCCGCCATCGACGCCTCCATCGCCTACGCACGGGAGCGCACGCAGTTCGGCAAGCCCATCGGCAGCTTCCAGATGATACAGGAGATGATCGCCGACATGATCGCCGCCACCGAGGCCATGCGCCTCCTCACCTATCGCTCTTTCTACCTCACTGACCGGGGGGAGCGGGCCCGCTGGCAGTCCTCTCTGGCCAAGGCCTACGCCACTGAGATGGCGATAGACGTCACCTCCAAGGCCATCCAGATACACGGTGCCATGGGCCTCTCCGACGAGTACCCGGTGGAGCGCTACTTCCGCGATGCCCGAACCATGACCATCCCCGACGGCACCACGCAGATACAGAAGCTGGTGATGGGCCGCGAGCTCATCGGGATAAGGGCCTTCGCCTAGCCCGCGCCCAGGCGAGGCCATCGCAGCGGCACTGCCAGCGCCGCAGAAAGACAAGGGGCCGAGCTAAGAAGCTCGGCCCCCATACATCCAGGCGCTGTGGCCTATATCACGCCCTTCTCCTTGAGCGACGCCACCTCTCCGGCGCTCAAGCCAAGGAGGCCCTGGTATATCTCCTCGTTGTGCTCGCCCATCATGGGCGCCCTCCTCTCGGTGCTGCCCGGCGTCTCGGAGAGCTTGATGGTCACCCCACACAGCGGCACCGGCCCGACATCGGGGTAATCGAAGTCCACCAGCATCTGGCGGGCATGTACCTGTGGGTTCTTCACCATATCGGCGATGGTATGTACCGGCGCCACCGGCATCCTGAGCTCCTGGCCCAGCCTTACCACGTCGTCCACCGACTGCTGGGCCACCCACTCCCTGATTATGGGCTCCATGATATCGTTGTTGTAGAACATCATCTCCCGGTTGTACCTCTCCTGGAACTCCTCGTCATCGGCGAGGTCCTCCCTGCCCATGGCGCGCAGCAGGTCGCCGTGCCTGCGCTGGACGGCGGGGGCAATGAACACCCAGCCGTCCCTGGCCTGGTACGAGTTGCTGGGGTTGTAGAAGCTGTGGTTCCCCTGCTGTGAGCGCACCTTGCCCGTCAGCGTGTGCTCCGCGGGGACGCCCCAGCTCGCCATCATGGAGACGGCGGTGTCGAGCAGAGAGACGTCGACCATCTGTCCCTGGCCCGTCCTCTCCCGGTGGTAGAGGGCGAACATCGCACCCAGGGCGGCATTCATCGCCGTGCCGAAGTCCACGTAGGGGACGGCAGACCTGGTGGGTGGGGTGCCGGGGTACCCGGTGATGCTCATCCCCCCCGACATCGACTGGGCGATGGTATCGAGACACACGTGCTCGGCATAGGGGCCAGAGTAGCCGAAGCCCGATATGCACACCACGATGATTGCCGGGTTTATTGCCTTGAGAGAATCGTAGTCCACCCCCGTCTTCTTGGCCACGGAGCGGGGGAAGTTCTGCACCACGATGTCAGAGCGCTTGACCAGCTCCTTCAGTAGGGCAACACCCTCGTCGCTGCGCACGTTCAGGGTGATCCCCTTCTTGCCCCGGGCCACGTTCATGAAGGGCATGCTCAGGCCGCTTGCGGCCACGGGCCCCCACATGCGGTCGTACTCCCCACCCGGCCTCTCCACCCGTATCACCTCCGCCCCCATCTCCCCCAGCAGCGTGCTGCAGTAGGGGCCTGCGATCAGGATGCCAAACTCCAGCACCCTCACCCCATCGAGCGGCTTTGCCATTCCTCACCTCCTATCAGATTCACCACCAGCCCTTCACGTAGTCACACACCCTGCCCCAGACTATAGTATCTGAAGGCCACTGGTGTCAACACGCACCATAACGAAACGGCAGGGACTCACACCTCTGCCGTTCTCCGCTGCTGCTATCATTCACCTGCCCCGGACGATGGCTGGGGCCAGGCCACGACCCTGACCACGGCCCTCGCCACGGCGGAGCCCCGCAGCCAATGGGGCCCCTGCTTCACCTGCTATAGGCCCTCTTCCACTGCTGGCCTTTGAAGGTGCGGTAGTCGGCTATGGCACGCCTCAACGCGGTGACCGCGAGCAGGGCGCAGTGCTCACTCTCCTCGGGCAGCCCTCCCAGCGCCGCCAGTACGTCCTCAGGGACTATCCTCTGTGCAGCGGCGATGTGTTTACCCCTTGCCATCTCCGTCATCATGCTCCCCGCCGCAACCGAGGTGCCACAGCCGTCGGTAGTGAACGACGCCGCCACGATGGCATCGTCCTTCACCCTGATCCATATATCCATGGTATCGCCACAGGGCCCGGTGAACATGGCGTGTCCATCGAACGGCTCCATGCTCCGCATGTTCCTGGGGTTGGTGGCATGGTCGATCACGGTCTCCGTGTAGTGGCTATACATATCGGCAATGACCGCCTTTTCGAGCTCGTCGAACCAGTCCGCCATACCGTGCTCCTTGTGTAGTGCCCCCTCTCACTGCGAGTGGGTCTTCAGGAACGCCTCCACCAGGCCCTCCATCGCCGGCGAGCGATAGAGCTCGATCTCTCCCCGGTCGCACGTCTGGGCAAGCTCCGGGTCTATGGGTATCTGTCCCAGGAGCGGCGCCCTGGCCGCGCGCGCCATCTCATCGCCCCTGCTCGGGCCGAAGATCTCAAGCCTCCCCCCTCCCTCGAGGGGGAGGTAGCTCATGTTCTCCACCACCCCCAGTATGGGGACGTTCATGGCGTCCCGCGCCATCCGCACCGCCTTCCTCACCACCATGGATGCCAGCTCCTGGGGGGTGAAAACCACCACCACGCCGGCGAGGGGCAGCGACTGCATCACGGTGAGCGGTGCATCCGCCGTCCCCGGCGGCAGGTCGAGGAGGAGGTAGTCCAGGCGGCCCCAGAGCACGTCCTCCCAGAACTGCTTGATAGTGTTGCCGATCAGGGGGCCCCGCCATATCACGGCATCGTCCTCGTGCTCCAGCAGGAGGTTCACTGACATCACCTCAATGCCAGAGCGGGTGAGCACAGGCAGTATGCCGCTCTCGCTGCCGGCGGGGCGAGATACCAGCCCGAACATCCTGGGGATGCTGGGGCCAGTGATGTCGGCGTCCAGCACCCCTACCTGGTACCCCCGCTGGGCCAGGCCCACCGCTAACAGGGCGGTCACCAGTGACTTGCCTACCCCGCCCTTTCCGCTCATCACGGCCACCACCTGTTTTATCTGGTTCAGCTCCGAGGGAGTCGAGTCGACGAACTCAACCTTGACCCCGCTCACCTGGGGAAGCCCGTCCAAGGCGGCGCGCACTGAGTCCTCTACCTCGTCACGGGCATGCGGGGAGAGAGCGGCCTGCGACAGGGTAATGCTCACGTTGCCATCCGAGATGTCCACCTCGCGCAGCATGTTCAGCCCCACCAGGCTGCGCTTGGCCCCGGGCACCATCACTCCGTCGAGCCTCTCCTCCACGTCTCTCTCAGTTACCATACTGACCTCCTGTAATGCTAGTGCACGCGCTCCATGAGGTTCTCGAGCCTCCCCTCCAGGTAGAGGGCCACCGCCTGATCGATGTCACCGACATCGGTCACGATGGGCTCTATGTTGTAGCCCTTCATGCTCTCGTAGGCCCCCCACCCCATACCTCCAGCGATGAGCACCTGGCAATCGGCGATGGCCTGGGCCATGCTGTGGTGCTTCGACTGGGAGTGCTCGTCGTAGCCATGTCGCCCCCCATGTGACGTGTGCTGCTCCATGGAAGCGAACGCGCGGTGCCCAGACCTGGGCCTGTTCTCCCGGCCCACGACCGCCCCGTCCTCAATCTGTAACACCACGTAGAGCTCCGCCCTTCCGAAGTGCTGGCTTACGGTTACGCCATCGTCGGACACCACCGCTATCTTCAAGGCCACACCCCTCTCAGTTCATCATTACGCATACGCCGTACACCACCTTCATGTCGTTCTCCTGGCAGAACTGGATGGCGTCTTCGCTCTCCGCCCCAGGCTGAAGCCAGATGCGCTCCAGCCCCAGCCCCCTGGCCTCCCTCACCACCTGCTCTGTGACCTTGGGCGGCACCACCACGTCCACCACGTCCACCTTGACCGGTATGTCGGTGAGCGACGGGTAGCACGCGATTCCCTCTATCTCCTTGAGCCTTGGGTTTACCGGGTACACCTCGTACTCGCGGTCGCGCAGGTTGTGGAGGATCTCGTTGCCATACTTGCTGGTATCGTCTGTCGCCCCCACGACGGCGAACCTCTTCTGGGACATAAACTCACCTATGAGGTCCTGCATGGCCCCCTCCTTCAGTATTCCCGTCTCTCGAGAGGCGAACCGCCTCACCCACTGCCCACCGCTCAGGTGGGGCTGGAGGGGGCACACCCCCGGCCCGGGGAGTCTGTGGCGAACACGGAGAGCAGCCTAGTCGGTTGCATCGCGCCGCACGCAGGGCAGGCGATATCGCTGTCGCTCTCTGACATACGGCGGCGCAGCTCGAACCCGTGGCCGCACTTCGAACACCTATACTCGTATATCGGCACCTGCGCTCAACCCCCTTTTGCGTCTCACTTCCGCATCTTGGTCATGGCCTGCTCGGCGGCGTTCACCAGCTGGTAGGCAATGGGCGAGGCGGTGAGACAGGGGTGCGTCCCTATCTGGAGTGTAGCTACGTCGTCGGCGGTCATCCCATTCTGAATGGCGACGGCGATGACATTGGCCAGCTCCCCCGCGCTCAAGCCACCGGCGATCTCGCCCCCTATCATCTTTGCCGTCTTGCTGTCGAACATCAGCTTCACCTTTACGTCGCTGGCACCGGGTATAGAGCCGGGGTGCCGGTCCGGGGCCTGAGACTCGCCGATGACGAGGTCGTAGCCCGCCTCTCTGGCCGCGCGCTCGGTGAGCCCGGCAGCGGAGAGGGCGAAGTCGCCGAAGGCCGTGGAGAACACCCCTATCATCCCCTGGCTCTTCCGCTTGAGATCGAAGCAGTTGGCGCCGGCTATCCGGGCCTCGATGGTGGCTATGGACGCCAGGCGTACCCCAGACGGCTTCTTGGTGAAGAACGACGTCTTGTCGGAGCAGTCGCCGCAGGCGAAGACACTCTGGTCGCTGGTGCGCTGGTACTCGTCGACCCATATGCCCCGCTGCTCGCCCATCTTCAGGCCCATGCTCTTTGCCAGCTCGGTGTTGGGCGCTGCCCCGATGCCTACGATGACGGCATCTGCCTTCAACCGCTCGCCGCTCTGGAGCTCCACGGCGCTCACTTTGCCATTGCCTACGATGGTCTTGACCCCGTCGCCGGCGACGATCTTCACTCCCCTCTGGGTGAGCTTCTCCTCGGCGAGGCAGCAGAACTCCTCGTCCATGGCCAGCATGAGGCAGTGGGGCAGTATCTCCACTATGGTCACATTCACATCGCCAATCTTCTTGCACTCATCGGCCATCTCGGCACCGATGAAGCCGCCGCCGATGATGACGATGTCCTTGGCCTTGGCCAGCACCTCCTGCGTGGCCGCCAGGTAGTCCGAGTCCTTCCACACCGGGAAGACATTTTCCAGATCCATGCCCGGGATGGGAGGTCGCACCGGCACCGAGCCGACAGCCATAATCAGCTTCTGGTAGCCCACGGTCTCGCCGCCAGCGGTGGAGATCTGCTTGGCGTCGCGGTCAACCGAGGTGACCTCATCTAGGAGGAGCTCAATGCCGTTGTTGGAAAGCAGTGTATCAGGGATAACGTTCTTGTCCGGCGTGCCCACCGTCCCGAAGATGTAGGGGATACCACAGGGCACCATTACCTTGCTCTCCTTGCGAATGAGCAGGACGCTCGCATCCTTGTAGTGCCTCCGCACCGTCACCGCAGCGACGGGACCGGCGGCGCTGCCGCCAATTACCACGACATCCGCCTGCTTCAACGTTTCACCTCCGTTTTTTTTTGGTTTTGCCAGTGTTCATCCCGTTCCACTTCAAGGCACATGCGACCGGTTGAGCACTGCGACTGCTATGCCAGCGCCGCCTCGATCCTGTGCCACATCGCGGCGATCGCAGAAGCGATGCCGTTCTCTGCGTACTCCACCACCGTCATCCCCTTCACCAGCGCCTCCGTCACTGCGCTGTCAAAGGGGAGCATGGCAACGACCTCGACCCCCATCTCCCCACAGAGGCGCTCTATACTCTGGGAATTATCTTCATTTATGTCAAATTTATTGATACACACCTTGGCCGGCACGCCGAAGTGGCGGCACAGGCCCAGCACCCGCTCCAGGTCGTGCATTCCTGACATGGTAGGCTCTGTGACCAGGAGGGCCATGTCGGCCCCTGACAGCGATGAGATGGCGGGACACCCGATCCCGGGCGGCCCGTCGCTTATAATATAGTCCATACCGCCCTCCTGGGCAATACCCCGTGCCTGCTGACGGCAGAGGGCCACCAACTTTCCCGAGTTCTCCTCGGCGATGCCCAGTCGTGCGTGCACCAGCGGCCCGTACCTGGTATCCGAGATGAACCAGTGGCCGGCGAGGTTGTCGTTCATCTTGATGGTATCCTCCGGGCAGATGCGGGCGCAGAACCCACACCCCTCACAGGCGATGGGGTCTACCTTAAGGTGCTGTATGGCATCGAAATTGCACATCTGCTCGCACAACTCGCAGCGGGTGCAGTGCGTATGGTCGATATATGCGGTCTTGCCGCCCCAGAACTCCTGGGCCTCTCCCACCTTGGGGTGGAGGAGCAGGTGCAGGTCAGCGGCGTCGACGTCGCAGTCTACCATCACCTTGCTATCGGCGAGCGTGGCAAACGAGGCCACCAGCACCGTCTTCCCAGTGCCACCCTTGCCGCTTAAGACTACCAGTTCCTTCACTTCGCGAAGCCCTCTACTCATCGACTTGTTCACTGGCCCTCACGTAGACCCGGTACATGGTCTCGTTGCCGTCCTCGTAGCACGCCGTGCACCCATCACACGTCCTGGGGTCAATCTCCTCCAGGTGCACCTCGTAGCCCATCTCCTGGTACATCTCTACCGCCCGTTTCAGGTGCGGGCCACCGCTTATGAAGGCCTCGGTCCACCCCTCCTTCGCCCTCACTTCCTCTCTCAACTCGCCCTCCTCCCGCTATATTCCCTCTCCGCCTGGTCGCGCACGTCCTCCAAGAGCTTGTTGAACAGGGGCCTCCACTCCGGCATGCCCTCGACCAGCGCAACACCCGTGGAGTACAGGCGCGCGATGCTCGCCGAGAAGGGTATGTGCAGCAGGACGGGTATGCCTTCCCTGCTACAGTAGTCCTCCACCATGTCCCCTGCGATACCGGCACGGTTTATGACCACGGCGTGGGGCACATTGAGCTTTCGCACCATCTGCACCGCCAGGTCGAGGTCGTTTAAGCCGAAGGGCGTCGGCTCCGTCACCAGGAGACAGAGGTCGCTCCCCCTCACCGCCTCCACCACCGGGCACGAGGTCCCCGGGGCAACGTCCACGATTACGGTCTTTCTCCGGTCTATGTGCCGCTTCACTTCCCTGATCACGGGAGTGGCCATTGCCTCTCCCAGGTTCAGGCTTCCCGCGACGAAGTCGACCGCGCCGGCACGGCCCACCTCTACTACGCCCACCTCCCGCTCCCGCTCCATGATGGCACCTTCAGGGCAGAGGTAGGAGCATGCACCACAGCCGTGGCACAGCTCAGGGAATACCAGCACCCTCTCCTTGAGCACTGCGATGGCGTTGAAGGCACACGCATCGGCGCACAGGCCGCAGAAGGTACACCTGCGCTCGTTCACATCGGGGACAGGCATAGTCACGGCCTCACGGCGCTCTATGGTGGGCCTCAAGAAGATGTGGTCGTTGGGCTCCTCGACATCGCAGTCCACGAGCTGGGCACCGTCACCGGTGGCCAGTGCCAGGCTGGTGGCCACCATGGTCTTGCCCGTGCCCCCTTTGCCGCTGGCAATCGCTATAATCATGTGGCAGCTAGGTCCTCCTGAACTCGTTACCAGACACGTACCGAGGCTACGGGCTAGCGCTCCCGGCGCTCCATCTCATCGATGCGCCTCTGCATGGCCTCCAGTTGCTGTCCCAGTACCTCCATCTGGTGCATGAGCGCCTCCAGCTCTCCTCCCTGTCCTGTGGGTCTCGGCGCAGGCCCCGACGGGGCCACAGGCCCCATGCCCATGCCCGTGCCCATGCCCATTCCCATGCCCCGACCCATACCTCGGCCCATGCCCATGCCTCTCCCCCCTCCACCCATCCCCATGCCCACCATGCCGCCGCCACTTCCGAAGTGGGCGCCTACCGAGGGCTGGTCAGATGGGTGAACCCTTCCCTGTCTGTAGCCTTGAATGGCGTCCCTCACCTTCCCCGCGACACCGGTACATAGCTGTATCCCGGCAGCGGAGAGGGTCTGGTAGGCATTGGGGCCGCAGTTGCCGGTGAGCACCACCTGCACTCCCTGGTTTGCCACCATCTGGGCCGTCGAGATGCCGGCGCCGCCGGCAGCCATGATGTTGCTGTTCTCGATGACCTCCCACTGCATCGACTCCGGGTCAGCGATTATGAAGTACCGGCTGCGCCCGAAACGAGGGTCTACGTCGGCGTCCAGGTCTGGACCCGTAGACGATATAGCTATCTTCATTGCCTTCCCCTCTGCCTGACCTTGTTGTCCGGCATCTCTCTATTCCTGTGTGAGCTCCCTTATCCTGGCCTCTATCTCATCCAGTTGTCCCTTCATGGCCGCCGCCTGCTCCCGCAGCATCTCAATCTCCTGCTCCGGGGGAGGCGCTGCGGCATAAGGGGCATAGGGAAACTGCTGCTGTACTGCCGGGTACCAGTAGGACGGCGCCGCAGCGCCGTAGTACCAGCACCTGGGCAGCCCCCCTCTCCCCAGACCCACGTAGGGCCAGGGCGGAGACCACCCCCTGAATCCATACCCGTACGGCATGTCGATACCCCCTCTCTGAAGCTACACCCGCACTACTACCATCGCGGCCATCGGGACGCCGGGCGGTACTGAGGCTCATCATAGGGCCCCCAGCCAACGCCGGTGTTCTCGTACGGCGCCCACGTCTGGGCCCCAGGGCCATAGCCCCACCATCCCCTGGGCAGCCAGGGGTAGCGTCGGCAGTAGGGATACGGGTTACCACGGCCCATGCCCATGCCCATGCCACGGCCCATGCCCATGCCACGGCCCATGCCCATGCCACGACCCATGCCCATGCCACGACCCATGCCCATGCCACGACCCCATCCACCGCCAGGGCCACCGCCCCAGCCTCCTCGCCAGTACGCTCCTCCTCCAAACGGCATCTGACTCACCTCCTCACTGTGGTCACTATCGCTTCGGGATGCCACCACCGCTGGCACATGGTCAGCGGTCTCGTAGATGGCACCCCTGCTACACACCTCTAGACACAGGCCACACTCTGTGCACCTCTCTCTGTCGACCACGGCCATGCCCCCGCGAAGTGATATGGCATCGTGGGGGCAGTACTCGACACACTGCCCGCAGCCGCTGCACCTTCGCCTGTCTATCTCGATCATAGTCTACCCCTCTTGCGTCACGGTGCGTTCAAGTGCAGGCCCCCGGCCCTGGCCATCCGCCATCGCCCTCTGGCAGTCGCCGCAGTATCCCAGCAGGCGAACCTCGGCCGCGGTCACCACGAAGCCCTCCTCCGCACCTACTCTGGACTTCAGTGTCTCCGTGAGCGGGCAGCGGAACTCCTCCACCCGGCCACACCCCAGGCACACCATGTGGTGGTGCCCGCTCCGAGTGCTGGCCTCCCAGTAGCGGCGCTCCCCGTCCAGGTGGTGCTCTTCGACCAGTCCCAGCTCACGGAACAGCCTCAGGCTGCGATATACCGTGGAGAGGCTGATGCGAGGTTGCCTCTGGCGAGCCCTTCTATAGAGCTCATTGGCATCGAGATGTCCCTCGGCCTCTCCGATGATCTCCAGGATAAGCCTCCGCCCCTGCGTAGAGCGCATCTGCGTGTATGTACTCATCGGCCTCTCTCCCTCCCCAGCATCGTGCCCACTCACCTGATGTCAGGCGCAGCGCTCGCCCCTCATGGGCGAGCCGCACGTGGGACAGGCCACCTGAGAGCAAGGAACGCCCCTCTTATGTGCCTCGGTGTGGCCGCAGTGAGGGCAGCGGCAGACGCTGGTCCCGCTCTGCCCGCGACCCATGCGCTGCTGACCCAGCCCCGCTCCCTTTTTCGCTCTATCCTGCATCACAGACCCCCAATGCCATCCATGCGTGCGTCACCTGGTGGCGCCACCTCTCGGGCCCGGCCTATGGCCTGCCGCCCTGCCATCCAGCGCCGCGACGACCCCTGCGGCCCCCCCCGACGACATTTGCCGCGAGCGGCTGAAGCGGCCGTATCTCCACGCTGTGGCAGCTGGGACACGCCGGCGGAGGCCCTGCCTCCATGGCCTCGAAGGGCACCTCCCACTCGTGGCCCTGGAGGCACTTCCAGCGGTACCGGTCCATGTGGAAATTGCCCCCCTCTATGCGGATGGCCTTGCCATTGAGCAGGGCGTCGGACACCTTCTGCCGCGCCGCGGCCAGCACCCGATGGAATGTAGGACGAGAGATGTCCATCATGGCGGCGCACTCCCCCTGCTCCAGGCCCTCTATGTCCTTTAAGCGCAGTGCCTCGGCCTCCTCGACACAGAGGCACACCTCCTCCAGCGCGCGCAGGGGTATGCCTGTCGGCTTGAAGTAGGTTACCTCCGGTACGTATGCTACTCGGCGCCATTTCGTCGGCCTTGGCATGGTATCTACTCAACCATCACTCATGTGTATTATGAACATAGGTTCATAATCATAATACAACAAGTGGTGTAAAATGTCAAGCCAGCGGAGGATTGCCTCCCTGCTGGAGAGTACGCAGCCGCCGCTTGACCTTGAATGAAATAAATGATATATTAGTCATATCATATAACTTGCACTAGACCTGCGGAGGGGCGCGATGCTGGAAAACGTCCTGGAGGAAGGGACTCCCAAGTTCTACGGGGTGGCAACCGTGGGGGAGCGGGGACAGATAGTCATCCCCGCCGAGGCGCGCCGTGACCTGGAGGTCACACCGGCCACCAAGCTGCTTGTATTTGGCGGCCAGGGCAGGCGCATGCTGCTTCTGACCAAGGAGCATTTCGTGACCGAGTTCCTGGCCAGCGCCATGACCTTACTATCCCAGTATGAGCAGATGCTGAAGAGCACCCACGAGGCCTCTGTCGAGGGTCATCACCTGCTCGACAACAAAGTCCAGGTGTAGCAGTGGCGAAGGTATCTCACTGGGCCGGGCTATCTCCCATCCATACGTACAGGTCGTGCCTAACCATGTCCAGCTACAGGCTCGCCGGTGGGGTCTCTACGCCACGTCGAGCGTACAATAGCCAGGGGTCACATCATAGGGGGCAGCGATGAGAAAGCGCACCATCATAATTCTCGCAGCGGTCGGCCTGGTGGTGATAGTGGGAGGCGTAGGGATATACCAGGCGATGAGCGGCGGCAACACCGCTGGGGGTGAGCAGACGGCCACGGTGCAGCGAGGCGATATATCGGTCATCATCAGCGCCTATGGCAACATACAGATGAGCAACCGGGAGGAGCTCTCCTTCGGCAGCGGCGGCACGGTGGAAGAGGTCAACGTCGAGGTCGGCGACTACGTAGCGGAGGGCGACGTGCTGGCGCGGCTCGATACCACAGACCTTGAGCTCGCCGTGTACCAGGCAGAGATCAGCCTGTGGTCGGCCAAGACCTCTCTCTACACCATCCGCCAGATACCGGGCCACTACTACCTGGACGAGAAGGCCCTGGAGAACGCGGTGACCATCGCCGAGATAAACCTGGAGCAGGCCGAGGAGGCACTGGAGAAGGCCACCATCGCCGCCCCATTCGATGGCCAGGTCATCTTCGTAGGCGCTGAGGCGGGCGACGAGCTAGGTTCAGGGGGAAGCGATTTCAGCCTGCCGTCAGGCCTTTCGGGGTTCGACCTCGAGGGCCTCACCGGCGGCAGTTCGTCGGATAACGAGACCATGATCATCATCGTCGACCCCAACCAGGCCGAGATGACGACCACCATCGACGAGCTCGACGTCCTCTACATCGAGAAGGGGCAGAGCGCCGTCATAACCATCGATGCCCTCCCCGGCATGGAGTTCACCGGCACGGTGACCGAGGTCGCCCTGATACCGGTGGAGCAGGAGTGGGTGGTGAGCTACAGCGTGACCATAGGCATCGATACCGTGCCTGACCTGGAGCTCAGGGAAGGCCTCTCTGCAGTGGCCGACATCTTCATCGGGCACGCGGAGAACGTTCTGATGGTGCCCAACCGGGCGCTCTCAACCAGCGCTGGCAACACCGTGGTCCAGGTGGTCACCGATGAGGACACCGTCGAGCGCATCGTCCAGACCGGCTTGAGCGACGGCCAGTACACCGAGATCACCTTTGGCCTCTCAGAAGGGGAGAAGGTGCTCGTCAGGTAGTGACGGGCGAGGGCATGATCGATATCACCGATATCACCAAGACATACCGCATGGGCGACGTAGAGGTCCATGCCCTGTGCGGGGTCAGCTTTCAGGTCACACAGGGAGAGATGGTGGCCATAATGGGGCCGTCGGGCTCCGGGAAGTCCACGCTGATGAACATAATCGGCTGCCTCGACCAGCCCACCTCTGGCTCCTACACGCTCGATGGCATCGAGGTGAGCCACTTAAACGACGACGAGCTCGCCGGCATAAGGAACCAGAAGATAGGCTTCGTCTTTCAGACCTTCAACCTCCTGCCCCGCACCAGCGCCGTGGCCAACGTCGAGCTCCCCCTGCTCTACGCCGGTGCCTCCGGGCGACGGCCCCGGGCCCTGGAGATGCTGTCCAAGGTGGGGCTCCACGGCCGTGCCGACCACAAGCCCAGCGAGCTCTCAGGCGGCGAGCAGCAGCGGGTGGCCATCGCCCGCGCCATGGTCAACAACCCCTCCATCATCCTGGCCGATGAGCCCACGGGCAACCTCGATACCCGCGCCGGCGGGGAGATCATGTCCATCTTCCAGCGGCTCAACGACGAAGGGGTCACCATCGTCATGGTGACCCACGAGCGCGATATCGCCCTCCACTGCCGGCACATCGTCCACTTGAGGGACGGCAAGATCGTGAACGACGAGCCAGTGACAGAGCGAATAAAAGCTTCCAGCCGCCAGGTCGAGACGGAATGAGCTACATTGAGGCCTTTCGCGTAGCCATAAGGGGGCTCACCACTCACAAGCTGCGCTCCCTGCTCACCATACTGGGCATCGTCATCGGCATCGCAGCGGTGATATCCCTGGTCTCGCTGGGCAGAGGTGTCCAGGCCAGCATCGTCTCCGAGATCGCCGGCATGGGGAGCGATACCCTGGACGTGCGGCCGGGCACACCCTACGAGGCCATGTTCGCCCCGGACGCCTCCATCAGCACGGGCTCGCTCACCCTCGAGGACGCCGAGGCCATCGCCAGGGAGGTGCCCTCGGTGGAGCTGGTAGTGCCGGTGGTCATCACCTTCACCCAGGTCTCCTATAACGGCGAAAACGCCTCCGGCCTCATACTGGGCGCCACCTCTGAGTACGGCGAGCTGCAGGACCTCCCCGTCGCCCAGGGCAGCTTCATCACCCGACAGGACGTCGATGGCAACCGCAACGTAGCGGTGCTGGGCAGCAGGGTCAAAGATAACCTGGTGGGCGACGCAGACCCTATAGGGAGCTTCGTAAAGATCGGCAACTACAAGTTCCGCGTCGTCGGAGTGCTCCAGTCGGTGTCGGGGGGCGGGTTCCTCGGTGAGGACGACATGATCATCGTCCCCATCACCACGTTCCAGTCCCGGCTCTCGATGGAGCGCACCACCACGGGTGAGCGCATCATCGACGAGCTGCTGGTCAAGGTGGCCGACGAGAGCCAGATGGACCTGGCCGAGGAGCAGATCACCCAGCTCCTGCGCGAGCGCCACCGCCTGGGCGAGGACGACGACAACGACTTCGCCATCAGCAGCATGGAGCAGCTCCTCTCCGTCGTGGGCCAGATAACGGGGATGCTCACCCTGTTCCTGGGGGCCATCGCCGCCATCTCCCTCCTCGTGGGCGGCATCGGCATCATGAACATCATGCTGGTTTCGGTGCGGGAGCGCACCAGGGAGATCGGCATCCGCAAGGCCATCGGCGCCAGGCAGAGAGACGTCCTCACCCAGTTCCTCTTCGAGGCAGGGCTGCTGAGCACCATTGGGGGTATCGCGGGCCTGATACTGGGCTGGCTCTTCTCCCTGGCCTTCTCGCTTATCCTCTCCACGCAGGGGGTCCCGGTGCACGCGGTGATAACGATCGACATCGTGCTGCTCGCCATCGGGGTGGCCGCGGCCATCGGCCTCTTCTTCGGCATCTACCCCGCCTATCGCGCCGCCCGCCTGCACCCGGTAGAGGCGCTGCGCTACGAGTAGCGAGGCCCCCCACCACCCCTCATCGTCGCCCGTGGAGCACGTGGGCACCCCGAGACGCGGGGCCCACAGCGCTAGAGGCCGGCGAGCACCCGTATGACCTGTGGGATTAAGCGGCGGGCCATGTCGCGGCGGCTCCCCCCGCAGAGGACGACGATGAGGCGGCCGCGGCAGACCTCCTCGGCGACCCCTTTCAGCTCTGCGGCTATCCGGGCGTGTACGTCGGGGGTGAGGCCCATGTCGCCGTACTCGCCCGCGGTGCCGTCGTAGCCCCAGTTCCAGAAGACGGCCTCAGGGGCGAACGCCCGCACCCGGGGCACCACCTGCTCCTTGACCAGCGCCAGGTACCTCTCGTCGTCGGTGCGCCAGGGGACGGTCACGTTCACGTTGTTGTGCCCCTCGTAGGCCCCCGCCGAGCAGAGGCACACATCGAGCACATCGGGGTCTTTCTCGAAGAGCTCCCAGGTGCCGTCGCCGTGGTGGGCGTCGGTATCGACGATGGCGAAGCGCCGTGCCTGGAAGCTGGCCTGAAGCTCGCGGATGGCTATGGCGGCCCCGTTCAAGTAGCAGCCCCCGCCGAAGAAGTGGCTGCCGGCGTGGTGGTCCCCGTAGCCGGTGAAGCAGAAGGCATTATCGATGTCGCCGCGCCATATCCTCACCGCCGCCGCCACCGTGCCCGCCGCCGAGAACAGCGCCCCGTCGAAGGCACCGCTCTGCCGCACCCGCTCCACCATGCCCCTCTCGTGGACGCGGTGGATGAACTCCAGGGGGATGGGCTCCAGGTCGAAGGGAGAAGGGGGCTTCAAGGGGTAGAGGGCATCGTAGAGGAATACGTTGTCTCTGTCCAGTATGCCGTCGAGCGCCTGGGGGAAGTCGCGCAGCCGCTCCCCCTCCTGGTAGTGCAGGAAGATGCCGGTACGCCTCATCTCGCGAAGACGAACTCCCTGATGGCAGAGAAGTACTGCTCCGTGCCCACGAGCAGGATATCGTTGTGCCCCGCTGCCGGTACGACCTCGAGGCGCTTCTCCGGGGAGCCGATGCCCTCGTACAGCCTGACGGCCTCGGCGAGCGGTATCAAGGTGTCCCACTCCCCGTGCAGGATGAGGATGGGCAGCGTGATGGAGCGCAACCGGTGAAAGCCGGCCTCCTCGAGCGCACTGCGCCTCTCCTCGGGCACGTCGAAGAAGCGGAGGAGCCTTGCCATATTGGCCGAGCCGCTCTCGATGATGATGCCGGAGAGCGCCTCCGGGTAGTGGTAGGCAAGCTCAAGCGTGGAGTGGCTCCCCAGGGAGCGCCCCATGACGAACAGGGGGCCACTGTAGCCCTCGGAGCGCAGGGTATCGACGAAGGAGCGGAACAGGGCGTGGGCGTCGGCGGTCATGGCGGCGAACGAGGGGCTGCCGCCGCTTCTGCCATAGCCCCGATAGTCGGCCACGAACAGGCCGATGCCGTCCTGGTTATAGAGCGGGGCTATCCAGTCGTGGTCGCAGGCCACCTCGCCGTTCCCGTGAAAGTAGAGAAAGCACGGCGATGTCTTTTCCGCGGGATAGAAGCGACACGCTATCGATACCCCCTCGGCGACAGGCACCACGTAGTCCCGGGCGCCGGGAGGGAGCGGCGTCCAGTCTCGCCTGGGGTAGAAGATGAACTGTATGACCTCTGGCCGGTCCAGTATGGAGAAGTCGGGCCCTTCGCTCACGATACCGCCACCTCCTGGAGCCTCTCTTCGCGCCACCATTGTACCACGCCTGCACTGGAGGGTGAAACCCCGCGCCGTCGGCCGCACCCGTCATCGGTTGCCATACACGGAGTGAGACGTTATAATAGTGGCCAGCCTTATTCTGCACCTCGCGCCCGTCCCCACCATAACCATAAAGGAGGCTGATATGCTCACAGAGCAGTTGGAGGCTGCCTTTCATCCGCGCTCCATCGCCGTTGCCGGGGCATCCGGGAACCCGTTTTCGATGGGGTACCGCTACGTATCTCACCTGATAAGCTACGGCTACCAGGGACAGATCTACCCGGTGACCCCCAACTGGCCCGAGGTGCTGGGGCACCAGGCCTATCCCTCGCTCCTCGACATCCCGGGGCCCGTTGACTACGTGATATCGTGCCTCTCCGCCTCCAGGGTCCTCGACCTCATCGAGCACGCACACCGCAAGGGGGTCAAGGTCATCCACTTCTTCACCGGCCGCTTCAGCGAGACCGGAAGCGAGGACGCCGCCAGGATGGAGCAGGAGGTGCTCAAGAAGACCCGCGAGTACGGGATACGCCTGATCGGCCCCAACAGCATGGGCCTGTTCTACCCCAGGGAGGGCATCTCCTTCGCCTACGAGTTCCCCAAGGAGCCGGGCCGTGTGGGTATGTTCATGCAGAGCGGTGGGGCCTCTATAGAGTTCATCCACTACGCCGCCTTGAGGGGGACGCGCTTCAGCAAGGTGGTAAGCTATGGCAACGGCCTCGACTTGAACGAGGCCGACCTCCTCGAGTACTTCGCACAGGACCCAGAGACCGAGGTGATAGCCGCCTACATCGAGGGGGTGAAAGACGGCAGGAGATTTCTCCGCGTGCTCAGTGAGACCGTGGCCAAGAAACCGGTCATCATCTTGAAGGCAGGCAGGAGCGGTGCCGGTGCCAAGGCCGCGGCCTCACACACCGCTGCCCTGGCCGGCTCGATGCAGGCGTGGGATACCGCGATGAGGCAGGCAGGGGCAGTCCAGGCCAGCACTTTAGAGGACATGATCGACCTGGTGGTGGCCTTCGACTTCCTCCCACCGGTCCACGGCACTCGTGTCGGTGTGGTAGGCGGCGGCGGCGGCAAGAGCGTGCTCTCCGCAGACGAGTGGGCCGAGGCCGGCTTCGACCTGGCCCCCTTCACCGAGGATATCGAGGAGCAAGTCCGGAAGACGTTGCCTGAGCTGTGGTGGGGCTGGCTGAGAAACCCCGTCGATGTGTCTATCTTCCCTGAGGAGGCCTTCGGCTCCAACCTCGCCGGCACCATCCTGAAGATGATGGCCCAGAGCCCCAGCTTCGACCTGGTGATCTCCAACGTCACCGTGGGCGGCCCCTTCTCCTCGGCAGACCTTGCCGCCCACGTCACCATCGAGGTGAACGGCGTCATCGAGCTGTCGAGAGAGACCACCACGCCACTGGCAGTGGTGCTCAACACCGGCGCGCTGGGGACGGATAGCTTCGAGGACGTGAGGTGGAAGAGCATCGCCGAGCAGAAGGCCAGGCTCGTCGAGGCCGGGGTGCCCATCTTCACCACGGCAAGCCAGGCGGCCCAGGCCATATACCGTGTCTACCAGTACCATCAGAGGAAGGCATCCCTTTGAGGTACAACAGGGCCTGTTCTCGAACGGCGAGCTTGACTTCGACGAATAAAAAGGCGATAATGTCGTCTGTGCCCGCGGGGGCAGCCCCCTTCTCCCCCAAGGCATAAGTAGACGGCCTTTAAAAGTGGCGCATTCGTCTAGGGGCTTAGGACACCTCCCTCTCAAGGAGGAGATCGCGGGTTCGAATCCCGCATGCGCCACCACCCATATTCCCGCCCAGCTTCCGAAATCTCCGCCCCACCAGCATGAGCATCTTCCAGATCACCACAGTGGCATTCCCAACCTTCTTGTACCGCCCGGCCGCCAGCCTGCTCCTGCTGCACGAGCCTTGGCGAAAACCGATCTGTTTACCTTTCAGCTCCCGCTGAACGATTGTCCAAATTGTCTAAGCGACCGAGAACTTGAGGTGTCGACGCGATGCTATTGAGCCCCACAGCCACATAAGGTATAATCGCCCAGAATGCGCTGGCACCCTACCACTAGACTGCCATGCATATCCTGATGGGAAAAGAGTTTCGAGAATGTCCGATTTGAGAGTCCTCTGCCTGGAAACAACAAGGGAGTGCAACCTCCAATGCAAGTATTGCTCTGCCTATTCTATAGAAGAGGAGGGCAAAGAACTAACCCTTGAAGAAGAGTTTTCGCTTATAGATGAGGTCTCCTCCTTTGCCAGGCCACTGGTGCTGTTCACTGGAGGAGAACCCTTGATGAGAGAGGATATGTTTGAGCTTGCGGAACACTGCTGGCAGAAGGGACTGCCAGTGGGAATAGGTACTAATGGGACCCTCATTACCAGTGATAAAGCGAGGAAGCTAAAGGAGGCCCATGTCTATCGGGTAGCTATCGACCTGGATGGTGCTTCTGCGGAAATCCATAACTCTCTGCGTGGGGAATTTGATAATGCCTTACAAGGAATTAAGTATTGCCAGGAAGAGGGCGTAAGTGTTCAGGTAAATTCGGTAATTACCGATATCAATAAGGATGAGATGCCAGCCCTGATGGAGTTTATCCAAGAGCTAGGAGTAGATGCGTGGCACGTCTTCTTCTTGGTGCCAACAAAGAGTTTCCCCGAGGGGTACATGCTCTCTCCCGAGCAATACGAGGTAGCACTTAAATGGCTCTCTGAAAAGAGGAGAGAGGTAGACGTGGAGATAGCGGCTACCTGTGCCCCTCAATACCTGAGGTTTTTCGGAGAGGTAACGCGTGGCGAGTGGAAGGTCGCCAGAGGGTGCTCTGCGGGGATAAGCTTCGTTTTCGTTTCCCATAGAGGTAATGTTTACCCGTGTGACCACCTTCCCGTAAGTGCCGGTAATGTAAGGGAGAGGAGTTTCAAGGACATATGGCCCAGTTCTGAAGTCTTTGAGAACCTGAGAGATTTTAGTAAGCTGAAAGGCAAATGTGGGATATGTAACTATAAGAGTATCTGTGGTGGTTGCCGGGCAAGAGCCTATTTTCATTATGGAGACTATCTTGAGGAAGACCCTGGTTGCGTCTATGAACCCCAGGGCGTAGTTCAAGAAACATAATCAGGGCGTGGGGCCTGCCCTTGTGGGCGAAGAGCACCGGCCCGGAAGCGCCACCGGCGAGAGACACAGTGACCGACCCCGACCTTCCCTCGAAGTAGTCCTGGAGGTAGACGCTGTGTAAGGCGGCCCGGCTCGACGACGTGCGCCCGCAGCGGCACCTCGACCCCCCTGCCGCCTTCACCTCACAAAAGGATAAATACCTATAAATGCTCACAGTGAAGAATGGCTCCGGGATACCAGCAGTCACGTGGACGCCCTTCAGACACCAGTCCCCCACGCGGGGTAAAAGTGACCTGCCCCCTTCACTGTGACGGCCCCAGTACAAAGCCCCATGGCATCTTCTACGCGCCGGGCTACGGGGCGTTCCCCTGCACCGTGGGCAGCCTGGCCAGGGCCTCTTCTATCTTCCCCTCTGGCGTCTGGAAGTGCTCCACCTTGCCATCCAGGTATGCCTGGTAGACATCCAGGTCGAAGTAGCCATGTGCGTTCAAGGCGAAGAGGATGGTCTTCCTCTCCCGGGAGGACTTGCAGGCGAGGGCCTCTTCGACCACGGCCTTTATGGCGTATGCTGACTCGGGGGCGGGAACGATGCCCTCGCACTGGGCGAACAGGATGGCGCTCTCCAGGACATCGTTCTGGTGGTGGGCGACCGCCTCTATGAGCTTGTTGTCATAGAGGGCACTCACCAGGGGAGACATGCCGTGGTACCGCATCGACCCGGCCCGGATATGGGGTGGCACGAAGTCGTGGCCCAGGGTGTGCATCTTGAGCATGGGCATGAGCCCACCGGAGTCGGGGTAGTCGTAGGCATACCTGCCTCTGGTGAGGCTGGGGGCGGCCATGGGCTCGACGGCAACGAAGCGAGTCCTCTTCTTCTTGAGGTTGTCCGCTACGAAGGGGAAGGTGAGCCCGGCGAAGTTGCTGCCTCCGCCAACACAGCCGATCACGATATCAGGATAGGCCTTTGCCATCTCCATCTGCCTCTTGGCCTCCAGGCCGATCACGGTCTGGTGCAGCATCACGTGGTTCATCACGCTGCCCAGGGCGTACTTGGTCTCGACCTGGGACATGGCACTGGCCACCGCATCACTGATGGCCATGCCCAGGCTTCCGGTGCTATCGGGGTCTTCAGAGAGCACCCGTTTACCGGTAAAGGTATCGGGGCTGGGGCTCGGAGTGACCCCTGCCCCCCATATCTGCATCATGGTGCGACCAAAGAGCTTCTGCTGGTACGCTGCACGCACCATGAAGATATCGCAGGCGATGTCGAAGAACTTGCACGCCATGGCGAGGGCGATCCCCCACTCACCGGCCCCGGTCCCGGTGGTGATGCGGCGCACACCCTGCCGAGTGGAGTAGTAGGCCTGGGGCACGGCGGTATTGAGCTCGTGGCTGCCCGAGGGGCTCACCCCCTCATACTTGTAGAAGACCTGCGCCGGCGTCTCCAGTGCACGCTCCAGTCGCTGTGCCCTGAACACTGGCGTGGGACGCCACAGCGCATACACCTCCCGCACCTCGTCGGGGACCTTGAACCTGCGCTGGCCCCTGTCGAGCTCCTGCTCGATGAGGGCCTTGGGGAAGAGGTCTTCGAGCTCGTGTGACCCTATCGGGTAGCCCGTCTTGGGGCTGGTAGCCGGCGGCATGGAGAAGGGCAGGTCAGGTACGATGTTGTACCACTCGGAGGGTATCTCTCGCTCTCCCAGCATGATCTTTGTATCCATGTCGCTCTCCTCCTCTCTCAGGGAAGCGGTATTCAGCGGCGGTGCCACCTGGGCAGGCCCCCGAGGTGGCCGATGAGCTTCTCGGGCTCCACGGCGAAGGGTTTTATCCGACTTACCTGTCGTCGGCCCCAGCTCACCCAGCTCTTGGCCCAGAACATGTATATGGCGCCGAGAGCGATCACCGCCATGAACCCCAGGACGGCGAAGTAGGCCCACGACACGTGAAGCTCAGGCATGTTGTCGAAGTTCATGCCGTAGATGGCGGCCACCAGCGTGAGGGGCATGAATATGGTGGCCACGATCGAGAGCACCCTCATGGTCTCGTTCTGGCGGTTGGCCACGGATGAGAGGTACGTGGACATGATGTAGTCGGCCCGGTCTCTTATCGACTGGTTCAGCTCCTCGATGCGGACGACATGGTCGTAGATGTCGCGGAAGAAGATGAGGGCGTCCTCCCCTACCATGGCGAACTCGCCACGGCTCAGCTGGTTTATAGTCTCCCGCTGCGGGGCCATGACCCGGTGTATGCGCAGGGCAGAGCGCTTGAGCTTGATGACCGACTCCAGGCTAGAGAGCTGGGGGGCGCGGATCACCTCCTCCTCGATGTCCTCGGCAAACTCACTCATCTTGTCGATGGTGGGCAGCACGTTATCGATCAGGGCATCGATCAGGGAATGGGCCAGGAAGGTGGCACCCCGCCTCATGGGGCGGCCCCTGTCCTCCACCATCCTCCTCACCGACTCAACGCTGTAGAGGTGGGTCTTGTGAGTGCTCACTACATAGTGTGGGCCCAGGAACAGGGCGAGCTCCGCCGTCTGCACTATGTCCGATTCCGTGGTGTGGTTGATGCCGTGGACGATGATGAAGAGGTAGTCACCGAAGTCATCTATCTTGGGGGGATGGACCCTATCGCTCACACAGTCCTCTATGGCGAGGTGGTGAAAAGAGAAGGCCTGCTCGAGCAGACGGGCGTCCTCATCGGTGGTCTCGCAGATGTCTATCCACAGCAGCCCCTGCCCCGATTCGAACGCCGCCCTCACCCCGTCCTCACTGAGGTCACGCGTAAGTGTACCATCCGCGCCCAGGTGATATGCCGCTAGCGCCACGGTTCACCTCCTTACGAACAGCCGTATGCCACCCGTCGCGACCATTGTATATCACTACGACTCTTCTGGGAAAGACATCCAGCACCGGCGCTCCCATGTGCTGCCCCTGGTCACGAGGCAGACCCTGGTGGCCTGCACCCCGCGCGCGGCACGGGTGTGGCCAGGGAGTTGTGCCTGTGGAGGCGGCCTGGCCCCCGGTGCGGCGGCAGGTGGCATGCGAGATTCTCGCCGTCCTCTTCGACAGGGGGCATGGGGCCGCGCGCCCCGGCGTTGGAACGCCGGGCACTATGCACAGCAGGGCGGCGGCACGCAAGGTCGAGATGCACCGGGCGGATTCAGCACCCGGCATTCCGCCCAGTGCTTACGTCCCGAGCCCGACCAGGCCTCCGCTCACTGCCACGGCAGTGACGACGGCTGACAGGAAGACCACGATGATTATAAGGAGCAGCTCCCAGGACGATATCACCCTCCTTACGATGAGCGGGATCAGGGCCTCCTCCGCCTTCTTTGCCGCCTTGGCGGAGGCTGCACTGGCGGCTTCGCCTGCGGCGATTCCCGCATCTTCAGCCATGGCGGCCTTCCCGTGAGTCTCGCCCGCCACCTCGAGACCGGTGGCGGCGGCCTCCCTGGCCTCTCTGCCGGCACCACCGACCCTCTCTGCGGTTGCCCCCGATACGCTGGCTGCGGCCTCGATGGCCTCGCCCCCGGCGATGGAGGCGAGCTCTGCCCTCCTCACGAGAGTATCGGCGGCATCGAAGGCCGCCGCGGCCGCACTCCTGGCCTCTCTGGCTGCGGCCCCGGCCTTCTCCGCCGTCTCAGCGGAGAGCCCTGCTTCCAGTCCGGCGACGGCTGCCTGGGCGGCCTGCACGCTCGCCTCGGCACGCATGCCGGTGGCGTGTGCCTTCTCCATGGCCGCTTCCACGCCTTCCCTGGCGACGATGGCGGCCCGCTCGGTCCTCAAGGCGGCCTCCTCGGCTACCTTCTGGGCGGCGGCGACGGCCTCTCTGGCTGCCTGTGTCAGCTCCTCGGCCTTGGCGGTGGCCTCCTCGGCGGCCCTCCTGGCCTCCTCAACCCTGGCTGAGGTCTCCTCTCCCAGTGTCTTTGCCGAGGCCTCGGCGGCCCTGGTGGCTGCCTCCAGTGCCCCCGATGCCTCCGTTGCCGCGGCGGCGGCGCCCTGGGCGGCACGTGCCGCCTCCTCTGCCCT
>JAXHUE010000002.1:102931-109113 GCA_034189655.1 Chloroflexota bacterium | reverse complement strand
GTCGCACCGAGACCGTCTCTACATCGAGCGCGCTGTGGACGAGGCCGAGGAGAGGGGCCACACCACGGGCGCTGCCCCCTTCGAGTTCTTGAGACGCGTCCTCCTCCTCGATCTTCCACCATACCTGACGGCGGGGCAGAGGGAGGAGTGGCTGCGCTTCGTCATGCGCTGGCAGCAACTCACCGGGCCGGCCATGGCCAAGGGCCTGGAGGACAGCGCGCTCTACCTCTATAACCCGCTGGTATCGCTCAACGAGGTGGGGGGCGGCATCCAGCCCATGGCAGACCCCGTCGGGGCCTTCCACCGTCACAACCAGGCCTGCCGCGAGCGCTGGCCCCACACCTTGAACGCCACCTCCACCCACGACACGAAGCGGGGCGAGGACTGCCGGGCCAGGATCAACGTCCTCTCCGAGGTGCCGGTGGCGTGGTCGAGGCGCCTCTGGCGATGGCACGGCCTGAACCGGGACAGCGGGCAGACCGTGGATGGTCACAGGGGGCCCACCCCCAGCGAGGAGGTACTCCTGTACCAGACGCTCCTGGGCGCATGGCCCCTCAGCGAGGAAGGGCTTAAGGGGTTCGGTGAGAGGCTCAAGGCCTACATGGTCAAGGCCGCCCGCGAGGCCGGGGCCCACACCACGTGGACAGACCCCGACGGTGCCCACGAGCAGGCACTGGAGGGCTTCGTCGATGCCCTCCTGGAGGGCGAGGCGTTCCGGGAGGACTTCCTGCGGTTCCAGCGGAGGGTGGCCTACTTCGGGATGCTGAACTCCCTGGCCCAGGCCCTGCTCAAGATCGCCTCGCCGGGCACCCCCGACCTCTACCAGGGGACTGAGCTGTGGGACTTAAGCCTGGTTGACCCCGACAACCGGAGGCCGGTGGACTTCGCGGCACGGACGAGGCTCCTCGATGGACTGGAGCGGCGCGCGGCTGATAGCCTTCCTTCGCTCTGCCGCGATATCCTCGGCCACTGGGAGGACGGGCGGGTCAAGCTCTACCTCGTCTCCAGGGCCCTCACCTTCCGCCGGGCCCACGCCGAGCTCTTCCTCGAAGGGGAATACATCCCTGTCTACGCACGGGGGGCAATGGCACCGCATGTCGTCGCCTTCGCCCGGTGCCGGGGCGAGGAGTGGGTGCTGGTGGCCGTACCCCGTCTCACCGCGGGCCTGTACCCACGCCCCAGGCCTCCACTGGGGAGGGTATGGGGAGAGAGCGTCCTCCATCTCCCCCAGGGTGCCCCTCGCCGCTGGGCCAACCGCTTCACCGGTGAGAGGCTGGAGGCATCGCCTTCCGCACAGGGTGCGGTGCTGGGCTTGAGCGAGGTGTTTCGGCGGTTTCCGGTGGCACTGCTATGCGCAGAAGAGGACTGATACCGCGTGCGCTTTGGGGACGGGGAGACGAGGACAGGACACAGAGCAATGCCTCGCGCATCGCGGCATCTATGAGAGGGGTCACCATCGCAGGCAGGCCACCCACCGTAAGGGTATCTCCGTCTCACACGAAAGCCACCCCCGCTGTGTCGGCAGGCTGGTCTTCACTCCTGCTAGGTTGATACGCTGACCCGCCGCCTCCGCTTCCACCCCAGCATCGTCAGGAACTCCCCGATGGCTACATCGCTCGCCCCGTCCTTAACAGGCATATCCGAGTGTATCTGGTAGTGGTTCTGCCTGCCCACCTTGGACTTGGTGATGTAGCCCTCCTTCTCCAGATCGTTGATGATCTTGTGGGCAGCCCTCTCGGTTATGCCCACAGCATCGCCGATCTGCCTGGCGGTGCTGCGCGGCTGCTTGGCGATGGCAGCGAGCACTAGTCCATGGTTGGTGAAGAAGGTCCACTCAGACATCGTGATTTTTTTCCCGCAAACTTCCTCGAAAGTACTTGACAATGAGAGCGAATTAACGGATAATCTACACAGGAACTATCATTCAGGTATGGCGTACTCGGTATAGCGCATCCTGTATTGCCATACTACCGCCACTTAACCCGTCTCCTTATTCCTGAATGATTATTATAACAGTATCTCATATAATGCTGCAGATGTCAAGCCCTCGCTCTCGCGAAAGGGGAGAGAGGAGTATTAATAGGAGCCAGGTGTCATGATGCGGAGAGCCATAACCCCGGAGAACACCGTGTTCGTCGTCCTCTCTTTCGAGGGGCCAGATCTATACTCCCAGGCCGGCGGCCTGGGGGTCCGGGTGGACAACCTTTCGCGGTCTCTGGCAGAGATGGGGTTCTCGACGCACCTGTTCTTCATCGGTGACCCCGGGCTCGCCGGCGAGGAGACGAGGTGCAGCGGCAAGCTTACCCTGCACCGGTGGTGCCAGTGGATCAGCGCCTACCATCCCCACGGGGTCTACGACGGCGAGGAGGGAAAGCTCTACGATTACGCCGCATCGCTACCTCCATATGTAAAAGAGCACATCGTGGTGCCGGCGGCGTCCCAGGGCGGGCTGGTGGTCATCCTGGGCGAGGAGTGGCACACGGCAGACGCAGTGTGCCGGCTGCACGAGATGCTCCGCGAGGACGGCCTGGGCGATAGCGCGGTCACGGTGTGGAACGCCAACAACACCTTCTCCTTTGACCGTATCGACTGGGAGCGACTCCACAACGCCGCCACCATCACCACGGTGAGCAGGTACATGAAGCACATCATGTGGCGGATGGGGCTGAACCCACTGGTCGTCCCCAACGGCATACCCCAGGACCTGCTCGACGACGTTGACGGGCACCTGGCCCGCGAGGTGAGGACGGCACTCGGTGCCGACCTCATCCTGTGCAAGGTGGCCCGCTGGGACCGGGACAAGCGCTGGAACGAGGCCGTGGATGCCGTGGCCTGGCTCAAGGGGATGGGCATCAAGGCGGTGCTGGTGAGCAGAGGGGGGATCGAGCCCTACGGCCAGGAGGTGATGGCGAGGGCCCGCTCCATGGGCCTCGAGGTACGGGAGGCCTGGATGGAGCAGGGGGCCACCGACGGCCACCTGGCGGCGCTTCGCAGTGCCGCCCCCGCCGACATAATAGACGTCAAGTTCCATATGCCCCAGCACTTTCTGCGGGTCCTGTATCGCGCCTCTGACGGCGTGCTGGCCAACAGCGGGCACGAGCCTTTCGGCCTGGTGGGCCTGGAGGCCATGGCCGCCGGAGGCATAGTCTTTACCGGGTGTACCGGCGAGGACTATGCCATCCCACTCTTCAACACCTTCGTCCTGGAGACGGCAGACCCACTGGAGATCGTAGGCTACATGATGTACCTGTGGAACTACCCTGGCGAGGTCATACGGATCAGAGAGGCAGCGAGGAGGACCGCGCGCAACTTCACCTGGGAGGCCGCAGTGCACAACCTCGTGAGCAAGCTGGAGAACCAGGCCCGCATGCGAGGGCTGCTCGGCGGCATGGCGGCTGGTGAGCGCACGACCGCTCTGCCTGACCTGACCATCGTGGCGGCCCCAGGTCGCATGGAGGAGGGGGCAGCAGCGGGCAGGGTGAAGCGAGAGGGGACAGGCCGCGGCCTTGAAGCCGGGCGCGAGGTCCTGGCCGCCACTAGATAGAGAGGAACGTCGGGGGGACGGCATCGAATGTCCACGTACGCACTCTATGCGTATCGGCACCATAGCAGATGCTTTTAAGGAGGCTGTCTGTGGCGAGGATTTTAAAGGCTGATGCCGAAATGCTCCTGGGCAGGGTGCCCGACGACCGTGTGTTCTGGTGCTGTGACGGCGGCATAGTGGTGAGCATGCGCCAGCTGGGAGAGGCACTGAACATCATGGCAGACGAGACATTCACCTACCACTCAAACGACGAGAGGAAGGACTTCGCGTGCTGGGTCAAGGACGTGATAGGTGACGAGAAGCTGGCGAGGGACCTGACGAAGGCGCCGAACCGCAACCAGGCAGCGAAGAGGGTGATGGAGAGGATCGATTTCCTCAGCGCAAAGCTGTAACCTGGGTGGCCTGCTAGCTAATGTGTGGTGAGGCGCTGTGCCCGGCATAGTGGTCATCGCCGCGGCCCTTGAGAGAGGAGTGCCATAGGCTCCCCGTCAACCGGGACTAGGTGGCGGGGAGCCTGACTATAGGGTGGGTTCCCCGCGCAGTCGCCAGTGCGTTTTCGGTATGGACACCGCGAGCCAGATTCGCATATACTTGCTTATTGCTCCACAGCGGAGAGAAAGGGGTGCCACTGATGAAGGTATTGCTTGCCATAGACGAGACGCCCTATTCAGAGAGGGCAGTCCAGATGCTGAAGGCACTCCAGCTTCCCCCTGAGACCGAGGTCACGGTGATGGCCGTTATCGCCGAGCATACCTACCTGGGGGGTATAACCCTGAGCTCGCTGGGGAGCGCAGCGGGAAAGGAGCGGGCCCACAAGGCCCAGGAACAGAGGGCCCTTGAGCTGCTGGAGAAACCGATGGAGACGCTGCGGGCGAGCGGCCTGACCACAGAGAGCCTGATATGCTGGGGAAGGCCCGCTTCGGAGATAGTGAAGAGGGCGCGCGGGATGCGCGCCGACCTGGTCGTTATCGGGGCCAAGGGCAGCGGTGACCCGCAGCGGTTCCCGCTGGGCAGCGTGGCGCAGAAGGTGATGAAGTATGCTGATTGCAGCGTGCTGCTGGTCCGGGAGAAGACCAATACCATCAGGCGGGTGCTCCTCGCCACCGACGGCTCGAAGCACTCGGACAAGGTGACACAGTTCCTGCTAGACCTGCCCCTTCCCAAGAAGAGCCACGTATTCGTGGTCACTGTCCTCCAGTCCCATATCCCGGCACTCATAAGGATGCCCACCATGGATTACAAGGCCAACCAGAGGATCCTCAGCGAGCTGCAGGACGCCGAAGAGAACGCGGCCCAGGCATTGCTCGCGAAGAGCGTGGCGCAGTTCCGTGAGCGGCGGTACCAGGTCTCGAGCATGGTACTCAAGGGAGACCCCGCCGAAGAGGTCATGATGGCAGCCAACACCCTCAACCCGGAGATCGTTGCGCTGGGGGCGAAGGGCCTCACCGAGATCGAGAACTTTCTCATGGGCAGCGTGGTGCAGAGGGTGGCCAGGTTCTCCCCGTACTCAGTCCTCATCGGCAGGTGACCTAATAAGGGCCTGCCCTCACCGTGGCCTCCTGGCAACGGCGTACCCTGGTGTGTCGGAGGACAGCCCACGCCTATAGCTGGATATCCATACGTGAGTAGGAGGGTATAGCATGAGGAGATCCATGCACCAGCAGACGCCTGACACCTCTCGTCGAGAAGGCCTGTTGCTCCGTATCGAGCGCTATACCGAGCTGCCTCTCCTGGTACTGGCCTTTGCCATGATCCCACTCCTGGTGGGCCCGTTCCTCTGGGACCTCTCGCCCACAGAGGAGTCGGTCTTCACCGCCCTCGACGTGTTCATATGGGCAGTCTTCGCTATAGACCTGGTGGTCAAGGTGGTAGTGGCACCCCACCGCCTGGACTATCTGAAGAGGCACTGGCTTGAGGTCCTGATCGTGGTCGTCCCCTTCTTCAGGCCGCTGCGGCTGCTTCGCCTGTTCATCTTTGGCACCCGGGCCTTCGTCGGGGTGAGGAGGCTGGTTCACATCGATTTCCTGCTCGTCTACGTGCTCGGGCTGGTGATGGTGGCAGCCACGGTGGTGACCACGGTCGAGGGCGGCGAGGGCGCCACCATACACTCCTTCGCCGATGCCCTGTGGTGGTCGGTGGTCACCATCACCACGGTGGGCTACGGCGATATGGTACCGGTGACCCCGGTGGGGAGGGGCATCGGCTTCCTCCTGATGTTCGGGGGTATAGCCTTCTTCGGCGGGCTCACCGCCAACATGGCCTCGCTCCTGGTACGGGGGGAGGGCCACCATGACAAGGCCCTTACCGAGCTCACAGCGGAGCTTGAGGGGCTGCGCCGCGAGGTGGCGAGGCTGAACGCAGAACAGGGCTAGGGCCTGCCCACGACTGCGCGGCATGGATGACGGGCCCCTCCTGTCTTACACTTTCCCCGCCCGATCGTGGGGGGCACCACGCCCCCTGTGGGGCCTATGCAACGCAAGGGCAGACCGTGAGGAGCCTGCTCAAGGTGCCGGATGCGGCCGCGCTACTTCTCCACCGGCTGTCCATCAGCACCAGGCAGAGGCATGGTGCCGATGTAGTGCTCACTCTCCAGCCCTGCGATCTCTTCCCCAGACATGCCCAGTATGGTGCCCAGGAC
>JAXHUE010000002.1:0-102831 GCA_034189655.1 Chloroflexota bacterium | reverse complement strand
GGCCGCGCTACTTCTCCACCGGCTGTCCATCAGCACCAGGCAGAGGCATGGTGCCGATGTAGTGCTCACTCTCCAGCCCTGCGATCTCTTCCCCAGACATGCCCAGTATGGTGCCCAGGACGTACTCGTTATGCTCCCCCAGGCACGGTGGAGGCCGCATGATGTGCCCCGGCGTCCGGGACATCCGGTATCCCACGTTGCGGTAGAGATGGGTGCCGGCGTAGGGGTGAGCGACCATCTCGTAGTAGCCTCGTGCCTTGTGCTGGGGATTGTCATGAATGGAGTCGACCCCCAGCACCGGCGTGGCGGCGACACCTACCCCCTGCAGGAGACACATCACCTCGTAGCGATCGCGGGTGCTAGTCCACTCGGCTATCAGCCTGTCCAGCTCGTCCTGGTTCTGCCACCGGCGTAAAGCGTCGCCGAACCTCTCATCGGTGGCAAGCCCCGGACTGCCCATGGCACCGCAGAGGGCCGTCCACTCCTGCTCCGAGGTGACGGCAATGGTGACCCACATATCCTCCCCGCGGCACGGATAGCACCCGTGGGGTGCATAGCAGGGGTGGCGATTGCCCCTGCGCTCGGCCGTCCTCCCATTCATGACATAGTCCAAGACCACCTCGCCGAGGCAGCAGAGGCTGGGCTCGGTTTGCGAGACGTCGATGAACTGCCCTTTGCCGGTGCGGCGGCGATAGAGGAGCGCAGCGAGGACGAAACCGGCTATGTGCCACCCGGCAAGGGGATCGCCGTAGGTATTGGAGGCCTGCATTGGGCCCTCACCGGGGTACCCGCTGACCGCGGCCATACCCCCCATGTGCCACTGGTTGGTGCCATAGGCTACGTAGTCGCTCTCAGGCCCACCGGTGCCGTAGCCGGGTGCCGAGGCGTAGATGATATCTGGCTTCCATTCTCTCAACACGTCGTAGGTAATCCCCAGGTCGGCCATCGTCCCGTGGCTGAAGCCTTCGAGCACCACATCGCTCTTCTCCACCAGCCGCCTGTAGACCTCCCGGCCTCTGGGCCTGGAGAGGTCGAGGGTGAGCCCCAGCTTGCTGGAGTTCGTGGAGTGGAAGTAGGGGTGCCTCTCCCACGGCCTCTCCCCGGGCTCGCCCTCGGGATAGGGCAGGACGACGCCGAGCTGTAGCGCGGTCGCTGCCGTAAGCGGTGGGGTGATCTCCCCCCTGATGGAGTCGTAGTACTGTATCGATTCCACTTTAATGACCTCGGCCCCCATGTTGGCCAGCAGCATGCCGCAATGGGGCACGGCCCAGACAACGCCGTGGTCGATAATTCTGATACCCTCTAAAGCCTTCGTGGTCATGGCGTGAGACCTCCTCCTCTATATGACGTGCATCTCCTTAAGCCTCACATACTGCTCTCTGGTATACCCCAGGCGCTTGCAGTAGACTTCCTCGTTGTGCTCACCGAGCAGAGGAGCAGGGCCCGACTGCCAGGGCGTCTCCGTCATCCTGATGGGCGCCCCAGGGTAGCTGAAGCTGCCCACCACCGGGTGGTCGACCTCGACGAAGAAATCCCTGGCCTCTAGCTGCGCGGAGCCTACGATGTCCTCCGGGGTACGTATCGGGGACATGGGGAATCCCACCTTCTGGCCCTTGTGGTATATCTCTTCCTTGGTATGCTCCAGGAGCCACGGGAGCATGTGGGCCTCGATCTCATCCTTGAAGATCCTGCGGCCAAAGAGGTTCCAGAACCTGGGGTCGTCGAGCTCCGGCTTGTCCATGACCAGATGCAGCGTTCGCCATCGCTTGCTGCTCAGGCTGGAGACCACCCCGATGTGGCCGTCCTGGCACATGTACGTCCCCCAGGCCGCCAGTGACAGCCAGGCGTTTCCCCACCTGGGGGCAGAGACCTCGTTGAAGCCCCACCCGATCTCGCTATGCTCCATGAGCGTGGACATACACTCCAAGAGCGAGATGTCTACGTGCTGCCCCTCGCCGGACACCTCACGGTAGTAGAGGGCTATCAGCGTTGCGGCGAAGCCGTTCACCCCTCCGTAATACTGCGCCGGCCAGCCACCGTAGACCAGAGGCTCACGGTCGGGCTCACCCATGGAGGCCATCGGCCCGGCCATGGCCATTATGTTTATGTCAAGGGCTTTGTAGTCGCGGTAGGGGCCTGTCTGCCCGAAGTTGGACAGGGAGGTCATGACCAGCCCGGGGTTTATCCCCTCCAGTGTCTCGTAGCCCAGGCCCAGTCTCTCCATCTCCCCGGGTCCGAAGCTCTCCACCACGACCGCGCTGTGCTTGACCAGCTCCTTGAAGATGCTCTTCCCCATCTCCGTCGTGATATCCAGGGTGATGCCCTTCTTGCTGGTGTTGAGATAGAGGAAAAGAATGCTCTTCTCTGGGTGAGGGTCGTCTCTGTAGAAAGGGCCCATGCTTCTCGCAGGGTCACCGTTGCCAGGACTCTCGACCTTAACCACCTCGGCGCCGAGCCCGGCGAGCAGCTTGGTGCAGTAGGGGCCGGCAATGGTGTTGCTGAGGTCTAACACCCTGTAGCCTTTGAGCGCTTGGTCAGGCATAACCACCTCCTTATCAGAGATCGATAAGCATGTCAAAGAGCTTGCGGCACGCCGAAGCTCTTGATTATTCCTGGCCAAGTACTCTGTTGTGGTGAGAGCATATCAGCCGCCCCCGGTTCTGTCAAGACGTGATTTCCCACCACGGGCGTCTGATGAGGCAGCGCTCTGCCATGTCGTCCCCGCTGCCTGTGGAGGATGCCGTGGGGCTGTGGTCGGGCCAGCTCAAGGGCCCAGCGCTCTGCGGAGCCGGCCACAGACGAGCCTGGTGGACTGCGTGGTCTCTTCGGTACTGGGGGGGGGGTGGAGTGCAGGAGCCTCTCCGCGCAACTTAGCAGACATCAGCCACTGCAGGTGGCACGTGCACCTCTCTATCGAGGGGGCCCGGTGCACGCGCGGTGTTCAGGGCACGATGTGGGCCCCTGCATCGTGGCCACTGAAAGGAGCGGACACCTTATGCGCAGGGTACACGTGTGGCCCTCGTCAGGCCGCACTCTTCTGGGAAGGCATCCTTCGGTTGCGCCACCAGCCCTTGACGACGATGATGGGCATATACCACAGCACCGACCACGATAGCAGCTTCGTCGCCTGCCACACTTCCTCCGGCCTGATGTAGATGGTCGCGGGCATCGAGCCCATCATCTTGCCCTTCATCACCATGTCGTCCCCCCTGCGCTCCAGGGAGGATGCCTCCATCAAGGTGTTCCCGTGCATATCGTACATCTTCATAGTCTGCTCCTTGTCCATGGGTATCGAGCCAGGGCGGTCAGGCGTGGGCTATTGGAAAGGGAGCCTTAAAGCCGATGGCGCTCAAAGGCCCCCTTTCACCATATGCCTATTATACGCCTTCTAGCGAATCACCTTTTCGAAGTCCAGGCCCAGGTCTTCCATTATCACCGGCATTGCCGCCCGTGAACCGGCGGTGCAGCCCAGACCCGGGTAGGCCGACGGTCCGACCAGGTAGAGCCTCTCCACCGGCATGCGGAACTGTGCCCAGCCCGGAAGCGGGCGGTTGCCCATGGACTGGTAGAGAAAGCTCCCGATGTGAGTGGCATCCCCGCCCGGCCAGGACTCACTCCACTTCTGAAGGTCGGGCGGGCTGTCGATGTACCGTCCGATGACGTTCTCAGGCCCCATGTTGGTGGCGTGCTTAGTCACGGTACCCAGTATGCCGTCGGCCACCTCCTGCTTCCGCGAGGCCCAGGTACCCTCCTTGAGCTCAAAGGGCTCGTAGTTGAAGAGGTAGAGGGTGTGCTTGCCGGCGGGGGCCCGGGTGGGGTCGGTCACCGTGTGGCAGGCAGAGAGGGGCATGGTGGTATCGGGGATACCGAACTTGAAGTTGTCGAACGAGCGGCGGAAGGGCTCCAGCCACTCGCAGAACTCCACCATCCCCGACTTGTTGGCCTCTTCGCCCGCCTTGTAGTTCGGGGACTGGTTCAGGGCCAGGCTCTGCATGAGCCCGAGGAAGCCGGCGCGGCTCAGGCGCTGCACCCTCTTGGTGAACTCGGGGTCTACACTAGCCCCCTCCACCATGGCGGGGAATATCTGCTTGATGTTGAGGTCACACACCACGGCCTTGCGCGCCGTGATCTGCTCACCTGATTCGAGGATGACCCCGCTCGCCTTCCCTGCATCCATCTTTATGGACTTCACGGTGACACCCGTCCGTATGGTGCCCCCGTTGGCCTTGATGGAGCGTGCCAGGGACTCGGACAGCTCACCCGATCCCCCCTCAGGGAAGCTCATGCCGAAGCGGTGGATGAGCGGTATCATCACCAGGAGGTAGTACCCGGTGCCATTGTCGTCGGGCGAGACGATGGCCTCGGAGACGAACCTCATCATGCACGCCTTCACCCGCTCGTCCTCGAACCACTCATTGATGGTGGCCAGTCCGCTCATCATGAGGGCCCTCATCAGCTCCTGGCCGACCTCGTTCTGCTCGAGCTGGGCGAAGAGTGCCCCCAGCGGCGGCGGCGGCGAGAACATGCCCATGAACAGCATGTCGACGATCGGGTTGGCCCACTCGAAATAGCGGCGGTAGGCCTCGGCGTCCTTCTGCGAGAACTTGGCGATGGACTGACAGGTCTTATCGATATCCTTGTAGAAGGATATGGCACCGTCATCGGGGAATATCACCGTAATCGCAGGCTCGGGGTGGAGGTACTTGAGCCCGTACTTGGACTGTAGCTGCAGCTCGTCGTTCTGGATCAAGGGGTTGGGCTGCACGAAGATGTGGAACCCGGCACCTACGTCGTGCTTGAATCCGGGAAGGGTCACCTCTCGGCTCACCACCCCGCCCCCTACCCAGTCGTTCTTCTCCAGCACACAGACGTTGACGCCCGCCTTTGCCAGGTAGGCGGCGGCGGTGAGACCGTTGTGGCCGCCCCCGGCTACTATAACCTCATACTCTGCCATCCTCATCCTCCCTTTCGTTGTATTACCCGGTCACTGGATCACCTTGCTGAAGTCTACGCCCAGGTCTTCCATGACCACCTGTACCGCGGCCCTGGCACCGGCGCCGGCCCCGAGACCAGGGTGGGTGGACGGGCCACAGAGATAGAGCCTCTCCACCGGCATGCGGTACTGCGACCAGCCGGCCATGGGGCGGTTCCCCATGAACTGGTGGAGCCCGGAGCCGATGTGGGTGGCATCGCCTTTAGGCCAGGAGGCGTTCCACTTCTCGAAGTCGGGTGGGCTCTCCACTGTTCGGGCCAGTATATTCTCCGGGCCCATGTTGGTGGTGTGCTGGCGTATCGTCTCCAGGACCTTGTCGGCTATCTCCTCCTTGCGCTCGTCCCAGGTGCCCTTCTTGAGCACGAAGGGGGCATAGTGCATCAGGTAGAGGGAGTGCTTGCCCTCGGGGGCGCGGGTGGGGTCATGGACGGTGTTGCACGCGGCCACAGGCATGCTGTAGTCTTCGTAGCCCAGCCTGTAGTTGCCGCAGGCGAAGCGGAAGTCGTCCATCCACGGGGTGAGCTCGACCAGCCCGCCCTTGGTCACCAGCTCCCCTGCCTTGTAGTTGGGGGCCTGGTTCAGGGCGTAGTGGCAGTTCATGGCCAGGAAGGGGGCCTGTGTGAGGCGGTGTACCTTGCGCAGAAAGTCGGGGTCTACCTCGGCTCCTTTCACCATGCCCGGGAAGACCTGCTTGATGTTGAGATTGCAGACCACGGCCTTCGTTGCCGTGACCTCCTCGCCCGACTCGAGGATGACCCCTCGCGCCTGTCCCCCCACTACCTTGACCGAGGCGACGCCGGCTCCGGTCCTCACCGTGCCGCCGTTGGCCCGGATGCAGCGGGCCAGTGACTCGGACAGCTCCCCCGATCCCCCTACAGGTATGCCCAGTCCATAGCGGTGGATCTCGGGGACCATGATGAACAGAAAGGCGCCGGTGCCATTGTCATCGGGCGAGACGATGGCCTCGGAGACGAAGCGGAGCATGGACAGCTTGACCCGGTCATCCTCGAACCACTCGTTGATGACGTCCAGGCCGTTCATGAGCAGGGCCCGGAACAGCTCCTGGGGAGGGCCGCCCTGGTCGAGCTGGCCCAGGAGGGCCCCCATCGGCGGCGGTGGCGAGAACATGCCCATCATGAGGAGATCGAACAGGCCGCTGGCGAACTCGTAGAAGCGCTTGTAGCTTTCAGCGTCCTTGGGCGAAATCTTGGCGATGGACTGACAGGTCTTGTCTATGTCCTTGTAGAATGAGATGTAGGTGTCGTCGGGAAAGAGCACCGTGATCGCCGGCTCGGGATAGAGGTACCGCAGCCCGTGCTTGGACAGGAGACCCAGCTCATCGTTGAGGATCAAGGGGTTGGGCTGGACGAAGATGTGGGCCGTGGCCCCCAGGTCGTGCTTGAATCCAGGGAGGGTCACCTCCCTGGTCACCACCCCACCTCCCACCCAGTCGTTCTTCTCCAGCACACAGACATTGACGCCCGCTTTGGCCAGGTAGGCGGCAGCGGTGAGACCGTTGTGGCCGCCTCCGGCGACTATAACCTCGTATTCTGCCATCTCTTCCTCCTCGTACGGCTACCTGCCGATACAGAGAATTATCAGGCCTGTTCACAGGCCTTGATACCATTACAGCAGAGAAATTAGGGAAAGTCTATCCAGCGGAGACGGTATTTTTTCGTGAGACGTGGCCGAACGGCCTGTATCGAAGGGGTCTTATGTATGTTGAGGTAAACTAAGGGGTGACAAGGCCCTTACGAATGGCATAGCGCACCAGTTCAGTGCGGTCATGCATCTCGAGCTTTTCCATTATGTTGGCGCGGTGGGACTGCACGGTCCTTATACTTATGCACAGAAGGTCGGCGATCTCTTTGTTGGTCCTCCCCTCCGCCACCAGCCGGATTATCTGCTTCTCCCTTGAGGTGAGACCATCGTAGCTCTCCTCCTCTCCACCCAGAGGCACAACCCTCGTGCTCGGTGACAGGCTATGCATCTCGTCCACTATCTTATACAGGTTGTCCCGCATCGCCCTCATGCCCTGGTGCTGCCCGGCCAGGCCTTTCAGCTCACTCTCCGGGACCTCCAGCTCTGCGTCCAGGACCTCCAGCACCTGGTTGACATCGTCCTCCAGCACCGACATGATACGCCTTCGCTCGTACTCCCGGGCGATGAGCAGCCAGTAGAGCAGCTCGGACCACGTCGTCTCTTTGCGCTGCATTTCCTTGAAGAGCATGGCGTTTTCTACGGCAAGTGATACCTGCTCTGCGAACGAGTGCAGCAGTGCGAGGTCGCACATGGAAAACGGGGCAGGGTTGGTGTAGTGTTCCAGGTGAATACACCCGATGAACCTGTCCTTGGCCATAAGAGGGCTGCACACCACGCTGGTGGGACGCGGGAGCCTCCTCCGCGCCCTTGTGAGGTGCTGCTGGTCCCAGGTGTCCAGGCTGGCTATCAGCCCGCTGACCTCTTCGGGCGACGACCATATCCTGCTGCGGCGAGTCTTATACACCATCCCTGGAGCGCCGCCCCTCTCCGGGTTGGCCGATATATTCCAGACCTCCTGGCCGTAGCCGAAGGCGGCCTTCACCATAAGCTTGCCCTGTGTGTTATCGTAGAGGCAGATCAGTCCAGCGTCAGCCGATTCTATGCCCTCTACGGCCTTCGCTATGGTGAGCATGAGCAGGCTTTGAACATCGGCCAGCGACACGAGAGCCCTGCCCACCTCAAGGAGTGGCAGGCCGAACCTCTCGCCACCTTGGAGTACGACCTCCCGGCCGCGGGGAATGTTGCCTGATACTGTCATCTTCCCACTCCAGCCGACATCTACAGTCTAGTTTTTTATTCGCAAAATGTCAAGTTGTGATAGCCGGAAGGAGGTATTTCGACCGCTGCTCTACCTACACCCTGGACCGGCCCACAGAGCACGCCCCGCCATCTCCTCCACCGCAGAAGCGAACGCCTGTGGAGCCACGCACCCCCGGAGGGCCCTCCCCCGGGTATCTTGACAAGCACTCTATACGTGGTATACTAACGGCGCATGCCTTCTTCCCCTTCCCCGCACTGTACCTGCCGCCAGGCTTCGACCGAATATGCTGCCCATCTAAAGAACGCTACGCACAGAAAGGGAGGTATAGAAACACCCTCATCAGCTTCCATATCCCGTGTGCCACCGATAGTGGCTGCCTCATCTGTGGGGTAGCCCCAGCTATAACCTTTCCAACATAACGGAGGTGCGATAGTGCTACAGGAGACACTTCTGGGCGACATCAGGGTGCTCGACCTCGCCGATGACGTCGGCGCCTACACCAGCCAGCTCCTCGCCGAGCTGGGCGCCGACGTGATCAAGGTGGAGCCCCCAGGCGGTGACCTATCACGGGGCATGGGGCCATTCGTGCACGATATCCCCGGCCCGGAGCGGAGCCTTCACTTCTTCGCCTTGAACCGGAGCAAGCGCGGGATCACGCTGAACCTCGATACCGCAGACGGCCGCGCGCTCTTGAAGCGGCTGGTGGAGGGCGCCGATGTCCTGGTGGAGAGCTTCCCCCCGGGGCACATGGCGAAGATGGGCCTGGGATACGACGTCTTGAAGGAGATAAACCAGGGGCTCATCTTCTGCTCCGTAAGCGGCTTCGGACAGAGCGGCCCCTTCCGCGACTTCAAGGCCCCGGACATCGTCGTCGTGGCCATGGGCGGTCTCATGTACCTGGGGGGCTTTCCCGATGCGGCACCCTACCGCACGTACGGCTACCAGTCACACTACATGGGCTCCCTCCACGGCGCCGCCGGCATCTCCATCGCCCTCTTCGAGCGGGACGTGAGCGGCGAGGGGCAGGCCATCGACATCTCGCGGCAGGAGTGCACCACCATCGCCATGGAGACGGCGATGCAGTTCTACGACCTGCGCAATGAGATCAGGAAGCGCTGGGGCTTCGGCGGGACGCCGGTAGGGGGACTGGGCATCCGCGTCCCGGGGAGGGACGTCTACCAGTGCAAGGACGGCTACATGCTGTGGCTGCTCCTCATCGACTGGGAAAACGTGGTGAAGTGGATGGACTCCAAGGGCATGGCCGAAGACCTCATGAACGAGGAGTGGCAAGACTTCATCAAGTCTGTGGGCGACCGCACCGCCATGATGAGCTTAATCGGCACCGACGCCTTCCTGGAGCGGATGATGCGCATGGAACACCTGGACCAGGTGTTCAAGAGGTTCCTGGCGGCACACCCCGTGGCCGAGCTCTACGAGGAGGGGCAGCGCCAGCACTTCATATGCGCCCCGGTGAGCGACCCGGCGGGCCTGGTCAACGACCCTCACCTGAATGACCGCGACTACTTCGTCGAGGTGGACCACCCCGAGCTGGGCGTGACCATAAAGTACGCCGGGCCTCCCTACAGGCTCTCAGAGACCCCATGGCAGGTAAAGGGGAGACCACCCCTGGTGGGCGAGCACAACCTGGACGTATACCACAAGGAGCTGGGCCTCTCTCGCCAGGAGCTCGAGCTGCTCACCTCACGGGGCATCATATAAAGGAGGTCGTCATGGAGCGGAAGACAAGACTTCCCTTCGAGGGGATCAGGGTATGTGACTTCACCTGGTACGCGGCGGGCACCATCCCCACCCGCGTCCTCGCCGAGTTCGGCGCCGAGGTGATCAAGATAGAGTCCGTTGCCCACATCGATGCGCTGCGGCTGGCCGCGCCCACCGTGCCCGATAAGGCCGGGGTCAACGTGGGCGGCTGGGCCAACAACTTGAACAGCGGGAAGAAGGGCATCGCCTTGAACATGAACTTCGCCGAGGCGCGGGAGGTAGCCAGGCGGCTCATCAAGGTGAGCGACATCGTCATCGAGAACTTCGTCCCCCACGTGATGGAGGACTGGGGACTCTCCTATGAAGAGGTGGCGAAGGTAAAGCCCGATATCATCATGGTCAGGATGCCGATGTGGGGGCTGTGGGGGCCGCACCGCGACTACGTGGGCTTCGGGGTGGCGCTCCAGTCGCTCACCGGGTTCACCTATCTCTCAGGCTACCCCGACCGCATCCCCATCGGCACCGGTGTGAACTACCCGGACTATGCCCCCAACCCGTACCACACCGTACTGGCCATGGTCTCGGCGCTGCGCCACCGGCGCAAGACGGGCAAGGGACAGCTCATCGAGGTGTCCCAGTACGAGTCCACCGTGGCCACGCTGGACAGCGCCGTCCTGGACTACACCGTAAACGGGAGGGTGCAGACCCGCCAGGGCAACCGCGTGCCCCACGCCGCCCCCCACTCCACCTACCCCTGCAAGGGAGACGACCGCTGGTGCGCCATCGCCGTCGCAAGCGACGGGGAGTGGCAGGCCTTCTGCAACGTCATCGGCAACCCATCCTGGACCAGGGAAGAGCGGTTCGCCACCCACCTGGGCCGCAAGGCCAACGAGGAGGAGCTGGACCGGCTGGTGGCAGAGTGGACCGCGGAGAGGACGGCAGAGGAGGTGATGATGCTGATGCAGATGGGGGGTGTCGCCGCTGGCGTGGTGCAGACCTCCCAAGACCTGCTGGTCCATGACCCCCACATCAAGGCCAGGGAGCACTACGTCCGCCTCGACCACGCTGAGGCCGGCCGCACCACCTACGACAGCGTCACCATAAAGCTATCGCGCACGCCGGGCAGTACCCACAAGTCTGCACCCATGCTCGGCGAGCACAACGATGAGATACTGAGAGACCTGCTGGGGATACCAGAGGAGGACATCGACCGCTACATACTGGAGCATATGCTGGAATGAGGGCCCCGCACCGCGACGGCAACGGTTGCCTGGCCTACCGCGAGAGCATCTGCGCTACTAGAGAGGGTAACTCGCGGGTGTCTATCGGCTTCGACATGTAGCTATCGAAACCGGCCTCCAGTATCCGTTCCTGGTCGCCTTTCATGGCATAGGCGGTGAGCGCTATCAGGGGAATGCCGTCGAACTCCGGCATGGCCCTGAGCCGCTTTGCGACCTCGGTGCCCTCCATCTTGGGGAGCTGAATATCAAGTACGATGAGATCAGGCCTCCCCTCCTGGGCCATCTTCAGCCCCTCCTCGCCGTCGGTTGCCTCCAGCACGTCATAGCCGTTTGCACTCAAGATCATCCTCATAAGTCTCATGTTCTTGGGGTTATCCTCCACCACCAGAATAGTCTTCTTCACACCGTGTCCCTCCACCACAAAGTCTATCCCCCTCTCGGTGGCCCCTCGATACGTCTTATCTCAGCGATGAAGGCATTCCTATCGAAGGAAGCCTTTTGCATCACGGACTGCACCTGGCTCGCAAGCTCTGCCTCTTCCTCGGCGGAGAGCTCCTTCATGGTCACGATGGCTATGGGGATGTCCTGTGTGCTCTCGTCCTCCCGCAAGTGCCGCACCACCTCGAAGCCGTCCATGTCGGGCATGAGGAGGTCCAGCACTATCAGGCTGGGCTGTCTCTCCCTGGCAAGCTTCAGGCCATCCTTTCCCCCGTAGGCCTTGAGCACCTCCATCCCCTCCGATTCCAGGATGGCAGATGTCAGGCGTACGTCTCTGGGCTCGTCATCGACCACCAGCACGCGCTCTCTCTTCCCTATGCCCAGCTCAGTCAGCCTCTTAAGGAAGCGCTCCTTCTCCACCGGTTTCACGAAATAGTCCACCGCCCCCAGCGCGAAGCCCAGCTCCCTGTTCTCCACCATGGATGCGATGACTACCGGTATATCCTGCGTCTCATTGGTGGTCTTTAGGCTTCGCAGCACAGTCCACCCATCCTCGCCGGGCATCATTATATCCAGCGTGACCACCGCGGGCCGAATTCTCTTGGCCGTCTCCACAGCTTCCGCGCCCTGCGACACCTCGCACACGCTATACCCCTCTGCCTCCAGCCAGCGCCTCATGAGCGACCTGGCCCCGCGGTCGTCGTCCACCACCATGATGCACCTCTCGCCACCCTCGGCAGCGGTGGGCACCATCTCCTCCCTCTTCGCTTCACTGTGCTTCATATCCGCCCGATAGATGGGCACGGTAAAGATGAAGGTGCTCCCCTTGCCGTACTCGCTCTCGACCCATATCATGCCGCCGTTTATCTCTACGAACTGCTTGGCGATGGCAAGCCCCAGCCCGGTACCTCCCTCCTTCTTCAGCGGCGATTCCCCTACTTGCGTGAAGGCCTGGAAGACGTTCTCCAGGTCCTTTTCCCTGATGCCTATCCCGGTATCGGCGACCGATATGCGGCAGAGGTCACCCTCCCTCCTGGCCTCGGCCGCGATGGAGCCTCCGTCATTGGTGTAGCGGACGGCGTTGCTGAGCAGGTTCAAAAGCACCTGCTTTATCTTCCCCTTATCGGCGTACATCGGGGGCATGCCCTCTTCGATGTGCATGGTGAGGGTCTGCACCTTCTCCTCCACCAGTGGCGACATCGTCCTCCGCGCTTCATCGAACACTTCCCCGATGTCGAAGACCTCCGGCATGACCTCCAGCTTGCCGGCCTCTATCTTCGAGATATCGAGGACACCGTTGATGAGGATGAGGAGCTGTTTACCGCTGGTCAAGATGTCCTCCAGGCACTGCTGCTGCTCATCGTTTATGTCTCCGGTTATGCCATCGAGCATGAGCTCGGAGAAGCCGATGATGGAGTTCAACGGCGTGCGCAGCTCGTGGGACATGCTGGCCATGAACTCAGACTTGTGCCGGTTGGCCTTCTCCAGCTCCTGGGCCTTCGCCCTTATCTCGTCATAGAGGCGGGCATTCTCTATGGCGACGCCGATCTCATGGCAGATGGAGCCGAGCAGGCCCAGCTCCCCTTCACTGAACGACGGCTTGGTGCGGCTGCCCAGTGTCATGACGGCAATTATATCTCCCTTTGAGTCTATGGGCACGTGCGCCAGCGCCTTGAACTCTACCTTTCCCATGAGAGGACGCGCCGGCTTAGCGAGCTCATCTATGCTATTCTGGCGAATGTCGTTGAGTGCCACCGGCTGGCCCGTCCTGATGGCGTGGCTGGCCAGCCCCATATCGGGGGTGATGTCTGGCATGATGGCGAGGATCTCCGGCGGCACCCCCCTCTTCACCAGCGGCAGAAAGCGGTTGCTGTCCCTGTCCACCAGCGCTATCCAGCCCGCCTCCGTCTCCATGAAGTCCATCACCAGGTCCATGGTGTCGCTCAGTATCTTCTCTATGTCCAGTGACTGGCTCACCACCTGGGCCACCTCGTTCAAGACGGCCAGCTCCCGGTTGCGGCGCTCTATCTCGGCCTCTGCCCGCTTGCGCTCCGTGATGTCCCTCACCACGACCGACACCGCGGTACGTCCTTCATACTCTACGCCCTTGATACCGGCCTCCACGGGGAGCACGGTGCCGTCCTCCCTTATGATCTCGCCCCGGAACCGCTCCATGACCTCCACACCCTCGGCAACCCTGCGGCGTATGTCCTTGGCCAGCGGGGAGGTATCGACGGCAAGCAGGTCGTCGTATCTCCGGCCCACCAGCTCCTCGCTCGAGTAGCCACTCATCTGTGCCAGCGCCGCATTGACGAACCTGATGGTGCCATCCTGCAACACGACATAGCCGTCGAGCATATCGTTCACCAGGTGCCGGAACTTGTCCTCCGACTGCTTGAGCTCATCCTCGGCCCGCTTGCGGTCGCTCACATCCCGGGCCATCACCGAGAAGGCAGGCCTCCCCTCGTACGTGATAGGGTGTATGCTCACGTCTATCTCTACCCTCTGGCCGCTCTTCGTTATGGCAGTGGTCTCGTAGTGGTCGGGCAGGTCGCCACCGTCGAGGCTCGCCGCCAGTATCTTTAGGTTCTGCTCTACCACCTCTGGCGCCAGCATCTCGAAGAAGCTCCGGCCCACCATCTCGCCAGCCGTATAGCCGAATATGTCCTCACAGCGCTTGTTCACGTACACCAGGTTCTCGCGCCGCACCACGGCATAGGCATCGTTGATGTTCTCTACTAGCTCCCTATACTTCTCCTCGGATGCCTTGAGCTCCTTCTCCGCACGCTTGCGCTCTGTGATGTCCCGGGCCACGATGGAGACCGCCGGCCTGCCTTCAAAGGTAATGTCTTTCAAGCTGAAGTCTATCTCCATCCTGGACCCGTCCTTGCGGACGACCACGGTCTCGTAGCGCCCGGCTACGGCATCGCCGGCCATGCTCCTCTGGTGTACCTGCGTGGGCACTTCTATCGCCTCTGGTGCGAGGAACCTGAGGAACTCCTCCCCGACGATCTCATCGAGGCCGTAGCCCATCATCTCCGCCATCCTCTCGTTGGCAAAGAGGATGGTGGTATCGCGGAGCACGAAGTAGCCGTCGTTTATGTCCTCCACCAGCCTGCGGTACTTCTCCTCCGACCGCTTGAGCTCCTCTTCTGCCTTCACGCGGTCGGTGATGTCACTGATGACCACCACCTGCCCCAGGATCTCGCCGCTGGGGGACTTTATCACAGAGGTCGAGTACAGGCCTTTCACCCACTCACCCCTGGCATTTCTCATCTCCAGCTCTACGCCCCGCGCCGGCAGGCCTGTCTTCAACCGTTTCTTCATGCGCCTGGTAACGAGGGTGGCCGTCCGGGCGTCCAGGATATTTATCTCCTGCAGTACCTGCCCCAGGGGCCTCCCCACGAGCTGCTCCAGCTCTACGCCAGTGAAGACCACCATCACATCGTTGGCATAGCTTATCTTGCCCTCAGGGTCTATGGTGAGCAGCATATCGGGCAGGCTGTGCACCAGCGACTGGGAGTAGGCCTTCTCCGCCTGAAGCGCCATCTCAACGCGCTTGCGGTCGGTAATGTCCCTGATGATGCCGTTTATGGCCGGCCGTCCCAGGTAGTCGATGACGCTCATCCTTATCTCTATGGTGATATCGCCGCCCCCCCTGGGATCGGTCCCGGTAATCTCCACGCGCTCCGGGACGGCCCCTCCCTGCTCGAAGGCGAACATCATGAGCGCCACCATATCCTTTGCGCTGTCCAGCGCAATGTCGACGAGCCGGCTGCCCAGCACCTCATCGAGCGAATATCCGAACATCTCGGCCAGCCGCCCGTTGCCGAACACTATCACGCCGTCCTGGACCACGAAGTAACCGTCGTTTATGTCCTCCAGGAGCGCCTTGTACCTCTGCTCCGATGCCTTGAGCTCCCGCTCCGCGCGCGCGCGCTCCGAGATGTCCCTGATGACGACGGTGAGGGCGGGCCGACCCATGTACAGCGCCCTCCTGGCGTGTATCTCCACCGGGACCTCGCTGCCATCCTTGGTGAGCACCGACATCTCGTCGTGCAGCGCCACCTCACCCTCTCCGGAGAAGGCCTCCCCGAAGGCGGCTATGTGATGCTCCTGTCCCGGCGGCACGAAGGTGGCCACAGACTCCCCAATGGCCTCCGGCCCGTAGCCCAGGATCTCGGTGCACCTGGTGTTGGCAAAGACTATCTTTCCGTCCTGGACCACGAAGTAGCCGTCGTCTATGTCCTCCAGGAGCTGGCGGTACCTCTCCTCCGCGCGCCTGCGCTCCTCCTCCGCCATTTTACGCTCGGTGACGTCGACACCGGTGGCGAGCATGATGGCCTGCTGCGCCCCATCCGCCGGGATCACGTGGCCCGGTGAGAACCACATGGTGTGGACCGAGCCGTCACTGGCGTAGATATCCACGTCCAGCCCCGGCGTGTGTTCACCCTGGAATGCCCTGGCCATCTGCTGTGCCACGCGCTCCCTTTCCTCGGGGACGACATGGTCGAGGACACCCCTGCCCACGAGCTCATCCTTCGTATAGCCAAACGTGGACAGGCCCGCCTGATTGATGTCCACCAGTGTCCCATCATTGCCAATAATGAAGTTCACCGCAGGCTGATACTCGTACAGGTAGCGGTACTTCTCCTCCTCGCGCCTGCGCATCTCCTCGGCGCGCCTGCGCTCGGAGATGTCCCTCACCAGCACAGCGATGGCCAGCTTCCCCTCGTACTCTGTCGTCTTAATACTGACCTCTATGGGCAGCTCGGCGCCGTCCTTGGTGAGCACCGTGGTCTCCATGGGCTCTGATATGTCCTCGCCGCTTACCACCCTCTCCCGTAGCTCGGTCGCCCGGCCCAGTAGATACTCTGGCATGAACTCATTGACGGGACGCCCCAGCGCCTCAGGGCCGTAGCCCAGTATCTCCCCCAGGCGCGTGTTGGCGAAGACCACCCTTCCCCCCTGTACCACCAGGTAGCCATCGTGTATCTCCTCGAGCAGGTGGCGGTACTTCTCCTTCGAGGCCCTAATCTCCCCCTCCGCCCGCCGTCTCTCTATGGTCTCACCCAGCCGCCCGCAGACGGCATGGAGCAGTGCCCTCTCCTCTGGAAGGAATACGCCCCCGTAGCTCTTCTGTACCTCTTCTGCGTAACAGACGTCCAGTTTCCCTATGACTTCGCCATGCACAGTGACATCGCAGCTTATCCTCCATTCGGTATCGACGAAGTTGCCCGTCCTGTACTCCTGGCCCTCGATGAGCAGCCGGGCACACGCCACATCAGGGTACTGCAATGTCGGGGGGACGAGCTCGACCGCGCCCTGAAATACTTCAGCGAGCGCTATATCCCGCCGCTGCACCAGATTGGAGAGGCTGTAGAGGCAGTTCAGCTCCTTGACTCGCTCGCCGAGCTCAAACGTCCTCCGCCACAGCTCACGCTCCACTCCCTTTCTCTCCGTGATATCACAGAACATGGCAGAGACAGCGGGCCTGCCATCATAGGTGATGTCCTTTAGGGTCATTTCGACCGGTACTTTTGTACCGTCTTTTCGCCGTAATAAGGCCTCACGGCGCTCTGACAGTCGCTCCCCGCTCATGCTCCTCTTGTAGAGTTCTGCCGCCCCCTCACGCGACTCCTCGGCTACGAGGTCTGCGAAGTTCTTCCCTACGATCTGCCTCACCGGGTATCCCAGGAGGTCGGCGCACCGCCTGTTGGCGAAAACGACCTTTCGCCCCCTCACCACCAGATAGCCGTCGTTTATGTTCTCTACAAGTTCCCGGTATCGCTCTTCCGAGCGCTCGAGCTCCTCGGCACTGCTCTCAACCCGCTCCAGAAGCCCCTCTTCCGGGACCTCCTCCTCCCGCTTTGCCTCCCTCTTCCTGCCCTCAACTCCCTGGTCCTGCTTGCTCACATCCCCTCTCTTCATTATTACCGACCCCCCTGCAGTAAAATGCGAGAAGCCCTCCCCAGTACTACCCTGAGAGGGCTCACCTGTTTTAGTTTCGGCAGCCCGACCGTCATAGCACCTTTTTCGCCGTAGACTCGCAGCTTTGCGTCCCCTGATTTCCCAGGGTTTGCCTTTTTCGTGTCTCTTGGGGTTTTTACGACGCCTGTGTTATTATTCTACAGCGGCATGGTATAATATTGTCATCGTTCTGTCAAGTAAAATGGACCCATCAGGTCAAGAGTGACGAGGGGGAGAGCATATGCCAGATAAGATACTGGTCGTCGACGACAGCGAGGTGAACGTGAGGCTGATCCAGCGCAGGCTGGAGGCCAGCGGCTACGACGTCATCACCGCCTTCGACGGCATCCAGGCAGTACACCAGACCTTTGACCATGTGCCAGACCTCATCATCATGGATGTGATAATGCCCGGCCTCGACGGCTACCAGGCATGCCGGCTGATAAAGAACGACGAGCGCACGGCCCACATACCGATACTTATGCTCACCGCGCTCGCCGGCAAGGGCGACCAGTACTGGGGGGCCAAGACCGGCGCCGACGATTACCTCACCAAGCCCTTCGACCACCGCGAGCTGATGGACAAGATAAGGGCCCTCCTGGACAGAAACGCGGGAACACCGCAGTCCCGCTACGTCGACGTGAAGGCCGGGGGCGACGACACCGCGGTGGTGACCAAGGTGAGTGCCCTCCTCGACAAGAAGCTGAAGGAGGCGACGATACGCAACGACCTCGACGAGGTGGCACGTATCGAGGACGACAACGCCCTCGCCGAGGCCATACTCAGCCTCATGGGCCGCGTCCTCGATTTCGAGATGGCAGGCCTCCTCGTCATCCACACCGATACCCTGACGCTCCACGGCTCCACCGAAAAGGTGGCGGCCTCTGCCTTCGTCTCCAGCCTGCTCCAGGAGCTGCGCCGGCGCAACATCGATGTCGACACCGATAACCTGTCGGTGAGGGTCATCGGGCTCGACGAGACCTTCCACCCCGATGTCCAGGGCGGTGAGCATGGCCACCTGGAGATAGTGCCCCTGGAGACCAAGGGCAGGATGCTCGGCATCATCGCCATCGACAAGGGCGGTGGCAGCCCCCTGGGCAGCGACGACCAGGGTACGCTTGAGATCTTCGTCAGCAGGACTCCTTCCATCCTGGACAATGCCCGTCTCTACGCACTGGAACGGAGGTCGGCCATCACCGACGGGCTCACCGGGGCCTTCAACCACCGCTACTTCTATGCCCGCATCGAGGAAGAGTTCTCGCGGGCCCGGCGACACAGCAGCCCCCTCTCCTGCATCATGGTGGACATCGACCGCTTCAAGAGGATAAACGATACCTACGGTCACCTTCAAGGAGATGCCGTGCTCGCGGAGCTGTCGAAGGTCCTGATGGACTACGTGCGCAGAGAGGACACGGTGGCCAGGTACGGCGGCGAGGAGTTCGCCATACTCCTGCCCGGCACCGACTCAGACGAGGCAGTCAACATCGCCGAGAGGCTGCGCGAGATCGTGGAGGGCCACCCGTTCCCCTGCGAAGGCAACACCGTACAGGTCACCGTGAGCCTGGGCGTGTCCACGCTCAGAGAGGACACCGGAAACGAGACCGAGCTCATCAAGACCGCCGACGAGGCCCTCTACCGGGCCAAGGAGGAGGGCCGGAACTGCGTTCGCGTGGACACGTAGGCGCGCGGCGCTAGAGAGAGGCCCCGTCCCTGCAGAACCGTATCACCTCAGCGAAGTTGTGGACCCTCTCCGGGTTGGTGCTCTCCATGAACCCGTCGTAGGTGAGGGTGATCCACGGCTTGCGGTAGGCGGCGCTCAGGCGCTCGGACATGGCGGCTACGATGCCGCCAGGCATGCACCCGTGCGGCATCACCGATATGACGCCGGCGAAGTCCGCTCTCTCCATCCACTCGACGCCGACCCCTATGCTGAGCACTGCCTCGCTGCCGCACCGCGGGGAGAGGTAGCGGCTGCACTGTGACAGTATCTCGTGGATGGACGGCTCCTCGCCGTCCACGGAGCCCGCGACGTGTACGGCTACAGAGCGCTCGTCGCGCTCCAGTATCAGGTTCCTGATGTAGCTTGTGACCACCTTCTTCACCTTGTGGTCTTGTAAGCCGTCCTCCAGGTTGCGGTGCTGGATGTAGCGCAGCCACTCCCCCATGGAGGAGACCACCACCTCCAGGCCGGCACGCTCGCACTCCCCCACCAGGTCGTTATTGCTGAACTTGTTGGCGCGCAGGAATATCTCGCCGTTTATTCCCACCAGCGGCCTCCTGGGCAGCGCAGGGTCCTTGAGCGCGCAGAACTCCCTGGCGGCCTCCTTAAGGACAGGGCCCATGTCCTCCCGCCGGCGCACACACCCAACGACCCTGGCCATGTAGCCGCCGAAGAGCTCGTCGGCACGGCCCGGCACCCGCTCGTAGGGGCGTGTGCCCCACAGGAGCCGCTCCAGGTAGTCTACGGCGACGATCCCCCGCCACGCCAGCCGCTCGAAGGCGGGGCCCAGGCCCAGGTCCCGATAGGCATTGTTGGATACCGTGGTGCGCATGGGCAGGCTGTACCCCATCTCGGCGAGGGCCCTCCTCTGCTCCACGGCGTACTTGCCGAAGCGGCACGGCCCGAAGGCGCTGGCCATGAAGCCCTCGACCTCATCCCTGTCTATGCCGTCTGCGCCATTCTCGTTGAAGAACCTGATGAAGTCGCCCAGGGTGACGCGGTAGGGCAGGCACTCCCTCCCCGAGGTGACCTTGTTGCTGTAGAGCAGGGACTGCTCGCTGGACTCGGGCATGACCATGGCCCTCACCCCGAACGCCTCCATGGCCGCGCCCAGCACCTCGGCGTGGGGGGCCATCCGCGGTATCAAGAGCAGCTTCTTCGCGTTCACCAGCGTGGGCGCCGAGCGATAGGCACCCTGGTCCCACGCCCTGACGTGCTCCGACCTGCCCGAGGAGGCAAATCCCTTTATGGTATCGACGAAGGCCTCGAGGCGGGTGACGATGCCGGCCTCCGCGGCGTCCTCGTCTATCTCGAGCTGGCCCAGGGGCTTGCCCCCCATGATGTCCTCGACGATGTTGAGCACGAAGGAGTTGGGGCCGCAGCCGAAGTTGGTGAGCACCAGCCCGTAGAGCTGGGGGTCCTGGGCGACCAGGGCGGCACCGGCGATGTGTTTGCCCTCGTAGTACCAGTAGGGGCGGTCGGAGTACTCGCCGACATCCACCTGGGCCAGGGGGAGGAAGTCGAGCGGTATCGGCACCACGCCGAGCTGGGCCAGCTTCTCGGCGATGCCCAGGTTGGCCCCTGAGTCCTGCGACATGTAGGAGCGGGCCAGGAACACCACGCCCAGCCTGTCGCCGCGGTGGAGCTCCTCCAGGAGGGCCTTGCCCCGCTCTTCCAGGCTGGCCTCGAACTCCCGCTGTCGCCTCATGGCGGCGATGGCCGCCCGGCGGCCCTCTCGGCGGCGGTACCCCATCTCGACGGCACAGTCGGCCAGGCTCTCTATGGTATCGTCGTCGCCGCGGCTCAGGTCGATGATAGGCACCAGCAGCCTCTTCCCCAGGTCAAATGCCTGGCGCACGATGAAGGGGGCCGCCTGCACCAGCGGGCAGGAGTACTTCTGGTTCTCATCCCCCTCCTTCCTGCCCAGCCTGATGGCGCAGGGGTGCATGATGTAGTCGACCTCTTCGAGGGTGGCCACGTGCCCGTGCAGCAGCTTCACGGGGAAGCAGCTATCGGGGTAGCTGAGCTCGACGGCCTGCTCCATGACCTGCTTGTTGGTCCGCCCCGAGAGGACGGGCCTGGCCCCCAGCTCGCTCAAGAAGCCGATGAGGAGCGGGGCGTAGTCATATATGATGAGCGCCCTGGGGATGCCCACGGTGGGCCCGGTGCCCGTCGCCTCCCTCACGCCGGCGAAGAGCAGCCTCTCCCGCTCGTCAAAGGCGGTCTCCACCTTCTTCTGGTCGAAGCGGGCGTCGTAGCGGTCGCACCTGCTCCCGTAGTATGTCGCCGGCTCGTTGGGCATCTGCATCCGGCTTATGGTGCAGTTGTTCTCGCACCGCTTGCAGGTAAACGTCTTCAGCGTATAGTCGCTCTCGACTATCTCGCGGAACCCCTTGAACCGGGAGCCGCCCCCCACCATCTCCTCCCTGGCGAGGAGGGCGGCACCGATGGCACCGCTCACCTCCTTGTGCCGGGGCACGACGGTCTCCCTGCCCTCGAGCGCGTGGGTGAATGCGGAAACCACGGCGTCGTTATAGAACACCGCCCCGGTGAGTATCACCCTCTCCCCCAGCCTCCTCATCCCCACCACCTTGGAGAGGTAGTTCGAGGCGATGGAGTTGGCCAGGCTGGCCGCTATCACCTCTATAGAGACCCCCTCCTGCCGCGCCGCGGCCACGGCCTGTCCCATGAAGGCGGCGCACCGCGACCCCAGGTCTATGGTGTAGGGGGCATCGAAGGCCAGCCGGGCGAAGTCGCCGTTCTTCACCGACACGCCGAGCTGCTCGGCGAGCTCGTCGATGAAGCTGCCGGTGCCGGCGGCACACGCCTTGTTCATCTGGTAGTCGACGACGACGCCGTTCCTCTTGATGACCAGCTTGGAGTCCTGGCCGCCGATCTCGATGATATCGGCATCGGGGTCGATCTCTGCGGCGGCCCTGGTCTGTGCCGTGATCTCGTTCCTGATGACGTCGGCGCCGATGAAGCTGCCCACCAGGTACCTGCCCGAGCCGGTGACGCCCACCCCCAGTATGTGTGCCCCCTCACCCACATCGCGGAGCAGGTTGCGGCACACCTCCTTGACGACATCGACGGGCCGCCCCTGCGTCATGAGGTAGCACTTGGCCAGCACCTCGCCCCCAGAGCGGTCCAGGACCACGGCCTTAGTGCTGGTGGAGCCGACATCGACGCCCAGGTACCCCTCCAACGGCGGCGATAGATCGGGCCGGTGCCACTCCTCCCGGCCGTCCTGCCTCTCAAGCGGGGGCAGCTCCCAGTAGCGCTGCCCGGCGCTCAACCTGGGCAGTGCGGCCACGGTGGAGCGCCTCCCCGAGCCCCGCGCCAGCAGGGCGGCGCCCAGGGCCTCTACGTGGCGGCAGTCCCGGGGAACGGTCACCTGCACCCGGTGGCCGCCCCTCGCCGAGAGCACCTCCTCCAGGGCCTGCACGATGGCGCCGTTGGCGGCGACCCCACCTACGAAATATATCGGCTCCTCCAGGGGGCCCCTGGTCAAGGAGGCCACGCCGCGGGCGATGCTGTCGCACAGGCCACAGAGCATGGCCCCCAGTGGCACACCCTTCTGCTGGAGATGGATGAGGTCGGTCTTGGCGAACACGCTGCAGCGGGCCGCTATCCGCGGCGCCTGGCCCTTGTACTCCTGTGCCAGGCGGGAGAAGTCCTCCATGCTGATGTCCAGGCGATAGGCCTGCTGCTCCAGGAACCTGCCGGTGCCGGCGGCACAGAGGGGGTTCGAGGCCACCTTCCACGGCTTCTTGAGCCCGTCCTCCAGCGTTATCACCAGGGAGCTCTGCCCGCCTATCTGGATGACGGTCCTGGCCTGGGGATGGAGGTGGAGGAGGCCGGAGGCGACGGCGAGCGAGCTGCTGTACCCCGCCCAGCCCATGTCCGCGGGTATCACTCCCCTCCCGGAGCCGGAGCAGCCGGCGGCCTCGACTGCACCGAGGTCGACATCGCGGCCCAGCCTGGAGATAAGCGAGGCGACGGCAGCGGTGGGGCTGGAGGTTATCCTCTCGCCGTCGAGCCTCACTATGGAGTATCCCTCGTCGACCAGGGCCAGCTTGGCGCCGACCGAGCCGACGTCAATGCCAAGATAGTACCTCATCGCGGGCACGTACGTAATTGCTGCGGGCAACGTTCGAGCATACTGTAGCTAATCTTATCCCCTGCCACCACCCACGTCAATACCCGCCGCAGGCTGGACGAAGAGCAGGGGGCACCCTACAGCAGTCCCTTGGCCATCTGGTCGTACATGCGAGCGGCGTCGAAGGCGGCCTGCGCAGTCGCCTCCTCGCTCACGGGGACAGGCAGGCAATCGCGCAGGTCTATCCCCTGCGCCACGTCTTCCCTGCTCGCCCCGGCGCCAGCCATCTCCCGCACCCGGTCGCGCATCGCCTCGAAGTAGCGGCGTATGGCACTCACCCCGTCTTTTCCACACACCTCACCATGTCCCGGGACGATGACGTCCAGCTCCATCCCCTCGATGCGCTCAAGCAGCGCTATCCACGGGCCGAACCTGCCGTTGGCGGTAACCGGGAGCTGCCCGGTCACCACGTTGTCGCCGGCGAACAGCACCCGCGCCTGGGGCACGTGGATGATGATGGAGGCCGAGGAGTGACCGCCGACGAAGGACAGCGCGAGGTCGGCATCGCCCATGTGCATGCCCAGCTCGGTGTCGAATGTTATCTGGGGGAGAACGATGTCCAGGCCATCGAACATCTCCTTCCTCTCGCGATAGAGGTCTGGCGAGAAGAGCGAGAGCTCGCTCTCAAGGCCGGTCCTGAGGCGGGCAATGCCGCTCACCGCGGCACTGCAGGCGATGGCGCGCCGCGTGAGGTAGGCTGCGCCCATGACGTGGTCGAAGTGCTGGTGGGTGTAGACCACGTATGCGACCTCCCTCTGGGTCAGCCGCCCAAGCTCACGGCGCAGTGTGTCGGCCTCTTCAGGGAGCATGGGGGTATCGATGACTACCACCCCCTGCTCGGTGACTACACAGCCCACGTTGGCGCCGGGGAACGAGGTCTCCACGTACACCCCATCAGCAACACTGATCATCCTCTCCCTCCTTGTCTGGCATCGATGACACTATAAGGCCACGGGCCGGGCACTGTCCAGCACCCCCCCACGCCCCACCACCGCGTTGACGTGCCCTCCCCGGAGATGATACCATGGGCACATCTTTTGCCCGACGATGAAGGGCTCGGAAAGGTGCTGCCATGGACGTCATAGAGGCGATAAAGGGGCGAATAAGCGTGAGGGCCTTCAAGCCGGACCCGGTGCCCAGAGAGGTGCTACAGGAGATACTGGACATCTCCACGCGCTCCCCCTCGGCGCTCAACTCGCAGCCCTGGGAGGTGGCGGTCATCGCCGGCGAGGTGCTGGAGGCCATCAAGCGGGACAACGTGGCCGCGATAGCCCAGGGCACCATGCCCGATACCGACGTCCCCCTTCCCCCTTTAGAAGGGGTCTACCGCCAGCGCCAGGTAGACCTGGCCATCCAGCTCTTCGGGCTCATGGGGATCTCCCGCGAGGACAAAGAGAAGCGTGCGGAGTGGACGCAGCGCGGCTTCCGCTTCTTCGATGCCCCGGCGGCGCTCATCATCTCCGCCGATAGCTCGGTGGGCATGGCGCGCACCCAGTTCGATATCGGCTGTTTCACCCAGACCATATGCCTGGTCGCGATGAGCTACGGCCTGGGCACCTGCATCGCCGCCCAGGGCGTCATGTACCCCGACGTGGTGCGAAGGCACACCGGCATACCCCGCTCCAAGCTGCTCACCATCTCCATCGCCATCGGCTATCCCGACTGGGACTTCCCGGCGAACAAGCTGGTGAGCGCGCGCGAGCCCGTGAAGGCGTTCACCACCTGGTACGGCTTCGACTAGAGAGGGCTTAAAGCCCCAGGCAGGCATGGAAAGGCCGCCATCGGCAGGTAGCCTGTGCACCGATGGCGGCCTCGCTATCAACCCGTCCCTGGAGAGGTGCTAGAACATCTCCGGGATGTAGTGTGTGCCGATGTGGCCCTCCTTCTCCAGGAACTGGTACTCTTCGTCAGACACCCCGATGACCTGCTTGTACACGTACTCGTTGTGCTCCCCGAAGCGCACCGGGGGCCTCTTGACCTCGTTGGGGGTCTTGTTCATGCGCCAGGGCAGCCCCGGGTAGAGGTGGGTGCCGCAGTCGGCCTGGGTGAGCTCCTGGAAGAAACCCCGCTCCCTCATGTGGGGGTCGGTGTAGGCATCCCGCTCGTCCAGCACCGGTCCCGCGGGCACACCCTCCGCCTGGAGCAGGTGCATCACCTCGTACTTTTCGTGCTGGCGGGTCCACGCCTCGATGTGGCGGTCGAGCTCGTCGTGGTTCTTCAGGCGCAGCACGTGGTCGGAGAACTTATCGTCCGCGGCCCACTGGGGCTCGCCCAGGGCGCGCACGAAGCCATCCCACTCCTCTTCGCTGTTTATGGTGATGCAGACCCAGTCGTCCCGGCCCCAGCAGCGGTAGCAGCCCTGGATGGCCCCGTGGTAGTCGCGGTTGCCCATCCGCTCCGTGACGCGGCCGTTCATGGTGTAGTCCATCACCGCCTGTGCCAGGATGGAGATGGTGGCCTCGGACTGGCTCATGTCCACGTACATGCCCTCGCCGGTGCGCCGCCTCTTGTGCAGGGCCATGAGGGCGGCGAAGGCGCAGGTGGCCCCGCCGGTCTCGTCGGTCTGGTACAGGGTGACGTTGTTGCTGAGGTCGCGGTCGGCATACCCCCGCAGGTAGGTATGGCCCACGAACCCCTCCTGGTGGGCCCCCAGCGCCCGGTAGTACTTGTAGGGCCCGGTCTGCCCGAAGGCGGGCAGCGAGACCATGATGAGACTGGGGTTCACCTCCTTGAGCGCGTCGTAGGTGAGCTCCAGCTCCTCCATCACCCGCGGGGACTGGCTCTCTATGACTATGTCACTCACCTTGACCAGCCTCTTGAATATGTCCTTGCCCTCGGGCCGCCTCAAGTCAACGGTCATCCCCAGCTTGTTGCGGGCGTGGGCATTGAAGAGCACGAACTGGTTCAACGCCTTTTGAGGGTCGTACCCCTCGAGGCAGTAGGCGGCATAGCCGGACGGTGTCTGCTCTGCGAGCTGTATCGGGGGACGGGCGAGCACGCCGCGGGTATACACCGGGAAGTGGTACCTGGACTCCACGCGGATGACCTCGGCCCCCCAGTCGGCTAAAAGCATGCAGGCGAACGGGCCCGCCCATATGGGGCAGACCTCCACTACCCTCACGCCTTCCAGCGGTAGTTTAGCCATTTCCTTCCTCCTTACCTAGATGAGCCCCTGGCCCTTTAAGGCGACCAGGTCCTCCCTGGAGTAGCCCAGCCGGCCATAGACCTCTTCGTTGTACTGGCCTAGGAGTGGGGCGGCGCTCCTGATCTCCCAGGGCAGCGAGCCGCTGTTAATGGGTGGGCCGGGGTAGGTGACCTTCCCGATCACGGGGTGCTCTATCTCGCGGAAGTAGTTACGGGCGTTGAAGTGAGGGTCGTTCACCACCTCCTCCATGGTGGCCAGCGGGCCGCAGAGGGCTCCGCCCTCCTGACCCTTGGTGACGATCTCCTTCTTGGTGCGCTCTATTATCCAGGGGTACCATATCTCGTCGAACTGATCGCGGTGCCCCGGCGTCATCTGGGCTATGATGTTGGAGAACCGCGGGTCCTCGATGAGCTCCGGCATGTCCATCATCCTGCCCACGGCGGGCCACAGGTTGCCCACCGCCGCCAGCTCGAAGTGGCCGTCGTCGCAGGGGTATATGCCGAAGGGGAACATCCTCCTCACCGATGGGTCAGCACGATAGGTCACCGCCTTGTTGTACTGGTACACGATGAGCTGGCTCATGCGGCGGTCTATGGTGCCCATCTGGGTCTCGTAGAGGGAGACATCGACGTGCTGGCCGCTGCCACTCTCCCTGGCGAGGAGGAACGCCATCATAGTGGCCACCACCGCCATGACCCCACCCTGGAACAGGGTGACCGTGAGCCCTTTCTTGAGCGGCGCCTCCTCGGGCAGGCCGTTGCAGAACATGGCACCGCCCATGCCGTATATGATTATCTCCGATGCCTTGTAGTCCCGGTAGGGACCGCTCTGGCCGAAGTCGCTGATAGAGGTCATGACCAGCCTGGGATTTATCTGCTCCAGGACGCTGTAGTCCAGGCCCAGACCCGGCATCACGCGGGGAGGGAAATTCTCTACCAGGATATCGACATCTTTTACCAACTCTTTGAACTGCCTCTTGCCCCACTCGCTCTCCAAGTTCAGTGTTATGCCCTTCTTGTTGGTGTTGAGATAGGCGAACAGCCCGCTCTTCTCAGGGTGAGGCTCATCGCCGTAGAAAGGGCCCAGCCGGCGCGCCGGGTCTCCCTGACCGGGCCTCTCCACCTTGATCACCTCCGCCCCATAGTCAGCGAGCAGCTTGGTGCAGTAGGGGCCAGCGATGTGCTGGGTGACGTCCAGCACTTTGACATCTGATAGCACCTGTTCTGCCACTTACTTCTCCTTTCTTGGAATATGCACGTCTCCGTAGTACGTTGTGGTAACCAGTTGCGCGCACCTCCTCTCTAAATCACACACATGACCTGCCCCCCATCTCGGACATGGACTAGATTAATCCCAGGCCGGTGGTCTGTCAAGCGGGGCGGCTGCATCCGGGCGGGTGGCCGGTGGCCGCGGGAGTGGCTATATTGACTTCGGCAGTGAAATCCTGTAGATTTACAGCCGCCGGCACGCCGGCGCGGGGGCAGAAGGCGAGGGGAGAGGGGATAGACCCTGGATATAAAAGGAGGTTAGAGCATGGCATACCAAACCCTGATCTACCAGAAGGAAGAAGGCATCGGCATGGTCACCCTCAACCGGGAGGACCGCCTGAACGCCATCAACTACCAGCTCGCCGTCGACCTGGAGGCGCTGGTAGACGAGGCCTTCGACGATCCTGAGGTGCGGGTGCTGGTCTTAACCGGCGCCGGGAGGGGCTTCTGCGCCGGGGCCGACATCAAGGAGCTCACCGACCCCACGGCCAAGCCGCTCCCCATCGGCCGACGCTATACCTTCTTCAACAAGCTGGAGGACGTGTCAAAGCCGGTGATAGCCGCCATAAACGGGGCCTGCAACGGCGGCGGCCTGGAGCTCGCACTGTGCTGCGACTTCCGCATCGCGTCCACCGCCGCCACCTTCGGGCTGGGCGAGGTGAAGCTGGGCGTCATCCCCGCCGGCGGTGGCACGGCGAGGCTGCCCCGCCTCATCGGGCCGGGCAGGGCCAAGGAGTTCCTGTACTTCGGCAACCGCATCGGCGCCGAGGAGGCCTACACCATCGGGCTGGTGAACAAGGTGGTGGCCCCGGAGGAGCTCATTGCAGAGGCCAAGAAATGGGCCGCCGAGCTCGCCGAGAGGCCGCCGCTCTCCCTGCGCGCGCTCAAGTACTGCGTCAACGTGGGCATGCAGATGAGCCTCCTCGAGGCACTGGAATACGAGTCCAAGTCTGCCGCCACCCTGTTGAGCAGCGAGGACCGCATGGAGGGGATGCGGGCCTTCATAGAGAAGCGAAAGCCGGAGTTCAAGGGCAGGTAGCGCCGCTCATCTCACGGCAAGAGAGGCCGGGCACTGCCGTCGCGGCGCGCCCTAGCGGAGCCTCAAGACGACGACGACGATGCCCGCGGCGAGGGCGAGAAGCCCGTAGAGGCTGGCGGCGTACGCCATGTGGTACAGGTTGCTGATGGCGTAGCTCGCCACCATGGCGGCGCCGCCGATTACCTGGAGGCCGATGCCCCGCTTGCGGTTTATCGAGCGGCTTACGGCCTCTCCTATGGCCAGACCGACGGCCAGGGCGATGAGTATCGAGAAGAACCCACCCAGGGGGATGAAGGCCCATATGATGCCGCAGGCCGCGGCAACCACCAGTCCCACCCCCGACGCTATCAGGTAGTGCCGGGGAGAGACATCGTACGTGGGCAGACGCCTCTTCCGGGCACAGGTGGGGCAGCGCATCCCCACTGGCGTCTCCACCATGCACTGGGGACATATGGGCCGACCGCACCGCCCACACGCGAGGTTGGTCTCGACGCCGGGGTGGTCAGGGCACCTCATTTCTCTGCGTTCTTATCGTTGTCGGCGTGGTCGCGATATATCCAGGCAGTGCGATCGGGGATGTCCCTGTCGAGGAGCAGGCGGTATACCACCACCCGCTTCCAGTCGGTGACGAGGTCCCCGGGGTTGGCCATTATCCTCTTCGCCATCATGAGGAACAGCACCGCAATGAGGATGTAGGTGAGCACAACGGGCTCCCCGATGGCCCAACTGGCGACAGGGAGAGACGCGATGGCGATGATGGCGCCAAGCGGCGAGTTCCTGAAGAGGAGTATGCAGAGCACCCACAGCACAATGAATACCAGCAGCTCCCACGGGGCGATGACGAAGAGGACGCCCATCATGGTGGCGATGCCCCGCCCGCCACTGAAGCCTATGAAGACCGACCACGAGTGGCCAGCGATGGCGGCCAGGCCCACCAGCCCCTGCGCCAGTATCGGGTCTCCCAGCAGGGTCATCCCCGTCAGGTAGGCGATGCCCACCGGCGCCATGCCCTTTAAGATATCGAATATCCCCACCGGGAACATCGCCCAGCGGGACACCGAGTGCCACACGTTGGTGCCGCTCACGGTCCCGCTGCCGTGCTTGCGTATATCTATGCCCCTCAGTATGCGGCCGGCGATGTATGCCGAAGGTATCGAGCCGATGACGTAGGCACCCACGATCAGCAGAACTACCTGCCACCACATAGGCTATCCCCCGATACTGGTTTCACCTCCCCCGTAGCGCTTTCCCGCTTCAAGACGGAGACGAGCCAGCCTATCCATCTCTTCCTGAGCCTTCCCGGCATGAGCGGAGAGGCATGGGTGCCCCCCTTCAGCAGCAGGATATCCTTGGGCGGCCTGGCCCTCTCGAAGAGGCTCAGGGCACCCTGGTAAGGGGCGAGCTTATCACCCTCGCAGTGAACGAACAGCTTGGGAAAGGCGCCCATCCTCTCAAGCGACCTGGACGGCTTGAGCCTCATCATGCGCGTGAACGCATTCACCATGTGGATGCGCAGCCGGTAGCCGCGCACCCACATCCAGAGCACCGATATGACACCCTGGAGACCACTCATCCCAGGCATGGGACCGGCACGAGGCAGCTCGATGATTCCGTCCTTCCTTCGCTCGGCACTGTGCAACAGCCTGGACACTATCTGGTCAACATTATCGTAGTGCTCGACCATGTCGGACGGGCTGGAGAGTGAGACCAGGGCGCAGATGTCCTCTCTGCCGGTGGCGGCCTGGATCGCCGCCGTCGAGCCCATGCTGTGCCCCACCAGCGCGACGTGCGCGGGGTCCACCATGGAGTGGCTGCTCATATAATCGAGGGCAGCGTTCACGTCGCGTGCCCCCTCCCCTTCGAACACCCCCTCGCTCAAGCCATGGCCGTGAAAGTCGATGGCCAGCGTGGCGATGCCCTCTCGCACCAGCCGCTGCGCCGTGGGCCTCATGGCACGGTGGTCGGTCCCCAGCCCGTGACAGAGGACGACGCCGGGGAACGGCCCTTTGCCCTTGGGCAGAAGGAGCTCGCCATGCAGCCTTGTCTCGCCGGCGACGAAGAACACCGACTGCCTGCGCCACGCAATCACGGCGTTACCTCCAATGAGCGCTGTCTCGCCAGTGCCATCAGCCGCTGGGCACTGGACAGGGGCACGTCCACGCCGCCGGGCAGTGTCTCACGGTCATCGCGCAGCCCGTGATAGTCGGAGCCGCCACTGGGAATGAGGCCATGCCTGTCCGCCATCCTCAGCAACCCCCTGATGGTCTCGCTCTTGTACCCATCGTAGTATACCTCCATCCCCACCAGCCCCACCTCCTTGAGTTGTCGCACCAGCCCCTCCAGGCCGTCGATGTCCGCGGGGTGGGCCAGCACAGGGAGTCCCCTCGCCCTCACCACCAGCTCCACGGCCTCCGCGGGGGTGAGCTTCTCTCTCTCGGCATAGGCGGGCCCCTCGCGCCCGATGTACTTCTCGAAGGCCTCCTGCATCGAGGATATGTGGCCCCGCTCCAGCATGGCCTGCGCTATGTGCGGCCGGCCCACAGAGCCGCCGCTGGCAAACTCCTCGACCCGGCCCCAGTCCACGCCCAGCCCCATGTCGTTCAGCTTGTCTATCATCTTGTGCGCCCTCAGCTCACGCGCCGAGCGCAGGCGCACCAGGGCCTCTCTCAGTCCCTGGTCCTGGTAGTCCACGAAATAGCCCAGTATGTGTACCTCGCCGTGTGGTATATCGGTGTTTATCTCTACCCCAGGTATCACGGTGAGAGAGGGGTAGCGCTTCGCGGCCTCCAGGGCCTCCTCTATGCCGTCCACGGAGTCGTGGTCGGTGATGGCAATGATCTTGAGCCCCCGCTGTGCCGCCAGGCCCACCAGTTCTGCCGGCCTCAAGGCGCCATCCGAGGCCGTGCTGTGCATGTGGAGGTCAACTTCCATAGGGCCTCACTCCATCTCCCGGTCTACTCTGGTTATGCCCCTCGCCCTGCCCGTCGCCTCGTCTACGTCCACCATGACGGCATTTAAGGCCAGGGCCCCCTTTCCCACCGACAGGCGATGGGGAAGCTGCGTCAGAAAGCGGCGCAGCACGGCATCGCTATCGTCACCGATCACCGAATCGATGGGGCCGGTCATCCCGACGTCAGACACGAAGGCGGTGCCGCCGGGGAGCACCCTGGCATCGATGGTGCCGACATGGGTATGTGTGCCCAGCACGGCACTGACCCGGCCATCCAGATAACGCCCCATGGCCACCTTCTCCGACGTGGCCTCGGCGTGGAAGTCGACGATTATCACCGGGGGTATATCCTCCTGCTCGCCGAGAAGCGAGTCCATGGCGCGGAACGGGCAGTCGTAGTTGCCCATGAAGGTGCGCCCCACCAGGTTGACCACCATGACCCCGTCCCTGACCAGGAAGCCCCGTCCGGGCACACCCGGTGGGTAGTTCAAGGGGCGCAGGATGGCCACATCGCCATCGAGGAAAGGGACTATCTCCCTGCGGTCCCATATGTGGTTTCCCGAGGTGATGACGTCGACGCCGCAGCCGAAGAACTCCTCCGCCGTCTCCATGGTGAGGCCCAGGCCCCCGGCCGCGTTCTCGCCGTTGGCGAGGACCATGTCGAGCCGGTATTCACGTCGCAACACCGGGACCATGGCCGCCACTGCCCTCCGCCCCGGCCTGCCGATCACGTCGCCCAGCATGAGTATTCTCACCGCTCTGCCCAGCACCTACCTGGCGTGGTCTACCACCCTGGTCTCCCTGATCACGGTCACCTTTATCTGTCCTGGGTACTCCAGTGTCTCCTCGATCTTCTTCACGATATCACGGGCAAGCCTCATGGCATCGAGGTCGTCTATCTCCTGGGGCTTGACCATGATGCGTATCTCGCGGCCTGCCTGTATGGCATACGACTTCTCGACGCCCTGGAAGCTGTTGGCCAGGCTCTCCAGTGACTCCAGGCGCTTTAAGTACTGCTCCAGGGACTCCCGCCGCGCCCCAGGCCTGGAGGCGCTTATGGCATCGGCGGCGGCCACTATGAACCCAAGGGTGCTCATGGTGCCGGTCTCCCCGTGGTGCTCGGCCACGGCGTTCACCACCTCGGTGGACTTCTCCAGCTCCCTCACGATGTTGGCACCGATCTGGGCATGAGGCCCCTCCACCTGGAAGTCCACTGCCTTTCCGATGTCGTGGAGTAGTCCCGCCTTCTTGGCCAGGTCGACCCTCGCCCCCAGCTCCGAGGCGATAAGCCCTGCCAGGTGGGCCACCTCGATGCTGTGGAGCAGCACGTTCTGCCCGTAGCTCCCGCGGTACTTGAGACGCCCCAGGAGCTTCACCAGCTCGGGGTGGACGCCCGGCACCCCCACCTGGTTCACTGCCTGCTCCCCCTCGGTCTGGATGGTGGCCTCCACCTCGTTCCTGGCCTTCTCCACCATCTCCTCGATGCGGGCGGGATGTATCCTGCCGTCGAGGATGAGCTTCTGCAGCGCCAGGCGCGCCACCTCGCGGCGAACCGGGTCGAAGCCGGAGACGGTGACCGCCTCCGGCGTATCGTCGATGATGAGGTCAACGCCGGTGGCGCTCTCCAGCGCCCTGATATTTCGCCCCTCTCTGCCGATCAAGCGCCCCTTCATCTCGTCGCTGGGAAGGGGTACCACGGACACCGTGGTCTCCGACACCACATCGGTGGCACAGCGCTGGATGGAAAGGGACAGGATATCCCTGGCCCGCTCGTCGGCCTCCTGCTTGAGCTGGGCCTCTATCTCCCGGAGGCGGCGACAGGCGTCCTCGCGCACCTCATCCTCCATCTCCTTGATCAGGAACTCCTTGGCCTCCGCGCTGGACATGCCGGAGATGAGCTCGAGCTGCTGTATCTGCTTTCGCTTCAAGTCCTGGAGGTGGCCACGGAGGTTGTCCGCCTCCTTCTCTCTGTTGACCAGGTTCTGCTCACGGCGCTCCAGCGTCTCCCCCTTCTTGTCGAGGGACTCCTCCCGCTGGGATATGCGCCGCTCCATGCGATTGAGCTCGGCGCGACGGTCCCTGTTCTCCGACTCCGCCTGAGACTTTATGCGTATCGCCTCTTCCTTCGCCTCGAGCAGCACCTCTTTGTGCTTGGTCCTGGCCTCTGTAAGGAGGTTCTCGGCCTCCTTGCGCGCAGTCCTAATGCGACGGGTGGTCAGTATACGCTGCGCCAGGTAGGTAACCAACCCCCCGAATACCAGTCCCACCACCACGCCTACTATCCATTCCCATACCACAGCCTGTTCACCTCCACTTATTTAAAGCGCACTGAAAGCGCATATAGTGTGGCCTCCATAGAGTGTCCCATATTACCCCTTCCCCACCCCGATGTCAAGCGAGGCATTTTCAGTGGCCCAGCTCCCGCCACAGCCGCTCTACTGTACGGCTGGCCACACCATAGCCGTAGCCACGGCGGCGGAGGAAGTCCCCCAGCCTGCGCCTGAACACCTCATAGTCCGGCTCCAGGGTGCGTGCCTTCCGCTGCGCCGCCCGGTATGCCCCCTCCTCCTCGTCCACCGCCTGCACGACCTCGTCCACCACATCGGCGGCAACGCCCTTCGCCCGGAGCTCTGCCCTTAGCAGCCCGCGCCCGCGGGGGCCGAACGATTCGCGGTTGTCCCGCCAGAACCTGGCGAAGGCCTCATCGTCTATGGCCTGCCGCCCCGCCAACTCGCGCACGACGGCGTCGACGGTCTCGCCATCGAAGCGGCGGACCAGCCTGTCCCTTATCTCCTTCTCGCTGCGGGGGCGATAGCCGAGGAGTCGCAGCGCCGCCTGGCGGCAGCGGTGGTGTCGCTCGGCCCGCAGTATCTCCTCCACGCGGGAGTCGGAGAGCGCCTGCCCCAGGGCAAGGCCCTGCTCCGTGGCCACTGCCACGTCGAGGCTGAAGGCAGGCTCCCCATCCAGGAAGACGTGGGCCCGGCGACCTCCCCCTCGCTGCACCTCTATGCCCGTTATTGCCCTCATGTTACCCACACACAAAAAGGCCAGGATGCCATTCTCCCAGCCTTTGTCTATGCCCAGGGCGCAGAGGGCCCGCTCTCTACTCCGCGAGCTCTTCCACCGCGGTATCGACAGGGCCCTGGTAGCCGAGCGCGGTGGCCCGGATGTCCCTCTCGATCCCCTCTGCGATATCTCTATTCTCCCTGAGGAAGTGCTTTGCGCTCTCTCGCCCCTGTCCCAGGCGAGTCTCACCGTAGGAGTAGAAGGCACCGTTCTTCTTCACCACCCCGGACTCCACCCCCAGGTCGAGGATATTGCCCTCCTTGCTGATCCCCCGGTCGAACATGATATCGAACTCGGCGCTCTTGAACGGAGGGGCCACCTTGTTCTTGACCACCCTGGCCCTCACCCGGCTGCCCACCGTCTCCGAGCCCACCTTGATGGCTTCCACCCTCCTTAAGTCTATGCGCACCGAGCTGTAGAACTTGAGCGCCCTCCCACCAGGGGTGACCTCGGGGTTGCCGAAGAAGACCCCGACCTTCTCTCGCAGCTGGTTGATGAACACCACCGAGGTGCGCGACCGATGAATGGCAGCGGTGAGCTTTCTCAGCGCCTGGGACATGAGCCGCGCCTGGAGGCCGACATGGGCATCCCCCATGTCCCCCTCGAGCTCTGCCCTGGGAACGAGGGCGGCAACACTATCTATGACCACCACGTCCACGGCGCCGCTCCTCACCAGGGCCTCAGCGATCTCCAGTGCCTGCTCCCCGGTATCAGGCTGGGAAATTAAGAGCTGATCTACCTTGACACCACAGTTGGCGGCATAGGACGGGTCCAGGGCATGCTCCACGTCGATGTAGGCCGCCGTGCCACCGCGGCCCTGGACCTCAGCGATGATATGGAGCGCGAGGGTGGACTTCCCTGCCATCTCTGGCCCGAAGACCTCGGTGATCCTGCCCCGCGGTATGCCGCCCACCCCCAGGGCGAAGTCGAGTGCGAGGGCCCCGGTGGGGATGCAGTCCACCGCCATCCTGTCAGACACCTCTCCCAGCTTCATGATGGCGCCCTTGCCGAACTGCTTCTCTATCTGCCCTATCGCCAGCTCCAGGGCCTTCTCCCGCTCTGTGGACATCGCCCCCCCTGGGTATCAAGACATCAGTATCGCCAGGTAATCATATCACACCGCCCTATGAAACACAAGGCCTTTGTGACACATTTGTGCCAATTCGTCAGAAGGGGGGGAGGGCGGGCAAGGCCTTCTTGTGGGCACACCCCGCCGCCATGGCATCTATCCTCTGCCTGACCTCGGGACGGGCCTCCCCGCTCACGAGGTAGCGGTCGAGCTCCTCGTAGGTAACGCCCATTTCCTCTTCATCGGTCTGCCCCTCCCACAGGCCGGCCGACGGCGGCTTCTCGATGATCTCCCGCGGGACGCCCAGGTGGCGGGCCATCTCCCGCACCTCGGCCTTCACCATGTTCCCCAGTGGCAGGATATCGACGCCGCCATCGCCGTACTTGGTGAAGTAGCCGACGGCGAGCTCGCTCCGGTTGCCGGTACCCACCACCAGGTACCCCAGCCTGTTCGCCAGGTAGTACAGGGTGAGCATCCGGAGCCTGGGCTTTACGTTGGACTGGGCCGCACGCCCGGTGGCCGGGTCGTACTCCGCCATGGGCAGGGCCGCCATGAGACAATCGAAGGCCCCATCGAGGACGATGGTGCGCTGGGGGATGGCGAACTGCTGTGCCACGGCGCGGGCGTGCTCCACATCGGTCTCGCTGCTGTAGCAGGGTATGATGACGGCGAGGGTACTCTTGGGGAAGGCACGCGTGCACAGCACCGCCACCACCGAGGAGTCCACGCCTCCGCTTAGGCCGAAGACCACCCCACTGCGCCCGGCGCCGCCCACCTGCTCACGTATCCAGGCAACCAGTCTCTCTGCTCGCTCTTCAACGTCCACGTTGACCCCCTCGTCTCACTGAAGTATACTGTGACAATGGCCTAAACGTCAAAGGGCTAGGTACATGGACACCACGACCTTTATCGTACTCACCGTAGCCATCGTTGCCGTCATCATCGTCCGCATCGCGCTGAGACATCGCCAGCGGGGCACGAGGCAGCGGGATGAGGAGCGCCGGCACCTCGACGAGACGGCGCAAGGGACAGGCGGCACGACAGCACAGGGAGACGCCCAGCCCCAGCAAGAGGCCCCGCGTCCCAGCCCTGCCGTGCCCAGAGTGAGCGTCACGCCGGCACAGAGTGAGCCCCAGGGCGAGAAGGGCGAGACCGTGGTGGTATCGGACGTCCACAAGTCCTTCGGCGGCAGGGAGGTGGTGAGCGACGTCTCCTTCCGCCTCATGGCCGGGGAGGTCTTCGGCCTCGTGGGGCCCAACGGGGCGGGCAAGACCACCACCATCAGGATGCTGATGGACATCATCAGGCCGGACCAGGGCGAGATCAGCCTCTTCGGCAGGCCCCTGGACGCGGAGGCCAAGGACAGGATCGGCTACCTCCCGGAGGAGAGAGGGCTGTACCAGAAGATGAAGGTCTCCGACTCCCTGGTGTTCCTCGCCGGCTTAAAGAGCGTAGATGCCCGCGTCGCCAGGGAGCGGGCCGAGGAGCTCCTGGGGCACGTGGATATGCTCCCCCACAGGGACAAGAAGATAAAGGAGCTCAGCCGCGGCATGGGGCAGCTCATCCAGTTCCTGGCGACCATCGCGCACGACCCCGACCTCATCGTCCTCGACGAGCCCTTCGCCGGCCTCGACCCGGTGAACAGGCAGCTCATCAAGGAGACCATCATCGACTTGAAGGCGCAGGGCAAGTCCATCATCTTGAGCACCCACATGATGAGCGAGGTGGAGGAGATGTGCGACCGCATCCTGATGATTGACCGGGGCCGCGTCGTGCTCTACGGCAACCTGGCCGAGATCAAGTGGCACTACCGCAACAACTCCGTGCTGGTGGAGGCCGACGGCACCATCGGCGACATCGAGGGCATAGTGGGGAGGAAGGAGCGGGGAGCGGCAGTGGAGCTGTTCCTCGACGGCGATACCGAGCCACAGGCCATACTTGAGCAGCTCATGGGGCGGGGCATCCGGGTGAGCCGGTTCCAGGTCTCCACCCCGTCGTTAAACGAGATATTCCTCCAGGTGGTGGAGCAGGGGCGATGAAGAAGACCTGGATCATCGCGCGCAGCGAGTTCACCTCCACCATACGGAGGGTCTCCTACATACTGCTCACCGCGGCATTTCCCGTGCTGGCACTCCTGGGGATACTCATCTACATAGGGGTGACGAGCTGGGTGGTCACCCCCCCGCCGGAGGAGCTGAACATAGGCTACGTCGACGGCACCGGCATCTTCGACGACTACACCCACCGGGACGGCATCGTCTTCGTGCCCTACGATACCGCGCAGGAGGCCAGGCAGGCGCTGTTGCAGGAGCACATACGCGAGTTCTTCGTCATCCCCGAAGACTACGTGGCCACCGGCCTGGTCACCAGGTACACCACGGCGCGGGAGCTGGAGCCGCCGTGGGCCACCATCGAGGCGATGGAGGACTTCATGGTGGCCAACCTCCTCTCCGGCGAGGTGAGCGAGGACGTCCTGGCGCGGGCGCAGACGCCCATCCTCTACAGCTCTTTCCGCCTGGACCCGGAGACCGGGGAGACCATACCCCCTGAAGACTACTTCAGCGCCTTTGGCATGCCCTACATCTTCGGCATCCTCTTCATGATATCGCTGTTCACCACCTCCGGCTACCTGCTGCAGGGGGTCGCCGAGGAGAAGGAGAACCGCCTGATCGAGATACTGCTCTCCTCGGTCTCGACGCGGCAGCTCTTAACCGGGAAGGTGCTGGGCCTGGGCTCGGCAGGGCTCATGCAGATAGTCATCTGGCTGGCAGCGGCGGTGGTCACCGCCGCGGTGGCCTCGGCCTTTGTGCCGCCGCTGAGTGGCATCTCCATCCCCATTGGACTCATCGTGCTGGGCATAGTCTACTTCGTCCTGGGCTACCTGCTCTTCGCCATCCTCATGGCCGCCATCGGCTCCCTGGGCTCAAACGCCAGGGAGAGCAACCAGTGGACCGTGGTCATCACCCTGCCCGCGGTCATACCCATCATGGTCATCCCCCTCTTCATCGAGAACCCGGGCCACGTGGTGTTCACCGTGCTGGCCCTGTTCCCCATCACCGCCCCGGTGACGGCGATAATGAAGCTCAGCATATCCTCGTTCCCCGCCTGGGAGCTGGCGCTCAGCCTGGCCATCCTGGTGGCCTCCATACTGGGTGCCATGTGGCTCGCCGCGAGGATGTTCCGCACCTTCCTGCTCATGTACGGCAAGAGCCCCAGCCCCAGGGAGGTATGGAGGTACATCCGCCAGGGCTAGCCCCCCTTCGCCGCGAGCCCGATGACGGGCCCACCTCTCACACCACCCCCCGACTCAAATGTAGCCCACTGGTACAGAGCGATATGCCGCCCCCAATCGACCGCGACCACCGGCGGTGATACAATAGGCATACAGGGCCCACAACTGGGAGAGGTCGGGCAGTATGTACGATGTCATCGTGATAGGCGCAGGCCATGCCGGCTGCGAGGCGGCGCTCGCCGCGGCGAGGATGGGGGCACGGACGCTCATCTTCACCATGAACCTGGACAACGTGGCCCTCATGCCCTGCAACCCATCTATCGGCGGCCCGGCCAAGGGCCACCTGGTGCGCGAGATCGACGCCCTGGGCGGCGAGATGGCCCGGAACATCGACCAGAGCTTCATCCAGATAAGGATGCTCAATACCGGCAAGGGGCCTGCCGTCCAGGCGCTGCGCGCCCAGGCCGACAAGAGACGATACGGCCTGGCCATGAGGCTCGCCCTGGAGCGCGAGGCCTCCCTCGACATCAAGCAGGCCCTCGTCGACGAGGTGGGCACAGGGAGGGGGGCGCTCCAGGTGAGGACCTCGCTGGGCAACACCTACGAGGGCAGGTGCGTGGTGCTCACCACCGGCACCTCACTTGGCGGGCGGGTCATCGTGGGGGACAGGTGCTATGCCGCGGGCCGCGCCGGGGAGTTCCCCGCCGAGGGGCTCTCGGCGAGCCTGCGCTCGCTGGGCCTTGTCCTGGGGCGCTTGAAGACGGGGACCCCGCCCCGCATCGATGCCCGCACCATCGACTTCTCAAAGACAGTGGTGCAGCCGGGGAGCGAGGTCCCTTTGTACTTCAGCACGTGGGGGGAGCGGCAGGCCGACCCGGAGCTCCCACCGCCCAACCCGGTCTACCCGCTGGCCCCGTCGCCGTGGCGGCCCCAGCTCCCGTGCTACCTGGTATACACCAACGAGCGGACGCACCAGGTCATCCGGGACAACCTGGACCGGGCCCCCCTCTTCACCGGGCTCATCAAGGGGGTGGGCCCGCGCTACTGTCCCTCGATTGAAGACAAGGTGGTCAGGTTCGCCCACAAGGAGCACCACCCCCTCTTCCTGGAGCCAGAAGGATGGCAGACCACTGAGGTCTACGTCCAGGGGGCCAACACCAGCCTCCCCGAGGACGTGCAGCTCCAGATGCTGCGCTCCATCCCGGCACTGGAGCGGGTGGAGATGGTGCGGGTGGGCTACGCCATAGAGTACGACTACGTGCCCCCCAGCCAGGTATCGGCCACACTGGAGAGCAGGGCCGTGCCCGGCCTCTTCCTCGCCGGGCAGGTAAACGGCACCACCGGCTACGAGGAGGCGGCGGGGCAGGGGCTCATCGCCGGCATAAACGCCGCGCTCAAGGCGCAGGGCAGGCCGCCCATAGTGATACGGCGCGACCAGGGGTACATCGGGGTGATGATCGACGACCTGGTGACCCGTGAGCTCACCGAGCCCTACCGGCTGCTCACGTCGCGGGCCGAGTACCGCCTGCTCCTGCGCCAGGACAACGCCCACCTGAGGCTGAGCGCCATCGGTCACGAGGTGGGCTTAATCGACGGGGAGCGCCAGCGCAGAGTGGAGTCGATGCGATGCGCCATCGCCGCCGAGCTCGAGCGGCTGGCGGGGAGCTACATCCAGCCGCCAGAGGTAGGCCACAGCGTAAACGCCCTCGAGTACCTGCGCCGCCAGGACATTAGCTACCGAGACCTGGTCGACTGCGGGCTGGGCCGCGACGGCATCGACGCCGAGACCGCAGAGCAGGTAGAGATCGAGTGCAAGTACGAAGGCTACATCCGCAAGCAGAGGGCACAGCTTGCGCGCATGGCCCGGCTCGAAGAGCGCCGCATCCCGCCCAGCTTCGACTACGACGCCATACCAAGCCTGCGCTACGAGGCACGGCAGAAGCTCAACGCCCTGCGCCCGCAGACACTGGGCCAGGCCTCCCGCATCGACGGGGTCACCCCCGCCGATTGCGCCATCCTCATGGTGCACCTGGAGAGGGCACGGTGCCCGTCATGAAGGCAGACCTCTGCCTGTACAATGCCGATGTCCTCACCCTCGACCGGCGCCGGCCGAGGGCCCAGCTCGTCGCCGTCGCAGGCGGGCGGATCATCCGTGTCGGCGCCAACGAGGAGCGGAGTGAGTACTCCGCGCCCCAGATCGACTGCGAGGGCAAGGCCCTCGTCCCCGGCTTCATCGACGCCCACTGCCACCTCTTCGCCCTCGCCTCGAGCCTGCTCAGCGTAGACTGCTCGCCGCAGGCGGTGGGCTCCATAGCCGACATAGTCCGCACCATCGCGGCGCAGGCGCGCGCTGCGGCCCCCGGCACCTGGATACGGGCCACAGGCTACAACGAGTTCTACCTCGCCGAGGGGCGTCACCCCACCCGCTGGGACCTCGATGAGGCGGCCCCCCACAACCCGGTGCGGCTGGCCCACCGCTCAGGGCATGCCTCGGTGTTAAACAGCATGGCGCTCTCCCTGGTCGGCATCTCCATGGAGTCAGCCGAGCCGCCTGGGGGCATGATAGAGCGAGACCTCGAGTCCGGGGAGCCCAACGGCATCCTCTACGAGATGAACCACTACATCGATGGCCTGGTTCCGCCCCTTTCTAGCGACGAGCTCGAGGGGGGCATCCGCCAGGCCAACGAGAGGCTGGTCTCCGTGGGGGTGACCTCCCTCCAGGACGCCACGGTGCACAGTGGGCCCGGCGAGTGGGAGGGGGTGCAGGGCCTGAAGGCCAGGGGGCTTCTCGCGCCCCGCATATCGATGATGATGGACGCCCGCGCCCTGGACGAGCTTCGTCGGCAGGGCTTCCATCCCCGCCGCGGCGATGACGACATACGCCTGGGCGCGCTCAAGGTCGTCCTCGATGAGACCACGGGCGCGCTCTTCCCCGGACAGGAGGAGCTCTGTGCCCTGGTGCTGGCGGCGCACCGGGCGGGCTACCAGCTCGCCATTCACGCCGTGGAAGAGCGCGCCGTCGCGGCGGCGGGCACTGCACTGGAGGGGGCACTGGCACAGGCCCCCCGTGCCGGCCATCGCCACCGCGTGGAGCACTGCTCGGTGTGCCCGCCGCCGCTCCTCGAGCGATTGAAGCGCATCCACGCCGTGGTGGTCACCAACCCCTCCTTCATCTATTTCAGTGGAGAGCGCTACTTGAAGACAGTGCCCCCAGAGCAGCTCCCCTGGCTCTACCGCATCGGCTCCTTTCTCAGGAGCGGCCTGGTGCCCGCCGCGGGCTCAGACTGTCCCGTGGCGCCGGTCGACCCGCTGAAGGGCATCTACGCGGCGACTACCAGGAGGGCGGCGTCGGGCGACGAGGTGCTGCCCCACGAGCGCATCTCCCCGCTGGAGGCGCTGCGCATGCACACCCAGAGCGCCGCCTACGCCCTGTTCGAGGAAGGGGGCCGGGGCACCATCAGGGAGGGCCTCCTCGCCGACCTGGCCCTGCTCAGCGCCGACCCCACGGCCGTGCCCAGCGAGGCCCTCACCGACATCAGGGTTGAGATGACCATCTGCGGCGGCAGCGTCGCGTGGCGCGCCTAGCCCCGACGATATTGACGCCATGGCCGGTGCGGGCTACAATGGTAATCGAGGGGTTAAGATGCCGGTCTACGAGTATAGCTGCCCTGCCTGCGACCTCACGTTTGAGCTGCGCCGCCCCTTCAGTGAATCGGGCGAAGAGGCGTGCTGCCCCCGCTGCCAGGCCCCGGCGCGCAAGCTCCTCTCCCTGTTCTCCGCCTTCTCCAAAGGCTCATCGGGCGAGCCCTCCTCCATTGCCGGTGCGGGGAGTGCCTGCGGCTCCTGCACCTCTTCGAGCTGCTCCTCCTGCGGCATGGCGAGCTAGCCCGCCTTCCTCCGCCTGAACCAGAAGAGGCCACCCAAACCACCGACGAGCAACGCCTCCACGACGACGGCCCCCACCACGAAGAGGGCAGCATCGTTGAAGAAGGGCGGGGGGAACATCCGTATCAGGTAGTCTGAGGGGGCCAGTATCCAGGTATCCCCGCTGAAGAACAGCCGGTGGAAGCCTATGAAGAGCCACTGGAAGTCCACGGCGGCGGCGATGCCGACGGCGCACAAGAGGGCGATGGTGAGCGCACCCCCCCACAGGCCCAGCCTGGCGAGCTGCGGCCAGAACCTCTCGCGGTACAACAGCAGGCCGGCGACCACGACGACCGCCATGTACGCCAGGGTGCCTATGGCGATGCGGTAGCTCAACCTGATGAGGGCCTTCACGTCCTTCAGGTGGGCCACCTCGCGCTCCCCGAAGAGCTCGACCTCCTCGCCGTGTGCGTTCTCTACCGTGACCTGCACCGCTGCCTGGCCGGAGTTGAAGTAGGCTATGAGCTCCCGCGCCGCGCGCAGGAGCTCCTCGTCACCGATGCCGGTGTCCTCGCTCACGCCATACCTGTCGAAGCCGTACTGGTAGAGCCGCACCTCGTTCACCGCCCCGCTGATGGTGGCGGTGACCAGGTACAGGGGCAGGCACAGCACGAAGGCCGCGGCAGCGACGGCGACGACGGCCCGGAGCAGCCCTCTCCTCCCTGGCATGGCACCATACTAGCGGTGGCGGCTCTGGCTTGTCAATCGAGGGGCCCGGCCGGTATAATCCCAGGGGTGAGAACAGAGAGGGGTGCCGACGTGGAATTCCGAGAGCGCATGGACAGCTTCACTACCCTGGTCGATATCATGGCCCGGCTGCGCGGCCCCGGCGGCTGCCCCTGGGACCAGGAGCAGACGCACCAGACGATAAAGGGCAACACCCTGGAGGAGGCCTACGAGGTCGTCGAGGCAATCGACCGTGGGGGCGGGGCCATGCTCTGCGAGGAGCTGGGAGACCTGCTCATGCAGGTGGTGCTCCACGCCCAGATGGCGAGCGACGAGGGGGAGTTCGCCATCGGCGACGTGATAGCCGGGGTCAACGAGAAGCTCATCCGCCGCCACCCCCACGTCTTCGGCGATGCCCACGCCCGCGATGCCCAGGAGGTCATCGCGAGCTGGGAGGCCACCAAGCGGGCGGAGGGCAAGGGCTCACTGTTGAGCGGGATACCCAGGGATATGCCGTCCCTGGCCTATGCCCAGGCGATTCAGCGCCGCGTCGCCCGCGTCGGCTTCGACTGGGATGACATCGAGGGGGTCATCGACAAGCTGGCCGAGGAGGTGGCCGAGCTCAAAGGGGCCTGCGACCACCAGCAGCGGGCACACGAGTTCGGCGACCTGCTCTTCACCCTGGCCAACATCGCCCTAAAGCTCGATATCGACCTGGAGACGGCCCTCCGCGGCTCGAACGAGCGCTTCCGCAGCCGCTTCTCCCACATGGAGGAGGCATGCACCCGTCGCGGCATCCAGCTCGCCGACCTCTCCCTTTCCCAGATGGACGAGCTGTGGGAGCAGGCCAAGCGGGAGCTGGACGAGTAGCGGCCTCCGGCCGCGATGGGCCACCGGCGGGGGCTTTCTGCCGTGCGGGCACAAGGGGTGAGAGGGGAATCGGGGCGAGTGGATTTGAACCACCGACCTCAGCGTCCCGAACGCTGCGCGCTAACCGGACTGCGCCACGCCCCGCAGTCCACTATTATAGCCCCCATCGCCGCCATTAGCAAGGAGCCTCCTTGAATTGTCCCCTCGCCACTTGCTATACTTGTCTAATCATGAAGTACTGCGTGCTCATCATCGATGGGGCCGCGGGCTGGCCCATCCCGGAGCGGGGCGGCAAGACCTGCCTCCAGTTGGCCCATACCCCTCACCTGGACTGCCTGGCCAGGGAGGGCATGGTGGGCCTGGTGCGCACCGTGCCCCAGGGCATGGAGCCGTCGAGCGCCTGCGCCTGCATGTCCATCATGGGCTACGACCCCAGGGTCTACTACCAGGGCCGCAGCGCCATCGAGGCGCTGAGCATGGGCATCCCCGTAGAGGACGGCGATGCGCTATTCCGCTGCAACCTGGTCGCCGTCCGCGACGGCAGGATGTGGGACTACAGCACCGGCCACATCGAGAGCGAGGACGCCCACGTGCTGATGGAGGCCATACAAGAGGGGCTTGCCAGCGAAGAGGTGCAGTTCTATCCCGGTGTGAGCTTCAGAAGTATCTGCAAGATACGCGGGCACCCCGAGACCCTGCGGGCGACGTGCAGCCCCCCCCACGACATCGCCGGCGAGCCCATCGCTGAGCACCTGCCCCGGGGCGAGGGCAGCGAGCTCCTGCGCCACCTCATGCTGCGCTCCCAGGAGGTGCTGGAGGGGCACCCGCTGAACGCGGCGCGGCAGTCCCGCGGCCAGGTGCCGGCCGCCATGATCTGGCTCTTCTGGGGCAGCAGCAAGACAGCCGCCGTCCCCTCCTTCAGGGAGAGGTTCGGGGTGAAGGCCGCCATGACATCAGGGGTCGACCTCCTGGGGGGCCTGGCCCGGCTCTCCGGGATGGACATGCTGGACATCGCCGGTGTCACCGACAGCCTCGACAACGACTACGCGGCGCAGATGGAGGGTGCCCTCGGTGCCCTCGAGGAGTACGACCTGGTGGTGGTTCACGTGGAGGCCACCGACGAGGCGGGGCACGCCGGCTCCATCGAGGACAAGGTGGCGGCCATCGAGAGCGTCGACCGCGAGATGGTGGCCAGGCTCCTGCCGTGGAGGGGACGGGCCCTGCGTGTCGTGGCCCTCCCCGACCACCCCACGCCCATCGCCACCAAGGCCCACAGCGCCGACCCGGTCCCCTTCGTGCTCTGGGGGCCCGGCGTCGCCGCCAGCGGGGCAACAGGCTTCGACGAGAGCGAGGCGGGGGGCACCGCTGTCTTCATAGAGGAAGGGCACACCGTGATGGGCAGGCTGATAGGAGGGTTTTAGACACCGCCATGGCAATAGTAGTGCAGAAGTACGGCGGGAGCTCAGTGGCCGACGCCGAGAGGATCAAGAGCATTGCCCGGCGCATCGCGGCGACCAGGGAGCAGGGCAGCCAGGTAGTGGTGGTGGTCTCCGCCATGGGAAAGACCACCGACGAGCTCATCCGTCTCGCCAACCAGATAAGCGACCAGCCCGACGAGCGGGAGCTCGACGTCCTCATGTCCACCGGAGAGATCGTGTCGAGCACCCTGCTCGCCATGGCGCTCAAAGGCCTGGGCCACCGCGCCATCAGCTTGAGCGGCGCCCAGGCCGGCATCCAGACCGACTCGGTCTACAGCAAGGCGCGCATCCTCGCCATCGATGCCAAGCGCATCCACAGGGAGCTGGACAGCGGCAAGATCGTCATCGTCGCCGGCTTCCAGGGCATCACCAGAGAGATGGACATCACCACCCTGGGCCGCGGCGGCTCCGACACCACGGCGGTGGCACTGGCAGCGAGGATGGGGGCAGAGGTGTGCCAGATATACACCGACGTGGAAGGGGTCTACACCGCAGACCCGCACATCGTGCCCCAGGCGCGCAAGCTCAAGGACATCGGCTACGAGGAGATGCTGGAGCTCGCCACCTACGGGGCCAAGGTGCTCCACCCCCGCTCCGTGGAGCTGGGGGAGCTGTACCACATCCCCATCCTGGTGGCATCCAGCTTCAGCGAGAGCCCAGGGACCACTATCCATGGAGGCGTATATATGGAAGTGCGGAACAAGGTGCGAGGGATAGCCCACGACCTCGATGTGGCCAAGATCACCATACGCGGCGTCCCCGACCAACCGGGGATCGCCTCCGCCATATTCGAGCCGCTGGCCCAGGAGAGCATCAGCGTGGACACCATCGTCCAGAACGCGAGCGCGGAGCGCGTCACCGACCTCACCTTCACGGTATCGAGGAGAGACATCGAGAAGGCGATGCGCGTGGTCGAGCCCGTGGCCAGCTCCATCGGGGCCGCCGGCTGCGTTGCCGACGCCGCGCTGGGAAAGGTGAGCATCGTGGGCACGGGGATGCAGAACACCCCCGGCTACGCGGCGCGGATGTTCCGCGCCCTGTACGATGCCGGCATCAACATCGAGCTCATCACCACGTCGGAGATCAGGGTCACCTGCATCATCAACGAGGGCCAGGTGCCCGACGCGGTGCAGGCCCTCCACCGCGCCTTCGAGCTGGACAGAGAGGCCGCGTAGGCCACTTGCGCTGTGGAGCACACCCTCGCCACATAGAGAAAGGGGGCACTCACATGAGTCCCCCTTGCTACATCGCCACCACTTGGCAACGACGGCGCCCCTCTCACTATAGAGACCTGGAGAATGACCGCACCGCCGCTGCCGGGACAGGGCTACACGGCAACCACTTCCGTGACCTCAGGCAGCCTCTCCTTCAGTATGCGCTCGATGCCCCCAGAGAGAGTCATCTGCCTCATAGGGCACCCGCTACACGCTCCAGTGAGCCGCACCGAGACCACCCCGTCGTTCACCTCCACCAGCTCCACCCCGCCGCCGTCGGCGGCCAGGCTGGGTCTTATCTCAGCCAGGACGGCCTCTACCTCGTCTCTCATCGTTCTCCTCCACGTCGTTGTAGCTCCACTGCCATACACTCTATCATACGGAGGGGGGGCTGTCAAAGGACAAAAGTCTCATCGCCGGTTCGGGGTAGACCAGAAGAGGGGTGTGCGCTATAATATCATAACCCTGCGATGGCCCTGTAGCCGGGCACATGATCCTTGCCGTGGAGGCGGTGGTGAACTTAAGCATCATCATACCTGCCTTGAACGAGGAGAGAAACGTTGCCGAGCTCATCCCCAAGCTCCGCAAGGTGATATCGCCGATATCGCCTGAGTACGAGATAATCGTCGTCGACGGTGGGTCTACAGACGACACCGCAGCCACAGCGAGGGCGCTCGAGGCCAAGGTGACCATGCAGAAGGAGAAGGGCTACGGCGGGGCGCTCAAGGAGGGCTTCTGCATCGCCCAGGGCGACTACATCCTCACCCTGGACGGCGACCTCTCGCACGACCCCTCCTTCATCCCCGACCTGTGGCGGGAACGCGCGGAGGCCGAGATAGTGGTGGCCTCGCGCTACGTGACGGAGGGCTCGGCCAGGATGCCCATCACCAGGAGGTTTTTGAGCAGGGCGCTCAACATGTTCTTCGCCTCCGGGCTCTCGCTCCCCTTGAAAGACCTCTCAAGCGGCTTTCGACTGTACCACGCCGCCACCCTGCGCGACCTGGAGCTGTCCAGCTCGGACTTCGATATCCTCCAGGAGGTGGTGATAAAGTGCCACTCCCAGGGGTGGCACATCAAGGAGGTCCCCTTCCACTACCTGCCGCGAACGCGCGGGACCTCCCACGTGAGCCTGCTCCGCTTCGGCATATCGTACTTGAGCACCTTCATGCGCATGTGGCGGCTGCGCAACTCCACGCTCTCGGCAGACTACGACGACCGCGCCTTCGATAGCATCATCCCCCTGCAGCGGTACTGGCAGCGCCGTCGCTACCGCATAGTCACCGAGATGGCCAGGGGCGCTCACGCCACCCTCGACGTGGGCTGTGGCTCAAGCAGGATACTGGGTGGCCTGGAGAGCGGCATCGGCGTGGACGTACAGGCCGCCAAGCTCCGCTACGTGAGAAAGCTGGGCCGGCCGCTGGTGAACGCCTCGATATTTGCCCTGCCCTTCCGCGACGCCGCCTTCGACTGCGTGGTCTGCTCCGAGGTCATCGAGCACCTGCCTCCGGGCGATGAGCCTTTCGACGAGCTCTCCCGGGTGCTGGCACAGGGTGGCCAGCTCGTCATCGGGACGCCGGACTACGGCGGCATCTGGTGGCCGACCATCGAGCGCCTCTACGGGTTCTTCGCCCCCGGCGGCTACGCCGAGGAGCACATAACCAGGTACACCAGGCGCAGCCTGATAGAGCTCCTGGAGAGGCGAGGGCTTGTGCTCCAGGACTGCCGCTACATACTCCGCTCAGAGATGATACTCCTCTTCACCAAGCAGTAACATCGGCGTATTCATACCGTATGGCGCCCCGCCGACATGAGGCGACTCCGCTATAGCAAGTTGGTACTTTTACCTCTTGACAACTGTGGAAATCCCGTTAAAATGGTGCGACGACGACAAGTTAATGCGAGAGGACACCGCCACTCCGATGCAGTACCAGACAGGCGAGGCCAGACTGAGACGACAGCGCACCAAGGAGGCCATCGACATGGCGATGCAGGGCCGCTGGGAGGATGCTGTCGCCGCCAACCAGAGCATCATCGAGTTCTTCCCCAAGGATATCGATGCCTATAACCGCCTGGGAAAGGCGCTCACCGAGCTGGGTCGCTACGCCGAGGCCCATGAGGCCTACAGCAAGGCCCTCGGCATCGACCCCGGCAACAGCATCGCCAAGAAGAACCTGCGCCGGCTCTCCCTGCTGAACGAGGCGCAGCCCTCGCCCCGTGGAGGCCGCCACCGGGTCAGCCCCCACCTCTTCATCGAGGAGATGGGCAAGGCAGGTGTGGCCAGCCTCTACCACCTGGCACCCAGGCACGTGCGCGCACAGATCGCCGCCGGCGACCCGGTGTATCTCCAGATCGATGGCCAGTCCATCATCGTGGAGAACAAGCACGGCGAGTACCTGGGAAAGGTGGAGCCCCGCGTCGGCGTACGCCTCTCCAACCTGATACGGGGCGGCAACAGGTATACCGCAGCGGTCATCAGCTCTGCGGACAGCGAGGTGAAGATAATCATCAAGGAGATCTTCCAGCACCCCAGCCAGGCAGGTCGCCCCTCTTTTCCGGTCAAGGGCCCGGACGGATTCCGCCCCTATGTACGAGAGAGCATACTGAAGTACGAGCTGGAGGAAGAGGAGGAGAGGGACTACACCCTGGAGTGGGAGGAGGAAGACCTGGGGCATGTCACCCAGGACATCGCCATACTTGAGCACGAAGAGGACTCGGACAGCGAAGACGCCGACCACGTAGACTGAGCGAAGGCCGCGGATGCCGCGCCCCCGCTCGTGTGTGCACCCCCCCGACCTATGTCACCCCAGTGGCAGCAGTGCCATGCCATGCCCCGCTCACGCCCGTGCCACGAGGGGCGCTCTTGGAAGGCCCGGTGCCCCGTAAAACCCCCGGCAGACCCTTTGACGGGCACGCGAAAGCGTGATATCCTTTTGCCACCAGCACCTTTATAGGCCCAGACACCACGGAGGTTCAAGAGGGATGAATATCGGAACGGTGAGACCCGTCGACATAGAAGAGGAGATGAAGAGCTCATACCTCGACTACGCCATGAGCGTCATCGTATCTCGCGCCCTGCCCGATGTCCGCGACGGGTTGAAACCGGTGCAGCGGCGGATACTGTACGTCATGGAGGAGCTGGGGCTCCGGCACCAGAGCCCCCACAAGAAGAGCGCCCGCATCGTGGGCGAGGTGCTGGGCAAGTTCCACCCCCACGGCGACGACCCGGTCTACGAGGCCATGGTACGCATGGCCCAGGACTTCTCCATGCGATATGCGCTCATCGACGGGCAGGGTAACTTCGGCAGCGTGGACAACGACCCCCCGGCGGCGATGCGCTACACCGAGGCCCGCCTCTCCGCGATCGCCGCCGAGATGCTGGTCGATATCGACAAGGACACGGTGGACTTCTCCCCCAACTTCGACGGCACCCTCCAGGAGCCCACCGTCCTCCCGGCGAGGATACCAGACCTCCTGCTAAACGGCGCCTCAGGTATCGCCGTGGGCATGGCCACCAACATACCACCGCACAACCTGGGCGAGCTCTGCGATGCCATCATCCACCTGATCGATACCCCCGATGCCACCATAGACGAGCTCATAGAGCTGGTGCACGGCCCCGACTTCCCCACCGCAGGCATCATCTGCGGCACAGAGGGTATCAAGAGCGCCTACACCACGGGCCGGGGCAAGATCGTAGTGCGAGGCAAGGCCGATATAGTGGACACGGCCAAGGGCCGCCAGCAGATAGTGGTCACCGAGGTCCCCTACCAGACAAACAAGGCGGCGCTGGTAGAGAGGATAGCCAGCCTGGTCAAGGAGCGCCGCATCGAGGGCATCGCCGAGCTGCGCGACGAGTCCGACCGCGAGGGGATGCGCATCGTCATCGACCTGAAGAAGGAGGCCCAGCCGGAGCAGGTGCTGAACAACCTGTACAAGCACACCGCGATGCAGTCCTCCTTCTTCGTCAACATGCTGGCCTTGATCGATGGCCAGCCCCGGGTGATAAGCCTGAAGACAGCCCTCCAGCAGTTCATCGAGTTCCGCCGCGACGTCATCGTTCGGCGCTCCCGGTTCGAGCTGAAACGCGCCGCGCAGCGGGCCCACATCCTGGAGGGGCTCAAGGTCGCCCTGGACGACCTAGACCGCATAATCGCCACCATCCGCAGCTCAGAGAGTGCCGAGGCAGCGCGTGATGCCCTGATGCAGGGCTTCGGATTGAGCCAGGCCCAGGCCCAGGCCATCCTCGATATGCAGCTCAGGCGCCTCGCCGCCCTGGAGCGCAAGAAGATAAACGAGGAGTATGCCGAGCTCCTAAAGACCATAGCCTACCTCGAGGATCTCCTGGCCAACCCGCGCAAGATACTCTACATCATCAAGGAGGAGACCGAGGGGCTCAAAGAGCGCTACAGCGACCCGCGGCGGACGCAGATCGTGGAGGAGGAGGCCAAGGAGTTCGATGCCGAGGACCTCATCCACCACCAGAGGGTGGTGCTCACCCTCACCGACAGGGGCTACATCAAGAGGATGCCCATCGAGAGCTACCGCCTCCAGCAGCGGGGAGGCCGGGGCGTCACCACCGTGGTCACCCAGGAGACGGGCGCGGCCCGCTTAATCGTGACCGCCGATACCCACGATACCATCCTCTTCTTCACCAGCCGGGGCAAGGTGCTGTCGCTCAAGTGCTACCGCCTGCCGCCCGAGCAGTCCCGGACCGCCAAGGGGACGCCGCTGGTCAAGCTGCTGCCGCTGGACGAGAAGGAGCAGGTGACCGTGGTCACCCCGGTGCCCGACTTCTCACACGGCGACTACATGGTCATGGCCACGCGCCGCGGCGAGGTCAAGAAGACCCCCCTAAAGGAGTTCGCCTCGGTGAGGTCCAGCGGGCTCATCGCCATGGACCTGGAGCGGGACGACGAGCTGGTGGCGGCAAAGGTGACGAGATCGGACGACCACATCATCGTGGCGACGGCAAAGGGCCACGCCATACGGTTCAGCAACACCCCGCTGCGCAGCGCGTCGCGGGCCAGCGGTGGGGTGAGGGCCATCCAGATCCCCCCAGAGGACCACGTGGTGGCCATGGACGTGGTCTCCGCCGGCACATACCTCCTGTTGATCACCTCGAACGGCTACGGCAAATGCACCGCGCTGGCCAACTACAAGCTCCAGTCCCGCGGCGGCACCGGGATCAAGAGCTTCGTCACCAACACCCAGACCGGGGAGGTGGTGGCCGCCCGCTCCGTCGAGATCGGCGGAGACCTGCTCATGCTCTCGGCCAATGGGATCATCATCCGCATCGGGATGGACAGCGTCCCTATACAGGGGAGGATCAGGAGGGGGGCATGCCTCATGCGACCAGACCAGGGCGATACCGTAGCGGCCATGGCCTTAATCGAGGGCAAGCCCGGCAAGTAGGGGGCCCTCTCCGGGGATAGGGAGACATGGATATCCTCCAGGGCCTGTTGCTGAGCTTCATCCCGCTGTTCGTGGCCATGGACGCCATCGGGACACTGCCCTTCCTTCTCTCGATGACCGGGCACATGAGCGCCCCGCAGCGGGCCAAGACCGTGCGCTACGCCCTGCTCACCGCCCTGGCCCTGGGGCTGGGGTTCATCGCCGTCGGCAAGGCCGTCTTCTGGCTCCTGGGGATAAGCGCCTCCGACTTCCTGGTCGCCGGCGGTCTCATCCTGCTCGCCCTCTCGATAAGCCTGCTGATCCGGGGGAGGATGGTGGACGTGGATACCGCGGCCGCGCGCGAGACGGTGGGCGTGGTGCCACTGGGCACCCCCCTCATCGTCGGACCTGCGGTCCTCACTACCCTCCTGCTCTTAAGCGGGGAGTACAGCGCGCTCATCGTCCTCGGTGCCTTCATCGTCAACATGGCCATCGCCTGGCTCATCTTCGCCCAGGCCAACAGGATAGCGAGATTCCTCGGGGCGTCGGGTATGGACGCCCTGTCCAAGATAATGAGCCTCCTGCTCGCCGCCATCGCCATAAAGATGGTGCGCGAGGGGGTAGTGGGCATGATGGAGGCCCTGGGAGTGGGATGACGCCCCCACGGCCAGGATGCCACAGGTACGCAGCACAGACGGGAGGATAGCTATGATGCAGCTTCGCCGCGACTGGTACGTCCACATCGACAGCATGTACCGGGAGATGGAGCAGCTCCTGGACAACATGTCAGCCCGCAAGCCGCCGCTGGTGCGCTTCTCACCGCGGGCGTGGGAGCCCAACATCGATATCTACGAGACCGCGGACGAGGTGGTGCTCATCGCCGAGATCGCCGGCGTGGCCGAAGAGGACATCACCATCACCGTAGAGGGCAACATGCTGGCCATCAAGGGGATGAGGAGAGAGCCCACCGCGGACCCCAAGAGGACATACCTCCAGATGGAGATCGACAAGGGGGCCTTCGAGCGCGCCTTCCTGCTGCCCACCGCGGTGGCCGCGGACGAGGCCAGGGCATCGTACCGGGAGGGCCTCCTGCAGGTCCGCCTCCCCAAGACCGTCCAGAGGCGGACCATCAAGGCGACGGCCCCCAACAGCGAGGCCGAGAGGTGATACAGCCATGGTATCGGTGAATGAGAAAGACGCCATACCCCCGGAGGGGGCCGCCATCCCCGAGGAGCTGCCCATAATGCCCAGCGGCGATGCCGTGGTCTACCCCTCGATGATGGTCCCCATCGCCACGGAGAACGAGCGGATGGTCAAGCTCATCGACGACGCGATGGCCAGCGACAAGATGGTGGCCATACTGGCCCAGCGCGCCGCCGACGAGAAAGAGCCCACCCCAGAGAACCTCTACACCGTGGGCACCGCGGCCGTCATCTCCAAGATGTTCAAGATGCCCGATGGCTCCATGCGCGCCCTGCTGCAGGGGCTGGAGCGGGTCCGCATCAAGGAGGTCACCCAGAGCGAGCCCTACCTCAAGGGAAAGGTGGAGGTGCTGAAAAGCATAACCGAGCAGAGCACCGAGCTCGAGGCCCTCGCCCGGAACGTGAGTGCCCTCTTCCAGAAGGTGGTCTCTCTTGCCCCCAACCTGCCCTCGGAGCTGGGCATCGCCGCCGTCAACATGACCGACCCCGGCGCCCTCGCCGACTTCGTCGCCGCCCACATCAACATGGGGCTGGAGGAGCGCCAGGAGATACTGGAGCAACTGGACGTCCTGGCGCGGGTGAAGAGGCTCACCACCCTGATAAACAGGGAGCTGGACATACTGGAGCTGGGCAGCAAGATACAGTCCCAGATGAAAGAGGACATCGACAAGAGCCAGCGTGAGTTCTACTTGAGGGAGCAGCTCAAGGCCATCCAGAGGGAGCTGGGAGAGGTCGACGAGCGCACCGTGGAGCTCAACGAGCTCAAGGAGGGCCTGGCCAAGGCCCAGCTTCCGCCCGAGGCGCAGAAGGAGGCAGAGCGCGAGCTCGACCGCCTGGCCAAGATGCCCGCCGCCGCCGCCGAGTACACCGTATCGCGCACCTACCTCGACTGGCTCATCAACCTGCCCTGGGCGGTGAGCACCGAGGACTGCCTCGACATCGACAAGGCGCAGGAGGTGCTCGATACAGACCACTACGACCTGGACAAGGTCAAGGAGCGCATACTGGAGTACCTCGCCGTGCGCAAGCTCAACCCGGAGATGAAGGGGCCCATCCTCTGCTTCGTCGGCCCACCGGGGACGGGCAAGACCTCGGTGGGGCACTCCATCGCCCGCGCCCTGGGGCGCAAGTTCGTCCGCCTCTCCCTGGGCGGGATCAGGGACGAGGCCGAGATCCGCGGCCACCGCAGGACCTACGTGGGGGCGCTGCCCGGCCGCATCATCCAGAGCATACGCCGCGCCGAGTCCAACAACCCGGTCTTCATGCTCGACGAGGTGGACAAGATCGGTGCCGACTTCCGCGGGGACCCGGCAGCGGCCCTCCTCGAGGTGCTGGACCCGGAGCAGAACCACGCCTTCTCCGACCACTACCTCGACGTCCCCTTCGACCTGTCCCACGTGATGTTCATCACCACGGCCAACATCGTAGACCCCATCCCGCCGGCGCTCAAGGACAGGATGGAGATAATCGAGCTCCCCGGCTACACCGAGCTGGAGAAGCTCCACATCGCCCAGAAGTACTTGATCCCGCGGCAGCTCCACGAGAACGGCCTCGCGGCGCAGAACGTGCAGTTCAGCGACGACACCGTCCTCGGCATCATCAGGGACTACACCAGGGAGGCCGGCGTCCGGAACCTGGAGCGGGAGATCGGCTCCGTGTGTCGCAAGGTGGCGAGGAAGGTGGCCCAGGGGGCAGCCGAGACCACCCAGGTATCCCCCGATGACCTGCACGGCTACCTGGGCCCCAAGCGGTTCCGCTACGAGGTCGCCGAGGAGGGTGACGAGATAGGGGTGGCCACAGGCCTGGCCTGGACCCCCACCGGTGGCGACGTCCTCTTCATTGAGGCCACGCTGGTGCCGGGCAAGGGCAACCTCATCCTCACCGGCAAGCTGGGGGACGTGATGCAGGAGTCGGCGAAGGCCGCCCTCACCTACGCCCGCTTCTACGAGGGCCGCGTCCTGGGCAAGAAGCGCCGCCCCAAGGAGGATGCCGCCGAGGCGAAGGGCCCGGCGAAGGGCTTCTACCAGGCCAGCGACGTCCACATCCACGTCCCCGCCGGGGCAATACCCAAGGACGGCCCCTCGGCAGGGGTCACCATGGCCGTGGCCCTGGTATCGGCGGTCACGGGGAGGCAGGTGAGGAAGGACGTGGGCATGACCGGAGAGATCACCCTCCGCGGGAAGGTGCTCCCCGTGGGCGGCATCAGGGACAAGGTGCTCGCCGCCCACCGCGCCGGCATCAAGAAGGTGGTCCTCCCCAGGGACAACGAGAAGGACCTGGAGGAGGTGCCCCAGCAGGTGAAGGACGAGCTCGAGTTCGTCTTCGTCGAGAGGATCGACGAGGTGCTCGACGTCGTCTTCGCCGACGAGACCACCGCGGCACCGTGACAGCGCCCTCCCGCCGGGAAAGGCACCGCCATTAGAGTCTTTGTACCTCATGGTGGGAGGAGTCATAAGCCCCAACGGGGGCCAGGTTATCTGATATCGAATTTATCTTAAAAGGAGGTCAGCATGGCCATTCCCAGTCTCTCACTGGAAGGAAAGGTAGCCATCGTAACCGGAGGGAGCCGCGGCATCGGCAGGGCCATCGCACTGGGCTTCGCCGAGGCCGGCGCCGACGTGGTGGTGGCCAGCCGCACCCTCTCCGAACTGGAGGGCGTGGTCAAAGAGGTGGAGGCCCTGGGCCGCCGCGCCCTCGCGGTGGAGACCAACATCGCCATAAAGGCCGAGGTGGACAACCTGGTGGCGCGCACCGTGGAGCGCTTCGGCACCATCGATATCCTGGTCAACGACGCCGCCATGAACATCATGCGCCCCCTCATGGACTTGAGGGAGGACGGCTGGGACAAGGTGCTGAACGTAGACTTGAAGGGCTACTTCCTCTGCTCCCAGGCGGCGGGCAAGGTGATGATGGAGAAGAACCGCGGCACCATCATCAACATCACCACCGCCGCCGTGGTCAAGGCCGCCCCCATGCTGGGGGCCTACGGCGTTGCCAAGTCCGGCGTGGCCATGCTCACCCAGATACTGGCCCTTGACCTGGCCCGCCACAACATCAGGGTAAACGCCATCGGGCCGGGCATGGTGAAGACCGGGTTCAGCGAGCCCATGTGGAGCAACCCCGATATGCGCAAGGCCATCGAGTCGGGGATACCGCTGGGCCGCCTCGCCGAGCCTGAGGAGATCATGGCGGTGGCCCTGTTCCTAGCCTCCGACGCCTCAAGCTACATCACCGGCCAGACCATATACGTCGATGGCGGCTCCCTGGCCTAGCGCAGCAAGGAGAGGAGACCAGATATGAAGCTCATCTTCATCCACGGCTCCGGCGGGTGCCGCGAGTCCTGGCGCTACCAGGTGCAGCGCTTCCCCGACGGCGACGCCATAGACCTCCCCGGCCACCCGGAGGGCGAGCTCCGCGACAGCGTCGAGGGCTACGCGGAGTGGCTCAAAGGCTACGTCGACCAGAGGGGCTACGGCGCAATCTGCCTGGTGGGCCACTCGCTGGGCACCGCCGTGGCCCAGACCTACGCCCTGGCCTATCCCCAGGCAGTCAAGGGCCTGGTCTTGGTCGGCGGCGGCGCCCGGCTGCGGGTGCACCCCATGTACCTGGAGATGCTGGAGCAGGCCACACAGGACGCCTCCATCCTGGAGGAGTTCTTCGCCCAGAGCTACGCCACCCTCGACCCAGAGCTCACCGAGGTGCTCAAGAGGAGGGCCTACGAGAACGGCGCGGCGGCCTTCTTGAACGACATGCGCTGCTGCAACAAGTTCGACATCATGGAGCGGGTGGGAGAGCTCACGGTGCCCACCCTGGCCCTGTGCGGCTCCGAGGACGTGATGACGCCGCCCAAGTACACCCACTACCTCGCCGAGCACATACCGGGGGCCAGGGCGGTGGTCATCGAGGGGGGGACCCACATGGTGTTCGCCGAGCAGCCCGACGAGGTGAACCAGGCCATCGCTGCCTTCGTCGCCCAACTGTAGGAGTGCGCGGCGGCCTCACGGATAAAATTGCGCAAAATAGAACAAAATATGGGGCGATTCCCTCCCCAAAGGTGTTGACATTTAGCTTTGTATGTGGTAAAAGGATAGAATATGGAATTTGGGTCTATGAAGCCCCCTATATTGGCTCCAATCTCTCAAAGCTGGAGGAGCAATTCTGGAGCTGAGTGTCGACGTGCCCATCTCGCGCACCGGACATTCGGCCCTCTTTGTGAGCAGAAGGGCTTCAAACGGCTGAAAGGAGAGGAAAGATGAACAGTATGTCTGGTTCCTGGTGGCGCGTCACGATTGCAGTAGTCATGCTATTCGCACTGGTGGCCGTGGCGCTGCCATTGGCCCGCTCCGGGCCGGCAGAGGCGGTGACACCGCCGAACACCTACATGGACCCACTGCCCGCCTTCACCAACGACGTTCCCATGATCTCGGGCACGTCCATCTGCGAGGCGCCGCGCACCATCGACTTTGTCCAGGTACAGATCGTGCGCAACCACGACGGCTACCGCTGGGACGATGGCGGCACCGCCTGGGTGAATGACCCCGACCTGTGGAACGATATAGCCCCCGGCCCCAACTGGGGAGACAACCAGTGGGACTGGGACTTCACCACCGGTGCAGGGATGCTGCAGACAGACCTGACCAACGGCAAGGGCTACACGGTGTACGCCAGGGCGGTGGACGATGACGGCTACGTGGACAACAGCCCGTCCTCCGGCACCTTCACCTTAGACGATGAGCTGCCGGACGTGAGCTTCACCACCACCTTCGCCGACACCATCTACTCCCTCACCGAGGTCGAGGGTACCGCTGCCGACAACTCCCCAGGCACCATCAACCAGGTGCGGACCATGATATGGTGGGACTCACCTGCTGGAGGAACCGATGGCATCTTTGATGCCGGTGACGACCTGTGCTGGAACGGGAGCTTCTGGCAGGCCGACGAGGTGTGGATCAAGACGGCGGGCACCACGTCGTGGCGCATAGCCACCAACACCACCCCGCCCCTGCCCGACTGGTACAACGGCTACATGTACTCCATTGACGCCCAGACCGCCGATGGGGCGGACAACAGGGACTTCGTCGATGAGGTTAAGACCTTCACCTACAGGAAGCAGCTCACCACGGCCGATGCCTACGTAGACCCCCTCCCCGAGTACATCGGCCCCAACTACGCCTACATAAACCAGTTCAGCGGCACCTCCAGGCCAGGCACCGGTGAGCTGGTGGCAACCGTCAGCATCAGGATATACGACCAGACCAACGACATGTACTGGGACGGCGATGACTGGGACCTTGACCTCAACAACTGGGAGGGCGACCTGGACTGGGCCAACGCCCCCATCTGCACCCTTGGTACTTTGTGGGGAGACGACCAGCAGGACTGGACCTGTGACCCCGGTGACATGAAAGACGGCTTTCCCACCTGGGTGGACGGCGATACCTACCAGGTGCAGGTGAGGTCCGACGACGGCGTGAACACGCCTGAGCTCTCCAACACCGAGTCCTTCACCTACGATGACACGGTGCCCGACACCAGCATAAACGCCATCCCCAGCATAGTGTACAACAGCCTGACCAGCATACAGGGCGTGGCCGGGGACGCCTCCGGTGAGATAGACGCCGTCATCGTGCGCATATGGCACGACCTGGGCGCAGATGGCTTCGATACCGGGGTCGACCCGGTGTGGAACGGCGCCGGCTGGGGCACTGACGAGTGGGGGAACATTGGCACAGCGTGGTGGGACTGGATCTTCGCCACCGCCACCGACGGCACCTTCAACGAGCTCTCAGAAGACTGGAAGGTGACCACCTCCACCACGCCGGCACTGCCCTCGTTTATAAACGGCCAGTTCTACGGCATCACCGTTTCCTCCTTCGACAAGGGGAGCAACGAGGAGGCCACCGCGGAGAAGGACTTCGAGTTCAAGGTGAACCTCACGCTCCCGCTGACGCCGACACCGACACCGACACCTACCACGGTGCCGACAGTGACCCCGACGGTGACGCCCACGGTGACACCGGTAGCGACGCCCACGCCGACGCCGACGCCGACGACCACTCCTTCGCCAACGCCGACGGCATCGCCGACACCGTCGCCTACCCCTTCGCCGACACCGTCGCCTACCCCTTCGCCGACAGCGACGCCCACGACGCCGCCCTTCCAGGGCTCAGGTACCGTGGGGACGACGGGCGGAACAGTGACCACCAGCGACAGCAGGGTCACCTTGACCATACCCTCGGGTGCCTTCACCCAGAGCACCACGGTGACCATCTCTTCAACGTCGACACCGGTGGCCCCTACGGGCTACAAGGTGGGCAACAGCTACTTCTCCATCACCACCTCGCCGGCCACAGGGACGCTGGGTGCTGATGTCACCATCTGCGTGAGGTACACCTCCGCCGACGTCAATGCCGCCGGCGGCGATGCCACCAAGCTCACGCTGGCAAGGTACAACACCAGCACCTCGTCGTGGGAGATAGTGCCCTCGACGGTCAGCACCTCGGCGGGGACGGTGTGCGCCACCACCAATCAGCTCAGTAGCTGGGCGGTGTTCGCGTCAGAGGCAGCCGGTGGCTTCGAGTGGGTGTGGTGGTACTGGGTTATCATCGGGGTAGTGGGGGCCGCCCTCCTCATCCTGCTCATCGTGCTCCTCACCCGCCCGGCAGGGCCGCGACAGCCGCAGCAGCCGGCTGAGTACTACGACGAGGAGGAGGAAGAGTTCTGATAGAGCCGCTGGCACCCTCCGTGCCAGCGCTGAAGACCACACGCGGTGCAGTGGCCGTAGCGGCAGTCCTCGGTCACTGCACCGTTTTTTGTGTTCAAGAACTCCCTCTTCAAGTGACTCGTGCTCACGCCGACGTCGATGTGGCCCCAGGGCAACGCCTCGTCGAGCGGCCGCTCGCGGTGGGCGTAGAATGAGGGATCCAGGCCGCACTCGGCGAAGGCACGGAGCCACCGGTCGTAGTCGAAGTGCTCGCTCCACGCCTCGAAGCGGGAGCCCATCTGCCACGCCCGGTAGATGACCTGCGAGAGACGTCGGTCGCCCCGCGCCAGCACGCCCTCCAGCAGGCTCATCCTCGCGTCCTGCCACGACAGGTGCACCCCCACCCCCCTCAGCCCGGCCTTCACGACGGCGACCTTTGCCCCGAGCACCTCCTCCGTATCCTGGGCCACCCACTGGAAGGGGGTGTGCGCCTTGGGCACGAAGGGAGAGGCGCTCACCTTCACCCGCAGCGGCCTGCCCCCCTGCCTCCGCCGCGAGCGGTGGATGGTGCGCACCAGCCGCACTATGTCCTCCACGTCGCCCTCGGTCTCCGTGGGGAGGCCCAGCATGAAGTACAGCTTGACACTGCCCCAGCCGCGCTCCTGGGCCATGTCGAGGGTCTTTAGAAGCTCCTCCTCCGGCACGACCTTGTTTACGGCACAGCGCAGCCTCTCACTCCCCGCCTCCGGGGCAAAGGTGAGGCCCCCTTTCTTGCCATCGGCGAAGGAGTCCATCAGCCTCGTCGAGAAGCTGCCCAGGTGCAGGCTGGGCAGAGAGAGCTTCACGCAGTCATCCCGGTAGCGCTCGGTGAGCCTGCCCACCAGGGTATCGATCTCGCTGTAGTCGCTGGTGCTTAAGGAGACGAGGGAGAGCTCGTTGTAGCCGCTACTGTGCAGGAGCTCGTCCGCGGCCTGCATCACCTCTTCGAGGGGGCGCTCGCGCAGGGGACGGTAGATGGTGCCCGCCTGGCAGAAGCGGCAGCCCCGGGTGCAGCCCCTCTGTATCTCGATGGCGGCACGGTCGTGCACCGTCTCAACGAAGGGGACGATGGGCCTGGTCACGGTGGGGGTGAGCTCCTCCACGATGCGCCGCTCCACCACCGCGGGCACCCAGTCCGCCGCCGGCCTGACGGTACAGGGCGTGTCATCGCCGCCGTGGTCTGTGCGGTAGAGGCTGGGCACATAGACGCCGCGGATGGCGGCAAGCCCCCGCAGCAGCTCATCGCGCTGCCCCGCACCCGCCGAGCGCCACCGCCTGTAGGCATCGATGAGCTCAAGGAGCACCTCCTCGCCATCGCCGAGGCAGAAGATGTCCACGAACTCCGCCATGGGCTCGGGGTTTAGGGCACAGCTCCCCCCGGCGATGACCAGGGGATGAGAGCGGTCCCGCTCGGCGGCGAACAGCGGTATCCCGGAGAGATCGAGCACCGTGAGCACGTTGGTATAGGTGAGCTCATAGCCCAGGGAGAAGCCGATGATATCGAAGTCGGCTATGGGGCGTCGCGACTCCAGGCTGAACAGGGGCACAGAGGCCTGCCGCAGCTCGGCCTCCATGTCCACCCAGGGGGCGAACACGCGCTCGGCGAGGGCATGGGGCTCCCTGTTCACCAGGTCGTACAGCACGGACAGCCCCAGGTTGGACATGCCTATCTCGTACACGTCGGGGTAGCACAGGGCCACCTTCACCTCCGTGGTCTCCCAGTCTTTGATGATGCTGTTCCACTCGCCGCCGGTGTAGCGGGCGGGTCTGGTCACGCGGGGTAGTATGCGGTCTAGTTCTGTCATGCCTCTCCTCTGCACTTCATTATAGCAGAGCCGTGCCGCTTTGACATTATGAGGCAAGAGGTGGTATCATTCTCCACTAGTGTGGAGGTGCGTCATGATGAAGAGGGCGGTATCAGCCACTATCGCGCTCGCCCTGGTCATCGCCGTGGTAGGGGCCGGGTGCACACCCCCTGCTCCAGAGCCGGTGACCGACCCCCTGCCGCAGCGGGCCAACACCATCGCCTGCATCCAGATAGACGATATCCTCACCGACCCCGACCTGATAGAGGCCTACGACCAGGCGGAGAAGGACCCGGGCATGCCGCAGACGGTGGACGAGGCGCTGGCACAGGTAACGGCGGAGACAGGCATCGACCCCAGGGACTTCACCGAGATGGTGCTGTTCGCCGACAGTGAGGTCGAGGACTACGTGGCCTTCATCCTGGAAGGCCAGTTCGACCAGGGGGCACTCCTCGACGCCATCGAGCAGGAGAGCGGAGAGGAGCTGATCCCGGGCCAATACCAGGGGTACCAGATATACACCGACTCCACCGGGGAGAGCGCCCTCTGCTTCTTGAGCAGCACCATGGTGATCGCCGGCACCTACGAGGCGGTGCGCGACGGCATCGATGTCGCCGTCGGCTACGCGGCCCCGATAAGCGGCCCGGTGGCCGACACCTACACTGCGTTCGGCGACGTGTGGGTCAAGGTGGCGGCAGAGATACCGCCACAGGCGATCGACGAGGTGTCCGGCGACGATATCCCCATTGACGAAGAGACGATGGAGAGCGTGGAGGCGGTGGGCGCCAGCCTCAACAAGGTGGGGCCGGACGTCACCATAGAGGTCAAGGTGTGCTTCACCTCCTCTGCCCTGGCCAACACGTTCGCCGCCCTGCTCCTCACCGCCAAGACCTTCATCCCTCTAAGCGAGGACTTCCCACCCGAGGCCGGGCCTCTCCTGGAGAGGGTGGAGATATCGAGCGGGGGCCGGTGTGCCCTCGCCTCGCTCACGGCCACCGTGGACGAGATCGAGGCCCTGGTCGAGGCGCTGCAGGAGGAGGAGCAGTAGCCCCGACGTTGACAGCCCAGGGCGTAGCTGCTACAATAGCTATTTGGAATACCTAGAGGAGGAAGGGCATCTACGCCATAGTTCGAACCGGAGGGAAGCAGTACCGGGTATCTCCGGGAGATACCGTCTTCGTCGAGCGTCTCCCCGCAGAGGAAGGGAGCACCGTTGAGCTCGACCAGGTGCTGCTCGTGGCCGACGGGGACAATGTGTCCGTAGGCTCTCCCACCGTTGCCGGGGCCAAGGTCATCGCCGAGGTCGTCGCCGCGGGCAAGGGGGCCAAGGTGGTGGTGTACAAGTACAAGCCCAAGGTGCGCTACCGCCGCCGCAAGGGACACCGCCAGCCCTACACCAGGCTGGCCATCAAGGAGATCGTGAGCTAGCATGAGCGCAGAGACGGGAGACACCAGGGAGAGGGCCTACACCACAGGCGATATCGTCATATACGCATCGAGCGTCATCGCGATATGGACCTTCATGTTCCACTTCTGGTGGCCTCACAGCGTGGCCTCGTTCGCACTGTGGGGCATAGCGGGCGCCTTCGCCATATTCTCCATATTCGGCGGCATGGTCAGGCGCCACACCGTCGCCGAGGGGGGCACCAGCCGGGGCCTGGCCACGGCCGCAGCCGTAGTGGGCTGCCTGGTGATACTGGGGCTCACTGTGAGCGCGGTGACGATCTTCGTCCCCATGCTGATAGCGAACATGTACATGTAGGCCCCGGGCCGGGGCACACACAACTCCAGGACAAGAGGCAGGACAGGGAGATGGCACATAAAAAGGGTGGCGGAAGCACCAAGCTGGGGAGAGACAGCCAGTCGAAGCGGCTGGGAGTGAAACGCTCCGACGGGCAGCACGTGAACGCCGGCACCATCATCGTGCGGCAGCGGGGCACCCGCATCCGCCCCGGGGTCAACGTCGGTGTGGGGCGCGACCACACACTCTATGCCTTGACCGACGGCGTGGTCAGGTTCGAGCCGGCAACCAAAGAGAGAAAGAAGGTAAGCGTCTACGGCGCATAAGGCGATATGAAGGAAAAGATTCACCCCCACTACGACGAGGCGCAGGTGACCTGCGCCTGCGGCAACACCTTCACCACTCGCTCCACCAAGCCGTTGCTCAAGGTCGAGATATGCAGCAAGTGCCACCCCTTCTTCACCGGGGAGCGGCGCATCGTAGACACCGCGGGCAGGGTGGAGCGCTTCAAGAGGCGCTACGAGAAGAGACAGGGGCCAGCGACATAGAAGGGGCCGCCCAGAGGCGGCCCTTCTCTCTATGAACCGGCACGGTGCCACGAGCGGGCGCGGCCTTCGGCTACTCCTCGGGGCCGTCCAGCTCGCGGTAGAAGCAGCTCCTGTTCCCGGTATGGCAGACAGGCCCGTGGGGCCTCACCTTCACCAGCAGTGCGTCCGCGTCGCAGTCCTTCCAGATGGCGCAGACGTCTAGGTAGTTCCCCGACGTCGCACCCTTGTGCCACAGCTCCTGGCGGCTGCGGCTGTAGAACCAGGCCTGGCCGCTCTCTCGCGTCCTCTTGAGGGACTCCTCGTTCATGTACCCCAGCATGAGCACCTCTCCGCTCTCAGCGTCCTGGATGATGGCGGCGATGAGCCCCTTGTCATCGAATTTGAGCATGGTCTGCCAGTCCTCCTATAGTCTCACTGCAATGCCCTGCCCGGCCAGGTATTCCTTGGCCTGGCGAATGGTATAGGTGCCGTAGTGGAATATGCTCGCGGCGAGCACGGCATCGGCCCCACCGACGCAGATGGCCTGGTGGAGGTGCTCCAGTGTGCCGGCACCGCCACTCGCTATCACCGGCACGTTTACCGCCTCCACCACGGCGCGTATCAGCCCCAGGTCGTACCCCGCCTCGTGGCCGTCGGCGTCCATGCTTGTCACCAGGAGCTCGCCCGCCCCCATCTCCACGGCGTAGCGTGCCCACGCCACGGCGTCTATGCCCGTGGGTCTCCTGCCACCGTGGGTGTAGACCTGCCACCCCGTCCCCGGGCCGACGGCGAGGGGCCCCGCGCACTGCGCCTCCACCACCCCCTCCACCCGCGCGGTATCGATGGCCACCACCATGCACTGCTGGCCGAACCTGGCGGCCCCCTCCCCGATGAGCGCCGGGTTCAAGACGGCAGCGGTGTTTATCGACACCTTGTCGGCCCCGGCCTCCAGTATGGAGCGCATATCCTCAACGCTCCTGAGCCCGCCGCCCACGGTGAGCGGTATGAACACCTGGTCCGAGACCCGCTCCACGACGTCCACCATGATCTCGCGTGCGTCCGAGGACGCCGTTATGTCGAGGAATACCAGCTCGTCGGCGCCCTCGCTGTCGTAGAAGGCGGCGAGCTCCACCGGGTCGCCGGCATCTCTCAAGTGCACGAAGCCCGTCCCCTTCACCACCCTGCCCCCAGTGACATCCAGGCATGGTACTATGCGCTTGGTCAGCATTGCCCGTCCCGCCTGAAGTTTATGGTATAGACGAAGAAGTTGCCCCACCTCCGGGCGACCTCGAACCCGGCCCCGCGGCACAGGCCGATAGTGGTGCTGGCCAGGCAGTAGTCGGGGTCGGGGAGCATCTCACACACGGAGAGCACCCCTCCCGGCGCGAGCACCCGGTGCAGCTCCCCCAGCGCCGCCTCCTTGTCCGGTATCTCGCCGAGGACGGTCACCAGGAAGGCGTGGTCGAAGCTGGCGTCGGCAAACGGGAGGCGCTGGCCGTCACCCACCACGGCGGCCCAGTTGCCCGTGCCCTCCCTGGCCACCTTGCCCTTGAGCCTGGCGACGAGCGAGGGTGCGATGTCCACGCTGCACAGAATGCCCGTGCCGCCCACGCGGCGCGCCGCCTCCACGGAGAAGAAGCCGGCGCCCGGCCCCAGCTCCAGCACCCTCATCCCCCGGCCTATCCCCATGCGCTCAAGCGTCCGTGACGGGCGCTGCACGAGGCGGCGCAGAGGGTTGTCCAGCACGGGGACGGCAAAGGCGGCCATGGGCACGGGGCGGGCCTTGCGCACGATACGCATCACCACCAGGAAACAGAAGAGCCACGCCCCTACTACGCTTAAAACGGCGACCAGGGCTGGGTGCATCGGCCACTCACTCCTTCAATCCGAAAGTGCCGTCGCTCATGTAGCGCCCACGCGAGGCACCGGCCCCGCTACGCAGCCGCGGCCAGGGCCTGCGCCAGGTCGAGGTCGCCGCTGTAGAGGGCACGGCCCACTATAGCCCCCTCCACGCCGAGCCGGGACAGCCTGCGTATGTGCTCGAGCGACGAGATGCCCCCGGAGGCGATGACGGGCACCGCTGCCCGCGCCGCCAGCTCGGCGATAGCGCCGAAGTTGGGCTCGGTGAGGGTGCCGTCGCGCGAGATATCGGTGTACACCAGGCGCCCCACGCCCAGGGCGACCATCTGCTCCACGAGGGCGCTGGCCTCTACCTCGGAGCGCTCCTGCCAGCCGTGGGTAGAGACATAGCCGTCGCGGGCATCGATGCTGACCACTATGCGTCCCCCGAAGCGGCGGCAGGCCTCGGCGACGAGGTCACGGTCCCAGATGGCCGCCGTGCCCAGGATGGCGCGCTCCACCCCCAGCGCCAGCACCTGCTCCACGGCCTCGATGCGGCGCAGCCCGCCACCGAGCTGGAGGGGGATATCGACCGCCCGCGCTATCTCGGCGACGATGGCGGCATGGCACACCTCGCCGCGGGCTGCGCCGTCTAAGTCGACGACGTGGAGCCTGCGGGCACCTAAGCCCTGCCAGCGCCGGGCCACCTCCACCGGCTCATCAGAGAACACCGTCTCCTGGCTGTAGTCGCCCTGGTAGAGGCGGACACACCTCCCCCCCTTCAAGTCTATTGCCGGAATGACCTCCATGTCCCCTATCCCAAATAGTGCCTCAAGAAGTTGTCGAACAGGCGAAGGCCCACCGTGCCGCTCTTCTCCGGGTGAAACTGTGTGGCCACCAGGTTTCCCCTGACAACCACGCTGGTAAAGCGTATCCCGTACTCGGTCTCGGCGGCGACGAGCGCCCCGTCCTCGACATCGGCGTAGTAGCTGTGGAGGAAGTAGAAGTTGGCCCCGTCGGGTATCCCGGCAAACAGGGGATGGGACACCCGCTGCACCACCTGGTTCCACCCGATATGGGGCACCCTCACCCGCGGGGGGAGCCCCCTCACCCGGCCCGGGATGACGTCGAGACACCCCTGGCCGCCGCCCTCCTCGGAGAAGGTGAGCAGCACCTGGAGCCCCAGGCATATGCCGAAGAAGGGGCGGTCGGCCGCGATGACGCTCCTCAAAGGCCCCACCATGCCCAGTGAGACCAGGCTGTCCATGGTATCGCCGGCGGCGCCGACGCCGGGCAGGAAGACCACGTCGGCGGAGAGCACGTCGGCGGGGTCGCTGGTGACCCTCGCCTCATAGCCCAGCCTGGCGATGGCCTTGGCCACGCTGCGCAGGTTGCCAGCGCCGTAGTCGATTATCGCTATCATCTACCGGTACGCCAGAAACTCCCTTCCCAAGAGCTCCCTGGCCACGATGAGCTTCATCACCTCCGTAGAGCCCTCGGCGAGGGTGAACGACCTCACCCCCCTGAGCGCCCGCTGCTCCTGGCACCTCCTGGAGTAGCCGAAGGCCCCCTGCCACTGCATGGCATCGTTGATGGCGGCAAATGCCCAGACCGGCGCCAGCATCTTGGCCATGGCCACCGCCTTGGACACCTCGAAGCGGGACACGGCCTCCCCCTTCTGCTCCCTATCGTAGAGCCACAGGGCACGGTAGGCCAGGAGACGTGCCGCCTCGACCCTGCTGTAGTCCTCGGCCAGGGCGAACTGCAGCCCCTCGTAGTGGGCGATGGCGCGGCCGAAGGCGCGGCGCTCCCTCATGTAGCCCATGGCGTTCTCCAGCGACCTGGTGGCGGCGCCGATGCACACCAGCGCTATCATCCCCCGGGCGAACTCGTAGCCCTCGTGCACGATGTAGAAGCCGCGGTTCTCCTCGCCGATCAGGTAGTGCCCCGGGATGTGCACGCCGTCTATGTAGAAGCCGCCCCAGGACACCCCCTCCCGTCCCAGCTCCTCCAGGTAGTGTATCTCGATCCCAGGAGTGCCGTCCACGGGCAGGTAGAACAGTGTCATCCCCCTGGTGCCCAGCTCCGGGGCCATGCGGGCCAGCACCACGTAGCCGCCGCCGTAGCGCTGCACCTCCCTCACCCCGCTGATGTAGCTCTTCTCGCCATTTATCACATAGCCATCGCCCTCCCTGGCGATGGTGGTCTTCATCCCTGCGAGGTCAGAGCCGATGTCGGGCTCCGTCGTGGCGATGCCGAGGAAGGCGTCCCCCCTCTTTAGCGCAGGAAACACCTCCCCCTTTGCCTGCGCCGTGCCGTACTTGTCGAGCACGTAGCCCCAGGCGTTCTGGATGAGAAAGAAGGCCGGTATGGCGCAGCTGCTGTCGGCATAGGCCAGCTCCTCGGCGGCGATGCCAGCGGCCACGGCATCGAGGCCGCCGCCGCCCCAGGCCTCCGAAATCGACATGGCGGCCAGCCCCATGTCGGCGAGGCCTTTTACGATACCATCGGGTATCTCCCGCTCCTCCTCCATCTGGTCGAGGATGGGGGCCACCCTGTCTCGCCCGAACCTCCTCACGTTGTTGCGCAGCAGCTCCTGCCCCTCGGTGAACCTGAAATCGAGCAAACCGTCCCTCCTTACATCTCTTCGTAGCGGGCCAGTGTGAATACCAGGTCGGCCAGCCTGTTCAAGTACTGGAGAACCCTCTCGTTCGGCACCTTGCCATCGTCCCTAAGCTCCACCACCCTCCTCTCCACCCTCCTTATTATGGTGCGTGCCAGGTCCAGCGCCGCCCCCCCCGCCGATGCGCCCGGTATGACGAACACCCTGGGCATCTCCATCTCGCCCTCCAGCCCATCTATGGCGGCCTCCAGCCGCTGCACCATCTCATCGGTGACCACGCCCTTGCGTGACACCAGCTTCTGGTACTGGTCTTCCGCGGTGGCCAGCTCAGCACCGACCACGAAGAGCTCCTCCTGCACGCCACGGCAGATATCCCGGACCCGCTCCTTCCCCGCCAGCGCCCGCGCCAGCCCCAGCGCAGAGACCGCCTCGTCGATGGTCCCGTAGGCCTCACAGCGCTGGTCGCTCTTGGACACCCGGCCGCCGTAGAGCAGGCTGGTCTCCCCACCGTCTCCCCTCTTGTTGAAGGTCTTCATGCTCCCTCCTCGGAGGCTATTATATCACTGCGAGCAGAAAAATTCCCCCCACTACGACGATAGCTGTTCGAGGTACATTCAGCCGCCGCAATGTATGCGAAAGTATTATTGACAACCCCACACGCTATTGCTAGACTTGAGGTGCAGTGAATAGTGAGGATGGCCTGTCGTCCCTATGAGCTTTTTTCGTGATCGATAATAGAGGACGGCTTTTTACTCTATCGGCATGGACAGAGAACCGCTAGCCCGGGGACTGGTAGAGGTATTCACCGGTAACGGCAAGGGCAAGACCTCGGCGGCACTGGGAGTGGTGCTGCGTGCACTGGGACAGGGGCTCAAGGCCCACATCATCTACTTCATGAAGGGCGACTACCCGTACGGCGAGCGCACGACGCTCGCCCAGCTCCCCAACGCCAGCTTCGAAAGCTACGGCCACGAGCACTTCGTCGACCCGCAGGACATAAAGGCAGAGGAGCGGGAGGAGGCGAGAAAGGCACTGGAGGCGGCCCGGCGTGCCATCCATAGCGGCGACTTCGACGTGGTGGTCCTCGACGAGATAAACCTGGCCGCCTCGTGGGGGCTAGTCGACATCGAGGCAGTCATCCAGCTCATCGAGGACAGGCCACAGAACGTTGAGCTCATCCTCACTGGCCGCCACGCCGACCCCAGGCTCATCGACAGGGCCGACCTGGTGACAGCGATGACAGACGTAAAACACCCCTTCCAGAGAGGCATCGAGGCGCGGAGGGGTATCGATTACTAGAGCGGAGTCCGGGGGCATAGCGTGTTGGACCCCAAGCAGCTAGAGGAGATCAGGAGGAGAAGGGCAGAGTGGGAGAGGAAGGCGGCTCACAGCCCCGAGCGGAGAGAGCGCTTCCTCACCGTCTCCGGGATACCCATCTCCAGGCTCTACTCCATTGAGGACATCGCCGGGCAGGACTACTCCCAGGACGTGGGGTTCCCCGGCGAGTACCCCTTCGTGCGCGGCGTCCACTACACGGGGCACAGGGGACGGCTGTGGACCATGCGCATGTTCGCCGGCTTCGGCACCGCCGAGGAGACCAACGCCCGCTTCAAGTACCTCCTTGAGCATGGAGAGACCGGCCTGAGCGTGGCCTTCGACATGCCCACCCTCATGGGCTACGACCCAGACGCCAAGGAGGCGCAGGGCGAGTTCGGCAAGTGCGGCGTGGCCATCTCGTCGCTCGCCGACATGGAGTTGCTGCTAGACGGCATCCCCCTTGACCAGGTCACCACGTCGATGACCATCAACAGCCCGGCCGCGGTGGTCTGGGCCATGTACATCGCCGCCGCCGAGAAGCGGGGCATCCCCATAGAGCGGCTGGGGGGCACCATACAGAACGATATCTTGAAGGAGTACATCGCCCAGAACGAGTACATCTTCCCCCCGGAGCCCTCGATGCGCTTAATCGTGGACACCTTCGAGTTCGGGAGCAGGTACCTGCCCAGGTGGAACACCATTAGCATAAGCGGGTACCACATCAGGGAGGCCGGGGCCACCGCCGCCCAGGAGTTGGCCTTCACCCTGGCCGACGGGCTCTCCTACGTACAGGCCGGGGTGGAGCGGGGCCTCGATATCGACGAGTTCGCCCCCAGGCTCTCCTTCTTCTTCAACGTGCACAACGACTTCTTCGAGGAGGTGGCCAAGTTCCGCGCCGCCCGCCGCATCTGGGCCCGCGAGATAAAGCGCCGCTATAGCCCCAGGAGCGAGCGCTCCCTGTGGCTCCGCTTTCACACCCAGACCGCCGGCTGCACGCTGGCGGCACAGCAGCCAGAGAACAACATCGTCCGAGTGGCCCTCCAGGCCCTGGCCGCGGTGCTGGGAGGGACGCAGTCCCTTCACACCAACTCCATGGACGAGGCATGGGCCCTCCCCTCGGAGAAGGCGGCGCTCTTGGCGCTGAGGACGCAGCAGGTCATCGCCCACGAGAGCGGGGTGACCAGCGCCGTGGACCCGCTGGGGGGCAGCTACCTGGTGGAGTCGCTCACCAACCAGTTGGAGGAGGTGGTATATGGCTATTTCGAGCGCATCGAGTCCCTGGGCGGGGTGATCCCGGCCATCGAGGCCGGGTTCTTCCAGCGCGAGATCGCAGAGGCCGCCTATCGCTACCAGCGGGAGATAGAGGAGAGGGAGCGCATCGTGGTCGGCCTGAACGACTACGTAAGCGACGAGCCGCTCACCATACCCCTGCTCGAGATGGACCGCGAGGGCGAGAGGCGTCACCTGGAGCGGCTCAACCGAGTGCGCCGAGAGCGAAACCCCAGCGCGGTGGCCAGTGCGCTCACTGAGCTTGAGCGCGCCGCCCGCGGCACCGAGAACCTTATGCCCTTCATCCTGGATGCCGTCCGCTCCTACGCCACCCTGGGCGAGGTCTGCGACGTGATGCGGGGCGTCTTCGGGCTGCACAAGCCCACAGAAGTACTGTAGCGAGAGAAAGGAGGAGCATAGATATGATAACACTGAGCGTCATCAAGGCCGACATCGGCGGGTACGTGGGGCACTCAAGCTCTCACCCCCTGGTGCTGGAGAAGGCCCATGAGTGCCTTGAGCGAGAGAGGGGCAAGATGCTGGTGGACTTCTGCGTCACCAACTGCGGCGACGACCTCCAGCTCATCATGACCCACGAGCGCGGCGTAGAGGACGAGGCCATCCACAAGCTGGCGTGGAACACCTTCCTCGATGGCACCAAGGTGGCCAAGGAATTGAAGCTCCACGGGGCGGGACAGGACCTCCTCTCCGAGGCCTTCTCCGGCAACGTCAAAGGCATGGGACCGGGGGTGGCCGAGATGGAGTTCGAGGAGCGCGGTGCCGAGACCATCATCGTCTTCATGGCCGACAAGACATCGGCAGGGGCATGGAACATGCCGCTGTACAAGATGTTCGCCGACCCCTTCAACACCATAGGTCTGGTCATCGCCGATAACATGCACGGCGGCTTCCGCTTCGAGGTTCAGGACATAAAGGAGAGCAAGCAGATCACCTTCGATGCCCCCGACGAGATCTATGACATGCTGGTTTTCATCGGGGCCCCGTCGCGCTTCATGGTCAAGGCGGTCTACAACCGCGCCTCCAATGGCATCGCCGCGGTATCCTCCACGCAGCGCCTGGCGTTGATCGCCGGCAGGTACGTGGGCAAGGACGACCCCGTCTGCATCGTGCGCTCCCAGGGCGAGTTCCCTGCCGTGGGCGAGGTGCTGGAGCCCTTCACCCACCCCCTGCTCGTGGAGGGGTGGATGCGCGGCTCACACAACGGCCCGCTCATGCCGGTGGCCACCAGGGAGGCCAACCCCACCCGCTTCGACGGCCCGCCACGGGTGACCGCCGCCGGCTTCCAGCTCTCTGGGGGCAAGCTGGTGGGCCCGCGCGACATGTTCGACGACCCCAGCTTCGACAAGGCCAGGCAGATCGCTGGAGAGGTGGCCGAGTACATGCGCCGTCACGGGCCCTTCGAGCCGCACCGCCTCCCCCTGGAGGAGATGGAGTACACCACCATGCCCCAGGTGATGAAGAAGCTGGAGGGGAGATTCACCGACCTGTAATGAGCCAGTGGCCTACGCTCCTCCTGGCCACAGGGAACCGGGCCAAGGCCCGCGAGTACGCGCGTCTCCTCGAAGGGATACCGTGGCAGCTCACCACCCTTGCCGACCTGGGAATCGACACGGAGGTGAGCGAGACCGGGGCCACCTTCGAGGAGAACGCCGCCATGAAGGCCCGCGCCTATGCCGCCCAGAGCGGTCTCACCACCTTGGCCGATGACTCCGGCCTGGAGGTAGACGCCCTGGGCGGAGAGCCCGGCGTCCGCTCCGCGCGCTACGCCGGCGAAGGGGCCACCGACAGGGAGAGGATACACTATCTGCTGGACAAGCTGGCGGGCGTCCCCCGGGGAGAGAGGGCGGCCCGCTTTGTCTGTGTCATCGCCATCGCCGCACCGGATGGAGAGGTGACACTCTGCCGGGGGGAGTGCCCGGGGGTGATCACCATGGAGCCAGAGGGCGAGCACGGCTTTGGCTACGACCCCGTGTTCTATCTCCCCGCGCTGGGGAAGACCATGGCCCAGCTCTCCATGGAAGAGAAGAACGAGCTCAGCCACCGCGGCCAGGCGGCGTGGAGGGCACGCGACGCGCTCGAGGCCTTGGCCCGCCGGCCCCAAGGGCCCTAGACCAGAGGCCGGGCCGGCTATCGACATCTCACGGCGGTCGGTGGTACACTGGTAATAGAGGGCAGGCCTCGACCGCGCCCTCGGTGGTCTCACTACTATGTGAAACGTGAGAAGAGATGACAGGGCTCTCCGACTCATTTCAGCGCCCCATAAACTACTTGAGGATTTCGGTTACCGACCGCTGCAACCTGCGCTGCGTATACTGTATGCCCCTCCACGGCATCCAGTTGCTCCCGCGCAGCGACATGCTGACCTATGAAGAGATCGCGGCGATAGCCCGGGCAGCGGCAGAGCTGGGCATAAACAAAGTGCGTCTCACCGGCGGCGAGCCGCTGGTGAGGTCGGGGCTGGCCACCCTGGTGAGCATGCTCTCCCAGGTCACAGGCATCGACGATATCTCCCTCACCACCAACGGCGTCCTGCTCAAGCGGTACGCCGCCGAGCTCAAGGAGGCAGGGCTGCACCGGGTCAACGTGAGCCTGGACTCGCTCGACAGCGGGAGGTACCAGCGCATCACCAGCTTCGACCGCCTGGCAGACGTGCTGGGCGGCATCGAGGCGGCGAAAGAGGTGGGCCTGGAGCCGCTCAAGATAAACATGGTGGTCATCCGTGGGGTGAACGACGACGAGGTGCTGGCCTTCGCCCGCATGACTATAGAGGAGGGGTGGCACGTGCGCTTCATCGAGCCCATGCCCTTCAAAGAAGACGACGCCCTTCAGTTCGTGGCGCCGGGCGAGCTATGGGAGCGCCTGCTCACACTGGGGCCACTGGAGCCTTCACTGCCCAGCAAGGGCAACGGCCCCGCCAGGTACTACCGCTTCCCCGGGGCACAGGGGACGGTGGGGTTCATCAATGCCTTGAGCGAGCACTTCTGCTTCAAGTGCAATCGCCTGCGCCTCACCGCGGACGGCAGGCTGCGCCCGTGCCTGCTCAGCGACGACGAGATAGACATCAGGGGCCCCTTGCGCCAGGGCGCCTCCTCGGAGGGGTTAAAGCGCATCATCCAGCAGGCGGTGGCACGGAAGCCGGAGAGGCACCACCTGGAGACAGGCGCAGCGCTCAAAGGGCGCGCCATGCACCAGGTGGGAGGTTAGAGATGTCCTCGAAAGAGCGGCTGCACCCGGTGAGGATGATAGACGTGGCCTCCAAAGGGGTCACCGACCGCGAGGCCGTGGCCAGGGGCCGGGTCACCATGAAACCCGAGACCGTTTCCCTGATCAAGGAGGGCAAGATGACCAAGGGGGACGTCCTGGCCGTGGCCCAGGTGGCGGGGATCATGGCCGCCAAGAACACCTCCCAGCTCATCCCCCTGTGCCATCCACTCGCGCTCGACGAGGTGAGCGTGGAGTTCGAGCTCGGCGAGGACGGCGTCGATATCATCGCCAGGGCTAAGGCTGCGGCAAAGACCGGGGTCGAGATGGAGGCCTTAACCGCGGTCTCAGCGGCCGCACTCTCCATCTACGATATGTGCAAGGCGGTAGACCGCGGCATGCACATCGAGGGGATACGGCTTGCCAGGAAGAGCGGCGGCAAGAGCGGTACGGTGGTGCTGGAGTAACGCTGCTCCACCCCCCTGCCCTTATCCCCCTTTAAATCCCCCTGCCTTCCCCCCTGTCGAGGAGCAGCCTGGTAATCTCGCAGATGGCGTTATACGCGTAGGGGATGTAGTCCTGGGGAGGCAGGTCGAGCTTCTTAAGCTCCTCGCGACCGGACGGCTCAGGGTACAGTCCCCCGAACGTCATGGAGAACACGTACTCGTAGAGCTCTCCGTCGGGGCACACCACGACGCAGCCGCGCTCCGCCTTCGCCGCGGCCCCGGGCTCGGCCTCGATGGCCCTGGTGACCAGGCTCCCCATGAACAGGGGAAAGGGCTCTAGCTGTGGCACCACCTCGTGGAGCGCCTCCTTGAGCTGCATCGCCGTCCTCTCCAGCAGCACATCCACCCGTGCCCTCTGGGTCAGGGGGTCCAGCCCCTTCTCTGCCATATCGCCTCCTTTCGCCGCGCTCACTACGATTATAACTTTCGCCGCGGCGGCACACAAGGCACCTGGGGCCGCCCCACACTTGGCAAAGCCTTCGCTGTGTGCTACACTATCACAGACACCCAGATACACTCTATGGAGCCGAGGAGGATAGCGGCATGCCGACCAGAGAGATATTCTGGAACATAGGGCAGTATGGCTATATCCTCTACTTCCTGCTTATCCCGCTGGCCATACTCCTCGCCTGGGGAATATACAAGCGCTACCGGCTGTGGCGGCTGGGGAGGCCCGACAACAGGGTAGACAACCTGGGCCAGAGGGTGTGGTCCTTCATCAAGATCGGGATACTGGACGGCTTCATACACCGGCGCTTCTTCAGAGAGCCCTATCCCGGGATAATGCACTTCCTGATATTCATTGGGTGTCTGGTATTCCTCCTGGGGGCCGCGGTCGACTTCATCACCCACTACGGTGTGAGCGCGGCGGTCGGCAGCGACGTGGTGCACGGCCTGTGGGGGGCCCCGTACCTGGGGCTTTCCCTCGCCGTGGACATATTCGGCATACTGGTGATAATCGGGGTGATAATCGCCGCCTACAGGCGATACATCCAGAGGCCCTCACGTCTCGACAACAGGCCGGAGAACGCCATAGCCCTGTCGCTGATAGTGGTCATAGTGCTCACCGGGTTCGTGATCGAGGGGGTGCGCATCGCCTACTTCACGGCCAACCCCCTCGTCTTCCAGGAGATCTACCCCGCGTTTGGCCCCTACAACCCGGCGTGGGCGCTGTGGTCCCCCGGCGGCTGGGTGGTGGCGCAGATGTTCGGCGGCGTCTCATCGGGGGCGCTGCTGGCGACCCACAGCGGCCTGTGGTGGTTCCACACCGTGCTGGCACTGGGGGCCATAGTCTACGTGGCACTCACCTTCTCCTCTCTGGCCCACATAGTGGTCGCCCCGTTCAACGTGTTCTTCAAGACATCGCGGCCCAAGGGTGCCCTGGCCCCCCTCGACCTGGAGGAGGCCGAGACCTACGGCGTGGGCAAGGTCGAGGACTTCACCTGGAAGCAGCTCCTCGACCTCGACTCGTGCACCCGCTGCGGTCGCTGCCAGGACAACTGCCCAGCCTACCTCTCAGGCAAGGCGCTCTCGCCGAAGAAGGTGATACAGGACTTGAAACGGCACTGGCTCGAAGTGGGCCCCGGCCTCATCACCACCAAGGCCCACGCCGAGGGTGGCGGCACCCCGGGGGACAACGGCACCGCCATGGTGGGCGACGTGGTGACCGCCGAGGAGCTCTGGGACTGCACCACCTGCCGCGCCTGCATGGAGGCCTGCCCGGTGTACATCGAGCACATCGATAAGATAGTGGACATGCGCCGCTACCTGGTGCTGGAGCAGGCCGAGATGCCGGAGACCGCCGAGGGCACCTTGAGGTGCATCGAGGACCGCGGCCATAGCTGCCGCGGCACCACCGTAGGCAGGGGCGAGTGGTGCCTGCCCGTGGACGTCACCATCCTCTCCGAGGACAGCGAGGTGGACGTCCTGTACTTCGTGGGGTGTGCCGCCGCCCTGGAAGAGAGGAACATGAAGGTGGCGGTGTGCGTCGCCGAGCTGCTCAAGGCCGCCGGCCTCAAGGTGGGGCTGCTCTGCGACGAGGAGACCTGCTGTGGCGACCCCTCGCGGCGCCTGGGCAACGAGTACCTCTTCCAGATGCAGGCGCAGAAGAACATAGAGACCTTCAACAAGTACGGGGTGAAGAAGATCGTGACCAGTTGCCCCCACTGCTACAACACCATAAAGAACGAGTACCCCCAGTTCGGCAGCAGCTACGAGGTGGTGCACCACTCCGAGCTCCTCGCCGAACTGCTACAACAGGGCAGGCTCAAGCTCGACAAGGGGCTGGGCCAGACCGTGACCTACCACGACGCCTGCTACCTGGGGCGGCACAACGATATCTACGACGACCCCCGCGCCATCGTCAAGGGCATACCCCAGGCCAAGCTGGTGGAGATGGAACGCTGCCGCAACCGGGCCTTCTGCTGCGGCGGGGGCGGCGGCCACTTCTGGATAGAGGAGAAGGGCGAGCGCATAAGCGAGATGCGCATCGACCAGGCGATGGCCACCAAGGCCGACATCGTGGCCACCGCCTGCCCCTACTGCCTGCAGATGTTCGAGGACGCCATAAAGGCCAAGGGGGCTACGGAGAGCTTCAAGTCCATGGACGTCGCCGAGCTCATGGCACAGGCCCTGAAGGAGCCATAGGCGGCCACCCACATCGTTAATAATTAAGATACCACAAGGCCTCGGCCCACCTGCCGAGGCCTTGTCTATCACCAGGAAGGGTGAGCGCCCGGCCTTTACGCGGCGACCTTGTTCAGCGAGTGCTGGATTATGGCCATCGCCGCCAGGCTGAGGATACATCCCATGTAGCTGAGGACGACGAGCAACAGGAAGGCGGTCAGGGCGCTCAAACCCCCACCAGTGACCCGCTCGACACCCTCGCAGAACCTCCACATCCAGTATATGTTCACTATGGGTATGATGATCAGCCACGCCGTGGGTACCTTGGCGCCCTGGCTGTTCATCTCTCTCTTGGTCTTCACATACCACACCAGGGCGTAGATGCCCAGCGTCACCAGCGACAGAACGATGACCATTACCGGGTTGCGGCGTTTCATAGCCCCTCTCTCCTTTCCCCTCTACTGCCCTGGAGACCGCGCTCCCCTCGGCTCCTTGAAGCGAGGAATGCTACAGCGCGACCTCCTGCCCCGGCTGGGGCACGATCACCTCCACCGAGGGCGCCTCCCTCCTGGCCAGCTCCACGAACCTGTCGGCGCTCTGCTCCAGCACGGGGAAGGTCTTGTAGTGCATGGGGATGGCCTTCCTGGGGCTCAAGAGGGCGAGCGCCTTTGCCGCCTGGTAGGGGTCCATGACGAAGCCACTGCCGATGGGGAGCAGCGCCATGTCCAGTGGGTACATCTCGCCGAACAGCTTCATGGTGGCGAAGATGCCGGTATCGCCGGCGTGGTAGATGGTGTAGCCATCCTCCAGCCTCACGATGAATCCGGCGTTGGACGCCGTCTGCGAGGAATGACAGGCCTGGGTCATCGTCACCTCGATGCCCGCCACAGCTATGGTGGCACCGATGTTCATCCCCATGCCGAAGTTGGCCCCCCTATCGCCGGGCATGCCCAGCTCGGCGATGAACCTGCTGGTGGTCTCCGGCTGCGCCATAAGGGTAGCCCCGGTCTTCTTCACGATGTCCACCGCGCTGCCGGTATGGTCGAAGTGGTCGTGTGTCACCAGCACGATGTCTGCCCTCTGGATATCGGCCACCGTGATGGGGCAGAAGGGGTTGCCGTCGATGAAGGGGTCGATGTAGACCACCTTGCCCTGCGGAGAGGTGATGGCGAAGGCGGCGTGCCCCAGCCACGTTATCGATCCGGCCACGGTGCACCTCCTCTCTCAAAGCGAGAGGCAGCCCCGTCGAGCTGCCTCTCGATCGCTATTCTCTTTTACCGGCCGGGCCTGCCTACAGTGAGTGTCCGTACTGCTCGCGAAGGACCCGCTTTAGGATCTTGCCGGTGCTGGTGCGGGGCAGCTCGTCGACGAAGACCACCGCGCGCGGCCGCTTGAAGCTGGCCAGGTTCTGACGACAGTGCTCCATGAGCTCCTCCGCAGTGGCGGTCATCCCCGTCTTCAGCGCCACGATGGCCTTGGGCTCCTGGCCCCACTCTGGATCGGGCACGCCGATTACCGCCACCTCCTCCACTGCAGGGTGGGTATAGAGCGCGTTCTCCACCTCCTCAGGGGAGATGTTCTCACCGGCCCTGATGATGAGGTCGTCGCCGCGGCCGGCGAGATAGATGTAGCCCTCTTCGTCCATGTATCCCATGTCGCCGGTGTGGAGCCACCCGCCCTTGTCGATGGTCTTGGCCGTCTTCTCAGCGTCCTTCCAGTAGCCGCTCATCACCCGCGGGCCCCGCGCCGTGATCTCCCCCACCTCCCCGTAGGGCACATCTTTGCCGTTCTCGTCCATGATCTTTATCTCGACGTCGCTCATGGCCCTGCCGATGGAGTGGCTGAGCCTTTTTAGCTTCCTCTGCCTCTCCTCCTCGGTCCCCTCGATGATGTGGTCCTCGGGGCCCAGGGTGGTGATGGTGGAGGCGGTCTCCGTCTGGCCGAAGGCGTTTATGAAGTTGACCCACGGCATGAGCGATATCGCCTTCTTGATGACCTCGAAGGGCATGGGGGCTGCGCCATAGGTGATGACCATGAGGCTGGTGAGGTCGTACTTCTCGAAGTCCGGGTGGTCTACGACCCTCTTGAGCATGGTGGGTACCAGCATGGCGCGGTTGGCCCGCTCGCTCTGCACCGTATCCAGCCACTCGTTGACCTCGAACTGCCTCATCAGGGCGATGGTCCTGCCCCCGTATACCGCTGCCAGCATGGCCTGGATGCCGGCCACGTGGTAGAGGGGCATGGTGAGCAGGTTGGTCTCCTCCACCTCAGGGTCTGCCGGGTTCACGTTCTCCATCACGTACACGCTGAAGCTGCTATGAATGAGGGGCACGCCCTTGGGCAGGCCGGTGGTGCCTGCGGTGTACATGAGTATGGTGACATCCTCGTCGCCGATATCGGTGAATACCTCGTCATCCGAGGCAGAGGCGATGATGTCTTCGTAGTAGAGCATGCCCTCCTGCTTGCTCTCTATGGAGACGAGATTCTTGACCCCTTGTATCTGGGAGCGCATGCCGTTTACCATGTCCACGTAGCGTTCGCCGATGAAGACTGTGGACGCTTCAGAGTGATTGAGCATGTGGACGAGCTCTTCGTTCTTCGCCCTGAAGTTCAGCGGCACAAAGATGGCCCCCACCTTGGCCACAGCGAAATATACCTCCACATACTGGCTACAGTTCACCTGGAGAATGGCTACCCTATCACCCTTGCCTACGCCCATGCCAGTGAGGGCATTGGCCAGCCTGTTCACCCTCTCATTCAGCTCGCCGAAGCTGGTCCTCTTCCCCTCGAAGACGATGGCCGTCCTGTCCGGGACGAGCGCAGAGGTTATGAGAAGAAACTCTGGCGTGTTCATGACCCTCCTTCCTATATTGTGATTTGCGCCTCCATCCGCTAGGGATTATCGCCCATACATGCCGCCCCTGTCAAGGAAGGGCATCCCAGGTCACACGCCTTCCCGCTCCTTCACCCGCCTGATTATCTCAGGGAGCACCTCCCCCGCCTTCTCGTTTATGACCACCTTGGCATAGCCGTCCATCGCCGTGGAGCCGATGTTGATAATCACCAGCTTGGCCCCCGCCTCCATGGCATAGATCGGCATGTAGGCCGCGGGGTATACCACGAGGGAGGAGCCCACCACCAGCATGAGGTCACACCCCCGCGAGCAGCGCTCCGCCTTGGCGGTCTCCTCGACGGGCATGGGCTCGCCAAAGGATATGGTAGCCGACTTCAGGAGGCCGCCACACTCGGCGCATCGGGGCTCCTCTTCACCCGCCTCCACCCGCTGGGCCACCTCCTCGATGGGGTAGCGCCTCTGGCAGCTAAGGCACTTCACCTGGGCCATGGAACCGTGGAGCTCGATGACCTTCTCCGCGGAGACCCCGGCCCGCTGGTGCATGCCGTCCACGTTCTGGGTGATGACGCAGTCCAGCTTCCCCATCCGCTCCAGGTCGGCGATAGCGTAGTGGGCCGGGTTGGGCTTCACCCCCGTCACCATGCGGAACATGCTGAACATCTTCCACTGCTTCTTACGCACCTCGGGGTCTCTCAAGAACTTCTGGTAGGTGAAGTCGTCGGGGTTGTACGTGGTCCACAGGCCCCCGGTGCCCCTGAAGTCGGGCAGCCCCGACTCCGTGCTCACCCCGGCCCCGGTAAAGACCACTATCCTCTCGCCGCTGCGGATAAGCTCTACCGTCTCCTCTATACTCTCTTCCAGGGTTCTCCCCATGCCAACAAGACTCCCTTGCTACACTACAGGATGTGCGGTCACCGCCCAGCGGCGCCGCCGCGCCCCCTCACCAGGGAGGCCAGCCTCCGCTCCAGGGCGAGGCCCTCGTCCATGGCGAGGTCCATCCCCCTGGCCGCTGCCTCCTTGGTGTACTTGAGTGCCCTCTCGTCGTAGGAGAGCAGCCTCTCGGCGAGCGCCTCTGCGGCGGGGTAGAGCTCCTCCCTGGGGACCACGCGTGTCACCAGCCCAATGCGAAAGGCCTCCTGGGCATCGATGCGCTCGGTGGTGAGGAGCATCCACAGGGCATTGCCCCTCCCCACCACACGGGGGAGAGTCTGAGTGCCGCCCGCCGCCGGGATCATGCCCAGGGCGACCTCGGGCAGGCCGAAGATGGCGTCTGGAGAGGTGAGCCTGATATCGCAGCAGCAGGCCATCTCCACCCCTGAGCCCAGGACGTACCCGTGGAGGGCAGCGATGAGCACCTGGGGCAGGCTTTGGAACAGGCCCCACACGTCGCGCTCCCAGCGCACCTGGCGGGCGATTATGGGCGAGGGGGCGGTGCCGAACTCGCTCAAGTCGGCGCCCACGCAGAAGGCGCGCTCCCCGGCCCCCTTCAGGATGACCACCCTGACATCGGGGTCATCGTGGACCGCCGAGAGCACCTGGTACATGTCGTCGCGCATCTGCACGTTGTAGCGGTTGAGCACCTGGGGGCGGTTCAGGGTGATGGTGGCCAGCGCCCCTCTCTTCTCATAGATTATGGTCTCAAAGGCGTCCATGATGGTATATTGTAACACATACCGGGCCAATAAAACATCGGGGGCCGTGCAACACGGCCCCCCGTTCTTCAAGCCCGCCGGCGGCGAAAAATTGGGAGAGAGTCCCCCACACTCGACAGGCATCCCTCGACGGGCACCGCTCACACCGCCGATGTGGCGCGGGCCGAGAGCTCTTCGAGGGAGACCTCGGTGTAGTAGCAGCCTATGCGCTCTATGGAGTGGGCATCGCTGCTCCTCAAGAGGAGGAGGCCGTGCTCCTCGGCAAGCGCGGTGACCCGCGGCTTATCGATGTGCCAGTCGTGGAGGTAGTTATCGATCTCGATGCCCTGTACGTTCTCGACCACATAGGAGCCTGCCGGGAAGCCGGGGTGTGCCAGGAAGCGGAAGATGGAGCCGTCGGGCAGGTAGAGCTCCACCTCCTGTCGCTCTGCGATGTCTATCTCCCGGCCAGGTATGATGAGCACCTCGCTTGCGAAGCAGCGCTCCACTATCTCCTTCACCTGGAACCCGTACTCCCGGTCCCAGTGCTCGGTGACGCCTATGCCGTCTATGCCCCGGGCCTTTATCTGGGCCACCATCTTGCCCACGATCTCCTCGGTGGGCGCCCGGTAGCACGTGGCCTCGTAGGGATGGGTGTGCAGGTCGAGCTTAAGCTTAATCGCTCACTCCCCCTTGAACTGTGGCGGGCGCTTCTCCATGAACGCCCGTATCCCCTCCATGCGGTCCTCAGTGGTCTGAATGAGGAAGTAGAGGTCGCCCTCCAGCCTCATCCCCTGCCCCAGCGTGAGGTCCAGCCCCTTGTTCACTGCCTCCTTGGTGAAGCGCACGGCGATGGGGCCCCTGGAGGCTATCTGGCCCGCTATCTCGTCCACCTGCGCCGCGAGCTCCTCGGGGGGAACCACCCTGCTCACCAGGCCGACGCGGAGGGCCTCATCGGCGTCAATGGGCTCGGCGCCGAGGAGCATCTCCATGGCCTTGCCCCGGCCCACCAGGCGAGGCAGCCGCTGCGTGCCCCCGCCTCCAGGGACGAGCCCGAGGCTCACCTGGGGGAGGCCGAGCCGGGCGCCCCGAGATGCCACCCTGATATCGCAGGCCAGTGCCAGCTCCAGCCCCTCGGCGAGGCAATCACCGCCTATGGCAGCGATGGTGGCCCGCTCTATGCCGGCGATGGCCCTTGTGGCCTCGCCCGCCGCCTCCAGCCCCTGGGGCTCGCCCCCGGTGCAGAAGCTGTCTCCGGCGGCGTTCAGCACGACTGCGTGCAGCCCTTCGTCCTGGTTTAAGGCCTGGCACGCGTGGACGAGCTCGGTGGCCATCGGGGCGTTTAGGGCATTCCCCGCCTGGGGACGGCGCAGGGTGAGGTAGGCTATGGCCCCCCTCTTCTCAAGGCTGATGGTCTCATACGGCATGACAGACTCCTCGCCAGGAAATGCCCCACACGAGGATACCAGCTATCATGGAGCGATGTCAAGGAAGCAGGGCTTATTGACCGTGGTTAGTGGGCATGGTATAGTGAGTGGTGCAAACAGAATAGGACCCGAGGTGCCCAAGCGCGAGCGAGGGCTTAAAAGGGGATGCAAGACCGGTGAGATTCCGGCACAGTCCCGCCTACTGTGAACCTCCACAGGCAGGCCCTGTCGACCAGGGCCCCGTCCTGTAGGAGGAAGTCAGAACGCCCGCCTCAGGTCTTCCTTTCAACCTCCGCGGAGTAAAGGGGGTGGGAAGCGTGGTCAGGTAGCCTGAGCGTCCCCTCGTCCTGCAGAGCGAGGGGATTTTTTTACCACACAGTGAGAGGAGATGCCTGTGAAGAGGATTTCCCAGATAGTGTTCGCGCTCATACTGCTCGCCGTCCCGATGTGCTCCTGCATCCCGCCGGAGAGCGGCGGTACCGGCCCTCCCGGGGCAGTGGCCTCGGCGACCGTCCTGGAGACGCTGGCGGCGATCCTGGAGGCCCCGGAGGCGCAGGCCCAGGGAGAGGCCCTCGTCGACGACCTGGGACGCCCGGTGACCATCGACGAGGTGCCGCAGCGCATAGTATCCCTGGCCCCCAGCATCACCGAGACCCTGTTCGCCCTTGGGCTTGGAGACCGCGTGGTGGGGGTGACCGAGCACTGCGACTACCCCGCGGAGGCGCAGGACAAGCCCTCGGTGGGGGGCTACTTCACCACCAGCCTCGAGGCCATCGTCGCCCAGGAGCCAGACGTGGTCTTCACCGATGGCCACGACCCGGTGGGGGCCCAGCTTGAGGCCATAGGGATTACGCTGGTGGTGCTCCAGCCCCAGGACATCGCCGGCGTCCTGTCAGACATCATGCTCGTGGGCCAGGTCACGGGCACCGAGAGGGAGGCCGACGAGCTCATCAACGAGCTCAAGGTGCGCATCGCCGTCGTCGCCGTGAGGACCGCCGCCGTGAGCGAGAGGCCCACCGTCTTCTACGAGATCGATGCCAGCGGGGAGGCGGAGAACAAGCCGTGGACCGTGGGCCCGGGCTCCTTCATCGATACCATGATCACCCTCGCCGGCGGCGAGAACATCGTCGCCGTCTCCCAGGCCTACCTCCAGATCAGCCTGGAGGAGATCGTGGACGCCGACCCCGACATGGTCATCCTGGGGGACTACCCCTGGATACAGCCTGACGACGTGGCCGCTCGCCCCGGCGCCTGGCAGGTCTTGAGCGCGGTCGAGGGCGGGGCGGTCTACGCCATCGACCCCGACCTCACCTCGCGCCCCGGCCCGCGCATCGTCGACGGCCTGGAGGAGATGGCCCGCATCATACACCCTGAACTCTTCCCGTAAGGAGCAGGCGATGTCATCCATAGACAGGGTACTCTCCGAGATCGGCCCCCTGGACCGGGGAGCGATGAGCGCGGCCCGCGAGCGCCAGGACAGGCTCACCAAGCCCAGAGGGAGCCTGGGGCGCTTAGAGGAGCTCTCCATCCAGGTGGCCGGTGTCAGCGGCCAGGCCGTGCCCAGTACCGGGCGCAAGGCGATAGTGGTCGCGGCCGCCGACCACGGCGTCTGCGCCGAGGGGGTGAGCCTGTACCCTCAGGAGGTCACCGCCCAGATGGTGCACAACTTCATCGGGGGTGGCGCCGCCATAAACGCCCTGGCCCGGCACATCGGCGCCCGCGTGGTGGTGGTCGATGTGGGGGTGGCCACCGATGTACCCCTGCACCCTGACCTGGTCTCGATGAGGGTGGCCCCGGGGACAGCCAACATGGCGCGCGGCCCGGCCATGAGCCGGGCCCAGGCGATATCTGCCGTGGAGGCCGGCATAGAGATCGTGGAGCGCGAGGCGGCTAAGGGGCTCGACATCGTCGGCACCGGCGACATGGGCATCGGCAACACCACCGCCGCCAGCGCCATCGCCGCGGCCATCACCGGCGAGCAGGTGACCGTGGTCACCGGGCGCGGCACCGGCATCGACGACGCCCAGCTCTGCCACAAGGTGGCCGTCATCGAGAGGGCGCTCTCGGTGAACCGTCCCGACCCCGCCGACGGCCTCGACGTGCTGGCCAAGGTGGGGGGCCTGGAGATCGGCGCCCTGGCCGGGGTGATGCTCGGGGCCGCCGCCCGGCGCATACCCGTGGTCATCGACGGCTTCATCTCCGGGGCGGCGGCCCTGGTAGCGGTGCAGATGGCACCGCAGCTCGGCGAGCACCTCATCGCGGCGCACCTCTCGGCCGAGCCCGGCCACCTGGCGGTGCTCAAGCACCTGGGGCTCAAGCCGGTGGTGAGCCTGGACATGCGCCTGGGCGAGGGCAGCGGCGCCGCCATCGCCATCTCCATCGTCGAGGCAGCGACCAGGCTGCTGGCAGAGATGGCCACCTTCGCCGAGGCCGGCGTATCCACCGCCGGGGAAGAGGACGGGCGTTGAGCAGACAGGTGGGCCTGGTCGCCGCCATACGGTTCCTCACCATAGTGCCCCTCTTCGCCCGCCGGGAGATGGGCACCGAGGAGCTCGGCCGCTCCCTTGTCTTTTTCCCCGTCGTCGGGCTGCTCATCGGCGGCCTCCTGTACGGGCTCGACCTTCTCTTCGCCCTGTTCCTGCCCCCGGCGCTGGGGAGCGCGCTGGTGGTCCTGGCACTGGTCGTCATCACCGGCGCCCACCACCTGGACGGGCTGGTAGACACCTGCGACGCCATGGCCGCGGGCAGGTCTCGGCAGGAGAGGCTGGATATCATGCGCGACAGCCACGCCGGTGGCTTCGGCGTCGTCGGGGCAGTCCTGGGGATACTCATAAAGTACGTCGCCCTCCTCGTCCTGCCCGGGGGCGTGAGGATGGCGGCCATCATCCTGATGCCCGCGCTCGGCCGCTGGGCCATGGTGTGGGCCATCTCTGCGTACCCCTACGCCAGGGAGAGCGGGATGGGGCGGGCCTTCAAGGAGGGGGCCACCTGGTGGCGGGCGGCACTGGCCACCCTCATCGCCCTGGTGGCCGCCATGGGCCTTTTGTGGCCCCGGGGCGCAGTGCTCGTGGCCGCGGCGCTCCTCATCGTCATGGCCCTGTGCGCCTTCTTTAAGGGCAGGTTCGGCGGCCTCACCGGCGATACCTACGGCGCGGTGAACGAGCTATCAGAGATATCGGTGCTTATCCTGGTCCCCGTGATCGCCGGGGGCTACCTGTAGGGGCATGCAGATGACTGGTGAGCAGATACTTGTCCTGGGAGGCGCCCGCAGCGGCAAGAGCCTCTTTGCCCAGGGGCTGGCCGCCGGGCGCGGGGAGCGGGTGCTCTTCGTCGCCACCCTGGTGGCCGGCGACGAGGAGATGAGCCGCCGCATCGCACAGCACCGCCGTGACCGCCCCGCGGGCTGGCGCACCATCGAGGCGCCCACCGGGGCGGCCGATGCCCTGTCACAGCACATCGGCGATGCCGAGGTGGTGCTCCTGGACTGCCTCACACTCATGGTGTACAACATGGTGGGCGACATCGACGACGGGGACATCGACGCCGCAGCGGCCGCCGTCGCCACGGAGGTGGGGCGGCTCCTGGACACGGCGCAGCGCACAGGGGTCACCCTCATCGTCGTCTCCAACGAGGTGGGGATGGGGCTGGTGCCCCCCTACCCCATGGGCAGGGCCTATCGCGACCTCCTGGGCCGGGCCAACCAGCTCGTTGCCCAGCGCGCCGACAGGGTATACCTCATGGTGGCAGGGCTGCCCCTGGTCTTGAAGGCACCGGCACACGAGGACTGAATATGGGAGCAAAGCAGGCACTGGTGCAGGACACGGCATCGAACGGGAGGGGGCACACCAGGACACACAGCGGCCGTCGCTCGGTCCTGGTGCTCTCGCTGCTGTTCGCCTGCCTCCTGGTCTGCCTGGTCTTCGCCGCGGCGTTCGGGGCGGTGCCCCTGTCCCCGCTCGACATCGTGAAGATGACCTTGAACCAGGTGGGAGTGGCCCACTTCACCGTCACCTGGCCAGACAGCGCCGAGACCATCCTGTTCCACATCAGGCTGCCCCGGGTGACGGCGGCGGCCTTCGTGGGGGCGGCCCTGGCCGCGGCCGGGGTGCTCTTCCAGGGGCTGTTGAGGAACCCCATGGCCGACCCCTACATCATCGGCACCTCCGCCGGGGCCGCCTTCGGGGCCACCCTGGCCATGATGCTGCCCGTCAGCCTGGCCTTCGCCGGGTTCGGGCTGGTGCCCGTTGCCGCCTTTCTCGGGGCGATGGGTGCCGTGCTCCTGGTATACAACGTCGCCCGCGTCGGCGGCAAGACACCCATCGTGAGCATGCTGCTCGCCGGCTTCGCAGTGAGCGCCATGCTGGCGGCGGCGATGAGCCTGCTCATCACCTTGAGCGACAGGCTCCAGCTCAGGCTGCACTCCGTGTTCTCCTTCCTCATGGGCGGGATAGCGGTGAGCGACTGGAGCCAGTTGGCGGTGCTGGTCCCCCTCATCATCGCAGGCATAGTGGCGGCCCGCTTCTTCGCCTTTCGCCTAAACGCCTTCTCGCTGGGAGAGGAGGGTGCCGCCTACCTGGGCATCGAGGTGGAGCGGGACAAGCTCCTCATCCTGGGCGTAGGCTCCCTGCTCACCGGCGCCGCCGTCTCCATGAGCGGCCTCATCGGTTTCGTGGGGCTCATGGTGCCCCACGCAGTGAGGATGGTGCTGGGGCCAGACCACCGCCTCCTCCTGCCCGCCTCCGCACTCGTCGGGGCAGGCTTCCTGGTCCTGGCCGACCTCCTCGCCCGCGTCGTCATCGCCCCCGAAGAGATGCCGGTGGGCATCATCACCGCGCTCATCGGCGCACCGTTCTTCATCTACCTCCTGCGGCGCACCGGAAGGGAGTACGCCTTCTAATGGCCGGCTTTGAGCTCTCTCAAGTGTCCTTCTCCTACGGCCAGGGCCCGGTGCTGCGCCAGGTGGGCCTCACCATCGCCGCGGGCGAGATGGTGGCGCTCCTGGGGCCCAACGGCTCCGGCAAGACCACGCTGCTCAAGGTGATGTGCGGGGTGCTCGCGCCGGAGGCGGGAGAGGTGCGCCTGGACGGCTCCCCGCTGGGGCAACTCAAGCGCCGCGACATCGCGCGCCGGGTGGCCGTGGTGCCGCAGCACTTCCACATGCCCTTCGCCTTCAGCTCCAGGGAGGTGGTGCTCCTGGGGAGGACACCGTTCTTAAAGGCCTTCTCCAACGAGGACGAGGCAGACTGCCAGGCCATCGAGCGGGCCATGGAGCTCATCGGCATCGATGGCATGCAGGGGCGCTTCTTCAACGAGCTGAGCGGCGGGGAGCGCCAGAAGGTGGTGCTGGCCATGGCCCTGGCCCAGGAGCCGCGGGTGCTCCTCCTCGACGAGCCCACCGCCCACCTGGACATCAACCACCAGGTGGAGATACTGGAGGCAGTCAAGCTCCTAAACCGCGACCACGGCATCACCGTGATCGCAGCGATGCACGACCTGAACCTGGCCGCCCTCTACTTCCACAGGCTGCTCCTGCTCAAAGAGGGGGCCATCGTCGCCGACGGCCCCCCGCACCAGGTCCTCACCGCACACACCATAGCGGAGGTCTTCGCCACCTCCGTCGGGGTAACGCGGCACCCCCAGACCGGCACGCCCCACGTCGTGGTGAACCCCAGGGGGGACTCGGTCTAGACAAAGCATACCCTCGCCACTATAATAGGATGACACTCAGCTCTGTGGAGAGGCATATGCAGGAAGACATGGATATCATCGTCGTTCGCCCCGGCCGCTGCAATACCTGCACACACCACGTCATGGGCGACTATGACCCTAGCTGTGACTACCGGGAGCACTGGTGCGACCTGGAGGAGAACGAGAGGGAGGGATGGTTCCCCGGCATGCACCTGGACCACTGCGTCTTCCCCGCGACGAGCTACGACGAGGCCTGCCCCTGCTACGAGACGATGAGCCTGGAACAGGCGCTACGACAAATAGGAGGAGAGCTGCTTTGAAGGACAAGATATACGCCGACTTCGACGCCGCTGTAGCCGATATCCCCGACAGAGCCAGCGTCGCCATGTACTTCTGGGGCTTCCCCGGCTTCCCCCAGAACCTGGTGCGCGCCTTGAGGGACCAGGGGGCCAAGGACCTCACCGTCATAATCGAGAACTGGATAAACCTGCCCCTCCCTGAAGAGGCCTTCACCAACCCGGGCATACTCACCGCGCAGATAAAGAGACTCATCACCCCCTACTTCGTGAGCGCGGCGCGTGCCGCCAGCATGGGCATACCCGTCGCCGGTGCCGAGCACGAGGGCAAGATAGAGCTGGTGCCCATAAGTCACGGCCTGCTCATGGCCCGGCTGCGTGCCGCCGCCGGTGGCCTCGGTGGCTTCTACAGCCCGGTGGGCATCGGCACCGTGATCGAGGAGGGCAAGGAGAAGCGGGTGATAGACGGCAAGGAGTACCTCCTGGAGATGCCGCTCAAGCCCGACTACGGGTTCGTGCGGGCACACAAGGCCGACCGCTACGGCAACCTGGTCTACCTGGGAGTGGGCCGCGGGTGCAACCCGGTCATCGCCATGGCGGCAGAGGTCACCATCGCCGAGGTCGACGAGATCGTGGAGCCTGGTGAGCTCGACCCTGAGACCATCGTCACCCCGGCGGCCTTCGTCGACCGCATCGTCAAGATCCCCGATGGCAGCTACGGGAGCCACACCTACGTCCAGGGCAAGATCCAGGAGATACTGTCCATCCAGTGGATGAGGTCGCTGTTCCTCTCCACTGGCAAGCAGGAGGGCGAACAATGAAAGAGCGGCTTTCCGAAGAGACCATCGCCATGAGGGCGGCCAAGGAGTTCCAGGACGGGTACTGTGTCAACCTGGGCGTGGGCGTACCCAACCTGTGCGCACTGTTCATACCCGAAGGCCGCACCATCCTCTTCGAGGCAGAGAACGGCGTCCTCGGCTACGGGCCTATACTCCTGGAGGACGAGGTCGATCAGGTAGATATCCGCTTTGTCGATGCCGGGATGAGGTTCTTCACCCCCAAGGCGGGGATGTCCTTCTTCGACATGGACATCTCCTTCGACATGATAAGGGGGAGGAAGCTGGACATCACCGTCATGGGGGCGTACCAGGTATCCGAGAAGGGCGACCTGGCCAACTACCGGCGCCCCGGCGATGCCAGCGTGGGCATCGGCGGCAGCATGGACCTGGCGGTGGGGGCGAAGCAGGTGATAATCGCCATGGAGCACACCACCAAGGACGGCAAGCCCCGGATACTCAAGGAGTGCACCTATCCATTGACCGGCAAGGAGTGCGTCGACCTCATCGTGACCGACCTCGCCGTGATCGAGGTGACCGCCGACGGGCTGCTCTTAAAGGAGGTAGCCCCAGGGTGGACGGCAGAGGAGGTGCAGGAGTTGACCGAAGCCACGCTCATCGTGGCCGATGACCTGAAGGATATAGAGCTTTAGCTCATTGGCCCGTCCCGCCACAGAGGAGAACGCTCATTGACCGCCAAGGCCAAAGTCCTCATACCGAGAGAGGAGATCGGCCGCCAGGTGGCCCGGCTCGCCGCAGAGATCAACAGGGACTACCAGGGCAGGGACATCTTCGTCGTCGGCGTCTTGAAAGGGTGCTTTGTCTTCGTGGCCGACCTGGTGCGGCTCCTCGACGTGCCGGTGGAGATAGACTTCGTCGCCCTCTCCAGCTACGGACGGGGCACGGAGAGCTCGGGCCAGGTCACGGTGACGCACGGCCTCATCTCCGGCGTAGCGGGGAAGGACGTCCTCGTCGTCGAGGACATCGTGGATACCGGCACCACCACCGACTTTTTCCTCGGCTACCTGCGCACGCAGGGGCCTTCCTCACTGGCGCTGTGCACCCTGCTCGATAAGCCCGCGCGGCGCAAGGTCCCGGTCTCCATAGACTACCTGGGGTTCACCATACCCGACGTGTTCGTGGTGGGGTACGGCCTGGACTGCGACCAGCAGCTACGCCAGCTCCCCGATATCTGTGTGCTGGAGGAGCCATGAGTGGGGCGACTAGTAAAGAGCTCATCGCGGTGGCCAAGGGCGAGGCGCCGGCAGACCTGGTCCTGGCCAACGCCCGCATCGTGAATACCCTAAACGGCGAGGTGGAGGAAGGCAACGTCGCCGTCTTCAAAGACAGGATCGCCGGCGTCGGCGACTACCGCTCGGCGCACGAGCTCATCGACCTGGGGGGCAGGTACCTGTCCCCCGGCCTTATCAACGGTCACATCCACCTGGAGAGCTCCATGCTCCACGTCGCCCGCTACGCGCAGGCCGTGGTGCCGCGGGGGGTATCGGCGGTGGTCACCGACTTTCACGAGATATCAAACGTGCGCGGCCTCAAAGGGGCCAGGTACATGCTCGACTGCGCCCGGGCCCTGCCATTCGACGTGTACTTCATGGTACCCCCCTGCGTGCCGGCGACCCACCTGGAGACGGCAGGGGCCGAGATAGGCCCCGCCGAGGTGGCGGAGGCGCTGTCGTGGGAGGAGACCATCGGCCTGGGCGAGGTGATGAACGTCCCCGGCGTCCTCGCCGCCGCCGACGACGTCATGGCCAAGCTGGCATCGGCCCGGGGCCGGGTCATCGATGGCCACGCCCCGGGGCTGGGGGGGAACGGGCTCAACGCCTACATCGCCTGCGATATCGGCTCCGACCACGAGTGCACCGTGCTCGAAGAGGCCCAGGAGAAGCTGGCCCGCGGCATGTACATCATGATACGAGAGGGCTCCTCGGAGAAGAACCTGGAGGCGCTGCTCCCCCTGGTCACCGACAAGACCTACAAGAGGTGCCTCTTCGTCGTCGACGACCGAAGCTGCGCCGACCTCCTGCGGGATGGCGATATCGACGCCGTGGTGAGAAAGGCCATCGCGCTGGGGCTGGACCCGGTGCGCGCCATCCAGCTCGCCACCATCAACAGCGCCGAGCGCTTCAGCCTCCACGGCGTGGGGGCGATAGCGCCGGGATACGTGGCCAACATGACGGTGATAGACGACCTGTCCAGCTTCCGTGCCGAGATGGTGTTCTACCAGGGGCGGATGGTGGCCAAGGGGAGCGAGCTCCTCTTCCTGCCCATCGTCATGGGCAACCAGGGGATGACCAGCACCGTGAACGTGAAGCCGTTCACCATAGAGGGCCTACAGATGCCGGCGCGTAAAGGGATACTCCCCGTCATCGAGATAGTCCCCGACCAGATAGTGACCAGGAAGGGCGAAGAGAGGGTCAAGGTGAGCAACAAGCTGGTGGTGCCCGACGTGGAGCGGGATATCTTGAAGCTCGCCGTCGTCGAGCGTCACCGGGCCAGCGGCAACATCGGGCTGGGGCTGGTGAAGGGGTTCGGCCTGAAGCGGGGGGCCCTGGCCTCGTCCATCGCCCACGACTCCCACAACATCTGCGCCGTGGGCACGAGCGACGAAGACCTCTACGCCGCCATCAGCGAGGTGGTGAGGCTCCACGGGGGCCTGGCGGTCGCCGCCGGCGGCCAGGTAGTGGGGTCGCTGGCCCTCCCCATCGCCGGCCTGCTCTCCGACGAGCCGCTGGCCACCGTGGTCGAGAAGTTCGAGAGGCTGAAGAGGATGGCCGGGGAGCTGGGCTGCGCCCTCGCCGACCCCTTCGCCACGCTGTCCTTCGTCGCCCTGCCGGTGATACCGGAGCTGCGTCTCACCGACCGCGGGCTGGTGGACGTCCTGGCCTTCCAGCTCATCGATTGAGTGGGTGGCGGGCGGCACCAGAGGGGCCATCACGAACGTGCACGGAAGGCAGGACGGAAGGCTTTCTCAATTTCCAGCGGAGGTAACAGGGATAGACGTAAAGGTAGCAGAGTGGGTCTCAGGAAAGGTGCGGCTCATCGACCAGACCAGGCTCCCCCACGAGGAGGTCTACGAGGAGCTCGCCGACTATAGCCAGGTGGCGGCAGCCATACGGGAGATGAAGGTGCGCGGCGCCCCCGCCATCGGCATCGCCGCCGCCTACGGGCTGGCCCTGGGCGCCCAGGGCATCGCCGTCCAGGACAGGGGCGAGTTCATGGCACGGCTGGAGGCCGTATCCCAGGCCCTGGTCGCCACCCGTCCCACGGCAGTGAACCTGCCCTGGGCACTGGAGAGGATGATGCGCGCCGCCTGGGCCAGCGATGACGTGGGCGGCATCAAGGCGGCCCTCCTCGCCGAGGCGCAGCGCATAGACCAGGAGAACGACGAGGCCACGGCCAGCTTAAGCGAGCACGGCTCCGAGCTCATCGAGGACGGGTTCACCGTCCTCACCCACTGCAACACCGGCGCCCTGGCCACCGCCGGCTACGGCACCGCGCTGGGCGTCATCAGAAAGGCGCACGAGCAGGGCAAGAGGGTACACGTGTTCGTGGCCGAGACCCGGCCGCTGCTGCAGGGGGCCCGGCTCACTGCCTGGGAGCTGGACAGGTACGGGGTCCCCCACACCCTGATCGCCGACACCATGACCGGGCACTTCCTGGCGCGGCGCCGCATCGACTGTGCCATCGTCGGCGCCGACCGCATCGCGGCCAACGGCGATGTCGCCAACAAGATAGGCACCTACAACATCGCCGTGCTGTGTGCCGCCAGCGAGGTACCCTTCTTCGTCGCCGCCCCCACCAGCACCATCGACCTCTCCACGGCATCGGGCGACGACATCCCCATCGAGGAGAGGGACCCGTCCGAGGTCACCCACTGCCACGGGGTAGTCATCGCGCCGGAGGGGACACGCGCCGCCAACCCGGCCTTCGATGTCACCCCCAGCAGCTACATATCTGCTATAATCACGGAGACGGGCATCACGCTGCGGCCCTACGAGAGGGGGCTCAGGAACGCCATCGAGGCAGTGCACAAGAGGCGAAGGTAAGCCCGGCACCCCGGGGTGCAGGGCGCCCCGGCCAAATGAGCGAGACGAGGAGCACACCATGAGCGAGGCCACGATAGGGGTCATCGGGGGGAGCGGACTCTACGCCATAGAGGGCATGACCGACGTGGAAGAGGTACACATAGAGACACCGTTCGGCGCGCCCAGCGACGCCATCACCATCGGCAGCCTGGAGGGGGCACGCATCGCCTTCCTCCCGCGGCACGGAAGGGGCCACCGCATAAGCCCCTCCGAGCTCCCGGTGCGGGCCAACATCTACGCCATGAAGTCGCTGGGGGTGGAGTGGCTCATATCGGTGAGCGCCGTGGGCAGCCTTAAAGAGGACATTCACCCCGTGGACATCGTCATCCCCGACCAGATAATAGACCGCACCAAGGGGAGGGTGAACACCTTCTTCGGTGACGGGATAGTGGTGCACGTCACCTTCGCCGACCCCTTCTGCCCCACGCTGAGCGATATCCTCTACAGAGAGGCGCGGGCCGCCGGTGCCCAGGTGCACCGGGGCGGGACCTACGTGGTAATCGAGGGCCCGCAGTTCTCCACAAAGGCCGAGTCGAACCTGTACCGCTCCTGGGGGGCACACATCATCGGGATGACGGCACTGCCCGAGGCCAAGCTGGCACGGGAGGCCGAGATGTGCTACGCCACCGTTGCCTGTGTCTGCGACTACGACTGCTGGCACGAGACCGAGGAGTCGGTGACCATAGACATGGTCATCGCCAACTTGCAGCGCAACGTAAGCACCGCCAAGGACATCATCAAGGCGGCAGCGGCCGGCATTCCCCAGAGGCGAGAGTGCCCGTGCGCACATGCCCTGGAGAACGCCATCATCACCGACCAGGGCCTGATCCCCCAGCGGGCGAGGCGAGACCTCGGGCTCCTGGTAGGCAAGTACATAGACATAGACTAGGAGGGCCCTTTGTCCCACACCACGTTTGATTATAGTGGCCTGCCCACCATGGTAGGCAGCATGCCCCATACCGACCCCCAGAAGGCCTGCCGCCTGGTGGCCAAGTACCTGCCCGATATCCCCACCTGGCCCCAGCTCCCGGCACGGTCGTTCCTGGAGAACATGTACGTCCAGTACAGCGAGGGGTTCCCCGGCGTCGTGCTCGAGGAGGAGCGCATCTACATCGACCGCACCGCGGACTTGAGCGCGGCGCTGGAGCAGCTCTATACCTCCTACATCGACGGCGAGAGCGAGAGGTACGCGGTGTGCCCCGAGTACGCCGCCGGCCTCTACACCTTCCTGGAGACCGGGCTGGGGTCTCCCCGCGCCGTCAAGGGGCAGGTGACCGGCCCGGTGAGCTGGGGGCTGGCGGTCACCGACCAGGAGCGCCGCCCGGTGCTCTACGACGATACCCTCGCCGATGCCCTGGCCAAGTTCCTCCAGATGAAGGCCGCCTGGCAGGAGAGGAGGCTTGGGGCCATAGCAGATGACACCATCGTCTTCTTAGACGAGCCCTACATGGCCTCACTGGGCTCTGCCTATGTCTCGCTGCAGCCGGCGCAGGTGGTGAGCTTGATCGACGAGGCATTCCTCGGCATCCACGGCCTCAAAGGCATACACTGCTGCGCCAACACCGACTGGTCGGTGCTGTTGCAGACATCGCTCGATATCTTGAGCTTCGATGCCTACGGCTACAGCCACACCATCACCCTCTACCCGGAGGAGGTGAAGGCGTTCCTGCACCGCGGGGGCATCATCGCCTGGGGCATCGTCCCCAACGAGGAGGAGGCCCTGGCAAAAGAGACCGCCAGCAGCATCATCGACCGCCTGGAGGAGTGGATGGGGGTGCTCGACAGGAAGGGCATCGCCTTCCGTGTGCTGGCGGAGCGTTGCCTGCTCACCCCCTCCTGCGGCCTGTCTCCGCTCTCCGAGGAGGCAGCGGAGTGGGCGCTGGAGCTCCTGGCAACGGTATCGGCCGCCTTCAGAAAGCGCTACAGGAGAGAGTGACGCCCATGGAGTGCTCCATCGACAGCAACAGAGAGACATGCACCTGCACCTACGAGCCGTGCTCGCGGAAGGGCAAGTGCTGCGAGTGCATCCAGTACCACCGGAGGCACGGCGAGATTCCCGGCTGCCTCTTCCCGCCCCACATCGAGAGGAGTTTCGACCGCTCCATCGCCAGATTTGTACAGGCCTATGGTAAAGGTGTATAATTGTCTATATGCGATTCGTGGGTGTACCCACGCCTCACTGGGTGCTGTACCCGCTGGCAGAGCCCGGGGCACGGCGCTATAGTGGGCCTCAAAGGGGCACCGGCGAGCCCGAAGCCCGGAGCGCAGGACATCGAGGGGGAAGGGCATAGCCTTTCGGCGAGGACACAAATGAGGGCCTGCCTCTTAACTGGAGGCCCCGGGGTGGGCAAGACCACCATCGTAAAGCGGGCGGTGGAGCGGGTGCCGGGGAGAGCGGGGGGCTTCTACACCGAGGAGATCAGGCAGGGCGGTGCCAGGCAGGGTTTTAGGCTGGTGACCCTCGATGGCGAGAGCGCGGTGCTCGCCCACGTCGATATCAGGAGTCGCCACCGTGTCGGCAGGTACGGCGTCGACGTCGAGGCCCTGGACAGGGTAGGCGTCGCCGCCATAGAAGAGGCCTGCCGCGAGCGGGAGCTGGTCGTCATCGACGAGATAGGGCGGATGGAGCTCTTCTCCACCCGCTTCCGGGAGGCGGCGGCCGCGGCCATAGACAGTGATAAGAGGGTGCTGGGGGCCATCATGCTCGCCCCCCACCCGTGGGCCGACGAGATAAAGCGTCGCCCCCAGGTAGAGGTGCTCCCGGTGACCCGGGAGAACCGGGGGCACTGCGCAGACAGGGTACGAGAGTGGATAGACACCATACCAGTCGGGAAAGGCACAGAGCGCCATGCACCGTGTGAACCATAGGGCCCACGGCCCTCAGACAACGCATACCCGCAGGAGGTGGAGCAGGTGAGCATACTAGTGGTGGGCTCGGTGGCCCTGGACTCGGTCGAGACCCCCTACGGCAGCGTCACCGAGGTCCTGGGTGGCTCCGCCACCTACTTCTCCACCGCCGCCAGCCTCTACAGCCAGGTGAACCTGGTCGCCGTCGTCGGCTCCGACTTCCCCGCCGAGCACATCCACTTCCTGGAAGGGCGCGGCGTCGATACCAGGGGCCTCGAGGTGGCCCCGGGCAAGACCTTTCGCTGGGCCGGCCGCTACGACTACATCGAGAACATCACCCACACCCTGGACACCCAGCTAAACGTGTTCTCCACGTTCCACCCCACGTTGCCGCCGGGCTACGAGAAGAGCGACGTGGTCTTCCTGGCCAACATCGACCCCGACATCCAGTACGAGGTCCTGTGCCAGGTCAGCGATGCCCGTTTAAAGATGGTAGACACCATGAACTTCTGGATCAAGGGGAAGCGAGAGTCGCTGTGCCGCACCATCGGCCTGGTCGACATCGTCACCCTGGACGAGTCCGAGGCCCGGCTCCTGGCCCAGCACTACAACGTGATCGCCTCCGCCAGGAGCATACTGGAGCTGGGGCCCAAGGTGGTCATCGTGAAGCAGGGGGGCTATGGCTCCATCATGGTGAGCGAGGACGGCTTCTTCACCGCGCCCGCTTACCCCGTCATCGACGTCCACGACCCTACCGGCGCCGGCGATAGCTTTGCCGGGGGCTTCCTCGGCTACCTGGAGCACGCGGGCGAGGTCACCCCCCAGACGATGAGGCAGGCCATCTTCCACGGCACGGCCGTGGCCAGCTTCACCGTCTCCGGCTTCAGCATCGATGGCCTGCGCCACCTCACCCGGCCAGACGTCGCCGCACGATACGAAGAGCTGATACAGCTCACCCATTTCTGCCAATAAAAGGAGAGTTGCCTGAATGAAGTTTGATATCAAAGACCCCTCCCTGTCCACTGCCGGGGCGCTGCGCATAGAGTGGGCCTCGCGGGAGATGCCGGTGCTGCGGCTCATCCGCGACCGCTTCCGCAGGGACAGGCCCCTCGAAGGGACCAGGCTCAGCGCCTGCCTCCACGTCACCACCGAGACCGCAAACCTGGCCCTGGCCTTGAAGGATGGCGGCGCCGAGGTCGCGCTGTGCGCCTCGAACCCCCTCTCCACCCAGGATGACGTGGCCGCCGCCCTCGTCGTCGAGCACGACATTCCGGTCTACGCCATAAAGGGAGAGGACAACCAGACCTACTACCAGCACATCAGCGCCGCCCTCGACCACAAGCCCTCGATAACCATGGACGACGGTGCCGACCTGGTATCTACCATCCACAAGGAGCGCACTGAGCTCATCGACGGCGTCCTCGGCGGCACCGAGGAGACCACCACCGGCGTCATCAGGCTCACCGCCATGGCCCGCGAGGGCAAGCTGAGGTACCCCATCATCGCGGTGAACGATGCCGAGACCAAGCGTCTCTTCGATAACCGCTACGGCACCGGGCAGAGCACCATCGATGGCATTACCCGCGCCACCAACGTCCTGTGGGCGGGCAAGAAGGTGGTGGTGAGCGGCTACGGCTGGTGCGGCAAAGGGGCCTCGATGCGGGCGCGGGGCCTCGGGGCCCACATCATCGTGACCGAGGTCGAGCCCGTGCGCGCACTGGAGGCGGTCATGGACGGCTATGCCGTGATGCCCATGGCCGAGGCGGCAAAGGTGGGCGATATATTCATCACCGTCACCGGCGGCATGAGCGCCATCGCAGGGGCACACTTCGCCGCGATGAAGGAGGGTGCCATAGTGGCCAACAGCGGCCACTTCAACGTAGAGATCGACATCCCCGCCCTGGAGGACATGGCGCGTCACAAGCGCACCATCCGCCCCTTCGTCGATGAGTACACCCTGGGCGATGGCCGCCACATATTCCTCCTGGGCGAGGGCAGGCTGATAAACCTGGCCGCCGCGGAAGGGCACCCGGCGAGTGTCATGGACATGAGCTTCGCCAACCAGGCCCTCTCCGCGGAGCACCTGGCCCAGTCCACGGACAGAGAGGTGCCAGACGTATACCCCGTCCCCCGCGAGCTCGACAGGGAGGTGGGACGGCTCAAGCTGGCCTCCATGGGGGTCACCATCGATACCCTCTCCCCGGAGCAGAGGAGATACCTGGAGAGCTGGGAATCGGGAACATAGACCATTACTGATAGGAGTGAGAAATGACGACAACCTTTATGAGTGCACCCTCGCTTATGCTGGCCTCCGAGTCTGTCACCGAGGGGCACCCCGATAAGCTCTGCGACCAGATATCGGACGCCATCCTCGATTCCATCATCGCCTGTGACCCCATGGCACGGGTGGCCTGCGAGGTGGCGGCCTCCACCGGCCTGGTCATCGTGATGGGCGAGATCACCACCAACTGCTACGTCGAGATCCAGGACATCGTCCGTCGCGTGGTGGCAGACGTAGGCTACACCCGCGCCAAGTACGGGTTCGACCACGAGACCTGCGGCGTCATCGTGTCCTTGAAGGAGCAGTCCCCCGACATCGCCATGGGGGTGGACAGGTCGTTTGAGGCGCGGACCTCCCAGGATATCAACGCCGAGAAGGAGACCCTCGGCGCCGGCGACCAGGGGATGATGGTGGGGTTCGCCTGCAACGAGACACCGGAGTTCATGCCGCTCACCATATCCCTGGCCCACAAGCTGTGCTACCGCCTCGCCACGGTGAGGAAGGACGGCACCCTGCCCTACTTGAGGCCCGACGGCAAGTCCCAGGTCACGGTAGAGTACTCCATGGGGGTGCCCAGGCGCATCGACAGCGTGGTCATCGGCGCCCAGCATAACCCCTCGACACCCAGCCACACCATAGAGAGCGACATCATCGAGCACGTGATACGCCACGTGATCCCGGAGGAGCTGCTCGACAAGGATACCAAGTACTACGTAAACGCCACCGGACGCTTCGTCATCGGGGGGCCCATGGGCGACTGCGGCCTCACCGGGCGCAAGATACTGGTGGACACCTATGGCGGCATCGCCCGGCACGGTGGCGGCGCCTTCTCCGGGAAGGACCCCACCAAGGTAGACCGCTCCGCCGCCTACGCGGCGAGATACGTGGCCAAGAACGTGGTGGCCGCCGGGCTCGCCGACCGTATCGAGCTCCAGGTCTCGTACGTCATCGGGAAGGCGCGGCCCCTCTCCATCTCCATCGAGACCTTTGGCACCGCCAAGGTGCCCGATGGCACCATCATCGACCTCGTCAACAGGCACTTCGACCTAAGGCCAGGGGCCATCATCCAGACCATGGACCTGCGCCGACCCATCTACCGGGCCACCTCCTGCTACGGTCACTTCGGCAGGAGCGACGTCGACCTCCCGTGGGAGAGGACGGACATGGCAGACGTCTTGAGGAAAGAGGCCAGCCTGTAAATACGAGCGGCGGCGACGGCAGAGACCGACGCCGCTCCACCCGGAGCCGCTCCCACCCATATGCCAGAGGGGGGAGGCCCCCACTATCACACGCGGATGGTATGGCACCGGTGAATACGCTAATCACAGGGGTAAACGGGTTTGCCGGCAGTTACCTGGCCGAGCACCTGCTCTCACAGGGGATGAGTGTCCACGGCACCGTTCGCCCCGGCAGTGCCGTCGCCGATCCCCTGAAGGCTGCTGTCACCCTCCACGAGGTCGACCTGATGGATGCACCCGCCGTGGCCCGGGCCGTGAGTGAGGTCGCCCCCGACCTCATATTCCACCTCGCCGCCCTCTCCTCGGTATCCGGGTCGTGGGCAGACCCGGCAGACACCCTGACCAACAACATCTGCTGCCAGTTAAACGTGCTGCAGTCCGTCCTCACCGCCGACCTCGACCCCAGGATACTCATCGTCGGCTCCAAGGAAGAGTACGGCATGCTCCACCCCGACGAGCTCCCGGTGGCAGAGGATAACCCGCTGCGGCCGACAAGTCCCTACGGGGTGAGCAAGGTGGCCCAGGACCTAATGGGCTACCAGTTCTTCTTGAGCCACGGCCTGCGCTGTGTGCGTGTCCGCCCCTTCAACCACATAGGGCCCAGACAGGGCGACGAGTTCGTGGTCCCCGCCATCGCCAGGCAGGTGGCCGAGGCCGAGGCCGGCCTGCACCCGCCACTGGTCCACGTCGGCAACCTCGAAGTGAAACGCGACTTCACCGATGTCCGCGACGTGGTACGGGCATACCACCTGATACTGCTTCACGGGGAGCCCGGAGAGGTATACAATATCGGATCGGGGGCCATGGTATCGCTCGGATACATCCTCGAATTCCTCCTGGAGAGGGCCAGTGTCACCCTCTCCGTGGAGCAAGACCAGGCGCGCCTGCGACCGGGGGACGTCGCAGAGTGCGTATGCGACTACTCCAGGCTCCAGAGGCAGACCGGGTGGCGGCCCCAGATACCGCTACAGCAGACACTGGAAGATACCTTGCACTACTGGCGAGAGAAGGTGAAAGGATGAAGGCAGTCATACTGGTAGGAGGAGAGGGGACCAGGCTCCGCCCCCTCACCTGCACTACGCCAAAGTCCATGGTCCCCATCATGAACAGGCCCTTCCTGGAGCACATGATCGAGTACCTGAAAGGGCACGCCATCGACGAGATCATACTCACACTGTGCTACCTGCCCCACCACATTAGGGACTATTTCGGCGATGGCTCACGCTTCGGGGTGAGGCTTAGCTACGTGATGGAGGAGTGCCCCCTGGGGACGGCAGGGGCGGTGAAAAACGTGGCGCAGCACCTCGATGAGCCCTTCTTCGTCTTCAACGGCGACGTCTTCACCGACCTTGACCTCACCGCCATGCTCGACTTCCACCGCACCCGGGAGGCAAAGGTGAGCATAGCGCTGACCCCGGTAGAAGACCCCACTATCTACGGCGTGGTGGAGACCGACGAGGGCGGGGCCATCCAGCGCTTCATCGAGAAACCACGCTGGGACATGGTAACCACCAACAGGATAAACGCCGGCACCTACATAATCGATCCCGAGATACTGAGCTATATCCCCCAGGGCACAAACTACTCCTTCGAGCATGGACTCTTCCCCCACGTGATAGAGAGCGGCGACCCGATCTACGGCTATCGCTCGGATGCCTACTGGATCGATATCGGCACGCCGCAGAAGTACTTGAAGCTGCACCACGACCTGCTGAGGGGCAGCGTCACCAACCCCATCCACGGCGACCTGGGGGACGGGGGCGTCTTCATGGAGGGCAACTGCGACGTTCACGACATGGCCGAGCTCCACGGCCCGGTGCTGATCGGCAAGGACACCACCATCGGGTGCCGCGCCCG